>WBUG01000008.1 GCA_008933835.1 Bacteroidota bacterium | reverse complement strand
GCCGGGCGGTCTTCACGTACTGCAACCCGGGACTGGTCATTTTGAGCGGATACTCCGCCGAGGAACTGTACGACATGTCCTCCTTCCGGCTCGTCCATGAAGAGGACCGGCCGCGCGTGATGGAACAGTACCGGACCTGGAAAAAGGGGGGCACGCGCCAGATGGTGTCGGAGTTCCGTGTGCGGACGAAGGACGGAAGCGTCTTTTGGGTGGAACAGACCACGCATATGGAGTTCGAACGGAACGGAACGTTCGTCCGGGCGTTCAATTTCGTCAAGGACATCACCGAGCGGAAGGCGGCCGAAGAGGAGCTCCGCCGGAGCGAAGAACGGAACCGGACCATCGTCGCCACGATCCCGGACGTCATGTTCGTACAGGACGCCGAGGGACGCTTCCTGGACATCCATATGCCGGACAGAGAGGCGCTGCTGGCTCCCGCCGCCGCATTCGCCGGCAGGACCATGGAAGAACTGCTCTCGCATGATGAGTTGTTCGGTGCTCTCTCCATCCGCCTGGAGTCTCCCGACCTGCCCGAAGCGGCGACGGACCTTGCTTCGGTTCGGACCTTCGTCTCCACCGTCATTCTGCCGAAACTCCGTTCGGCCATCGCCGGGCAGGCGACGCAACTGTACCATTATTCCCTTACCGTGAACGGAACGACCGCACACTTCGAGGCGCGGCTGGCCCCCTTCGACGAGACCAGGGTGCTTCACATCGTCCGCAACGTGACGGAGAAGGTGGCGTACGAACAGACCCTCCGCACGATGAACGAGGAGCTCGAGAACCGTGTCCTCAGCCGCACCACCGAGCTCACCGAGGCGAACCGCGAGCTCGAGGCGTTCAGCTATTCCGTGTCGCACGACCTCCGCGCCCCGCTCCGCGCCATCGATTCGTTCTCCGCGGTGCTGGAAGAGGAGTACGGCGGTACGCTGGACGACGAGGCACGGCGCCTCATCTCGGTCATCCGCGGCAGCATCCGCCGGATGGACCAGCTCGTCAACGGACTGCTCACCCTCTCGCGCATCGGCCGGGACGAACTCCGCCTCCAGCGTGTCGACATGAACGGATTCTTCCGTGCGGAGGTGGACGCCGTGCTTCCGCCGGGGAGCCAGCACCGCCATTCCGTCACCATCGCTCCCCTGCCCGACTGCCGGGCGGACGAGACGCTGCTCCGGCAGGCGGTCGGCAACCTGCTCTCCAACGCCGTCAAGTACTCCTCCGCCTCGTCCAACCCCGAGATCTTCATCTCCGGCACCGTGCGCGGCGGCATGGCGGTCTACACGGTGGCGGACAACGGCGTCGGCTTCGATCCGGAACAGGGCAAGAAGCTCTTCGGCATCTTTCAGCGGCTCCACACCGACGAGCGGTTCAAAGGGGTCGGCGTCGGCCTCTCCATCGTCCAGCGGGTCATCCAGCGTCTCGGCGGGGACATCACCGCCGAAGGACGCGTCGACGGCGGCGCCTCGTTCACCTTCACCCTCCCTCTCGCCGGCGACGAACGATGAAACGCCCCCCCGACATCGCCGCGGAGCTGATGCGGAACCACTCCGTCCGGAACGTGCGCCGCATCGCCCGGTGGGTCGGCGCCGAACCGGACCGTTTCGCCGCCGCCATGCGCGCGATGCTCGGCGAGGACATCGTCCTCGCCCGCCGCGCCTCATGGGTCGTCACGCTGTGTGTCGAGCGGTTCCCGTTCCTCGCGGAGCCCTGGCTCGGCGAGATGCTGCGCATGGCCGAAATGCCGGACGACGCCCTTCAGCGCAATATGATGCGCTCCTTCCAGTTCGTCCGCATCCCTGCCCGGCGGCAGGGGCGTGTATATAACGCGGCGTTCTCCCTTCTCACCTCCCCCCGCACCTCCATCGCCGCCAAAGCGTTCAGCATCACCGTGCTCGCCAACATCGCGGAGCAGGAACCGGACCTGGCGCGCGAACTGCTGATGGTGCTGGACGAGATGCTCGCCCACCCGCTCAGCGCCGGCGTCCTCTCCCGCGCACGCAAGACGGTCCGGCGCCTCTCGCGGTCCGCCGCATGACCGTTTTCACTTTGTCCTTGACCGGAATACCGTTACCTTCTTGACATCCATCCACACACAGAACGGACGACGATGAAGATCGAAGACAGGAAGGTCGCTTCCATCCACTACACGCTGAAGGACGACGCCGGCACGGTGCTGGACTCGTCGGACGGCGGCGACCCGCTGGCGTACATCCACGGCATGGGGAACCTCATTCCCGGCCTGGAATCGCAGCTCCTCGGACGTTCCGCCGGCGAGCGGCTCTCGGTCACCGTCCCTCCCGCGGAGGCGTACGGTGAGTTCGATCCGGACCAGGTCGTCGAAGTGTCACGTTCGCAGTTCGAGGGTGTGGCGGAACTGGCGGTAGGGATGCAGTTCACGGCCTCCGGGCCGGACGGACATCAGATGGTGACCGTGACGAAGGTCGAGAACGACATGGTGACCATCGACGGGAACCATCCGCTGGCGGGGAAGACGCTTCATTTCGAGGTGACGGTGATGGAGGTGCGCGAGGCGACGCCGGACGAGCTCAGTCACGGACACGTGCACGGTCCGGGCGGGCATCATCACTGACGGAACGGTCGGAAGAGTAACGGTACGGCCGGCGCCCTTCAGCGGGGACCGGCCGTTTTCTTTGCGGGGATGAAGTTCAGCGAGACGGAGTTGATGCAGTAGCGGAGACCGGTCGGACGCGGACCGTCCTCGAAGACGTGGCCGAGATGCCCCTTGCACTTGGCGCAGTGCACCTCGCGGCGCACCATGCCGTGCGAGCGGTCCACCTCCTCCTCCACCGTGCCGGCGGAGACCGCGTCGGAGAACGCCGGCCACCCGCAGCCGGAGTTGTATTTGTGCTTGGAGGTGAAGAGGACGGTGCCGCAGCCGGCGCACGCGTAGCTCCCCTCCTCGAAGAAGTCGTCGTAGAGCCCGGTGAAGGGCATCTCGGTCGCCTTCTCCCACAGCACTTTCTTCCGCAGCGTGGTGTCCTGTTCCATGGTCATGCTCTGCTTCGTTTGGGTGAACACGATGCCGGCCGCGGCGGCGCCGAGAACGGCAAGGGTGAAGAGGGCGGGTGAACGTCGTCGCATCGGTTCGGTCTCCGGTCTTCCAGTAGAACACCGCGGGAGCCCGTTTCGCTCCCGCCGCCGGTCAGAACACGCTCACGCTCACGTACCGCTTCGGATTGGCTTTCAGGTCCTTCACGAGCTCGTTCAGGTTCACCACCAGGCTGTCCACGTCACGGTACAGCTGCTCGTCCCGCGACAGGCGTCCCAGCGTCCCCTCCCCCTTCTCGATGCGCTTGAAGACGTTCTCCAGCGTGGCGCTCGCCTCGCGGAACCGCCACGCCGCCTCCTCCATCGTCTTCGCGGTCACCTTGATGCTCTTCACCCCGTCGTCGATGTTCCCCCGCTGCGACACCGCGATGGTGTCCAGGTTCTTCGCCACGCGCGTGAGCTGTTCGGAGAACTCGGCGAAGTTGTCGAACGCGTAGTCCACGGTCTGCCCCTGCGTGCGGATGACCGACTGCAGCTCCGTGGTGGAGCGGTTCAGGTCCATGAGGATGTTCTGGATGTGCCGGCGGGTCTTCTCGTCGAACGTGGTGTTGACGCGTTCCAGGATGCCGAGCACGTTGGTGGAGATGGGCGACAGGGTGGATGTCAGCTCCGTCAGGTCAGCCTCGTACGCGCCGGAGAGAGTGTCGCCGTTCTTCAGCGTCTCGTCGGACATCCCCGGCGTGATGGCGATCTGCTTCCCTCCCATGATGCTCGAGCTCTTGATGTACGCCTTCGAATCCTTCGCGATGTACACGTCGTTGTCGATCGCCACGCCGACGGCGATGGTGTTCCCCGCCAGGCGCATGTCCTCGACCTTGCCGATCGTCAGACCGGCGATGGTGATGGGGCTCCCTTCGGTGAGGCCGTTGACGTTCGCGTAGTGGATGGTCAGCCGGTAGTCGCGCGAACGGAAGTCGATCCCTTTCAGGAAGATCACCCCGCCGACGAGGATGACCGCGGCGAGGAAGACGGCGATGCCGATGCGGGTTTCAGGCGATAGGGTCATGCGGGTCCGTTGCTCCTAGGTGTGGATCTCGCTCTCGATGTACTTCCGGACGTTCTCGTCCGGACTGTTCCGGATATCCTCCTTCGTCCCGGTGGCGATGAAACGCCCCTGTTCGAAGATGGCGAAGCGGTCGCCGACGACGAACGCGCTGTGGATGTCGTGCGTGACGACCACGGAGGTGACGCCGAGCGTCGTCTTCATCTCGTTGATGAGCAGGTTGATGCCGTCGGCCGTCTCCACGTCCAGTCCGGTCGTCGGTTCATCGTAGAGCATGTACTTCGGCGTCAGCGCGATGGCGCGCGCCAGTCCCACCCGCTTCTTCATCCCGCCGCTGATGGCGGAGGGCATCAGGTGCTCCACGTTCTCCAGCTTCACCAGGGCCAGCGCGTACCGCACGCGGTCGCGGATGTCGGCGTCGCGGTAGTCGCTGTGGCGCCGCAGCGCGAGTTCGATGTTCTCCCCGACGGTCATCGAGTCGAACAGCGCCGCCGCCTGGAAGAGGAATCCGAACTTGAACCGGAGCCGCTGCAGCTGCGGGAAGGTCATCGTCGTGACCTCTTTCCCGTCCACCGTCACGGAGCCGAGGTCCGGCTTCAGCAGTCCGATGATCATCTTCAGCAGCACGCTCTTGCCGCCGCCGCTCCGTCCGAGGATGACCGTCGTCGCCCCGTCGGGGATGCTCAGCGACACGCCGCGGTGCACCGTCTTCTCGCCGAACGATTTCCAGACGTCGCGGATCTCGATCATAACAGCACCGACGCCAGGATGAAGTCCATCACCACCACCGCCAGACAGGTCAGCACCACCGTGCTCATCGTCGCCCGGCCCACTCCCTCGGACCCTCCCTGCACGCCGTACCCCTGGAAGCAGGCGACCGAAGTGATGATGTAGCCGAACACCACCCCTTTGATGATGCCGAAGACCGCGTCGTACGTCTTGAACGACCCCTTCATCCCCTCCACGAACGCCTCCGCCGGAATGCCGGCGATGGACGATGCGCCGAACATGCCGCCGAGGATGGCCACGAAATCGCCGAAGACGACCAGCAGCGGGAACATGAGCACCCCCGCCAGCACCCGCGGCGTGATGAGGAACGAGATGGGGTCGAACGCCAGCGCTTCGAGCGCGTCGATCTGCTCCGTCACCCGCATCGTGCCGATCTCGGCGGTGATGGTGGCCCCCACCTTCCCCGCGAGCACCAGCGCCGAGAGGAGCGGCACCAGTTCCAGCAGCACGGACTTCGTCACCAGCGCCCCCACCACCGCGCGCGGTATCCAGTCATAGAGCTGGTAGGAGGACTGCACGGCGGTGACCATGCCGACGAAGAACGAGACGAAGAGGACGATGGGGATGGAGTTGTTGCCGATGACGACCATCTGCTGCAGGATGTTGCGGGAGTACTCCTTCGCGTTCGGGATGTTGCGCAGCATCCACCAGACGATGGAGACGTACCGGCCGAGGTCGGTGAAGAAGCGGACCGTGCCGCTCCCGAGCAGCCGGAACAGCGTCAATATGGAGGGGAAGGCGGTGGCGCCCATGCCGGGAACGGTCTGTGCGTGACGGCGACGGAGGAATTCGTGCGGACAATATTCGAAATGGGGGGCTCAGATGCAAGGAGCCCGGCGGGTGGTCAGCGTGTGACGGCGATGGAGGGGTTCAGCGCCGTCAGCCGGGCGATGAACGCCTCCTTCTCCTTCGGCGAGATGACCACGGGCTCCTCGCCGGCCACGCGGATCTCGAGCCGGTCGAACGAGGCGGCCGGCGCGCTGAGCGGCGAACGCGTCGGCGTCACGGCGGTGATGCGCTCCACCGCGATGTCCCGGTGGAAGAGGAAACCGCTGACGACGGTGAGCGTCCCGCCGTCGAGAGTGTACTTCGTGGAGAGGAGGATGTGTGCGACGAAAAGCGAGACGGCGCTCTGCAGCGCCAGGGCGCCGAACATGCCGTTCCACGCGAAGAGGAGCCATACGCCGCCGAGCACCGCGATGAGGAACGCGGCGAGTCCGGCGCTCACGCCGGAACGGTAGACGGCCGTATCGGATGTGTTCATGACGGTTCCTCCTTCGTGTCGGGGGCGGACTTCCACCGCCCCGCTTTCTTCACCGCCTCCTTCAGCACGAACTCCAGCTGCGCGTTCACGCTCCGCAGGTCGTCCGCCGCCCACTTCTCCAGCGCGCGGTAGAGGTCGTCGTCGAGACGGAGCAGATATTTCTTCTTCTCGCTCATCGTGTTCCGTTCACATGGCGGCCGCGCGGCTGCGGCGCTCCTGAACGATATGGTGAACGACCATCAGGACCCAGGGATGACGGTCCAGTAGTTCGGAGGAACGGTCGATGGTCACCGTCAGGACGCTCTTCCACACCGATTCGCGGCGTATGGAGGCGAGCCGCACCGTGTTCGGCGTGAACAGTTCATGCGCACCGTTCATCTTCCACGGGTCCGCCGTGTAGAGGATCCGTTCGCCGTTCGGCAGTTCGAACGTCCCGCCCCGCCCCCACTTCCCCGTCACGAACCGGGCGAAGGGGAGCTGGCTCCCCTTCGCCGTCACGTCGAGTGTGGGCCGCCAGAAGCTCGGTTTGCTGAGCAGCCAGGTCCCGCCGAACCCTTCGATGAACGGGAGCGTGCTGTACCACTTTTCGAACCGCATCGTCATCAGTACGGTCTCGCCGGCGCGCAGTTCGAAGACGCGTTTCCAGACGGAGGGCTGGACCAGCCGCAGCGGCCGGTCCAGATACTGCGACAACGCTTTCACGGCGTTCATTGATACAGGGTCCCGGTGTTGATGACCGGCTGCGCCTCCGATTCGGAGACCAGCGCGACCATCAGGTTGTTCACCATCGTCGCCTTCTTGTCCTCGTCCAGCTCCACGATGTGGTTGTCCGCCAGCATCTTCAGCGCGTCCTGCACCATCCCCACCGCCCCTTCCACGATCTTCTTGCGGGCGGCGATGATGGCCTGCGCCTGCTGACGCCGCAGCATCGCCTGGGCGATCTCCTGCGCATAGGCGAGGTGGCTGATGCGCGCCTCGATGATCTCCACGCCGGCGACCTCCAGGCGTGTCTGGACCTGCTTCTGCAGCGATTCGGCGATCTCCTGCGGATTCCCCCGCAGCGAGGCCTTATCGTCCTCGTGCGAATCGTACGGGTATTCCGATGCCATCGCCCGGATGGCGGTCTCGCTCTGGATGGCGACGAACTGCTCGTAGTTCTCCACGTCGAACGTCGCCCGCGCCGAATCCACCACGCGCCAGACGATCACCGCACCGATCTCGATGGGATTGCCGTGCAGGTCGTTCACCTTGATCTTCTCGCTGTTGAAGTTGTGGATGCGCAGCGAGACGTGCTTCTTGGTGGTGAAGGGGTTCGTGAAGAAGAATCCCGATTCGCGCACCGTGCCGACGTACCGGCCGAACAGCACCAGCACGCGAGCCTCGTTCGGCTGCACCACGAAGAAACCGCCGAACAGCACGAAGGCGAGGACGAGGCACGGGATGAACACCAGCAGCATCCCGGGGTCCTCGTAGTGGATCATCTTCACGAGCCAATAGAACGTGAACAGGAACAGGCCGATGTGGAACGCCAGCATCGGATAACCGCTGATCTTCGAACCGCTTTTTTCAACGACCGTTTGCATCGCTTCCTCCAGGTTGATGATATTGCAATGATATCACTTTAATATCAACCTGTCAAGAAAAAAGTCATTAGAGTTCGATGTAAATGAAAAAGAGCCGTTTTGCGGCTCTTTTCCAGTGCATCTTCAGCGATTTTCGTTACCGTTTCGGCGGCTTCGGCATGTTCTTCGCCAGCCGCTCCATGAACCCGCTCTTCCGCTTGTTCTCAGGCACCTTCTTCAGCGGTTCGTCCTTGTGGGACTGGTTGAAGTAGTACTGCTGCCCGATGGAGAGGATGTTGAAGACGAAATAATAGAGGTTCAGTCCCGACGGGAAATGATTGAACATCACCGTCATCATCAGCGGCATCATCCACACCAGCGCCTTCTGTGTGGGATCGGTCACCGTCTGCTTCTGCTGCACGTACATCGTGATGCCCATGGCCAGCGTCAGTCCGCTGATGAAGTTGCCGAGCAGCGGCACCGAGAACGGCAGCGGGACCAGGACGTCCGGTGTCGAGAGGTCGGTGATCCACCATACGAAGGGGGCATGACGCAGCTCGATGGAGGAGGAGAAGAGCGAATACAGCGCGAAGAGGATGGGCATCTGCAGCAGCAGCGGCAGACAGCCCCCCGCGGGGTTCACACCGTAGTCCTTGTACAGCTTCATCGTCTGCAGGTTCATCGTCTGCGGGTCGTTCTGGTACTTCTCGCGCAGCTCCTGCATCAGCGGCTGCAGCTTCTGCATGTTCCGCATGGAGCGCATGCTGCTCCGCGTCAGCGGATGGAGCGCCAGTTTGATGACGAGGGAGAAGACGATGATGACCAGCCCGTAGTTCGGGATGAACGAGTGCAGGATGTTGAAGAGCGGGATGAAGAGGTACACTGTGAGCGGACGGATCCACGACCAGCCGAGCGACATGATGTCGTGCAGTCCGCGGCCGTACGATTCGAGCGTCGAGTACTCGAGCGGACCGAGGTACACCGTCAGCTTCGCGCTCTCCATCATCGTGTTCTTGAACGGATACTTGAGGGCGACCGCGTACCGCTCCACGGAACCGTTGTCCGGCGCCGAGGTGTGCGTCCCTTCCAGGTACGCGCCGCTCGCCTTGCGGTCTTCGGAGAGGAGCGCCGCGGCGAAGTACTTGCTCCGCACCGCCACCCAGTCGGTCTGTCCGGAGGGGTCCTCCTTCGGATTGTCGCCGACAGAGGAGGCGTTGACCTCCTTCAGCTCTCCCCCGCCGTAGGTGAAGGCGGCGGCGGAGTTCGACTCGTCCACGCTGTTGAACTCCGTGTACTTCACGCCGTGCTCCCACAGCACCTGATACTCGTAGTTCGCCACCACGTTCTGCATCCCCTCGAAACGGATGTCCGAGGTGAAATCGTAGCGGCCGTTGCGGAAGGTGAACGTCTTCACGATGCGTCCCTCGCGCGCCGTCAGCACCATCTCCACCGTCGCTTCGTCGCTGCCGGTGAGGGTCCGCCGCGCGACGGAGGAGGTCTGGAAGAAGAGGTGCTTCGTGTCGATTATCTTCCCGTCGGTGGTGGTGAAGAGCACGCTGTAGTCGGAGCGGCCGTTCACCAGCTGCACGGGGTGTCCGCCGTCCCACGTCGAGTACCCCTTCAGCGTCCAGCGCACGATGGTGCCGCCGTGCGTGCTGAGCTCGGCGATGTAGCGGTCCGTTTCGACGGTGATGGTGCGTTCGGTGCCGCTGTCCGTACCGGCGAAGTAGCGGCCGAGCGTGTCCGCGGCGGCGACCGGCACGGGGGCGGCGGTCACCGCGGGAGCGGCCGGCAACGACGACGGTGCGGCGTCACGCTGTACCGCCGTTTCGGCGGCCGGAGGTTCCGGCGGCGGCGTCTGCCGCTGCGGAGAGGTGAACCACATCCACGCCATCAGGACGGCGGCGATGAGGATGAATCCGAAGGTCTCTTGTCTGCCCATAGGGTTTCGTTGGCCGGGTCACCGGCGTTTCGTGAACGTGAATTCGTCCGGCACCGGATCGTATCCCCCCTCGTGGTACGGATGACACTTCGCGATGCGCACGGTGCCGAGAACGATGCCTTTCAGGACGCCGTGCTTCCGTATCGCGTCCATCGTGTACTGGGAACAGGTGGGATGGAACCGGCACGAGTTCGCCGGAAGGAACGGGGAGATGATGAGCTGGTACATCCGGATGAGGAGGATGGCGGCGCTTCTCACAGCTTCTCCAGGATGCGCGCGCGCAGCGCGGTCCAGTCCGGCTCGATGACGCTCAAGGTCATCCGGCGGGGATCCATGCCCGGCCTTCCTTTATAGGAGAGCACCACGGACACCTGTTCGCTCTTCGCTTCCGCCGAATCCTGCACCGCCCGGAATCCCTTCCGCACCGCCTCCCGCATCAGCCGGCGGATGCGGTTCCGCCGTACGGCGAGCGGCACCCGCTTCTTCGCCACCGCGAACCCGATCACCGCTCCGCCCGCAGTCTCCGTTCGCACCACCTCGACGTACGCCGTCAGCACGGCACCCTGGAGGACGAATCCCTGTGAAATGACCCTGCTGAACGATTGGTAGCCGCGGAGGATGGAGGATTTGGGGAGTGTCTGCTGCACGATGGGGTCGCCGCCGGCCGGGCGTGTTGACGAACGTGAGGGGCGCTGCCGAACACGGTGCGACGCCGCGGTCAGTTCCGCGGTTCGTCGCTGACGGTCAGTTTGTGGCGCCCCTTCGCACGGCGGCTGGAAAGGACCTTGCGGCCGTTCTTGGTGGACATGCGCTCACGAAAACCGTGGGTATTCCGGCGTTTCCGCTTGTGCGGCTGAAAAGTACGTTTCATTGCTTCTCCTTGGTTGAAAAAATATCCCCCAAGATACGAAACGGGGCGTCTCTAAACAAGAGTTTTTTACCCCTCTTTCCCCTTTTTTCACGCTGATTTCCAACAATTTAAAAGTTATCCACATTAGTACTTGACAGAGGGGATATCAACATCCTATACTTCATAAAGGAACGATGCTTCCGTACGTGTGGATGGAATGTGGATAACTTTTCACTCCGCACACACACATGGAAGCACGGTGGAAGGGGCGGAAAAAGATATTCACATTCTCTGTTGATAAGTGCGGTCTCGTCTTTAAAGGTACATTATTTTTCAACGGGTTACGGCGGGGTCGGTGATGTGTATAATTCTATTCCTGTCTCTAAGTGTCTGAATTACGATTTTTCGCGTTGTGCACAACGGTGTGGACAACGTGACGATAACTGTTGATAAGTTCCATTCTGTATGATTTCCATCGCCCACACGGACATTTCGGACGGATCCGGTCCGCTGTCCGAACAGCTCGACGCATCCTGGGGAGAGGTGCTCTCCCTCATCCAGCCGCAGATCAACTCGCAGAGTTTCAAGACGTGGTTCGAGCCCATCAAGCCGGTCCGGTACGAGAACGGCGAACTGATGGTGAACGTTCCGAGCCAGTTCTTCTTCGAGTGGCTTGAGGAACACTACCACGGCCTCGTCGCCGGCGCCCTGCAGAAGGTCTTCGGCCGGAGCGTGAAGGTGACGTACAACGTGACGCCGGTGGACGAACCGCTCCCCTCCGTGGTCGTCTCGGCCGCGGAGATCGGCCAGAAGGCGAACGAGGCGCTGCAGGCGCGCATCGAGCCGGCGGAGAGCGTGCGGCCTCTGGAGTACGACAAGACGAACCTGAACCGCCGCTACACCTTCGCCAACTTCATCAAGGGGGAGAGCAACCAGCTGGCGCGCGCCGCCGCGATGGCGGTGGCGAACAATCCGGGCGGCACCTCGTTCAACCCGCTGGTGCTGTACGGCGGAACGGGTCTCGGCAAGACGCACCTGATGCAGGCCATCGGCAACTACGCCCTGGAGCACGGGAAGGCGAAGCGGGTGATGTACATCTCCAGCGAGAAGTTCACCATCGAGTTCATCGACGCCATCCGGGGTGACCGGACCAACGAGTTCTCGAACTTCTACCGGAGCATGGACATCCTCATCGTGGACGACATCCAGTTCTTCTCCGGCAAGGAGAAGACGCAGGACAGCTTCTTCCACACCTTCAACTCCCTCCATCAGCTCGGCAAACAGATCATCCTGTCGTCGGACCGGCCGCCGAAGGAACTGCAGGGACTGGACGACCGGCTCATCTCCCGCTTCCAGTGGGGCCTCACGGCGGACATCCAGCCGCCGGACCTCGAGACGCGCACCGCCATCCTGCGGAAGAAGTGCGAGGACGAGAGCGTGAACATCCCGGACCAGGTGCTCGATTTCGTGGCGGCCAACGTCACTTCCAACGTGCGCGAGCTGGAGGGATGCTACACCAGCCTGCTGTTCAAGGCGTCGCTCGAGGGGAAGGAAGTGGACATCGACCTGGCGCGCGAGGTGCTCCGCTCCATCGTGAACGACGTGAAGTCGCCCCTCTCCGTCGAGGAGATCCAGCGCATCGTTTCGGAGTTCTACGACCTGCCGAGCGACCTGCTCCGCGCCAAGACGCGCAAGCAGGAGGTGGTCATCGCGCGGCAGGTGGCGATGTACCTGGCGAAGGAACTGACCAACTGTTCCCTGAAGACTATCGGACTGAACTTCGGGGGCCGGGACCACAGCACGGTCATCCACGCCTACCAGACGGTCGAGGAGCAATTGAAGATCGACCCGAAGTTCCGGACGTCGATGGAACAGGTGCGGAGGAAGATAGAGATCCTCTCGCGGTGAACGAGCCGTGCGGAGCGAGAGAAGGCGGGCCGTTCACTGTCCGCCTTCTCTCTTTTTAAACGGACGGTTATCCACATTCCCCATGGCAGAACATGTGCACAGATGTGAATTCGATGTTGATAGTTCGCCCGTTCAGCGCCGCATCCCGTCCGGTGTGGATACGTGTGGACAACCGGATTCCATTCACACAACTTCTCCACACCGCCGTACGTCCGTACACCGCCGTGTACATGGTTTTTCACATGGTTATGCACATGTCCACACCCATTATTAGTGTTAGTATTCTTCTTTAAAAATCCATCATTATATACCGCGTAACCTCCATATATGGTATAGGGTTACAGGGCTCTTTCCTTTGAGTTTCCGGCGTCTTTTTCGTATATTGATATACTGAATCCTCCGCACCCTCCCACACTTTTCAGGAGATAGATGATGAAATTTTCCGTTCGGAGCTCCGATCTGCAGAAGGCCTTGTCGAAGACCGTCAGCGTGGTCCCCACGCGTTCCACCCTCCCCATCCTGGAGAATCTGCTGTTCGACATCCATGCCAATACGTTGAAGATCACCGCCACCGACCTGGAAATATCCGTCTCCGTCTCCCTGGAAGTGCAGGGGGGACAGAACGGCACCATCGCCATTCCGGCGAAGAAGATCTTCGACACGGTGCGGGCGCTGCCGGACACCAACATCGTCTTCACCATCGACACCGAGTCCAACAAGGTGAAGATGAAGACCGATAACGGCGAGTACACGCTGACCGGAGAGAGCAGCGAGGAGTTCCCCGCCATTCCCGAGTTCAAGGGGGAGACCGAGATCCCGTTCGACGTGCCGGTGCTGCAGCGGCTCATCGGCACCACCCTCTTCGCCGTTTCGGCGGACGAACTGCGTCCCGCGATGATGGGGGTGCTGTTCCAGTTCTCCAAGGGACAGGTGCGCACCGTGGCGACGGACGGACACCGGCTCGTGCGGGTCGTGCACTCGAACATCCCGGCCGTGAAGATCACGAAGGACATCATCATCCCCGCCAAGGCGCTGTCCCTGCTGGACAAGGTCGCCGCGGGCGCCTCCACCAAGGTGCTCATCACCGGAACGCACGTGATGTTCCGGTTCGACGGCACCTCGCTCATCTCTCGGCTCATCGAGGAGAAGTATCCGAACTACGAGAGCGTCATCCCGCAGGACAACGAGAAGCGGCTGGTGGTGAACAAGCACGAGATGCTGCAGTCCGTCCGGCGCGTCTCGCTCTACTCCAATTCCACCACGCACCAGATCCGCTTCTCGGTCGCCAAGGACGAGATCCGGGTCACCGCGGAGGACCAGGACTTCGGCAGTGAGGCGAAGGAAAAGGTCTCCTGCGACTACAACGACGACGAGATCGAGATCGGCTTCAACTCCGGCTACGTGGTGGACGTGCTGTCGCACCTCGAGGCGGACGAGGTCGAGTTCCGCATGAGCTCCCCGAACCGCGCTGCGGTCATCTCGCCCGCCGCCCCCCGGGAGGGCGAGGACGTGCTGATGCTCATCATGCCGGTGCGCTTGAACAATTAAGCGGACGGCCATGGAATGAAGATCGTCAGGGCCCGCCTCTCCAATTTCCGCAACCACCACGATACCGCGTTCGAGTTCGGCGCACGGATGAACGTGCTCGTCGGCGACAACGGCCAGGGCAAGACCAACGCGCTGGAGGCCCTGTCGTTCTTCTGCCTGACGAAGAGCTTCTACGCCGGCGCCGACGCGCTGGCGATGCGGCGCGGGAGCGCGTCGTTCGAACTGGAGGGGACGCTGGCGTCCGACGACGGGCGCGAGTTCCGCGTGCGCGTGGCGTACGACGACGCGCAGAAGCGGAAGAAGTACAGCATCAACGGAGCGGAGTCCGAAAGCCTCTCGTCCGTCATCGGGATGTTCCCGGTGGTGGTGCTCTCCCCCGAGAACGCCGCGGTGACGTTCGGCGCGCCGGGCGACCGGAGGAAGTTCGCGGACCTCGTCATCGCGCAGAGCAGCGCGTCGTACATGGAGGACCTGCTGGAGTACCGGCGCATCGTGCGTCAGCGGAACCGCATCCTGGCCGAGGCGCAGGGGAACGACTGCCGCGCCGCGCTGGAACCGTGGAGCGAGATGCTCGCCGCGTACGGCGCCCGCATCGTCCGGCGACGCGTGCGGTTCGTCGACGAGTTCCTTCCCATCATCCTCGAGTCGTACCGTCACATCGTGGACGAACGCGAAGTCCCCTCCCTCCGGTACGCGACGGCGGTGCCTGCGGACGGGACGGAGGAGGAGCTCGCGGGAGCGCTCCGGGCCGCCCTGCTGCGGCGCCACCGGGAGGAACTGCGGTTCCGCACCACGCTCACGGGTCCGCACCGCGACGACATCGAACTGTCGCTGGACGGTCTGCCGCTGCGGCAGTTCGCCTCCCAGGGGCAGCACAAGACGTTCCTGGTGGCGCTGAAGGCGGCGGAGTTCTTCTACCTGAAGGAGCGCTGCCGCGAGACGCCGGTGTTCCTGCTGGACGACGTCTTCAGCGAACTGGACGAGCACCGCAGCCGGCGTCTGCTGACCCTGACCGAATCGCTCGGACAGACGTTCATCACCGCCGTCAGCGAGAAGGTGTTCGGCGGCGCGGAGTGGAACGGCGAACGGCGCCGCTTCCCCATCGCCGGCGGCTCCCTCATCTCCCGGACGGCGGCCGCATGAAGGAGCGGACGAACGCCCGCCCCCTCGGCAGCGTGCTCGACGCCCTCATCGGCGCGCTCGGCATCGGCACGAAGCTGGACCAGTACCGGGTCTTCGACGTGTGGGACGAGGTGGTGGGAGAGCAGGTGGCGAAGGTGGCGAGACCCGAACGGCTTCACAACGGCGTCCTCACGGTGGCGGTCAGCAACGCCCCGTGGCGCGCCGAACTGACGTTCCGCAAGCGCGAGATCCTGGAGAAGATCCGGGAGCGTCTCGCGTCGGACGGCATCACCGACATACGGTTCCGATAAACACAACCAGAGATCCAATGGCCGAGAACACACCGAAGAAGAAGCAGAACGGCGAGTACACCGCCGAAGACATCACCGTCCTCAAAGGATTGGAGGCGGTCCGACGCCGTCCCGCGATGTACATCGGCGACGTCAGCGTGCGCGGACTGCACCACCTCGTCTACGAAGTGGTGGACAACTCCATCGACGAAGCGCTCGCGGGCTTCTGCCGGAACATCCTGGTGAAGATCAACAAGGACGGCAGCGTCTCGGTGATCGACGACGGACGCGGCATCCCGACCGACATCCACAAGGAGGAGAAGCGTTCCGCCCTCGAGGTGGTGCTGACCGTGCTGCATGCCGGTGGCAAGTTCGACAAGAACACCTACAAGGTCTCCGGCGGTCTGCACGGCGTGGGCGTCTCGGTGGTGAACGCGCTCAGCGAGTGGCTCGAGGTCACCGTGAAGCTCGGCGGCAAGGTGTGGTACCAGAAGTACAGGAAAGGGGACCCGGTGGCGCCGGTGAAGGTCATCGGAACGATGGCGAAGAACGACAAGACCGGCACCACGGTCACCTTCATGCCGGACGGCACCATCTTCAAGAACCGCACCTTCAAGTTCGACACGCTCGCCGAGCGCCTGCGCGAACTGGCGTTCCTGAACCCCGAGGTCACGCTCGAGATCACCGACCTGCGGAACAAGCAGGAACAGACGGAGAAGTTCCACTATAAGGGGGGACTCTCCGAGTTCGTGAAGTACACCGATTCCACCCGTCCCTCCATCATGCGGAAGGTCTTCTACGCGAAGGGCGAAGGGAAGGACGAGAACGACCGCACGGTGGAGGTGGAGGCGGCGTTCCAGTACAACGACCAGTACTCCGAGAACGTCTTCTCGTACGTCAACAACATCAACACCCACGAGGGGGGCACGCACCTCGTCGGGTTCCGCACCGCCCTCACCCGGTCGCTCAACACCTTCGCCTCGAAGAACAACCTGGTGAAGGACGACAAGATCCAGCTCACCGGCGAGGACTTCAAGGAAGGGCTCACCGCAGTGGTGAGCGTGAAGGTGCCCGAACCGCAGTTCGAGGGACAGACGAAGACGAAGCTCGGCAACAGCGAGATCAAGAGCATCGTCGAGTCGGTCATCGGACCGGCGCTGAGCGACTGGCTGGACGACAACTCGCCCGACGCGAAGCGCGTCATCGACAAGAGCCTCCGGGCCGCCGAGGCGCGCGAAGCGGCCCGCAAGGCGCGCGACATCGCGCGGCGCAAGAACGCGATGGACGGCGCCGGCCTGCCGGGCAAACTGGCGGACTGCTCCATCAACGATCCGGACCACTGCGAACTGTACCTGGTGGAGGGCGATTCGGCCGGCGGCAGCGCCAAGCAGGGGCGCGACCGGCGCTTCCAGGCCATCATGCCCATGAAGGGGAAGATCCTGAACGTGGAGAAGGCGCGTCTGCACAAGATGCTCGAGAACGAGGAGATCCGGAACATCTTCACCGCCATCGGCGCCGGCGTGGGCGAGGACTTCAACCCCGAGAAATTGCGCTACGGCAAGATCATCCTGATGTGCGACGCGGACGTCGACGGTTCGCACATCCGCACGCTGCTGCTGACCCTCTTCTTCCGCTACATGAAGCCCCTCATCGAGCTGGGGCACGTCTACATCGCCCAGCCGCCCCTCTATAAACTGAAGAAGGGCAAGAACGAGCAGTACGCGTTCGACGACGAGGAGCGCGACGAGATCCTGAAGCGTCTCAAGAACGAGAAGGCGGACAAGCGGGCGGCCGACGACGAAACGCCGGACGAAGGGGCGGTGGTGAAGAGCGGCGTGGTCATCTCGCGCTTCAAGGGTCTCGGCGAGATGAACCCCGAACAGCTCTGGTCCACCACCATGAACCCCGAGACGCGCACCATCCTGCAGGTCGGCATCGAGAACGCGGCCGACGCGGACCGCACCTTCTCCATCCTGATGGGGGACGACGTGGAACCGCGGCGGCAGTTCATCGAGAAGAACGCGAAGTACGTGCGCAACCTGGACGTGTAACCACCGAACAACCAACGAACGTATGGCTCAAACGAACGAAAAGATCGTCCCTGTCGACATCGAAGAGGAAATGAAGGGATCGTACATCGATTACTCGATGTCGGTCATCGTCGCCCGCGCGCTCCCCGACGTGCGCGACGGCCTGAAACCGGTGCACCGCCGCGTGCTCTTCGGCATGAACGAGCTCGGGCTCGCCCCGAACCGTCCCTACAAGAAGAGCGCCCGCGTGGTCGGCGAGGTGCTCGGCAAGTACCACCCGCACGGCGACGCGTCGGTGTACGACACCATCGTCCGCATGGCGCAGGACTTCTCGCTGCGCTACCCGCTGGTGGACGGCCAGGGGAACTTCGGCTCCATCGACGGCGACTCCGCCGCGGCGATGCGCTACACCGAGTGCCGCATGACCCGCGTGGCCGAGGAGATGCTGAAGGACATCGAGAAGAACACGGTGAACTTCACCCCGAACTTCGACGACACGCTGCAGGAGCCCTCCGTGCTCCCCGCCGCCGTCCCGAACCTGCTCGTCAACGGCGCCAGCGGCATCGCCGTCGGCATGACGACGAACATCCCGCCGCACAACCTCGGCGAGGTGGTGGACGGCCTCGTGGCGATGATCGCCGACCGCTCCATCGACAACGAGCGGCTGATGAAGCACATCAAGGCGCCCGACTTCCCCACCGGCGGCATCATCTACGGATACGACGGCGTGAAGGAGGCGTACCGTACCGGACGCGGCAAGATCACCCTCCGGGCGAAGGCGACCATCGAGACCGCGAAGAACGACCGGCAGAGCATCATCATCTCCGAGATCCCCTACCAGGTGAACAAGGCCTCGCTCATCGAGAAGATCGCCGACCTGGTGCGCGAGAAGAAGCTGGAGGACATCTCCGGGGTGAACGACGAGTCGGACCGCGACGGCATGCGCATCGTGGTGGACCTGAAGCGCGACGCCAATGCGAGCGTGGTGCTGAACAACCTCTACAAGCTCACGCCGATGCAGACCACCTTCGGCATCATCATGCTGGCGCTGGTGGACGGCCGTCCGCAGGTGCTGCAGCTGAAGGACATGCTCCACCTCTTCCTCGAGCACCGCAACGAAGTGGTCGTCCGCCGCACCAAGTTCGACCTGGACGCCGCCGAGAAGCGCGCGCACATCCTGGAGGGGTACATCATCGCGCTCGACAACATCGACGCGATCATCAAGCTCATCAAGGCATCGAAGGACACCGAGACCGCCAAGCAGGGGCTGATGAAGAAGTTCAAGCTCTCCGAGATCCAGGCCCAGGCCATCCTCGACATGCGCCTGCAGCGCCTCACCGGACTGGAGCGCAAGAAGATCGAGGACGAGTACCGCGAGGTGATCAAGCTCATCAACCGGCTCAAGGCCATCCTCGGCAGCAAGCAGCTGCAGCTCCAGATCATCAAGGAGGAGCTGCTCGAGATCAAGGAGAAGTACGCGGACCCGCGCCGCACCGAGATCGTGGTGAAGACGACCGAGTTCCGCATCGAGGACATGATCGCGGACGAGGACGTGGTCATCACCATCTCGCACGCCGGGTACATCAAGCGCTTCCCGGTGAGCGGCTACCGCCGGCAGTCCCGCGGCGGCAAAGGGGTCACCGGCGCGGCCGCGCGCGAAGAGGACTTCATCGAGCACATGTTCATCGCCAGCACGCACAACTACATCCTCTTCTTCACGGACAAGGGGAAGTGCTACTGGCTGAAGGTGTTCGAAGTGCCCGAGGGGGGCCGCACCTCCAAGGGGAAGGCCATCACGAACCTCATCGCCAAGGACCCGCAGGAGAACATCACCGCGTTCCTCGGCGTGCGTGAGTTCACCGAGAACCAGTTCGTCTTCATGGTCACCGAAGAGGGGCAGATGAAGAAGACGTCGCTGATGGAGTTCAGCAATCCGCGCCGCAACGGCATCACCGCCATCTCGCTGGACGGCAAGGACCTGCTCCGCGACGCCAAGCTCACCGACGGTGCGCACGAGATCGTCATCGGCACGCACGAGGGGATCGCCATCCGCTTTCCGGAGAGCGAGGTCCGCGCCATGGGCCGCGGCGCCTCCGGCGTCCGCGCCATCAAGCTGGAGAAGGGGGACAAGGTCATCGGCGCCGTCACGCTGCGCCGGCTCAAGACCACGCTCCTCGTCGCCACCGAGAACGGCTTCGGCAAGCGCTCGGACCTGGATGAATACCGGGTGAGCCACCGCGGCGGCAAGGGGATCGCCACGCTGCGGGCCACGGACAAGACCGGCAAGATGATCGCCATCAAGGAGGTGCAGGACACCGACGACATCGTGGTGGTCACCTCCAGCGGCATGGTCATCCGGCAGAACGCGAAGGACATCCGCGTCTCCGGCCGCAACACCTCGGGCGTCCGGCTCATCCGGCTCGACGCGAAGGACGAGGTGACGGCGGTCGCCATCGTGACATCGGAGGACGAAGAGGAGAAGCAGCTCGCAGCGGCGGACCGCGCCCGCGCCTCGGCGTCCGTCCCGTCCGCGGAACCGGAACCGGAGAAAAAAAAAGCGGTGACGGCGCCGCCGGCGAAAAGTAAAGAAAAATTAACTGGCGCCGCTTCGAAAAAAGCCGTACCAAAGAGGACTCCGCCGACGAAGAGGCCGGTGCCGTCCAAAAAGACCAAGGGGAAGCGATAAACCAATCACAATCAGGAGACGCCACATGAAGAACACGCTCATCCGAACGATGCTGCTGGGCGCGCTCGCGCTCGGAGGCTGTGCCTCCCTGCAGCTGCAGCCGGCGGATTTCGCCTGGCCGGCCGAGGAGATCCTCGACGTTCCCGCCTCGGGCACGGTCACCGCCCGGCAATACAACACCGCCTTCAATGTGAAACCGCTGCTGGCGAAGGAGTTCGCCGCCGATTCCATGGCCGCGAAGAACACGAAGGTGGTCCGCGTCATCCGCGACAAGGCCGGGTTCTACTTCATCACCGCGCCGATGTTCCGGAACGTGTACGTCTTCCAGCAGGCCGACGGGGCGCTCTCGATGAGCACCGCCAT
Source organism: Bacteroidota bacterium (assembly GCA_008933835.1). Classification (GTDB taxonomy): domain Bacteria; phylum Bacteroidota; class Ignavibacteria; order UBA10030; family UBA8401; genus SpSt-333. Next base: position 51,929 of record WBUG01000008.1, on the reverse strand, counting down.
CGCCGTCTCGCCCGAGAAGCCGATGGACGACCCGAAATTCAACCAGCGGAACGCTTACATCGAACTGCTCAACGGCGGCGCGAAGGTGCAGCTGACCAAGAGCGGCGTCCAGCAAGGAGGTGCGAAATGAAGAAGACCATCATCCTGTTCCTCTCCCTCGCCCTCGGCGTCATGACGCTGACGGCCCAGCGTTCCGATTCCGAAATCAAGCGCGATTTCGAGAAGGGGTACCGCCAGCTGATGAAGGACCTCCGCACGGCGGACTCCGTCACCATCGCTCCGCTCGCGCAGAAGGTCGCCGCGTTCCGCGACGAGTACCGCGCGCATCAGGAGTTCCTCAACAAGAGCGTCTACCCCGACGGGTACGACGAGACCGTCGCCAAGCTCGAGGACCAGCTGAAGGAATCGCAGCAGCTCGCCGAGAGCCAGGGACGCATCGCCGAACTGGAGAGCCAGGTGCGCGAACTCTCCGGCCGCATCGACGCGATGAGCGACGAGAACGCCCGCCTGATCCGCCAGCTCGATTCGCTCAAGACCGAGATGACCGCCCTCCGCAAGAAGGTGGCCGAACTGCAGGACAAGATCGTGAAGCGCGACGCCGCGGTCTTCGCGCTGGTGGACAGCCTCTTCGTCCAGTACGACACCCAGCGGCTCTCCTCCTCCGACATGAAGAAGATCACCTCGCTGGAGAAGAACAACGTCCTCACCAACATCAAACGGTCGGTGAACGACAATGTGTCGCTCCTCGCCACCACCGGCACGGACGGCCTGGACTTCCCGCGTCTGCTCGACGAGCAGCGCAAGTTCGAGAAGAACTGGAAGGGGATCGGTTCCAAGCTGGCGGACGCGTACATCTCCTCCAAGGACCGTGCCCGCGAGATCGCGGCCATCGACACCATGGTGGCCGGCTGGCGCACGCAGGTGGACGAAGCGTTCTGGAAGGCGCTGCACAAGCTCTTCACGGACAACAACGTCGCCGTGGCCCCCTTCGCCAACGGGGATGAGTTCCACGCCAGCGTCCTCCGCTACCTCGAAGAACAGATGGCCGGCGCGGAAGGCAAGAGCGACGCCGAACAGCGCGACGCGTTCGAAGCGTTCGCCTACAACACCTGGGGCGCCAGGGTGAAGCCGGTGTGGCTGCCGGTGATGAAGCGCGCCGGGTTCTACACCGACGACCGCGAGAGCGAAGTGGACACCAAGGTGAAGCTGTGGGAGGCGCAGACGCAGCCCGGCAACACCCTGCTCTACCTGCTGGGCGCGGCCCTGGCCCTGGCGGTGCTCGCCGGCCTGTACCTCGGCATGAAGAAGCGGACGCCGTCGGCGTAACGGACCATGCACGCGCACGAACGTCCGTCGACCCTCGAACCCGGCAGGACCTATACCTGCCTGATGAACGACACCCCGCTCTACGACGCGGTGGTGCAGCGCGCGCAGGGATGCTGGGCCACCGTCACGGTGGTCCGACCCCATCCCGGCCGGCACGAGGCCCAATACACGCCGGGCCAGTCGTTCGACATCAAGGTGCAGTACTACCGCTTCGTCGAACGTCCCTGAACGCCGGCGCGGCCGGAACATCAGCATCCCCGAACGGAATCCCCGTTCGGGGATTTTTATTTTGCAACGAACCGGCCTGGAATCCGTTGACTCAGACCGGTATATTCATGCACCCGTACGCCCCTCCCAAACGAACCATGACCGCGATGAAACGGACATTTCTGCTCCTCCTGCTTTTCACTGCCGCGTCGGCGGCCCGCACGCCCGAGCGGCTCTCCACCGGACGCCCCTCCCCCTCGTACTGGCAGCAGCACGTCGACTACACCGTCGAAGCAGAGCTCCATCCCGAACGCCGCACCCTCACCGGCCGCGCCGACATCCTCTATCATAACAACTCCCCCGACACCCTCCGCACCCTCGTCTGGCATCTCTACCAGAACGTCTTTCGCAAGGACTCCTCCCCGCGAAAGAACGACGACGCCAGCGCCCGTGCGTACGGCGTCACGGAGGGCATCACCGTGTCCGACGTGACGGTGAACGGCGCGGCGGTGCGAACCGAGGTGGACGAGACCGTGATGGAGACGCCGCTGGAGTCCCCCATCCTTCCGGGAACGGCCGCCCGCGTCACCGTCCGGTGGTCGTACGACATCCCGAAGAACGCGGACCTGCGCACCGGCAGCGACGGCGACGACTTCGGTCTGTGCCAATGGTATCCGCAGATCGCCGTGTACGACGACGTGCGCGGGTGGGACCGGTCGCAGTACCTCGGCATCGCCGAGTTCTACACCGAGTACGGGAACTGGAACGCGTCGCTCACCCTCCCCGCCGAGTACATCGTCGCCGCCACCGGCGTGCTCGCTTCGCCGGAGACGGTGCTCACCCCCGAACAGCACCGCCGCTACGCGGCCGTGTCGGACGATTCCGTCATCGCGGTCATCGCCGTTGACGAGACCGGCGCGGCGCGCGATACGCTGAAGGGCCGGACGCGAACGTGGACCTTCACCGCCGACACGGTGCGAGACTTCGCCTGGGCCGCGTCGCCGGACTTCGTGTGGGACGCCACGCGGACCGGGGACGGGACCATGATCCATGCGTTCTATAAACCGGAGGACCGCCGTGCCTCCCTGCCGCCGCTCATCGACGACGCGGAGAACTGGGACCGCGGAGCCCTGCTGGCGAAACGGACCATCGAGTTCTTCTCGCGGCGCTTCGGACCGTACGCCTATCCGCAGGCCACCGTCGTCTCCGGTCCGGTGCGCGGCATGGAGTATCCGATGATGGTCTTCATCGAAGACGGCGACGCGGTCACCAACGGCCTGGCCATCACCATCGTGCACGAGCTCGGGCATCAGTGGTACCCGATGATGGTCGGCAGCGACGAGACGAGCCATCCGTTCATGGACGAAGGCTTCACCACGTACATCACCTCGGCCATGCTGCAGGAGGAGTACGGCGACGCGTCGGTCTTCAACCGCGACTTCGCCGCGCGGTACGCCTGGACCGGCTTTCCCGAACACGGCGACCGGCTCTTCCAGCAGCGCTTCTATCTGCAGGAGGCGCGCGACCGGCGAGGCGCTTCGCTCCTCGCCCACCCGTACGACATCCCGCAGAACGAGTACGGCGTGATGGCGTACATGAAGCCGGGTTCGGTGATGGTGATGCTGGAGGACGTGCTCGGGACCGAAACGTTCCTCGCCGCGATGCGGGAGTATCACCGCCGGTGGCGATTCCGGCATCCCCTTCCGGACGATTTCTTCAACACCGTCGAAGACGCGGCGCAGCGCGACCTCGACTGGTTCTGGCACCAGTGGTTCCAGGAGACGTGGCGGCTGGACATCGCGCTCACCGGATTCGCGAATGAAGAACGCGGAGGACGGCGGAGCGTCCGGCTCTTCCTCGAGAACCGGGAGCAGGCGAAGATGCCCGCGACGGTGCGGCTCTCCTTCGCGGACGGTTCGCACCGCGACGTCCGTTTCTCCGAGCGGGTGTGGGACCGCGGCATGACCGCCGCCGTCACCTTCGATTCGCTCCCCGCCGCGGTCACCGGTGCGGTCGTCGATCCCGACATGATGCTGACGGACGTGGACCGTCTCAACAACGCGTCGTCGTTCCCCGTGTCGTTCGACATCGGTGTCGGCCTGATGAACCAGCTCCTCTATCCCCTCGATTCGTACCGCGTCAACGCCGCCCCCTCCGTCGGGTTCAACCTGCGCGACGGGTTCGAGCTCGGCGCGCGCATCGGCGGAAGCTACATGGCGGCGGACCACCGCACCTCGCTCTCCGTGTATCAGGGAACGCGGAGCGGCGTCCCCGACGTCGAGCTGTCGTACGCCACGCCGCTGCGCGTGTGGGACCCCGACCTGACGACGGCGCTCCGTTTCTTCCGGCTCGACGGATTCACCGGCTGGGAGTGGAAGATCGAGAAGAGCTTCACGGACCGGAAGAAGCTGACCCGCTCCTACAGCCGCACCTTCGTCATCAGCACCGGCATCCTGTCGCTTCGCGTCAACGACGACCGGTACCTGGCGGATCCGGCGGAGTGGGACCGCACCGGGGTCCTGGAATCGGGGTTCATCGGACTGCGGTACATCGACACGTTCTCCGGCGGCCGTTTCCAGTTCCGGCTGGAGGACGAGTTCGGCGCGCCGACCGGCGACTTCCGGTACTCCAAGCTGACGATGGAATCGAAATTGCAGCATCCGTTCATCGCCGGCATGACGATGCACTGGCGGCTCTTCGCCGGGACGTCGGCCGGCGCGGTGCCGCGGCAGACCGCGTACACGCTCTCCGGTCCTTCGCCGGTCGAGCGGTTCGACCGGTGGATGTTCCGCACGCCGGTGTTCGGCGCCTCCGGACGGAGGCGTCTCTCCATGCCCGGCGGCGGGAACATGTTCCTCGACGCCGATGCCGCCGCGAAGGATGTCACCGCCGTCAATGTCGCGCTCTCCCGCGGTCCCTTCCTTCTCTTCGCGGATGCGGGGATCGCGCGCGATTCCTCCGGCGCCCGCTACCGGCGGCCCGCGTTCGACGCGGGGTTCGGCCTGCAGTTCTCGCTCCCCGGCATCGACATCGGCGGGCTCGGCACCGAGGGCATCGGTCTCGGCCTCTTCTTCCCCGTGTGGGTGAAGGATCCGGCCCGTCCGGCGGACGATGCGTTCGACCTCCGCTGGCGCGTCGTGACGGGGGTGCGGCTCTGAACGTTCCGCGCACGCCCGCGGCCAGGAACCCCGGACCTCCGTTCGGGGTTCTCTGTTCCGTGACCTTCGGGTCCGTGCAATATCGCCTGTCATCATCCGTCTACAGGAAAGAGCGCTGAAACATTGAAGGACGAACCGGACGTGGTCGAAACATTGACGATGAACAGACCGGCCGCTGCGGCGGCGGAGCGGGCGTTCCGCGAGGAGCGGACGCGCCTGCTGGAGTTCATCCGCCGGCGCGTCCGCACCGAGGAGGACGCGGAGGACATCCTGTCCGACGTATTCGCCCAGCTCCTCTCCAGCTACAGCGTGACGGAACCGATCGAGCGGATGACGTCGTGGCTCTTCACGGTGGCGCGGAACCGCATCATCGACTGGTACCGCAAGAAACGTCCCGCCTCCCTTCCCGCCGTTCCGGACGACGAAGGGCTGCCGCTGAACCTGGAGGACATCCTCTATGACCCGGCGCAGGACCCTGACCGCGTGTTCGCGCGTTCGCTGGTGTGGACCGAACTGGCCGACGCGCTCGACGACATCCCGAAGGAACAGCGCGACGTGTTCGTGATGCACGAACTGGAGGGGAAGAGCTTCAAGGAGATCGCGCGCATCACCGGAGAGCCGGTGAACACGCTCCTCTCCCGCAAACGGTACGCCGTGCTGGCGCTGCGCGAGGCGCTGCAGGAGCTGTACGACGAATTCGACATGAACGCATAGAACGAACAAGGAGCGGAACAATGACGACATGGTGGATCAAACGCATCGTAAAAGGGGCCGTCTTCATCGCGGCCATGGTGGGACTCTTCGGCCTGGCGGTGATGCTGCTGTGGAACTGGCTGATCCCCGACATCTTCCGGGGTCCCGAAGTGACGTACGGACAGGCGGTGGGCCTGCTGCTGCTCTCGCACATCCTCGTGCGCGGATGGAACGGCGGCCACAGCGGATGGAAATCGCACCGGTGGAAGCAGAAGATGGAGGAGAAGCTCGCGGCGATGACGCCGGAAGAGCGCGAGAAGTTCAAGGAGGAGTGGCGGCGGCGGTGCGGTTCGTACCCCGGCGACGACAAGGCGGGCTCGTGAACATCGCATCACAACACACAACGGAGGAGGCATCGTGAACATCGGCATCATCGGTACCGGCGGCGTGGCACGCGCCATCGGAGCGAAAGCGGCATCCCTGGGGCACACGGTCATACTGGGAACGCGGAACGTGGAGGAGACGCGGAAGAGGACGCAGGGAGACGGCATGGGGAACCCGTCGTTCGCGGAATGGCACCGGTCGCATCCCGCGATCGCGCTCGGCACGTTCGCCGAAGCGGCCGCCTTCGGCGAACTCATCGTCAACGCCGCCTCCGGCACCGGTTCCATCCCCGCGCTCAGGGCGGCCGGCGAAGCGAACCTGAAAGGGAAAGTGCTCATCGACATCTCGAATCCGCTCGACTTCTCGAACGGATTCCCGCCGTCGCTCTCCATCGCCAACACCGATTCGCTCGGCGAGACCATCCAGCGCACCTTCCCCGGCGTACGGGTCGTCAAGACGCTGAACACGCTCTCCAACCCGCTCATGGTGGACCCCTCGCTGGTGAACGGCGGAGACCACACGATCTTCGTGAGCGGCAACGATGCCCCGGCGAAGGCCGCCGTCATCGAACTGCTGACGTCGTTCGGATGGAAGGACGGGTCCATCATCGACCTCGGCGACATCACCACGGCGCGCGGGACCGAACAGCTGCTGCCGCTGTGGGTGCGATTGTTCGGGAAGTTCCAGACGCCGATGTTCCAGTTCAAGATCGTCCGTTGACCGCATCGCCGACCATGACATCACAACCCAAACGACGCACCATGTCCGCCAACGCACAGTTCCTCATCTGGATCGGCATCATGCTCTCCACCCTCGGCATCGGGTTCGCCTACATGGGGTGGCGGCTGCTGGTGCCGCTGCATCTCGCCGCGCCGTACAAGCAGCTCGCCTGGACCGGCCTGACGCTGATGTACATCGTTCCCCTCGCGTCGTTCTTCCTGCTCCGCACAGCGGAGCGGTGGAGCGACGCGCTGGCGTGGACCGCGTACATCTCGCTCGGCCTCCTGTCGTTCCTCTTCGTCGTGCTGGTCGCCCGCGACGCCGCGCTGCTCGCCGCCATGGCGGTGCAGAAGGCCGTCGAGTGGGCCACCGCCGGTCCGGGGTTCCTGGACGCGTCGCGCCGCGAGTTCCTGACGCAGACGACGAACCTCGGTGTGATGGGGGTGGCGGCGTCGCTCACGGCGGCGGGGATCTACGAAGCGCGCCGGCGGCCCGGCATGGTCGGCGTGGACGTTCCCATCGCCGGACTCCCGGCGGCGTTCGACGGCTTCCGCATCGTGCAGATCAGCGACCTGCACGCGGGGCTCACCATCAAGCGCGACTGGATCGAGACGGTGGCGGACGACGTGCGGGCCGCCAGGCCGGACATGATCGCCTTCACCGGCGACCTGGCGGACGGTTCGGTGGAACATCTGCGGAACGACGTGGAGCCGCTGGCCTCCCTCTCCGCGCCGCACGGCAAGTTCTTCGTCACCGGCAATCACGAATATTACTCCGGCGTGGAACCGTGGGTGGCGCATGCGCGCACGCTCGGCTTCGATGCGCTGATGAACGAACACCGCATCGTGGAAAAGGAGGGGGCCCGGCTCGTGGTCGCCGGCGTCACGGACTACACCGGCGGCGGTTTCCATCCGTCGCACCGCTCGGACCCGAAGCGCGCGCTGGAGGGGGCTCCCGCGGACGCCGCGCGCATCCTGCTCGCGCACCAGCCGCGAAGTCTCTACCAGCTGGACGGGCTCGCGCCGGACCTGGTGCTGATGGGGCACACGCACGGAGGGCAGTTCTTTCCGTGGAACCTCGTGGCGACCATCGGTCAGCCGTTCATCAAGGGATTGAACCGGTGGGGGGAACGGACGTGGGCGTACGTGAGCAAGGGGACCGGATACTGGGGTCCGCCGGTGCGGCTCGGCGCGCGGTCCGAGATCACCGTGCTCACCCTCCGAACGGTGTAGAAACGAAAAAGGTCACGCGATGCGTGACCTTTTTCCTGTACGGGGGGAAGAACATCATTCGTGGTCGTGATGCTTGCTCCCGTCCATGAACGACTGCAGTTTCTCGCCGAGCCATCCGCCGACCAGCGAGAGGACGAAGCCGACGGCCAGTCCCTCGACGACGTAGATGTATTCCTCCGCCATCAGCAGCGAGAAGGAGAAGAGGAAGAGCGCGTTGAGGGCGACGCTGAGCAGTCCGGAGAGGGCCGCTTCCTTGATGGTGACGCCCGGCGAGAAGTATCCGACCATCATGCCGGAGAGGAGGAAGCTCGCGCCGAACGCGAGCAGGATCCCTTCGATGCCGAACTTCAGCAGTGCGAACCCGCCGATGACGAAGAACGCCGTCAGGATGAAGGCGAGCACCGTTCCCGCGATGACCCATCCCCATTGCGTCTTTCCATGCTTCGCCTCTTCCAGTTCCTTCGCCGCCTCTTCGGGCGTCACCTGGATCTGTTCCCCCACCCAGCCGCCGATGAGCCCGAGCAGGAGCCCGACGACCGGTGAGGCCACCATTTCGGTGCCGGTGAAGTCGTATCCGAACCCGCTGGAGAGCACCAGACCGGAGAGGAACAGCGTCACGACGCCGCCGATGGCCGGCTCTTTCAGCGTGTACCCCTCCGATTTATAGCCGATGACGATGCCCATCACCACGAAGCCGAGGAGCGACATGTAGGTGGGGATCAGCGGGATATGGAAGGTGTTGGCGATCATCTGATGCAGGGTGACGCACAGCAGCGTCCCCGCGACGACGCCGAAAATGATCCACTTCCACTCCAATCCCTTGGATTGAGCAGTATCGACCGTCATGCAGAGCTCCTTACGAACGTGGTGAGGTGTGGGGATGTACGAAACAGCGAAAATTTGCCGAATTTCCGCACGAAAGTCAAGACAAACAGCGGTCCCGCCCCATTATCTTTCTTGTATCTTTTCGTTTTTGTCATAGATTGAAAGGAGAACCGTCCGGCCGCTCCGGATGTTCTCGTAACGAACCGTTCCACAGAATTCGACCGCACCATGAAACAACACGTACCCCGCTCCCGCACCATCTCCGTCCTCTCGCGCTCCTTCCGCGACTTCATCACCAGCAGTACGGCCGGCGGGGTCATCCTGCTGGCGGTGACCGTCACGGCGCTCGTCTGGGCGAACTCCGGCGCCGCCGCGTCGTACTTCGCGCTGTGGGAGACGAACGTCACGTTCGCGTTCGGAGGGTTCTCGCTCTCCAAGACGCTCCACCACTGGATCAACGACGGGCTGATGGTCATCTTCTTCTTCATGGTGGGACTGGAGATCAAGCGCGAGATCGCGGTGGGAGAGCTGGCGTCGTTCAAGAAGGCGCTGCTTCCCATCCTCGCCGCCGTCGGAGGGATGGCGGGTCCCGCGCTCGTCTACCTCATCTTCAACGCCGGCACCCCTGCCGCGCACGGCTGGGGCATTCCGATGGCGACGGACATCGCGTTCGCGCTCGGCGTGCTGGCGCTGGCGGGCGACCGCGTTCCGCCGGCGCTGAAGGTCTTCCTCGCCGCGCTCGCCATCGTCGACGACATGGGCGCGGTGTTGGTCATCGCCCTCTTCTACACGTCCGAACTCTCCCTGGCGATGCTCGCGGCCGGCGCGGGGGTCCTGGTGCTGCTCTTCATCGCCAACCGGATGAACGTCCGCTCCACGGCGGTGTACCTGTTGCTCGGTCTCGCGCTCTGGTTCTGCTTCCTGAAGTCGGGCGTGCACGCCACCGTGGCCGGCGTGCTGCTGGCGATGATGATCCCGGTCCGTTCCCGCATCGACAAGTCGGACTTCCTCCGCGAGACGAAGCACGCGGTGGAGCGGCTGGAGAACGACGATGCGTCCGCGGCGGAGAACGAGCTCATCCACCACGTGGCAGCGGTGACGGAGGACGCGCAGTCACCGCTGCACCGCATGGAGCATGCGCTGCAGCCGTACGTGGCGTTCCTCATCATGCCGGTGTTCGCCCTCGCCAATGCGGGAGTGGCGCTGCAGGGGGACATCGCCGCCTCCCTCATTTCGCCGGTGGCGCTCGGCGTGGGGCTCGGCCTCATCATCGGAAAGCAGGCGGGCATCTTCGGCATCACGTGGCTGGCGGTGCGGACGGGCGTCGCCGTGCTGCCGTCGGGGGTCTCCTGGCCGATGATCTACGCGCTCACCTGGCTGTGCGCCATCGGCTTCACGATGGCGCTGTTCATCGCGGGGCTCGCGTTCACGGACCCGGCGACCATGGACGTCGCGAAGATCGCCATCCTGGCGGCGTCGACCGTCGCCGGCGTCGCGGGAATGGTGCTGGTGAAGAAGAGTACGCGGAGGAAGTGAGGCCGGTGTTCAGGGAGCGTCGGCGGAGTCGATGAGACCGATGAGGTCCTCCTTCTCCCCCCAGCTCCAGTTCACCTTGTTGCAGAGGATGATGATGGTGGTGTGGTCGTCCAGCCGCCGGAGGAAGAGGCTGTTGTATCCGCGCCACCATCCGCCGTGGTAGACCACCTTGCTGCCGTCGTCGAGCGTGTCGATGCGCCAGCCGTATCCGTAGTTGTTGTCCCGCTTCATGTCGTAGCTCGACGGGGTGAACGCCTCGTCGAGCGTCTCCTGCTGCACCAGCCGCTCCGTATACAGCGCCTGGTCCCACGCGAAGAGGTCCTCCACCGTCGAATAGATCCCCTTGTCCCCCGATACGCCGTCCAGGAAGTCGGTGTACACCTTCCGCCGGTTTCGGCTGTGGCCGCTCGTCTCATACTCCACCGTCTTGCGGTTCGAGGGGTTGTAGACGAACGTGCTCGTCATGCCGAGCGGAGCGAACACCGTCCGTTCCATGTACTCGTCGAACGGCAGCCCGGAGAGCCGCTCTACGATGTGCGCGAGCACCACGTAGCCGGTGTTGCTGTACTTGTAGCGCCGGTCCGGCAGGAACTCGGGCCGCGGCTTGTGCTTCACCAGCATCGCGATGACGTCCCCGTTCGTGAGTGCCTTCCGTTTCTCCTTCCAGTACTTCCCGGCGAAGTACATATAGTTCGGCAGGCCGGAACGGTGTGCGAGCAGCTGGCGCACGGTGACGCCGGCGTAGGGGAATCCGGGGATGTACGCCGAGACGGGGTCGTCGTACCGCAGCAATCCCTGCTCCTTCAGCATCATCACCGCCACGGCGGTGAACTGCTTGGAGACCGAGGCGATCTGGAAGACCGACCGGACGTCGAGCGGCTTCTTGGCGCGCAGGTCCGAGTAGCCGAACGCATGCTTGTACACCGCCGTGCCGTGGATGCCCACGAGCACCGCGCCGTTGAATCCGCGCTTCTGGGAGAGGGAGGTGAAGAGCGAATCGAACTTCTGGGCGATGACGACGGACCGGGGCTCCGGCGACGGGGCGGGACCGGTGCCGGCGGAGAGCAGACCGGCGGCGATGAGCGGTATGACGACGATGAGGTTCATGACGGACCGACACGAAAAAGCACCCGTGCGGGTGCCTTTTCTAAAATACGAATCCTGCGGGAAGATACCAAACGCCGGAGGCGGTTCAATCGGTCACCGCGCCGAGCGAGCTGGTCGAGACGAGCTTCGCGTACTTCGCCATCACGCCGCGGGTGTAGCGCGCCGGACGCGGGGTCCAGGCGGCTCGGCGCTTCGCGAGCTCCGCATCGTTCACGTTCAGCGTGAGCAGGTTCTTCGTGGAGTCGATGGTGATGGAATCCCCTTCCTGCACGAGCGCGATGTTCCCTCCGACGGCCGCTTCAGGCGCGACGTGGCCCACCACCATGCCGTACGTGCCGCCGGAGAAACGTCCGTCCGTGATGAGCCCCACCGTGTCCCCCAGTCCGCGGCCGATGATGGCGGAGGTCGGCGCGAGCATCTCGCGCATGCCGGGCCCCCCTTTCGGTCCTTCGTAGCGGATGACGAGCACATCCCCCGCCGCGATGCGTCCCCCGGTGATCGCTTCCATCGCGAGCTCCTCCGAGTCGAACACGCGCGCCGGTCCGGTGATGGCCGGATGCTTCACGCCGGTCACTTTGGCGACGGCACCCTCGGAGGCCAGGTTCCCCTTGAGGATGACGAGATGTCCCTCTTTATAGAGCGGCCGGGAGAAGGGATGGATGACCGATTGGTCCGTGCGCGGCTGCGCGGGAACGTCCTTCAGGAGTTCGGCGATGGTCCGTCCCGTGACGGTGAGGCAGTCACCGTGGAGCAGTCCGTTCTCGAGCAGCATCTTCATCACCTGCGGTACGCCGCCGGCCTTGTGAAAGTCCACCACCAGGAATTTCCCGCTCGGCTTCAGGTCGCAGAGCACCGGCACGCGGCGACGGATGGTCTCGAAGTCGTCGATGGTGAAGGGGACGTTCGCCGCATGGGCGATGGCCAGGAAGTGCAGCACCGCGTTCGTGGAACCGCCGATCGCGTTGACGACGGTGACGGCGTTCTCGATGGAGCGGCGCGTGATGATGTCGAGCGGGCGGATCCCCTTCTTCACGGCGTTCATCAGCACGCGGCCCGATTCGCGCGCGCTCTCCTCCTTCTCGGCATCTTCGGCCGCCATGGTGGACGAGCGCATCAGGCTCATCCCCATCGCTTCGAACGCGGAGGACATCGTGTTCGCGGTGTACATGCCGCCGCAGGAACCGGCGCCGGGGCAGGAGAAGCACTCCACGTCCTTCAGTTCGTCCGCCGTGATGGTCCCCGCGCTGTACTGTCCCACCGCTTCGAACGCGCTGACGATGTTCAGGTCCCGGCCGTCCTTCGGGTGCTTCCCCGGCTTGATGGTGCCGCCGTACACGTACACCGCGGGGATGTTCATGCGCGCCATCGCGATCATCCCGCCGGGCATGTTCTTGTCGCATCCCCCCACCGCGATGACGCCGTCCATGCACTGCGCGTTGCAGGCGGTCTCGATGGAATCGGCGATGACCTCCCGCGACACGAGCGAGAACTTCATCCCCTCCGTCCCCATGGCGATGCCGTCGCTGGCGGTGATGGTGCCGAAGGATTGCGGCATTCCCCCCGCCTCCCGGATGCCCGCCTCGGCGGCCGCGGTGAGCGTGTTCAGGCCGAGGTTGCAGGGAGTGATGGTGGAGAAGCCGTTCGCCACCCCCACGATGGGCTTGGAGAAGTCGTCGTCCGTGAAGCCGACCGCCCGGAGCATCGAGCGGTTGGGCGTACGGTTGGTCCCCTGCGTGATGATGGCGCTGCGCTGATTGTGCATGATGCGGTCCCCGGTGCGTTCGGTGTCGTTCGGATGCGTGAAATCAATCATAAAATGTAGAGTTTTTTAATGGAAGATGAAACGGGAAAGATTGACTTTCCATGCCGTTTTCGGTACTCTGTCAACGCACACGCCAACGGGGAGACCAATCGTGCATCATTCCGGGGACATCATCGCGGCGCTCACCGAGGAGCGGAACGCCCTCGCCGCCCTGCCGCGCACCGCGCTGCTCATCAACGGGCTCCGCATGCCCGTCCGTACCGGACGGACCTGCTACCGCTTCGAGGTGCCGGACAACTTCGTCCTCGCGCCGGGGACGATGGTCCGCTGCAGCGTCGGCACCGAGCTCCGCTTCGCCTTCCCGGCGGTGGTGGCGGACGTGCAGAGCCAGTTCGCGTTCCTCGCCGCGCCGGCGATGATGGGCGAACGCATCCCGGAACTGCACTGCGAGTGGGACCCTGCGGAGACCGTGACGCGGCTGCTTGACCGCTGGACCGCCGCCGTTCCACATCCGCTGGAGCAGCAGCTGGCGGACCGTCTCTTCCCGCAGAACGCCCTTCCCGCGCCGGGTCGCGAGCCGCTGTTTCCCTCCACCTTCAGTCCCTCGCAGCTCGCCGCGCTCAAGGAATCGCTCGGACGCCGCATCTCGTTCGTCATCGGCGAACGGTACCACGGCAAGACCGGCGTGGCGGCCGCCTTCCTCTTCAACATGATCCGCGAAGGGAAGCGGGTGCTCTACCTCGCCTCCTCGTCGCACGGACTGCACGGCTGCATGCACGAGGCGGCCTCCCTCAACCCCGCCGTGGCGGAAGAATCCATCGCCATCATCGACGCGGGACTCGACCTGCAGCCCGAACTGCCGGTGCCGCACATCGGCGCGGACAGCGCCGTGGACCCGGCGCACGCCGAAGGGCTCCGCCGTCTCTTCACCGCCATCTTCGCCGAAGAGGAGTACCGCCGCATCGCCGATCTCGACACACGCGTACGCGAGAAACAGCGGCAGATCGAAGAAGCGTCCGCCGAGACGGACCGGGCGAAGCAGGAGCTGAACCGCCTGCAGTCCATGAGCATGATGGAGCGGGTGAAACTGCGGAACCATAAGACGATGCTGGACGACGCGCAGGGGGCGGTGCAGCACAAGACCGCCTTGGTGGAGCGTCTGCGGCAGCAGGTGGCGTCGCTGACGAAGGAGCAGTTCCGGAAGGAGACCGCCCTGCTCGTTCCGCTCAAGGAACGCAGGACGCTCGAGCCTCTCGCCTCCCTCTCCGCCGGATTCGCCGGACCCGCCGCCGCGGCCGCCGTCATCGCCGAACGGCGCTGCGTGGCGACGACGCTGACCCAGGCGCTGCAGCTCGATCCGTCGCTGCTGCAGGGCTTCGACGCCGTCTGCATCGACGACGCGCACGCGCTCAATCTCGCCGAGTTCTTCTACGTCGCCTCGCTGGCGCGCGAACGGTGCTGCGTGCTGGCGGACATCACCGAGCAGCCGCCGCAGTCCGCCGCCCAGACCTCCGGTCCGCGCGCCTGGCTGCAGAAGAGCTACTTCCATTACCTGCAGGACGCCGCCGGCGAAGAGCGGCGCTTCACCACCGCCTCCCTGCCCTCCGGTTCGGTGAGCGTGCTGACGCTGCAGGACCGCCTTCCCACGCTGTTCGATGCCTGTCTCGCGCACGCGCTGGACGGCACGGCCGTGCCGGCGAACGCGCGAGGCCGCGTGCACGTCATCGACACCTCCGAACACCGCGCGGTGTCGGCGCAGTACATCGGGAAGAAGAAGATCCTTCCGTTCAACGAGGCGAACGGCCGCCGCACGGTGGAGTGCGTGAAGCACGCCCTGATGCACGGCGCCGTGTCGCAGCACGACGTGGTGGTCGTGACGCCGCCGAGCGGACAGTCGCTCTACCTGCGCGAGCCGCTCCGCTCCGCCGGACTCACGGACGTGGAGATCGCCGTGCTCGGCGCGGTGCGCCTCTGCGTCAAGCGCGCGATGGTGCTGGACCTGACCGTGGCGGGACTCGACTTCACCCTCCGCATGCTGGACGAGCGGAAGACCGGCTTGGTGCGCGTCGCCGACACCTTCAATACGCTCCTCTCCACCGTGCGCGACGACCTGTACGTGGTGGCGGACCTTTCGCACTTCCGGACACGGTACAAGGACCGCTTCGTCACCCGGCTGCTCGACACGCTGGCCGCCCGTTCCGAGAACGCCTCGGCCATCGCCGCCGCCGCCCGCCGGTTCGACGACCTGCCCGCCGCGCTCCGCCGCCGCGTCGCTTCCTCCACCGCCGCGGAGAAACAGACCGCCGAGTACCGCGCCGTGCTGGAGCAGCACCGCCTCACCTCCGCCGACCCGTCCCGGCCGTCGACCGGCACCATCGCCGTGGCGGACCGGAAACTGCGCGCCGACATCCACGCCGCGACGCTCCGCGTGCTCGCCAAGCGCGATTCGGTGAACACCGTGGCGCAGTACCTCGAGACCGCCCCGCTCTACCGGACCTCGGTCGAAACGCAGCAGTTCGCCGTCATCCTGCCGGACGCGGAGTGCGAGAACGAGAACGACTTCAAGGGGGTGATGAACATGTGGAACCTCCTCATCTACGAGACCTCCAACGCCCACCGCATGGACCATCCGCTCGCCTCCAAAGCGAAGGTGGACGCGCGCATCGCCGCCGAGATCCAGCAGATGTACGCCTATTACCATTCCGACCTCGAAATGGTGGTCGAAGAAGGGAAGCATAAACTGGCGCAGAGCGTGCAGAAGATCTTCAACGACTGCATCGGGAAGAAGCCCGTCACGCCGGCGGACTGGAAGAGCGCGTACCTCGTCTTCCTCGCCAGGATGGAAAAGTACCTCGACACCGTCATCGCCCAGATCCGCGTTTGACCGCGGTTACATTGCATTTCACCCCTATTTATGCTACTTTGGGGCACAATCGACTTTCCTTTGCGGGGATGAACCGATTGGACACGAACCGTGAAAACGACTAATACCCCCGCAAATTCACCAATTCCAGCGATATGGCAGACGAACAGCAGCAGGACCAACCGCAAGGCCAGCCTCAACCCGAACAACAGTCCCAACCGCAGAACGAGCCGCAACGCCGCGAGAACCCCTTCCGGAGAAGGAATTTCAAGTCGCGCTATCCCCAGCAGCCGCGTCCCCAGGGCGAAGAGGGCGACACCGCTTCCGCGGAAAAGGCGGAAGACGCCGCACCGGCCGCCGCGGAAACGCCGGCCGAACCGCAGCAGCATCAACGGCGTCAGCCGCAGCAGCACCAGCAGCGGCAGCATCAGCCCCGCCAGCAGCATCAGGGAGAACAGCGGCAGCAACAGGGGGAGCGGCAGCAGCACAGCGGCCGTCCGGTCGTTTCCATCGTCATCCCTCTGCTGAACGAGGAGGAATCGCTCCGCGAACTGCACGAGCAGCTGAAGAACGCCCTGGCGCGCGTGAACGGCAACTACGAGCTCATCTTCATCGACGACGGCTCCACCGACGGTTCCTTCAAGGTGCTGCGCGACCTGCGCGGCCGCAATCCCCGCGTGAAGGCGGTCCGCTTCCGCCGCAACTACGGCAAGAGCGCCGCGCTCGCGGTCGGATTCCAGAAGGCGAAGGGGGAGTTCGTCATCACGATGGACGCCGACCTGCAGGACGATCCGGCGGAGATCGGCAATCTGCTCCGCGAGCTCAAAGGGGGGCTCGACGTGGTCTCCGGATGGAAGAAGAAGCGGAAGGACCCGTTCAACAAGACCGTTCCGTCGCGCTTCTTCAACTTCGTCACGTCGAAGGTGACCGGCGTGAAGATCCACGACTTCAACTGCGGTCTCAAAGGGTACAGGCAGGATGTCGTGAAGAGCGTGAACGTCTACGGCGAGCTCCACCGGTACATCCCGGCCCTCGCGCACTGGCAGGGCTTCAGGGTGGGCGAGACGGTGGTCAATCACCGTCCGCGGCGCTTCGGCAAGACCAAGTTCGGCATGGCGCGCTACTCGCGCGGGTTCCTCGACCTGCTGACGGTCGTCTTCACCACGCGCTACGTCACCCGACCGCTGCACCTGTTCGGCGGGTGGGGTATCCTCTCCACGTTGGCCGGACTGGCCGTCGGCGGGTGGCTCACGTACGAGAAGTTCGTCAACGGCGAACCGCTCAGCAACCGTCCCCTCTTCCTCGTCGCGCTCATCATGATCATCGTCGGGGTGCAGTTCGTGTCGATGGGACTGCTTGGCGAGCTCATCACGCGCGACCGGCAGATGGAGAAGGAGTACGCGGTCCGGGAAGAACTGTAGGACGCGATGAAGGTCCTCCTCTTCGGTCCGGCGTACCCGCTGCGCGGCGGCATGGCGCATTTCATCGCGCTGCTGTACACCGAACTGACGCGGCGCGGACACGACGTGGAGATCGTCAACTTCACCCGGCAGTATCCGGCGCTCCTCTTTCCGGGCAAGACGCAGCAGGAGAGCGGCGAACCGGGCATTCCGGTGCCGAGCACGCCGCTCATCGATTCCGTCAATCCGTTCAACTGGGTCCTCAACGGCCTCCGTCTCCGCGGACGGAGGGCCGACCTGGTCATCTCCACCTACTGGCTCCCCTTCTTCGGTCCGAGCACCGGCACGCTGCACGCGCTGCTGCGCTGGGGCACCCGCACGAAGGCGCTCACCATCCTGCACAATCTCATCCCGCACGAGCGCCGGCCCGGTGACGTCGTGTTCACCCGGTTCCTCGCCCGGTTCACGGACCTCTGGATCGCGCAGTCCGCCTCGGTGGAGAAGGAACTGACGGCGTTCGTCCCCGGCGCGCGGTACCGCCGCGTCTCGCTGCCGATGTTCTCGCTCTTCAAGGAGCGCATCCCGAAGGAGGAGGCGAAACGGACCCTCGGCATCACGGACGAACGGGTCGTCCTCTTCTTCGGCTACATCCGGCCGTACAAGGGGCTCCACGTGCTCATCGACGCGATGCGGCTGGTGAAGGAGCGGATGAAGGTGCGGCTGTTGGTGTGCGGCGAGTTCTACGGCGACGAGGAGAAGTACCGCGCGCACATGACGGAAGCGGGCATCGACGGCGTCACCACCGTGCATTCCGACTACGTCCCGAACGAGCGGGTGCATCTCTACTTCTCGGCGGCGGACGTCGTGGTACAGCCGTACGTCTCCGCCACGCAGAGCGCCATCGCGCAGATGGCCTACTTCTTCTCCTCCCCCATCATCGCCACCAGCGTCGGCGCGCTGCCGGAGGTGGTCATCGACGGCGTCTCGGGGCTCATCGTGCCTCCGAACGATCCGGAAGCGCTCGCCGGGGCGATGGAGCGGTTCTATACGGAGAAGATGGAGGAACGGCTGTCGGCCGGCGCAGCGCAGGAACGGAAGAAATACACGTGGGAAGCGATGGGGGACGCCATCGAAGAGCTCGTGAAAGACAGTGAGCAGTGAACAGTAAGCAGTAAGCAGTGAACAGGAAGCAGTGAACAATGGCGGTGCGGCGTCAGCGCACCGAAAGAACCGTATGCAGTACGATCCGATAAAAAACGTCATCGGCGACGTCGCCAAACGGACCCCCGTCCTCCGGAAGTTCTTCTACTGGCTGCTGGGGGTGATGTTCCTCCGCACGTGGTACGTGAAACGCGCGCTGCGGGAACTGCTCGCGAAGCACACGGGGCCGTTCGCGCTCTTCGACGCCGGCACCGGATTCGGCCAGTACTCGTACTACATCGCTTCGCGGTGGCCCAACGCCTCCATCCACGCCATCGACGTGAAGGAGGACTACATCGCGGACTGCCGCGCGTTCTTCCGCGCCGAAGGTCTCTCCTCGGTCGGCTTCGCAGTGGAGGACCTGACCGTCCCTGCGCACCGGGAGCGCTTCGACGTCATCCTTTCGGTGGACGTGATGGAGCATATCGCGGACGACGTGACGGTGTTCCGGAACTTCTTCGCGGCGATGAAGAGCGGAGGACGTCTCCTCATCCACACCCCGTCGAACCTCGGCGGTTCGGACGTGCACAAGGAGGGGGACACCAGTTTCGTGGAGGAACACGCGCGGGACGGGTACTCGGTGGAGGACATCACGGCGAAGCTGACGGGGGCCGGATTCCGGATGCTGTACACGCGGTACTCGTACGGTCCGGTCGGAACGCTGTCGTGGCGCCTGGTGGTGAAATATCCGCTGCTGATGCTCAACGCCAGCAAGCTCTTCTTCCTGCTCCTCCCCTTCTACTATCTGCTGACGCTCTGGTTCTCGCTGCTGCTGATGTGGGTCGACTACCGTTCGGCCAACGCCGAAGGCACCGGCCTGCTCGTGGCCGCCGAGAAGCCGTGACCGTCGGTCACGCGCGCCGCGCCAGCGAAACGATGACCGCGCCCAGCGACAGGTAGAACACCTGCAGCGTCCGGGCGATGCCCGCCGGCGCGCCGATGACCGCGACCTCCACCGTTTCGAAGACGATGATGAAGACCCCCGCCGCGAACGCGGCGTCGCCGCCCCGCGCATGCCGGCGGAGCAGCATCACGAACGCGGCTCCGGCCGTCCCTCCCACCAGCGCGAACAGCGCCAGCCCCGGAACGAGATACCCGGTGAACGGAGAGCCGTCGAGCATCTCCGGAGGAGGAGCGTTCCATCCGGTCATCAGTCCGATGCCGCCGGTGAGGGCCGTGAGCGAGAGGAATGCGGTGAAGAAGAGAAGGAGGGGCCGTACGATGCGTTTCATGGTTCGCGGTGCGATAGAGTGGTGAGCGATTTTTCGAAACAGACGCTGTTCTTCATCCCGGCGTACTGTCCGTAGTTCGGAATGCGGACGTATCCGTGCTTGACATAGAGCGCAATGGCCTCCGGCTGCCGTTCTCCCGTCTCAAGCACTGCGCGCACATATCCCTCCTCCGCCGCCCACCGCTCCAGCGCGCGCAGCACCGTTCCGGCCGCCCCCTCTCCCCGCCGCTCCGGCACCGTGTACATCCGCTTCAATTCCATCGTATCCTCCGAGTAGCGCTTGAACGCCCCGCAGGCGACGGGAACGTCCCCGTCGAACGCCACGACGGCGTGACGGAGCGGCGCGACGGTGTTGTACTGCGCATAGAAGGCGTGGTCCGGACCGTCCCGCTCCGCCAATTCGGCGTCGAGGCGGCGGACCAGAGCGAGGAATCCGGAGTGAGATGCGTCGGTACGCAGAACGGAGAGCGGCATCGCCTAATGTATGCCTCGATTTGAAGGAAAGCAACGTTCCCGGACCGTCGCCGCTCCTTTAATTTGCGCCGTTTTTTGCGTATTTTACGGAGTCATCGCACCATTTGTACCACCGAAAGCCCCCCACATGGAATCGCTCATCGCACTCTTGGCGCATAATAAACTTCTCCTCCTGTTCTCCGTCATCGGTCTGGGATACCTGCTCGGTCAGATCCGCATCTACGGCTTCAGCCTCGGCGTGGCGGCGGTCCTCTTCGTCGGCATCGCGTTCGGCGCGCTGGACAAGCGGCTCGTGCTGCCGGAGGAGATCTACATCGTCGGCCTCGTGCTCTTCGTCTACTCGGTCGGGCTGCAGTCCGGTCCGAGCTTCTTCTCGTCGTTCAACCAGAAGAGCCTCCGCATCAATCTCTTCGTCATCGCCGCGCTGCTCATCAGCGCCCTCGTCGCCGGTTCGTTCTCGCTCCTCTTCGCGATGGACGCCCCGCACGCCGCCGGACTCTTCTGCGGCGCGCTCACCAACACGCCGGCGCTCGCCGCGTCCGTGGAGGCGGTGAAGTCCTTCACGCTGGACCATCCGGAGGAGCTCCGCAACCAGCTCGTCAACGCGCCGGTCATCGCCTACAGTCTCGCCTATCCGTTCGGCGTCCTCGGCGTCATCCTCTGGTTCTACCTCTTCTCGCGCGTCTTCCGGGTGGACTTCGCCCGGGAGGAGGCGGACCGGCTGAAGGAGTCGGGCGTCGGTTCCATCCAGGTGCGCACGTACCGCGTCACCAATCCCGCCGTCACCGGCAAAGAGGCGTGGGACGTGCTGAAGCTCATCGAGCACCGCCGCTTCGTGCTGACACGCTACAAACGCGGCGGCGAGATCAACATCATCCTGCCGGAGACGGTCTTTCGCAAAGACGACCTGGTGGTGGCGGTCGGCGCCCCCGACGCGCTCGAAGGGGCGAAGGTCATCCTCGGCGAAGAGTCGGACGAGCAGCTGACGCTCGACACCGCCGGCTTCGAGTACCGCCGCATGTTCGTCTCGAGCGAAGAGACAGTGGGCCGGCCCATCCATGAGCTCCATCTCGAGAAAAAGTTCAGCGCCACCATCACCCGCGTGCGGCGCGGCGACGTGGACTTCGTCCCCTCCCCCGACACACGTCTCGAGCTCGGCGACCGCGTCCGCGTGGTGACGCGGCACGAGAACATCCGGGCGGTGACGGAGTTCTTCGGCGACTCGGTGAAGTCCATTTCCGAGACCGACTTCCTCTCCATCTCCCTCGGCATCGTCCTCGGCGTGTTCGTGGGCATGATGCCCATCCCGCTGCCCAACGGCTCCACCTTCAAGCTCGGCTTCGCCGGCGGACCGCTCGTAGTGTCGCTCATCCTCGGACGGCTGCAGCGGACCGGTTCGGTCACCTGGACGATGCCGTTCAACGCGAACCTCGTGCTGCGGCAGATCGGGCTCGTCTTCTTCCTCGCCGGCATCGGCATCAAGGCGGGGGACGGGTTCGGCGCCACGGTGCGGTCCGGCGGTCTCGGCTTCCTCGCCGCGGGGGCGCTCATCACCACGGTCGCGTCGCTGTTTACAATTGTCCTCGGATATAAGTATCTTCGATTACCGATGTCCGCCGTGATGGGGGTGATGAGCGGCGTCGGCACACAGCCGGCCTGCCTGGCCTACGCCAATCAGACGGCGAAGAACGACCAGCCGAACATGCATTACGCCATGGTGTATCCCGCCTCGATGATCGCGAAGATCGTCCTGGCGCAGGTGCTCGTCTCCGCCCTCTGGCGGTGAACCGGCCGGTCCTCCACGCACACGACAGGGGTATGTCCATCAGAACACCGTTTCTCATCCTTCTCCTCTGCGCCTCGGCCGCGGCGCAGAACCCGTTCGAGACCTTCACCATCTCCCAGCAGGCCCTGGCGCAGGGTGACACGGCGGGCTACGGCCGGTACGCCCTCCGGGCGTACACGATGGCGCCGTTCGACCTGTGGTTCGCCCACAATCTGGCGCGCGCCTACGCGATGAACGGACAGAAGACGAAGTGCATCGAGCTGCTGGACGACCTGGCGGTGCTGGGATTCGATTTCGGCGTGGAGAACGACGAGGGGTTCCGGAACGTGTGGAGGCATTCGCTGCTGAAGGGGATCACCGCGCGGGCGAAGAAGGGGTCGGTCCGCACCGCGTCGACGCACGCCTTCGTGCTGCCGGAGAAGGACCTCGTTCCCGAAGGGATCGCCTACGATCCTCGGCGCACGACGTTCTTTCTCAGCAGCGTCTACAAGCGGAAGGTGGTCTCCGTGCTGCCGGACGGGACGCCGCAGGACCTGCTGCCGGAGACGGCGGACGGGCTCTTCAGCACGCTCGGCC
Source organism: Bacteroidota bacterium (assembly GCA_008933835.1). Taxonomy (GTDB): domain Bacteria; phylum Bacteroidota; class Ignavibacteria; order UBA10030; family UBA8401; genus SpSt-333. Next base: position 29,449 of record WBUG01000008.1, on the reverse strand, counting down.
TGCGGGTGGACGCCGCGCGCAACCAGCTGTGGGTGCTGAGCTCGCTCCAGGCGTCGCGCACCCGCGTGAAGGACCCGGTGAACGTCGGCAAAGGACGCGTCCACCAGTACGACCTCGCGACGATGAAGCTGGTGAACACCTACGCTCCGGCGGACTCGCTGTCGCACCTCTTCAACGACCTCACCGTCGCCTCGAACGGCGACGTCTACATCACGGACAGCGACAACGGCTCCGTCTACAAAGTGGACGCCGCGAACCGCACGATGTCCGTCTGGTACGATGCGAAGGACATGTTCTACCCGAACGGCATCACCATGTCGCCGGACCAGCGCTGCCTCTTCGTCGCCCACTGGCAGGGCATCAGCCGCATCGGACTCGATGACCGCGTGCCGGTACTGCTCACCGCGAAACAGAAGACGACGATGACCGGCATCGACGGGCTCTCCTTCTATGACGGCGCGCTCATCGCCGTGCAGAACTCCGCCGGTCCGCAGTCCCGCGTCATGCGGTTCGACCTGAACCGAACGTACGACGCGGTGACGAAAGCGACGGTGCTCGAATCGGCCCATCCGGACCACCGCATCCCCACCACCGGCGTCATCGTCGGCGACGACCTCTACTACATCGCCAACAGCCAGCTGCAGAGCTTCGATGCGGAGGGGAACATCCTTCCTCCGGCGATGCTGCATGCGCCGGTCGTCCTCAAGCTTCCCCTCGCAGCACCGCAGCCGTAACGCCGTTCACGGCAGCGGCGCATCCGTCCGCGATTCGATGAACCGCTGCACGGAGTCCGGCACGGCGGAGAAGAGATCGAATCCGGTGAGCGCCTCGACCGAGTCCGCCGTCACCCGGAACGTCCGCCAATCGTCCCCCTTGCGTATCAGCGCGTTGTCGTTCGGCATCACCACGGCGATGACCGGAGTGTTCCTTGTGACGCGCGCCGCGTCGTTCTCTCCCGCATCGAGCACCAGCACCGCTTTCCACGTGAGCGCAGGAATGTTCACGCGCCCGCTGTCCAGGAATCCCTTCGATCCCCACCCTCCCGCCGCGATGTAGAGCTCTTTTCCCTTCGTCACCAGTTCCCGGCAGAAGATCTCCAGCTGCGCCCACGGACCCTGGTTGTTGTTCGGCGCCTGCGGTATCATGTTCGTCATCACGAAGGTGGCGGAATTGTCCGCGGCGCTGTTCGTGCGGTCGCCGGAGGGACAAAGGTGGCCGCGGTCGTACCCGCTGCGGCGGTAGCTCCGTTCATGCACGCGGTACCACGGCTCCGGCAGCGTGCTGTCCGCCCGGAAATCGTTGCTCCGTCCGAGCGTTCCGAGCCAGGTGCTGTCCGTGCGCCACGCAACCCAGTTGGCGGTGCCGTTGAAGCGGTGGTACGACAGCACGTACTGACGCTTTGCGAGCAGATACTCCGACGGACGCCGAACGTCGCGATACGCCGGGGCGGGGGCGCCGAGCGCCAGATGCTCCGCGACCCCGGCGGAATCGTACTGTGCCGGAAGGATGGGAGCGAGAAGAAGGAGGAGGAACACGAGACGCATCATAGGAGGCCGCTTCCCAGTCCCGCGGCGATGAGGAGAAGAAGGAACGCCACGATCCGCTGTACGATGCGCATGGTCACCTTCGTGAGGAGCCGGTTGCCGGTGTACGCTCCGGCGAACGCAGACACGACCGCCGCGAGGAGCAGCGGCCAGTGCGTGAGCAGACCGGAGGCGGTGAACCGGTCCGCATACAGTGAGAGCCGCGTGACGTCCACCGCACAGGCGATGATGACGCCGGTGGCGAGGAACGATTCCTTCGGGAGACCGTACTGGAGCAGGAAGATGCTCCGGAGCGCCCCCTGGTGGCCCGACAATCCGCCGAAGAATCCGCTCAGCACGCCCCCCAGCGGCAAAAGGCTCCGCGAAGGGGTGTAGGACGACGCCGCGGGCCTCATTTCGGCCAGGGCGAACGCGACCATGAGAATGGCGATGACGAGCTTCAGAGGACCGACGGCGTGTTCGCGGCCGGCCAGCGTGTACGTGGTGAGCGGTTCCAGATGAGAGAGCGAAAGCAGCAGTTCGGCGCCGGCGACCGCGCCGATGACCGACGGAAGTCCGAACGAGAGGACGACCTTCCAGTCTGCGTGACGGCCGAGCAGCGAGACCTTAAAGAGATTGGTGAGAAGATGCACGATGCCGGTGAGCGCCACGGCGGCGTCCACCGGAAAGAAGAGTGCGAAGACCGGCAGCAGCATCGTGCCGAGACCGAATCCGGAGAAGAGGGTGATGAACGAGGCCGCAGCGGAGGCGATGACGATGACGAGGAGGTCCATGACGGTGCGGGTCGGTCAGGCGAGCCGGACCGCTCCGTCGTTCTCGACGGACATCACTTCGGGGGTGGAATCCTGTCCCGCGGAGCGGAAGGCGGCCTGCATGGCGGAGGCGACGGCGGAGGCGTTCTCCGCCGCGAACGCGAAGAGGGTCGGACCCGCACCGCTGATGTTGAACGACAGCGCTCCGGCCGAGAGCGCCGCCGCTTTCACCGCGTCGTATCCCGGTATGAGCGCGGAGCGGTACTGTTCGTGCAGCCGGTCCGCCGTGACGTACCGGAGCGCCTCAAGGTCGCCGCTCATCAGCGCGGCGACGAGGGACGCGGCGTTCTCGATGTTGGTGACGGCGTCCTTCAGCGGCACCGAGGATGGAAGGATCTTCCGCGCCTGTTTCGTCTGCACCTGGAAGTGCGGCGAGCAGGTCACGACGGAGAGGGGCGCGCGCAGCTTCACGCTCCGGCATCGGACGTTGCGCTCCGCGTCGAAACAGTTGACCGTGAGCCCCCCCATCAATGCGGCCGAGACGTTGTCCGGATGCCCTTCGATCTCCACGGCGATGTTCAGCATTTCGCCGCGGGAGAGACGGGCGTTCAGCAGTTCGTTGGCGAGGAACACGCCCCCCGCGATGGCGGCGCCGCTGCCGCCGAGTCCGCCGTACGCCGGGATGCCGTTCTCCAGATGCAGCCGCACGGGAGGGAGCGCGGCGCCGAGCTTCGACGCGGTGAAGCGCATCGACGAGAGCACCAGGTTCGAATCGTCCGTCGCGATGTGCTCGCGGCCGTTCCCCTCCACCGTCACGGAGGTCGCCGCCGCAGCGTCCGCGCGGAGGGTCAGATACCGGTCCAGCGCGAGCCCGAGCGTGTCGAACCCGGGACCGAGATTGGAGGTGGAGCAGGGGATCCTAATTGTCATCATCACCGCAAAGGCGCGAAGGCGCAAAAAAGTGTTCAAAATATGATGGAATGAACGGGAATCATCACGATCAAAATCGGTTCACAAAACGGTGAAAACCATCTTTCATCAACGCAACATTGAAATTCACCAGAAATCCGAGACGTTTGTCCGCCAATTTCAGATAAGAGATGATCTGTGCTTCGTGGACCGGTAAAATGACTTCGACCGCTTTGACTTCAATGATGATCTCACGCTCCACAAGAACATCGATTCTGAAATCCTTCGACAGATGTCTCCCTTTATACGCCAACGGAATGGATACCTGACTATCGACGGACACGGACCTTCTCTCCAATTCCTCCAGAAGACAGAGTTCATAGATGGACTCCATGAGTCCGGGACCCATCTCCCGATGTACAGTGATACAGCTGTCAAGGATGGTTCCCGACAACTCGTTCAACTTCTCTTTTGTCATTCCGCCTGCGTCTTCGCGTCTCTGCGGTGCATCAAAGGAACATCTGTAACTGTTGTATATCCGCCTCGATATCGTGCGGCGGATTGGCCAGGCCGGTCGTGCGGTGGAAGTGATAGTCGACGATGACCTGCGGGTCTTTCAGGATGTTGCCGGTGAGGATGCCGACGACGGTCTCCTTCGGTTTGATCTCGCCGCTGCCGATGAGCTTCTTCACCCCCGCCACGGTGGCGCAGGAGGCGGGTTCGGCGCCGATGCCTGCGGCGTCGATGTACGCCTTCGCCTCCAGGATCTCCTCGTCCGTCACCGATTCCACGATGCCGTTCGTCCACTTCAGCGCGCGGACCGCCTTCGGGTAGTTCACCGGGTCGCCGATCTTGATGGCGGTGGCGATGGTGTCCGCCTTCTGCGTGGTGAGCGACGCGAAATGGTCCTTATAGGCCCGATAGAACGGACTGGCGCCGGCGGCCTGGATGACGGCGAAGCGCGGCATCCGGTCGATGAGTCCCAGCTCGTACGCCTCGAACAGCGCCTTGCCGAACGCGCTGGTGTTGCCGAGGTTCCCGCCGGGGAAGACGAACCAGTCCGGCACCTTCCAGTTGAGCTGCAGCAGCGTCTCCCAGATGATGGTCTTCTGCCCTTCCAGGCGGAACGGATTGATGGAGTTGAGCGGGTAGGCGGCCAGGCGTTCCTGCGCCTCGCGGATCATCCGCATGCAGTCGTCGAAGTCCCCGTTCACCACGAGCGTCTTCGTGCCGTAGGCGAGCGCCTGCGAGATCTTGCCGACCGCCACATTCCCCTTCGGGATGAGCACGATGCCGGTGAGACCCGCTTCGGCGGCGTACGCGGCGAGGGAGGCGGAGGTGTTGCCGGTGGAGGCGCAGGTGACCGCCTTCTGCCGGAGCAGCTTCGCCATGGTGATGGCGACGGTCATCCCGCGGTCCTTGAACGATCCGGTCGGGTTCTCCCCTTCGTGCTTCAGGAAGAACTTCTCGTACTTCAGGCCGAGCCATGCCGCGACGCTGCGGCTGCGGTAGAGGCGGGTGTTCCCCTCCATCTTCGACACGATGTGGTCGTCGTGGAGGTCGGGCATCACCAGTTCCTTGAAGTGCCAGACGCCGCCGGAGGGCTGGTCGTTGATGATGCTGCGCTTCTTTTGGAAGTACTCGCGGGAGATCTTGTAGCGGGAGCGGAGTTCGTCGAGGTCGTGCGCCACGTCCAGCAGTTCGCCGGCGTCGGAGGTGAAGCGGACCTGGTCGATGGGGTACTCGGTGCCGCTGTGGACGGCTTTCAGTATGGAGCTCATGCGTGTCTCATGGGCGTTGGTCGTGTGTTCCGTTCTCCGTCAGCAGGCGTAGGTGACCGGAACGCCGTCCACCGAACGCAGACGGTCCAGGCGCACTTCGGTGCCGTCGTCCAGGCGGAGGAACTCCGCCTGGTCGCGCACGAAGAGGTCCGTGATGACGCCGGCGGCGGTCCGCTCCGTCCCTTCGGCCTCGAACACCAGCGTGCAGCGGGTGCGCCGGACGGCGAGCGCCTCCAGGCGGTCGTAGTAGGAACAGCCGATGCTGCGGTATGGTGCGTTCGCGTCGGTCATGCGGCATAGAAGGCGTCGTGGACGGCGCGCACCGCCTTGCGGGCGTCGGCCTGCTCCACGACGAACGAGATGTTGAGCTCGGACGAGCCCTGCGCGATGGCGATGATGTTGACGTCCGCTTTCGCCACGGCGTCGAACGTGCGTCCGGCGATCCCTTTCGCGCCGATCATCCCTTCGCCCACCACGGCGACGATGGAGACCGGCTCGCGTACCGTCACATCATCGATAAATTTCCTCGCAATATCAACGCCGAACTCCTCGCGCAGCACCCGCACGCCCGCCGCGCTGTCCTTCCGCGGCACGAGGAAGCAGACGTTGTGCTCCGACGACGCCTGCGAGATCATCATCACGTTCACCTGCGCGCGCGCCAGCGCGGAGAAGATGCGGCCGGAGACCCCCGGCACGCCGATCATCCCGTTCCCTTCGATGGCGATGACGGCGAGGTCGTCGATGGAAGTGACGGTCTTCGCCGCGCGCTCTCCGGCCTGGGACGATGCGGTGATGAGCGTGCCCGGGTGGGACGGATTGAACGTGTTCTTGATGCGGATGGGGATGCGCTTCTCGATGGCGGGCACCATCGTCTTCGGATGGATGACCTTCGCGCCGAAGTAGCTCATCTCCGCCGCCTCGCGGTACGAGACGGCCGGAAGCACCCGAGCGGTCGGCACGGTGCGCGGGTCCGCCGTCATCACGCCGTCCACGTCGGTCCAGATCCACACTTCGCTGCTCCCGGTGGCGGCGCCGACGATGGAGCCGGTGTAGTCCGAACCGCTGCGCCCCACGGTGGTGGTGATGCCGTCCTCGGTGGAGGCGATAAAACCGGTCACCACGGGAACGGCCCCCTTCGCGACGAGCGGCGTCACCGCGTCGGCGATGCGTGGATAGGACCAGGCGAAATCGACCGCCGCTTCGCCGAACGCCGCGTCCGTGCGGATGACGGTGCGGGCGTCGATGAAGGCGGAGGGGATGCCGCTCTCCTCCAGGATGGCGGCGATCTGCCGGCAGGAGAGGAGTTCGCCGAACGACGCGATGGCGTCCAGCGACCGGGGGGAAAGTTCGCGGAGCAGCGCCACGCCGTTATAGAGCTGCGTCAGTTCGTCGAACGACGCCTGCTGTTCCTTGATGAGGGCCGCGCGGCGCGCGTCATCGCGAAGGAACTCCTGCGCCACGGCCATGTGCCGCTCGCTGAGCGATTCCACCGCGGCGTGCACTTCGCCGGTCCGGCGCTCCAGCGCCTTCCGGGCGGTCTCCAGCAGCACGTTCGTGACCCCGCCCATGGCGGAGGCGACGACGATCGGCCGTTCGTTGATGAACTGCGAGATGATCGAGACGACTTCGCGCAGTCTCGGCGTGTCCCCGACGGACGTGCCGCCGAATTTCATGGTGAGCATGGTGTTCGTCAGCCTTGTTGTTCCATTAAAGAGACGACCGGTGCGAAACGTTCTTCGTACGCTCCGGTCAATTCCGCCATCTCCGCAGTATCGAGAGGAACGATGACGCTGTTCTCCTCCGCCTGTTCCGGCGTCCTTATACCGGGGATGACCGTCGATATGCCCGGCAGTGCCGCGCAGAAGCTCAACGCGAGCGTCGTCAGCGAGATGCCCCGGCGGTCGGCCACCGGCCGGACGGCGGCGATGCCGGCAAGGGACCGTTCGACGATCTCCGGCGTCAGCCGGAACGAACGGTGGTCGTCCTTGGCAAAACGCGCGGTCGGCGCGAACTTCCCCGTCAACAGTCCGAACTGCAGAGGCATCCGTGCGATGACGCCGTATCCCGATGCGGCCGCCGAACGGACCACGCCGAGCGCGCGCTGATTGATGATGTTGAGCGCCAGCTGGAATCCGTGTCCGAGCGAGCGGCCGGTGAGGAACGACGATTCCGCGTCCGGATGGAAGGTGTTCAGGGAGAGTCCCCAGTACCGAACTTTCCCGTCACGGACCAGCCGCTCCATCGCCTCGAGACATTCCCCCTCTTCGAGATGGGGCATACGAGCGGAATGGAGCTGATAGTAATCGATGGCGTCCCGGCGGAGCCGCCGCAGACTCCGTTCGCACGCCGCGATGATGTGTGCCGCGGAATAATCGAGCACGATGCGGTCCCCCTCCGCCGCGCGATGGCCGACCTTCGTCGCGACGACGATGTCCGGCGCGTTCCCGAACGTCTCGCCGATGAGCTCTTCCGAGCGCCCGAGACCGTAGAAATCGGCGGTATCGTAGAACGTGATGCCGAGTTCGCGCGCGCGGCGCAGCGCCCGTCGCGACACCGCATCGTCCGTACCTCCCCACCCGATAGGGGTGGCGCCGACCATCGCCGGACCGCCGATACCCCAGGCGCCGAAACCGACGACGCTGACGGTGAGGTCCGTGGTGCCGAACCGTCGGTACTCCATCACACCTCCGCGGCGACGGCCTCCGCCATCCCTTTGGAACCGAGCAGCGTGGTGCCCGGCGTATGGATGTCCCCCGTGCGCAGGCCCTTGCCGAGCACCGTCTCGATGGCGTGCTCGACCGCGTCCGATGCGTCCGTGAGGCCGAAGGAGTACTTCAGCATCATGGCGGCGGAGGCGATGGTGGCGATGGGGTTGGCCTTGTCCTGTCCGGCGATGTCCGGTGCGCTGCCGTGCACCGGTTCGTACAGCGCCACCGTGCCGCCGAGACTGGCGGAGGCGAGCATGCCGATGGAGCCGGTGAGCATCGCGGCCTCGTCGCTGAGGATGTCGCCGAACATGTTCTCGGTGACGATGACGTCGAACTGCTTCGGATTGCGGACGAGCTGCATGGAGCAGTTGTCCACGTACATGTGCGACAGTTCCACGTCGGGGAACTCCGCCGCCGTCTCCGTCGCCACGCGGCGCCACAGCTGCGACGTCTCGAGCACGTTCGCCTTGTCCACCGAGCAGAGCCGCTTCGACCGTTTCCGCGCGATATCGAACGCGGCGCGCACGATGCGGCGCACCTCGGATTCGGAGTAGATCATCGTGTTGAAGCCCACCGGCTCTCCGTTCCGCATCTCGAAGCCGGCCGGCTTCCCGAAGTACAGTCCCCCCGTCAGTTCGCGCACCACGACGATGTCCACCCCCTCCACCACCTCCCGTTTGAGCGCCGAAGCGTCCGCGAGCGCGGCATAGATCTTCGCCGGGCGGATGTTGGCGAAGAGGCCGAGCTCCTTGCGCAGGCCGAGCAGCGCCCGCTCCGGTTTGAGGTGCTGCGGGTTCGGGTCCCATTTCGGTCCGCCGACGGCGCCGAGCAGCACGGCATCGCTCGTGCGGCACTTCCCGAGCGTATCGTCCGGCAGCGGAACGCCGTGCGCGTCCAGCGCCGCGCCGCCGGCGAGCGCGGTGCGGTATTCGAACGTGTGGCCGAAGCGGACGGCGACGCGGTTCAGGACCGTCACCGCGCCGGCGACGACCTCGGGACCGATGCCGTCCCCGGGAATGAGGGTGATCGTTTTCTTCATGGTTCGATGACGGGACGATTCAAAAGTGTGGAGTGATGGTAGATTGGTACATTGGTTCATCGGTTCATCGAATCATTGAATCAATGGACCGATGACACACTGAATCAATAGAACGAGTTTTCAATGCCTATTGATGAGCTCCGACAGTTCCTTGGAACGGTTCGTCGCCGTCGCCACCGCGTCGATGAGCATGGAGCGGAGGCCGTGCGATTCCAGTTCGTGAATGGCGTTGATGGTGGTGCCGCCCGGCGTCGTCACCTGGTCCCGCAGGATGGCGGGATGCACGTTCGACTCCTTCACCAGCTTGGCGGAGCCGAGCACCGTCTGGATGGCGAGCTTCGTCGAGATGTCGCGCGGCAGCCCCATCTTCACGCCGCCGTCGATGAGCGCCTCGATGACCATGTAGATGTAGGCGGGACCGCTGCCGCTGAGGCCGGTGACCGCGTCCAGATGATGCTCGCCCACCACCACCACCTCCCCCACCGCCTCGAAGATCTTCACGGCGATGTCGTGCTGCTTCTCGTGCACATGCTTCCCGAACGAGACGGCGGTGGAGCCGAGCCCCACGGTGGAGGCGATGTTCGGCATGGCGCGGACGATGGGGACGTTCTTCCCGACCACCTTCTCCATGGACGCGGTGGTGACGCCGGCGGCGATGGAGATGATGAACTGGTCCTTGTGCAGCACATCGTGCATCTGTTCGAGCACGGAACGGATGACCGCCGCCTTCACGCAGAGGATGATGATGTCCGCCTGCTTCGCCGCGTCACGGTTGTCGTCCGTGACGGCGATGCCGTACTCGGTCTTCAGCCGCGCGAGCTTCTCCAGCCGCGGACCGCTGGCGACGATGCGCTTCGGCGCGGTGAGCTGCGCCGAGAGGATGCCGCGGATGAGCGACGTTCCCATGTTCCCGGCGCCGATGACGGCGATGCTCTTGTTCAGCATGATGGCCCCTTCCGGACCCGCGCGGGGTCCCGTGATGATGTCAGCGTTTCTGCAGCATGCCCGACGTGCGGGCGTACTCGAAGATGCCCCCGGCGCGGAGGATGTGCTCCACGTCCCCGAGGGAGTTCAGCCGGTACTCCTTCCCCTGCGTCCGGTTCGTCAGCGTTCCGGCGGCGGTGTCGAGCGTCAGTTCGTCGCCGGTGCGCACCTCCTGCGCCAGGCGGTCCGGCGTCTCGTACGGAGCGACGAACGCGCCGTCGATGGCGTTGCGGTAGAAGATGCGAGCGTAGCTCTCGGCCACCACCGCCTCGATGCCCGCCACCTGCAGGGCGAACGGCGCATGCTCGCGCGAGGAGCCGCAGCCGAAGTTCTTCCCCGCCACGATGATGGTGTAGCCGCTCCGCCACTCCCCGTCGCGGACGAACGGCACGTTCCCCTGCGGCAGGCCGGACTGCGCGGCGGGAACGCCGGAGAGGGCGTACCGGCCGTAGTTCTTCCGCTCCTCCGGGTCGTCCAGCTTGTAGACGAGATGCGCCGCCGGGATGATCTGGTCGGTGTCGATGTCGTTGCCGAGCACGAACGCCCGGCCGGTGATGATCGGTTTCATGTCGATCCTTCCGCTGAAAATGGAAGGACCTTCGGAGCATCCATCAGCCCCGAAGGTCCCGTGATGAAATGCGTCGGTTACAGGTACTGGATGAACTTGTTGTTCTTGTCCACGAGGATCATCTTCGGCTCGACCGGCGCGTCCGTCAGTTCGAACCCCATGATGATGATCTCCTCCCCCTCCTTGATGAGATGGGCGGCGGCGCCGTTCATGCAGATGACGCCGGAGCCCCGCTTGCCGCGGATGACGTACGTTTCGAGCCGCGCGCCGGAGGAGTTGCTCGTGACGAGCACCCGCTCCCCCTCCATCAGCCCCGTCCGGTCGATGAGGTCCTCATCGATGGTGATGCTTCCGACGTAGTTGATGTCCGCTTCGGTGACCGTCGCTTTGTGGATCTTGGAACGTATGAGCCAGCGCATGTTCTTCCTGTGGAATGGACCGGAGAATCCCTCCAAATATACAGGAAAAATCGGTGGGGAACAGCATCTTTGTTCCCCGGGCGCCGCGTTACGCGAAGAACTCGCGGGGACTGGTGATGACCCCCTTCACCGCCGATGCGGCGACGGTGTACGGCGATGCGAGGTACACCTGCGACGATTTGGAGCCCATCCGTCCCGGGAAGTTCCGGTTGGTGGACGAGATGCACACCTCGGCGCCGTTGAGACGGCCGAAGGTGTCCGACGGACCGCCGAGGCACGCCGCGCAGGACGATTCGCCGATGCGGCACCCCGCCTCTTCGAAGATCTGCATGACGGTCTTGTCCTTCACCTTCAGCGTGCGGATCTCCCGCGCCACGTCCGTGGTGGCCGGCACGATGAACGTGTCGATGCGCACCCTCTCGCCGTAGAGCACCTCCGCCGCCGCGACGAAGTCCGACACCTTTCCGCCGGTGCAGCTGCCGATGTACGCGCGGTCCAGCCGCGTCCCCGCCACCTCGCTCACCGCCGCCTTGTTGTCGGGCGAATGCGGCTTCGCCACCGTCGGCTCGATCTCCGCGACGTTGAAGCGGTGCACGGAGTGGTACCGTGCGTCGCCGTCGTTCGTGTGGCATTCGAACTCCTTCGCCGTCCGCGCCCGCACGTAGTCGGTCGTGGTCCTGTCCGGCGTGCAGACGCCGTTCTTCCCCCCCGCCTCGATGACCATGTTGCAGAGGGTCATCCGGTCCTCCATCGTCATCGCATCGACGGTGGAGCCGGCGAAGTCCATCGCGCGGTACGTGGCGCCGTCCACCCCGATGCGGCCGATGACCGCCAGGATGAGGTCCTTCGCCATCAGGTACTTCGGCATCTCCCCCTCGAAGACGAACTGCATCGTCTCGGGGACCTTCACCCACAGCTTGCCGGTGCCGAGGATGAACGCGGCATCGGTGTTGCCGATGCCGGTGGCGAACTCGCCGAACGCCCCGGCCGTGCAGGTGTGCGAGTCGGTGCCGAAGAGCACCTCGCCCGGACGGGTGAAACCCTCCTCCGGCATCGCGACGTGGCAGACCCCCTTGTAGCGGTCCGTCCCGACGTCGTAGTAGTGCGGCAGTCCCTGCTCCTTCGCGAAGTCGCGCAGGATCTGGATGTTGCGGTTCGCGTGCATGTCCTTCGTGAAGATGTAGTGGTCCGGGATGACCACCAGTTTTTCGCGGTCCCACACCTTCGCCTCCGCGCCGAACTCGCGCTTGAAGATGCCGAAGGTGCCCGGTCCGCAGACGTCGTGCGTCATCAGTACGTCGACGTCGACCCAGACGTTGTCGCCGGGACGGACCGACGTTCTGCCGGAGTGCCGTGCGAGGATCTTTTCCGTGATGGTCATGCCCATGGTGGTGTCGCCCTGTTCGTTCGTGTGGATGCCGTTGTGATCAGACCGCCTGCGCCTCCTGACGGACGGACGGGTCGCGGTCCTTGCGGTACCGCGCGCTGACGGCGTGGTTGATGGCGTTCAGGTACGCCTTCACGCTGCCGGTGATGACGTCCGTGCTGGCGGAGCGGCCGTTGAAGACGTAGCCGTCGATGGCGATCTTCACGAAGACCTCGCCGATGGCGTCGCGTCCCCAGGAGACCGACTTGATGGAGTAGTCGAGCAGCTCCACGCCGATGCCGGTGATGCGCTCGATGGCGCGGTACGCCGCGTCCACCGGACCGTCGCCGGTGGCGGAGTCCTGGAACGACTCCTCCCCCTTCTTCAGCCCGACCGTCGCCGTCGGCACCAGGTTGAGCCCGCTGGTGACCTGGAAGGTGGAGAGCGTGTACGTCTCATCAAGGTTGGAAAGTTCGTCCTGCAGGATGGCGACGAGGTCGTCGTCGAACACCTGCTTCTTCTCGTCGGCGACCTTCGTGAAGACGGCGTACGCCTTGTCCAGCTCCTCCGCCGACAGGTTGTAGCCGAGCTCCTGGTAGCGCTGCTTCAGGGCGTGCCGTCCGCTGTGCTTGCCGAGCACGAGCGTGCTGTGCTTGATGCCGACGCTCTGCGGCGTCATGATCTCGTAGGTGATGGAGTTCTTCAGCATCCCGTCCTGATGGATGCCCGCCTCGTGCGCGAACGCGTTGTCCCCCACCACCGCCTTGTTGCGCTGGATGTGCATGCCGGTGAGCGAGACGAGCAGCTTGCTGGAGCGGTAGATCTCCTCCGTGTCGATGTTCGTGCGGACCTTGAGCGCCTCGCCGCGCGTGCGGACGGCCATCGCGATCTCCTCGAGGGACGCGTTGCCGGCCCGCTCGCCGATGCCGTTCACCGTGCACTCGATCTGCCGCGCGCCGTTCATCACCGCGGCCAGCGAGTTGGCCACCGCCATGCCGAGGTCGTTGTGGCAGTGCGCGCTCAGGACGACCGTGCCGATGTTCGGGACCCGCTCCACGAGGGAGCGCATGATGGTGCCGTAATCGTCCGGGATGGCGTACCCGACCGTGTCCGGGATGTTGATGACGGTCGCCCCCTCGGCGATGACCGCCTCGACCACCTGACAGAGGTAGTCGATGTCGCTGCGGGAGGCGTCCTCGCACGAGAACTCCACGTCCTCGCAGTACGACTTCGCCAGGCGCACGGCGGCGACGGCGGCGTCGAGCACCTCCTCGCGCGACTTCTTCAGCTTGTACTTCAGGTGGATGTCCGACGTCGCGATGAAGGTGTGGATGCGCGGCTTCGCGGCGTGCTTCAGCGCCTCCCACGCGCGGTCGATGTCCCCCTTGTTCGCGCGGCTGAGCCCCGCGATGGTGCACGAGCGCACCTGCCGCGCGATCTCGCGCACCGATTCGAAGTCCCCCTCACTGGCGATGGGGAACCCCGCCTCGATGACGTCCACCCGGAGCCGTTCCAGCTGGCGCGCCATGCGGATCTTCTCGTTGAAGTTCATGCTGCAGCCCGGGGACTGCTCCCCGTCGCGCAGCGTGGTGTCGAAGATGTACACTCGGTCGTTCATGGTCGTCTCGGTGTCGGGTTCGTGTCCTTACAGCGTTCGGTTCTCCAGCGGGGCGTAGCGGCGGAGGTCCGCCATCAGTCCGCCGAACTGCTCCGGCGTGAGCGACTGCGCGCCGTCGGAGAAGGCCTTCTCGGGGTTCGGATGCACCTCGATGATGAGGCCGTCCGCCCCGGACGGGACGGCCGCCTTCGCCATCGGCGGGATGAGGCTGCGCACGCCGGTGCCGTGGCTCGGGTCCACGATCACCGGAAGGTGCGAGAGCTCCTTCAGCGCCGGCACCGCCGCGAGGTCGAACGTGTTCCGCGTGTAGTCCTCGAACGTGCGGATGCCCCGCTCGCACAGCACCACGGCGTAGTTCCCCTGCGACATGATGTACTCGGCGGACATCAGCAGCTCCTTGTACGTGCTGGACATGCCGCGCTTGAGGAGCACCGGCTTCTTCGCGCGCCCCACCTCCTTCAGCAGCGCGAAGTTCTGCATGTTGCGCGCGCCGATCTGGAACATGTCCGCGTACCGCTCGATGAGCGCCACGTCGCCCGGCTGGATGACCTCGGTGACGAACGGCAGTCCGGTCTCGTCGCGCGCCTCCGCCATGTACTTCAGCCCCTCCTCTTCCAGTCCCTGGAACGAGTACGGCGAGGTGCGCGGCTTGAACGCACCGCCGCGCAGGATGTGGGCGCCGGCCTGCTTCACCTGCCGCGCGCTGAGCAGGATCTGCTCCCGCGTCTCGACGGAGCACGGGCCCGCCATCACCACGAAGCCCGAGCCCCCGATCTCCACCCCTCCCACCTTCACGACGGTGCGGGGCTTCGATTCCTTGCTGGCGAGCTTGTACGGCTTCAGGATGGGCATCACGCTCTCGACGTAGTCGAGCGATTCCAATTGCTGGAGCTGCGCCTTGTCCCGTTCGTCGCCGATGCAGGCGATGACGGTGCGCTCCTCTCCCACGATGGGATGCGGTTTGAAGCCGTACTCCTGCACGCGGTCGATGATGTGCTGGTACTGGTCCTTGGTGGCGGCGGGTTTCAGAACGATGATCATACGGTAGCGGTGCCTTTACGGTTGAGTGATGGTTGGGTGTGCTTCAACAGATGGTACGTGACGCTGTCCACCAGCGCCTTCCAGCTCGCTTCGACGACGTCCGACGAGACGCCGACCGTGTTCCACGACGAGTGACCGTTCTTCGTCTCGATGAGGACGCGCACTTTCGCGGCGGTCGCGTTCTGCGAGTCGAGCACGCGCACCTTGTAGTCGGTCAGCTGGATGTCGCGCAGCTGCGGGTAGAACCGCTCCAGCGCCTTGCGCAGCGCCGTGTCCATGGCGTTGACGGGACCGTTCCCCTCCGCCGCCGTGATCTCCGTCTCGTCCCCCACGCGCACCTTGATGAGCGCTTCGCTCCGCGCTTCGGCGTCGTGCGAGTCCTTATGGATGCTGATCTTGAACCGCTCGAGCTCGAACAGTTTCGTCAGTTCGCCGGTGTGCTTCTTGATGAGCAGTTCGAAGGAGCCTTCGGCGTCCTCGAACCGGTAGCCGTAGTGCTCCATCTCCTTGATCTCCTCCACCACCTTCTGGGCGGCGGGAGAGCGCTCGTCGAGGGTGAGGCCGAGTTCGGTCGCTTTGTAGAGGACGTTGCTCTTGCCGGAGAGGTCGGACACCAGCACGCGGCGGGCGTTGCCGACGCTCTCGGGCGGGATGTGCTCGTACGTCACCGGCGTCTTCATCACCGCGCTCACGTGCACGCCCCCCTTGTGGGCGAACGCGCTCTCCCCCACGAAGGGGAGGTTCTTGCGGTGCTTCAGGTTCGCCAGCTCGCTCACGGTGCGGGAGAGGTCGGTGAGGGACCGCAGCCGGTCGCCGGCGATGTCGTACCCCATCTTGAGCTGCAGCGTGGGGATGATGGAGCAGAGGTTGGCGTTGCCGCACCGCTCGCCGAACCCGTTCATCGTCCCCTGCACGTGCACCGCGCCGGCCCGTACGGCCGCCAGCGTGTTGGCCGCGCCGAGCTCGCAGTCGTTGTGCGTATGGATGCCCACCGGCACCCGGAGACGGGCGATGACACCGCGCACCGCTGCCTCCACCTCCCATGGCATCGTGCCGCCGTTGGTGTCGCACAGGACGATGACGTCCGCCCCGGCCTCCTGCGCCGCCTCCAGCGTCCGCATCGCGTACCCGGCGTCGGACCTGTGGCCGTCGAAGAAATGCTCCGCGTCGTACACCACTTCCTTGCCGTTCTTCTTCAGGTAGGCGACGGAGTCGGCGATGAGCTCCAGGTTCTCCTCCTCGGTGATCTGCAGCGCCTCCTTCACATGCAGCAGCCACGTCTTGCCGAAGATGGTCACCACGGGCGTGCCGGCGGCGAGCAGGGCGCGGATGTTCGCGTCCTCCTCCACCGGATTCTTCGCGCGGCGCGTGCTGCCGAACGCCGCCACCTTCGCGTGCGTCAGCGGCACGGCGCGGATCTTCTCGAAGAACTCCATGTCCTTCGGATTCGAACCGGGCCAGCCCCCTTCGATGTAGTCGATGCCGAACGCGTCGAGGCGCCGGGCGATCTTCACCTTGTCCTCGGCGGAGAAGGAGACCTCCTCCCCCTGCGTGCCGTCGCGGAGCGTGGTGTCGTAGATGCGGATGGTCGTGGACATGTCCGTGGTTGGTTATTGAACCGCCGTCGTCACTTCTTGCCCCAGTTCTCCGGACGGAGCCCGCGCACCGCCGCTCCCGCCTGCCACATTTCGGAGTTCCGGATCTCGTCGAGCTCCTTCTGCAGCGTGTCGCGGTAGTCCGCGGCGCTGGTGGAATCGAGCACGCGCTTCGTCTCCACGCCGTACTGCACGTCCCGGTAGAGCAGCTCGAACAAGGGACGGTTCGCCGCCTCGAACTTCTTCGCCCAGTCCAGCGCGCCGCGCTGCGCGGTGACGGAGCAGGCGCCGAACATCCAGTCCATGCCGTGCCTCCCGACGAGGGGATACAGGCTCTGCGTCGCCTCCTCCACCGTCTCGTTGAACGCCTCGCTCGGCGAATGCCCCATGGAGCGCAGCACGTCGTACTGCGCCTTCATCAGTCCCGCGATGGCCCCCATCAGTACGCCGCGCTCGCCGGTGAGGTCGCTCAGCACCTCCTTCTCGAACGTCGTCGGGAAGAGGTAGCCGGACCCGATGGCGATGCCGCACGCGACGGCGCGCTCCCGCGCCTTTCCGGTGGCGTCCTGGAACACCGCGAAGCTCGCGTTGATTCCGCTCCCCTCGAGGTAGTTCGACCGCACCGTCCGTCCGCTCCCCTTCGGCGCGCAGAGGATGACGTCAACGTCGGCCGGAGGAACGACGCCGGTCTGCTCCTTGAACACCACGGAGAATCCGTGCGAGAAGTAGAGCGCCTGTCCCGCCCGCAGGTTCCGCTTCACCGTGCTCCACTGCTGCTTCTGGCCGGCGTCGGAGAGCAGGTACTGGACGATGGTCCCCTTCCGCACCGCCTCTTCGATGTCCGAGAACAGGTTCTTCCCCTCCACCCATCCGTCCCGCACCGCGTCGTCCCATCCCTTGCCCCCCTTGCGCTGCCCGACGATGACGTTGATGCCGTTGTCGCGCATGTTGAGGGACTGTCCGTACCCCTGCGGACCGTAGCCGATGATGGCCACCGTTTCGTTCTTCAGGAAGGCCTTCGCTTTGTCGAGGGGATATTCTTCGCGGGTGACGACCTCTTCGACCGTGCCGCCGAAATTGATCTGAGCCATGGGTGTTCTCCGGGCGTGATGGTTAATAGTGGATGATGATCCTGACCGTGTCCTGCGCGTTCCGGAAGGGGAACTGCGCATCCTTGAACTTCGGGGGACCGAACGTGCCGGTGGCGTCGTTGGAAGCGCCGTACCCCTCCTTCGGCATACCGTACCAGCTCCGGTCCATCTTGTCGTTCGCGTTCTCGTCGTGGTAGACCGCCACGCCGTACGTGCCGGCGGGGACGTCGTCGAACCGCAGCGTCATGGAGGTTCCGCTCACAGCCGTCTTCGCCGAACGGAACGCGCGATCGCGCTTGGTCGGGAAGTCGTCCGCATTGTCGAAGAGGAACGCCATCACCTGGCCGTCGGTGTTCCGCAATCCGTCGATGCGGACGGTCATCGGCGTCTGCGCCGCGCCCGTGCCGGTGAGGAGAAGGAAAAAACAGGACAGGAAGAACGTTCTCATCATGGTTCCTTTCGTGTGTTCGTATCGTCGCCCGGTTCATCCTCCTTCGCTGCGTCGAGCGCGTCGTTGGTCTCCTTCGGACGCTGCAGCATGGCGGTGGGGACCACCTTCCAGACGTTGTACCGGAAATCCTTCCATCCCTTCAGCAGCTCGTCCGCCCGCGCGCTGTCGGTCAGCTCCAGATGCTGGAAGATGACCGACTGGAGGAACTTCTCGTCCTGTTCGTCGTGCAGCCGGTGGAGCGTCACGAGCTGTTTGTTCACCCGCTCCTTCGCGTTGCCGTCCGCGTCGAACAGGTACGCGGTGCCGCCGGTCATGCCGGCGCCGAAGTTCTTTCCGATGGTGCCGAGCACCACCACGGTGCCGTTCGTCATGTACTCGCAGCCGTGGTCGCCGATCCCCTCCACGACGGCGAGCGCGCCGCTGTTCCGGACGGCGAAGCGTTCCCCCGCCCGTCCGTTGATGAACGTCCGTCCGCCGGTGGCGCCGTACAGCACCGTGTTGCCGGCGATGATGTTGAGCGCGGCCTCCCGCTTTCGGGCGCCGGGGAGGATCACGATCTCGCCGCCCCCCATCCCCTTCCCCACGTAGTCGTTCGCCTCGCCGGTGAGCGTGAGGCGGACACCGTTCACCAGGAACGCCCCGAAGCTCTGTCCGGCGCTGCCGGTGAACCGCAGGTCGATGGTCCCGTCGGGCAGGCCCGCATCGCCGTGCAGGTAGGCGATCTGTCCGGAGAGCTTCGTGCCGACCGAGCGGTGCGTGTTGCGGACGCGGTACGACCGCCGCACCGGCACCCGCGCGCGCACGGCGTCCGCCGCATCGGCGAGGATGGTGTCGTCCAGCGGTTTCGCCGCGCGCTCGCCCCGCTGGTCGATGCGGTGCTGCCGCTGGTCGCGCGTGTCCGGCGGCGCGATGAGGGCGGAGAGGTCCACCGTGTTCGCCTTCGGATGTCCCTCCACGCTCCGCTGCTCGAGCAGCGACGTCCGGCCGATGACGTCGGAGAGCGACGTGTATCCGAGCGAGGCGAGCTGTTCGCGCACGTCCTCCGCCACGCCGCGGAGGTAGGCGGTGAGCTGTTCGGGCGTGCCGTCGAACTTCCGCCGCAGCGCTTCGTCCTGCGTGGCGATGCCGACGGGACAGGTATTGAGATGGCACTGCCGCACGTACTTGCATCCGACCGCGACGAGCGCCGCCGTGCCGAAGTTGAACTCCTCCGCCCCGAGCATCGCGCCGGTGAGGACGTCGCGTCCGGTCTTGAACCCGCCGTCGGTCCGCAGCGTCACGCGTGAACGGAGTCCGTTCAGCTGCAGCACCTGCTGCGCTTCCGCCACGCCGAGCTCCCAGCAGCTGCCGGCGTTCTTGATGGAGCTCCACGGCGATGCGCCGGTCCCTCCTTCGTGTCCGGAGATGAGGATGATGTCCGCCCCCGCCTTCGCCACACCGGCGGCGATGGTCCCCACTCCCGCCTCGCTCACCAGCTTCACGCAGATCTTCGCGCGGGGATTCACCTGCTTCAGGTCGTAGATGAGCTGCGCCAGGTCCTCGATGGAATAGATGTCGTGATGCGGCGGCGGCGAGATGAGCTGGATGCCGGGCATCGACTTGCGCAGCCGCGCGATGTGCGGCGACACCTTGTGCGCCGGCAGCTGGCCCCCCTCGCCCGGCTTGGCCCCCTGCGCCATCTTGATCTCGAGCTCCTTCGCGCTGGCGAGGTACTCCGCCGTCACGCCGAACCGCGCGGAGGCGATCTGCTTGATGGCGCTGTTCGCCGAATCGCCGTCGGGACGGAGGCGGAACCGCACCGGGTCCTCCCCTCCCTCGCCGCTGTTGCTCTTTCCGCCGATGCGGTTCATCGCCACGGCGATGACCTCGTGCGTCTCGGGCGACAGCGCGCCGAGCGACATCGCGGCGGTGGTGAAGCGCTTCATGATCTCCTCCGCCGGTTCCACCTCGTCCAGCGGCACCGGGGCGCGGTCCGGCCGGAAGCGCATCAGGTCCTTCAGCGTCACCGGTTCGTGCCGGTCCAGCGCCGCGGCGAGATGGGAGTACGTCTCGCGCGAGGCCCCCTTGCGGAACTGCTGCATGGCGCGCAGCGCGTCGGGGGACCAGGCGTGCGTCTCGCCGTTCTTCTTGAACTTGTACTCACCGCGCTCCGGCAGCGCGCCGTTCGCGGCGTCGAACGCGCGCCGGTGGCGCTCCAGCGTTTCGGCGAGGATGTCGTGCAGCCCCAGTCCGCCGATGCGGGTCGGCGTACCGGTGAAGTACTTCTCCACCACGGCGGCGTTCAGGCCGAGCGCCTCGAAGATCTGCGCGCCGCGGTAGCTTCCCGCCAGCGCGATGCCCATCTTGGCCATCGTCTTGAGGATGCCCGCCTCGACGGCGCTACGGTAGTTGCGGAACGCCCGCTCCACCGCCGCCTCGCTCTCCCCTTTCGCCTCCGTCATGCGGCGGACGGTCTGCAGGGCGAGGTACGGGTTCACCGCGTTCACGCCGTAGCCGATGAGCGTCGCCATGTGGTGCACGTCGCGCGCCTCGGCGGTCTCGGTCACCACGCTCAGCTTCAACCGCTTGCGGGCGCGGATGAGATGGTTGTGCACCGCGCCGACCGCCAGCAGCATCGGCAGCGGCGCGCGGTCGCGGTCCGTTCCGCGGTCCGAGAGGACGATGAGGAACTTCCCTTCGTCCGCCGCGCGCTCGGCCTCGCCGCACAACGCCTCCAGGCGCCGCTCGGCCCCGGCGGTCCCTTCCGCCGCGGGGAAGAGCACGGAGAGCGTCGCGCTGCGGAACGCCGGATCGTCGATGGCGGTGAGCGCCGCCAGTTCGTTGTCGAAGAGGAACGGCGAGGAGATCTGCACCAGTTTCGCATGCTCGGGGGTCTCGCCGAACCAGTTGCGGCGGTGACCCAGCTTGCCGGTCAGGGACATCACCGACCGCTCGCGGATGGGATCGATGGGCGGGTTCGTCACCTGCGCGAACTGCTGCCGGAAGTACGACGGCAGCAGTTTCGGTTCGCGGGAGAGCACCGCGATGGCGGCGTCGTCCCCCATCGACCCGACCGGCTCCTTCCCCTCCTCCGCCATCGGAGCGAAGATGAGCGACAGTTCCTCCGCGCTGTATCCGTTGCACACCTGCAGCCGGAGCAGTTCCTCCGTTCCGTACGCGGGTGCCGACCG
The DNA here is from genome assembly GCA_008933835.1 of Bacteroidota bacterium. Lineage (GTDB taxonomy): Bacteria > Bacteroidota > Ignavibacteria > UBA10030 > UBA8401 > SpSt-333. The sequence goes on along the minus strand of WBUG01000008.1, from coordinate 8,413 downwards.
TTCGGTCGAGGTCACATGCTCGCTCAGCCGGTAGAGATGCTCCTTCACCCACTGTCCGTACGGCCGCTGCAGCGACAGCCCCTTCTTGATGTCGTAGTCCCGCACGAGCGACTTCGCCGCCGTGTCGACGGCGATCATCTGCCCCGGTCCCAGCTTCCCCTTCCGGACCACCGACGCGTCCGCGATCTCCACCGCTCCCGCTTCGGACGAGAGGATCACCAGACCGTCCTCCGTCACCGCGTAACGGGCCGGACGCAGTCCGTTCCGGTCGAGCGACGCGGCCACCGTGCGTCCGTCGGTGAAGACGAGCGCCGCCGGTCCGTCCCACGGTTCGCTGAAGCACTCATGGTACTCGAAGAATCCCCGCACGTACGGCTCCACCCGGTAGGACGACGCCCACGCTTCGGGGACGAGCATCAGCATGGAGTGCAGCACGCTGCGGCCGGACATCGTCAGAGCCTCCAGCGCGTTGTCGAGATGGGCGGAGTCGCTGCCGCCCGGCCGCACGATGGGCGTGATGAAGCGGATGTCGTCGCCCCACACGTCGGAGCGCAGCTCCGCTTCGCGGGCGCGGGTCCAGTTCCGGTTCCCCTGGATGGTGTTGATCTCGCCGTTGTGCGCCAGCATGCGGAACGGATGCGCCAGTTCCCATTTCGGGAAGGTGTTCGTGCTGAAGCGCTGGTGGAACACCGCGATGGCGGTGGCGTACTCGGGGTCCTGCAGGTCGAGGAAGAACTTCTCCAGCGCGGCGGGCGTGACGAGTCCTTTATAGACGATGGTGCGGGAGGAGAACGAGGCGGCGTACAGCTCCAGTCCCTCCTCCCCCGCCCGCTGTTCGATCTCCTTGCGGATGATATAGAGGGTCCGTTCGTACGCGTCGGCGGACATGGCGGCCGGGCGCGCGGTGAGCAGCTGCTGCAGATTGGGCTGCGTGGCCGCCGCCTTCTCGCCGAGGAAGTACGGATCGGTCGGCACCGTCCGCCACGCGAGGATGCGCACGCCCCGGCTCCGCACGACGGATTCGATCAGTTCGCGGCAGCGCTGGAACCGCGCGCTCTCCTTCGGCAGGAAGAAGACGCCGGCGCCGAGCTCGTCGTCGGACGCGAGCATCGCCGAGAGTCCCCGCACCGCCTTCTTCAGCATCGCGTGCGGAAGCTGCGTCAGGATGCCGGCGCCGTCCCCCGTCTGCTCGTCGGCGTCCACCGCCCCGCGGTGGCTCACGCTGCACACCCCTTTCAGGGCCAGCGAAAGGACGCGCCGGCTCCGCGTGCCGTCGATGGCGGCCACGAAGCCCATGCCGCACGCGTCGTGCTCGAAGCCCGGGTCGTAGAGCGGGAAACGCCGCCGCTGCGCGCCGTCCGTCACACGTCCCCCACGAACTCGCGTTTCAGCGCCACGCGTCCGGTGCGCGCCAGCTCCTTGATGTGGAACGGCTTGAGCATCTTGATGATGGCGTCCACCTTCTGCCCGCTCCCGGTCGCCTCCACCGTCATCGTCTTGTGGCTGATGTCCACGATCTTCGCGCGGAAGATCTCGGCGATCTGCATGATCTCCGAGCGCGTGTCGGCGCTCGTCGAGACCTTGATGAGCGCCAGCTCCCGCTCCATGAAGCTCTCGTACGTCAGGTCCACCACCTTGAGCGTGTCGATGAGCTTGTTGAGCTGCTTGATGATCTGCTCGATGATGGCGTCGTCCCCCGTGGTGACGATGGTCATGCGTGAGACGCTCTCGTCCTCCGTCGGACCGACGGTGATGGACTCGAGGTTGTATCCCTTGGCGGAGAACATCCCGGCCACGCGGTTCAGCGCGCCGAATTTGTTCTCCAGCAGCACGGAGATGGTGTGCTTGTGGACCTGCGGGTCCTGTTCCTGTTCTGCGGCGGTCATATCAACCCTTTGCGATGGTGACCAGTTCGAGTCGTTCCCCCTGCTCCTCCTCCGTCGCCTCCGGTACGTCCATGATCTCGTTGTACGTCTGTCCCGCCGGTATCATCGGGTAGACGTTGTCCTCCTTCATCACGCGGAACTCCGCCAGCGCGGGTCCCTCCGTGTCGAGCAGGCGCCGGAGCGTCTCCTCCACCTCGGCGGTCTGCGTGGCGCGGAACCCCGGGATGCCGTACGCCTCGGCCACCTTCACGAAGTCCGGTCCGAACATCTCCACGTGCGAGTACCGCTTCCGCCAGAAGAGCTGCTGCCATTGCCGCACCATGCCGAGGTAGCCGTTGTTGAGGATGATGATCTTCACCGGCACGCTGTGCTCGCGGATGGTAGCCAGCTCCTGGATGTTCATCTGGAACCCGCCGTCCCCGCTCACGGAGATGACCGGGATGTCCCGCCGCGCGAACGCCGCCCCCATCGCCGCCGGCAGCGAGAAGCCCATCGTGCCGAGACCGCCGGAGGTCAGGTGCGTCCGCGGCAGCATGTAGTTGAAGAACTGCGCCATCCACATCTGGTGCTGTCCCACGTCGCTCACCATCACCGCGTTCCCCTTCGTCAGGCCGGAGAGCGTCTGGATCACGTGCTGCATCCGGACCTCCTTCCCGTTGCGGTAGCGCAGCGGATGCTCCTCCTTCCACGCGCGGATGGTGCGCACCCAGTCCTTCGTGTCGAGCGGCTTCACCATCGGCGTGAGCTGCTTCAGCACCGTCTTCACGTCGCCGACGATGGGAACGTCGACCTTCACGTTCTTGCTGATGTTGGAGGGGTCGATGTCGATGTGGATCTTCTTCGCCTCCGGCGCGAACGCGTCCGTGCGCCCCGTGACGCGGTCGTCGAAGCGCGCGCCGACGGCGATGAGCAGGTCGCTGTAGTGCACCGCGGTGTTGGAGTACCACGTGCCGTGCATGCCGAGCATCCCCAGCGAGAGTTCGTCCGATTCCGGGAATGCGCCGAGCCCGTGCAGCGTGGTGGTGACCGGGATGCCGGTCGCCCGCGCGAACGCCGTCAGTTCCTCAGAAGCGCCGGAGAGGATGGTGCCGCCGCCGACGTACAGCACCGGCCGCTTCGCCTTCGCGATGAGTTCGGCCGCCTTGCTGAGCTGCTTCTGATGTCCTTCGGTGTGCGGCTGGTAGGAACGGAGCTTCACGCTCTTCGGGTACGAGAAGACCGCTTTGGACGCCATGACGTCCTTCGGCAGGTCCACGAGCACGGGACCCGGCCGCCCGGTGGTGGCGACGTAGAAGGCCTCCTTGATGGTCGCGGCGAGTTCGTTCACATCGCGCACCAGGTAGTTGTGCTTGGTGATGGGGCGCGTGATCCCGACGATGTCCGCCTCCTGGAACGCGTCGTTGCCGATGAGCTTCAGCGCCACCTGGCCGGTGAAGACCACGATGGGGATGGAGTCCATGTAGGCGTCCGCGATGCCGGTGACGGTGTTCGTCGCACCCGGACCCGAGGTCACCAGCGCCACGCCCGGACGGCCGCTCGCTTTCGAGTACCCTTCGGCGGCATGCACGGCCCCCTGTTCGTGACGCGTCAGGATGTGCTTGATGTCCGAGATGTCGTGCAGCGCGTCGTAGATGCCGATGACGGCGCCGCCGGGATATCCGAAGACGACGTCGACCTTCTCTTCGACCAGCGAACGGACGAAGATCTCGGCCCCGGTCATGAGGCGTTGGTGGGAGGAGGAGTGTGTCATGGCGTACCTGAGAATGAATGAATGAGGAACAGTATCCTCGCCCGGAGGTTACTCCCTGATTCCTGGATTCTCACGTACTGCGGATGACGTCGATGTGGGAAGGGTTCGTTGGGGTAACCTCTGCGTTCGCTCAGCCGAGTAGAATCGGCAGAAGGATCGCGAGCGTAAGCCCCAGAAGAATGGTAATACCGACGAACGGAAGGAGAGACGCGCGTACAGGAATCACACGGACGCCGGAGCGCCGCGGGGTGATTCGAGTCTGTCGTGTGTTCTCGTACATTCTTTTGAGCGGACAGTGAACGGTGCAGCGTGTTACACATCTTCAAGATACGATTTTCGGTACTGAAGTCAAGAGATAATTTTCTACATTGTGAAGATCTTCATCATGACCGCACCGCTTCGAACACAGGACACCATCGCCGCCGTGGCGACCCCCGCCGGGAACGGCGGTATAGCCGTTATACGTATCAGCGGGCCGGACGCCGTCGGCGTGGCGGACCGGGTCTTCCGCGGCCGCATCCCGCTCTCGTCCGCCGCGAGCCATACCGTGCACTACGGCTCCGTCGTCGGCGAGGACGGACGCCCGGCGGACGCCATCCTCGCCACGGTCTTCCGCGCCCCGCATTCCTACACCGGCGAAGAGGTGGTCGAGCTCGGTACGCATGGCGGCCATTTCGTCTCCCGCGCCGTTCTCCGTCTCGTCATCGCCGCCGGCGCCCGTCCTGCGGACCCGGGCGAGTTCACGCTCCGCGCTTTCCTCAATGACCGGCTCGACCTGGCCCAGGCCGAAGCGGTGGCGGACCTCATCCACGCCCGCAGCGAACGCGCACACCGGGTTTCCATGGAGCAGCTCACCGGGAAACTCTCCGGACACATCCGCGAACTCCGGTCGACCCTCACGGACCTTTGCTCTTTATTAGAACTGGAGCTCGACTTTTCGGAGGAGGGGATAGAACTGGCGCGCCGGGATGAACTTCTTTCGAAACTCTCCGGAGTCCGGGAACGAATCCAAACCATCCTCTCAAGGTACTCTACCGGAAAAATGGCAAGGGAAGGGGTGCGGGTCGCACTGGCCGGAAAACCGAATGTCGGGAAGTCCAGTCTATTGAATATCCTGTTGGAAGAGGAGAGGGCCATCGTCAGCGAGATCCCGGGTACCACGAGGGATGTCATCGAAGAAAGCATCACCCTGCACGGCATGGAGTTCGTTTTCACGGATACCGCCGGTATCCGGGAGTCGGTGGACCTCATCGAAAAGGAGGGGATCCGCCGGACCATGCAGCATATCCGGAAGGCGGATATCGTCCTGTTCATGGTCGATGCGTCGGAAGAGATCGGGAAGGGGGAGGCGGACATGCTGGAAGAGGCCATGAACTCGCTTCCCAAGCATGGGAAATCCATTCTCGTCGTGAACAAGGCAGACCGGAAAGCGTCTGGTTTCTCCCTCCCCGTCATACCCGACCGGCCATCGGTCGAAATCTCCTGTAAGACCCATACCGGTATCGACATGCTGAAGAGTATGCTGTTCGAGACCGCCATTCCCGACCATGCGGACGAGTCCGATGCCCCCCTCATCACCAATGAGAGGCATAAGGATGCGCTCGTCCACGCCCTGGAATCACTGGATAGTGCCGAGCGTTCCATACAACAAAACATGAGCGGAGAGTTCGTCGCCGTAGACCTGCGCGAGGCCCTGAATCACCTAGGTGACATCATTGGATTGACCACACCGGAAGACATTCTCAACAATATTTTTGCCCGTTTCTGCATTGGAAAGTAAGAACGTTTCACGTGGAACATCATGCTGGTGAAGATCCCAAAATCATCCTATGACGTCATCGTTGTGGGGGGCGGCCATGCCGGTATCGAGGCATCGCTCGCCGCTTCCCGCATGGGATGTTCGACGCTGCTCATCTCGCTGAAGGCGGATGCCATCGGGAGGATGTCGTGCAACCCGGCCATCGGAGGGACGGCGAAAGGACATCTTGTACGGGAGATCGATGCGCTGGGAGGGGAGATGGGGAGGATCGCCGATGCCACCGGCATTCAGTTCAAGATGCTGAACACCTCCAAGGGTCCGGCCGTTTGGTCCCCACGGTGCCAGAGTGACCGTGAATGGTATGCCCGGGATGCCCAACGGAGGATCCTTAGCGCCCCGGGGATCGACGTGTTGGAAGATTCTGTCACTTCCATGCATGTCGAAGGAGGGATGCTCCGGGGTGTCACCACTGCGAACGGTTTCGAAATCCTCGGCGGCGCCATGGTGCTGTGTGCCGGTACGTTCCTGAACGGATTGATGCATACCGGCGAGAGGCACCGGTCGGGAGGGAGGTTCGGAGAAGCGCCGTCACGGGGAGTGACCGAGACATTGACGGAGCTCGGATTCGTCACAGGACGGCTGAAGACCGGCACTCCGCCTCGGATTGACCTGCAGAGCATCGACATTGCGAAGACCGAAGTGCTGCACAGCGATGATCCTCCGGTACCGTTCTCATACCAGACCGGTTCCATCACGAACCGTTTGATACCGATGTATCTGACCTACACCAACGGCTCGACACACTCCATTCTTGAGAAGGGATTCGACCGCTCTCCCATGTTCACCGGGCGCATCAAGGGGGTGGGACCGCGGTACTGTCCCTCCATCGAGGACAAGGTGCATCGGTTCGCGGACCGGGAGCGGCATCAGATCTTTCTCGAACCGGAAGGGTATGATACGAACGTCGTCTACGTGAACGGGTTCTCGACGAGCCTTCCGGAAGAGGTGCAGTTCGAAGGTCTGCGCAGCATCCGCGGATTGGAACAGGTGAAGATGCTGCGTCCGGGTTACGCCGTGGAGTACGACTACTTTCCGCCGCACCAGCTCCATCACACGCTGGAAACGAAGCTCGTGTCCGGACTCTACTTCGCCGGACAGATCAACGGCACCTCCGGGTACGAAGAGGCGGCGGGGCAGGGACTCGTCGCCGGCATCAACGCCGCTCTGAAAGTGCAGAAACGTCCGCCGTTCATCCTTCAGCGCAGCGACGCGTACATCGGGGTGATGATCGACGACCTCATCAACAAATCCACCGAAGAACCGTACCGTATGTTCACCTCCCGCGCTGAGTACCGGTTGCTCCTCCGTCAGGACAATGCGGACCGACGGCTGATGCGGATGGGGCATATGCTCGGTCTGGTGCCGGACGGATGGATCGAACGCCTGGCGACGAAGGAGAACGCCATCGAGCGAACGGTCGAACATCTCCGCACGACGATGGCAGCGCCGTCCAAAGTGAATCCGGTGCTGGAACGGAACGGAGAGACGGCCATCGCCGAGAACGAACCGCTGGTGAAGATCCTCCGCCGCACGAACATCTCCATCCGTCATGTCGCGGAGCTGATCGATTCGCCGGAGGTCTCCGCGTCGCTGCGCGATGAAGAGGTGATGCGGCAGGTGGAGATCGATGTGAAGTACGAGGGATACATTCAACGGCAGAACGAACAGATCGTCCGCTTCGCGAAGTTCGAAGAGATGCTCATCCCGGAACACTTCGATTACCGATCCATCCCCTCGCTGAGCGCGGAAGGGAAGGAGAAACTCCAGCGGGTGCGGCCCCGCTCCATCGGCCAGGCATCGCGCATCGCCGGCGTCACCAGCGCGGACGTGTCGGTGCTCGGTATTTTCCTGAAACAGAACGAGCGCCGCCAATGATGCGGCGTTCCACGTGAAACCATGACCGACGACGAACTCTGGCTCCATACGCTCTGCCGGAAGAACGGGATATTTATAACGGACATTCAATTGTCCCGGCTCTCCCGTTTCCGGCAGGAACTGCTCGACTGGAACGCGAAGATCAACCTCGTCTCCCGCAAGAACGAAGAGAACCTCTGGCGGGGGCACATCGCCCTCTCCCTGACGATGCTCTTCAAAGTGTCGTTCCGGGAGGGTTCGCGCATCCTGGACCTCGGTACGGGGGGCGGATTTCCGGGCATCCCGCTGGCGGTGATGCTGCCGGGGTGTTCCTTTATGCTGCTCGATTCCACCCAGAAGAAGGTGAACGCCGTGCGGGCGATGGCCGACGCAATAGGATTGACGAACGTTGAGACCGTGTGGGGAAGGGCGGAGGAGGTGAACGCCGATGCGCGCTACCGGGAGGGGTTCGACGCCGTGGTCGCCCGCTCCGTGAGCCGTCTGTCGAACCTGCTGGATTGGGGATGGCCCTTCCTCAAACGGGACGGAGGGGGTTCATCCGACGGCGGAAAAGCGTATCTTACGGTACCGTCGCTGGTCACGTTCAAGGGGCAGGAGATCGAGGAGGAGGAACGGGAGGCCCGCCGCGGATATCCGTCGCTCCGCTTCCGCAGCGTTCCGCTCGTCTTCCCCGGAAGCGAGGAGTTCGACCATCTGGACAAGAAACTCGTCATCGTCACCCGGTCATAAGTATGGAACAGAAAGAGCTCTTCCGGCAACTGCAGCACCTCTCCACCGAGCAGCGCAATCCCGCCTCGATGGACATCGACGCCCGCTCCGTCACCGACATCCTCACCATCATCAACGACGAGGACCACCGCGTGGCCGAGGCGGTGCGGACGCAGATCCCGTACATCGCGCAGGCGGTGGAACTGACGGTGAAGGCGTTCCTCAACGGCGGACGGCTCATCTACGTCGGAGCCGGCACCAGCGGCCGCGTCGGCGTGGTGGATGCGTCGGAGTGTCCCCCCACGTACGGCGTCCCCTTCGACATGGTGCAGGGGATCATCGCCGGAGGGGAGCAGGCGATGTTCCGCGCGGTGG
>WBUG01000081.1 GCA_008933835.1 Bacteroidota bacterium | reverse complement strand
CGGTGAGTTGGCAGAATGGCTATTGCACCAGTCTTGAAAACTGGCGTCCGCAAGGACTTCTGGGTTCGAGTCCCAGGCTCACCGCTCTTGTCGACCGTACCACCCCTCTTGCCGTCATCGCCCCGTACACCCCTCAGGCTTCCGTCGGTTGCACTTCCGGCACCCGATGATGACCGGTTCCCGCGGCGCTCTTCCGTACCCAGAGTTAGTGGTTTCCGTTCGGACGCTCCTTTCAAATAACGGCCTAAATCCGTTGTCAGTTAGCGTTTTCTAATGCCGGTCGTCTTGTTGTCATGGATTTTTATATCTATATTCTTCACGAATGACAAATCCGGCGGTTTTCCTTCTGAATATCGATTATTCCGGAAGGACACCGTTCCATTTTTCGCCGTCGCAGGGAAGAAACTTGCTCTGTCGGCGGAGCCTGAAACGCATCCATGGCCCAATCGGCGACACAAACGAATCAGAATAAACTTGATGCTCGTCAGTGCCTTCTGGCCGCTGACAAGTTCATCAAGGATATGCAGTTTGTGGAGGCCAAGAAGCAGATCGAAAAGGCGCGCAGTCTCGATCCCACCAATATCTACATAAGCGCCTTCATCGACCGCATCAATTACTTCGAACAGCAGAAGAAGTCCGACCAGGACAACAAGGCAAAAGCAGCGCCGATCCAGAAGAGCGCACCGCCGAAACCGGCCGAACCGGCTCCGGCCGCCGCACCGAAGCCCGCACCGCCCCCTGCAGAGCCGCACCATGCTCCGCCGGTCGAACGTCCTGCGCCTCCTCCTCCACCTCGGATGCCGGATCCGGCACCCGAACCGCCGCGTCCGGTCGTTCCGGTCACGATGCGCGATCCCGCACCCGTGCCGGTGAGTCCGAACGTCGTCGAAGCTGCTGCCGCACGGGTTCCCGCCAATGCCCCGGAGCGCAACATCACCGAATCGCAGCTGGACGAGATGAAGAAGCAGATTGAACTGCTCTCCAAGGCGCTGGAGCAGGAGAAGAAGGCGCGCGAGGAGATGAACCGGAAGCAGGACCAGCAGGCCATCGCGCAGTTCCGTTCCGCCCTCGAAAAGGCGTGGATGGACAGCGCTCCGTCCGAAGCGAAGATGGCGGAACTGCGGCAGACCGCGGCGACGATGGCCATTCCGGAGAACGTGTTCACCACGCTCCAGCGCGAGGTGAAGATCGAGATGTACGGGCGGGCGGTGAAGGAGGTCATCTCCAAGCGTCAGCTCCTGCGCAGTTCGTCGCAGACCCTGGAGTGGCTCCGCAAGGTGTACCAGATCACGCTGGAAGAGTACCTGGAGTACGAATCGAAGTTCCTGCTGGACCTCGTGGCGGACCAGTACAAAGGGACGGTCATCCAGATCTCGTCCGACGACAAGACCAAGTCGGACATCACGCCGAAGCTGAAGGCGCAGGGGTACGCCGTCGTGACCTGTCCGACCCCGGAGGACGCGCTCGAGAAGATCGAGAAGCTGAACCCGAACGTCGTCATCTGCGAATCCGCGTTCGGACCGGGAACCATCTCCGGCATCCGGTTCCTGCACATCCTGCGGACGAACAGCAAGTTCAATTTCATCCCCTTCATCTTTCTGGCCGCGGAAGAGGACATCGCGCTGCTCACCTCCTCCGACCTGCGCCCGAACGAAGGGTACGTCAAAAAACCGGTCCAGTTCGACGAACTGTCGTCGCTCATCAACACCAAGCTCATCTGGTTCCGGGAGTACATCATGTCGCTGAGCAAGTAACGCGGCACAACACCACTGGCCATCGGGGAGGATGCATGCCGAAACGAATTCTGTTAGCCGAGGACGACGAGGACAACCGCGACCTCGTCAAGTTCGTCATGAAACGGAGCGGAATGGAGATCGAACTGCTCGTGGCCGAGAACGGTCAGGAGGCGGTCGAGCTCGCGCTCAAGGAAGTGCCGGACCTTGTCCTGATGGACATGCAGATGCCGGTGATGGACGGATTCCAGGCGACGCAGCTCATCAAGGCGAACGGCGCCACGGCGCACATCCCCGTCATCGCCTTCACCGCGCAGGCGAAGGCCGAGGACCGGGCCCGGACCCTCGGCGTGGGGTGCGTGGAGCACTACTCCAAGCCGATGGACCCGCAGGAGCTGCTCAACGTCATCCGGAAGTACCTGAACGAATGATCATCGCACCGGTTCCCTTCACCGAACGACTGAGCACCGTATGATCAAAGCCCGACTCTTCCTCAAGGTCCTCGGTTATTTCGCGCTGCTGCTCGTGGTGCTGACCGCCGTCACCGTCCTCACCCTCCGGGTGCTGACGCAGATCGAGCGGCATTTCACCGACGCGAGCTCGAACTCGAAGCAGATGATCGTGCTGCAGCAGCTCAACAAGTACATCGCGGAGATGCCCGCCATCACCGAGCAGTACCTCTACACCGGCAGCGATTCCGTCCGGGCGGTGTACGACGAGGCGTGGAAGGAGTTCGACGGTCTCGTGGCCGCGGCGCTCCAGGAGACCGCGGACACCACCGTCACCGGCGCCCTCGAAGCCATCCGGAACTCGTACTACAACTGGATCGCCGAGGTGGGGGAGAAGAAGATGCTGCTGCGCGAACAGGTGAAGGAGGGGGGCGATGTCCGCGCGCAGCTCGATTCCCTCGTCTGGCACGACGCGCGCACCGCGCATCTCACCGCGGCGCGGGAACGCCTCTACCAGCTCAACACCGATATCGTCCTGTCGCAGCCCGCCACCATCGAACTCGCGAAGAACCTGGCCAAGGACCTCGGCTCCTTCATCGTCATCGTGAACCTCCTCTTCGCCATCTTCGCGGTCGCGCTCGGATTCGTCCTCACCCGCTCCATCACCACCCCCATCCAGTTGCTGAAGGTGGGGACGCAGGGGATCATGGAGGGGAAGTTCACTCCCATCACGCTGCAGCGGCGTGACGAACTGGGCGAACTCGCGGTGGACTTCAACAAGATGTCCGTGATGCTGGGGAACAACTACACACGGCTCAATGCGTACTCCGAACTGGTCACCGCCCTCAATTCGCGCGAGAGCATCGCGGACATCGAATCCAACAGTCTGAACCTCCTCTGCCATCACTCCAACGCCGCCGTCGGCGCCCTGTACCTGGCGGACGACGCCGACCGCGAACTCCAGCTCGTGGCCGGTCACGGCCTCACGCGCGGCGAACGGTCGAAGACGGTCACCGTCGGCGAAGGGCTCCCCGGACAATGCGCGCTCGAACGCCGGACCATCGAAGTGTCGGACATCTCCGCCGGCCGCGAGTTCGTGCTCGACACCGGCATCGCCGAGATCGTGCCGCAGCATATCATCGCCTCTCCCATCTTCTTCCAGGAACGCGTGCTCGGCGTGCTCGTGATGGGGACCCTCTCCCGGTTCACGGACCTCGACAAGGAGATCATCGCCAATTCGCTGCCGCAGCTCGGCATCGCCATCGCCAACGCCCGCAACTACGAAGAGACCCAGAAGCTCTCCCGCGAGGTGTCGGTCAAGAACACCGAGCTCAACACCAAGAACGAGGAGCTCGAGAAGGCCTACCGCGTCAAGTCCGAGTTCCTCGCCAGCATGTCGCACGAACTGCGGACGCCGCTCAACTCCATCATCGGCTTCAGTTCGGTGCTGCTCGGTCCGAACGGCGACCCGCTCACCGAGGACCAGCGCAAGGCGCTCGAGAAGGTGCTCAAGAACGGGAAGCATCTGCTGCAGCTCATCAACGACATCCTCGACTTCTCCAAGCTCGAGTCGGGCCGCATGAGCGTGAACGTGGAGGTGGACGAGGTCGAGAACGTCGTCGCCAATTCGCTCATGACCGTGGAGTCGCTCGCCAAGTCCAAGAACCTCGTCATCGTCCAGCACGTCGCCGCCGGGCTCCCCGTGCTGCAGACCGACATCCTGAAGATCAAGCAGGTGCTCGTCAATCTGCTCAGCAACGCCGTCAAGTTCACCGAGCAGGGCGAGGTCACCGTGTCGGTGCAGCAGAAGGGGGACGCGGTCGTCTTCTCGGTGAAGGATTCCGGCATCGGCATCGAGCCGAAGAACTACGGGAAGATCTTCGAGGAGTTCCAGCAGATCGACAACAGCAACACGCGCAAGTACAAGGGGACCGGTCTCGGACTTCCCATCTCGCGCCGGCTCGCGCGACTGCTCGGCGGCGATCTCACCGTCGAGAGCGTCTTCGGACACGGTTCCACCTTCCATCTCGCCGTCCCCATCATCTACGTCGATCCGGACAAACCGGCCGACATAAAAGAGGCTCCGGCGGCCCCGGTGCCCGCACCGGTCATCCTCAAGAGCGAACGGCCTTCAGCGGCGGCCGCGCCGGTCACCGCCGGCGCCGCCGGACCGCTCGTGCTCTGCATCGACGATGATCCCGAGGTCATCGAACTCCTCAAGAACTACCTGGTGCCCGAGGGATTCTCGGTGGCGGAGGCGAACTCCGGCGACGAAGGGATCGCCCGCGCGGCCTCGCTCCGCCCGGCCATCATCACGCTCGATATCATGATGCCCAACAAGGACGGGTGGCAGACCCTCCGCGAACTGAAGCAGAACCCCGACACGCGAGAGATCCCGGTCGTCATCCACTCCATCATCGAGAACCGGCCGCTCGCCTTCTCGCTGGGGGCGGTCGGCGTGCTGACCAAGCCCACGGACGCGGTGGAGCTCCTGTCGATCCTGAAGCGCGAGGTCAACTCCAAGGAGCATTTCGTCCTGCTCGTGGACGACAACGAGGATTTCCTGATGGCGCTCGAGCGCATCGTGAAGGCGGAGGGGTTCAACGTCAAGACCGCGCTGAGCGGTCTCAAGGCGCTGGAGGTGCTGCAGACCTCCGTCCCGTCCCTCATCTTTACGGACCTGGTGATGCCGGAGATGGACGGGTTCCAGCTCGTCCAGCGGCTGCAGAACAACGACCGCTGGAAGAACATCCCCATCGTGGTCCTCTCCGGAAAGGACCTGTCACAGCGTGAGCGGGAGATGCTCAACACGCGCATCAGCGACTATCTGAAGAAGAGCGAGTTCTCCCCGGAATCGCTCACCAGCGCGCTGAAACGGCTTCTGGAAAGGAACCCATGAGCACGGAAGAGTACAAACCGGTCATCCTGGTGGTGGACGACACCGAGGACAACCTCGACTTCCTCGAGTTCGCCCTGAAACGGAAACCGTTCACCATGCTCCGCGCGAACAGCGGCATGGAATGCCTCGCCCTCGCCAAGAGCCGTCGTCCCGACATCATCCTGCTGGACATCCAGATGCCGGTGATGGACGGCTTCGAGACGCTCGAGAAGCTGAAGGCTGACGCCGCCACCGCCGGCATTCCGGTCATCTTCCTGACCGCGCAGCGGAAGGACCCCCAGAGCATCGAGAAGGGGCTGGAACTGGGGGCGGACGAGTTCCTCACCAAGCCCATCGACACCGAAGAGCTCCTCGTCCGCGTGCGGATGCTCCTCAAGCTCCGGCGTCTCGAGACCGAGCTCGAACGCACCAAAGCGGACTTCATGGCGATGCTCGTGCACGACCTTCGCAGTCCGCTCACCGGCATCAAGAGCGTGCTCGAGTACTTCAAGGAGACCCTGGAGGCGAGCAACTCGCTGAACCAGGAACAGGTGACCCTGTTCGATTCGGTGAACGACTCCGCCGCGCGGATGCTCGGGCTCATCAACGACATCCTCGACCTCTCGAAGCTCGAGTCCGGCAACATCACCCTCGACGTCCAGAGCGTGGACCTCCGCCTGGTCATCGACATGGTCACGCGCGACTTCCGGATGCAGTACCGGAAGAAGAACGCCACCATCGAAGTGACGATGCCCGGTGAACTCCCGGCCGTGCTCATCGACATCAACCGGATGGGGCAGGTGATGATGAACCTCATGAGCAACGCGCTCAAGTTCATCGGCACCGGAGGTACCGTCACCGTCACCGCCGGCACTGCCGCCTCGGTCAACCCCGCCACCGGTCTCGAAGAACGGTACGTGAAGGTCTCCGTGCGCGACAACGGGATGGGCATCCCCGAGGACGAACTGCCGTACATCTTCGACCGGTACAAGCAGGCCTCCACGGCGCGCAAGACCAAGATCAAAGGGACCGGTCTCGGCCTGGCGGTCTGCAAACTCATCGTCGAAGCTCACGGCGGCTCCATCCTCGCCGAGAGCGAGGTCGGCAAGCACACGACGTTCCATTTCACCGTTCCCGTCAGCGGACGCTGACCGGACGACAACCGCAAGGACCGCTATGAACAACACCATACTCATCGTCGACGACGAAGAATCGCTCCGCATGACCCTGAAACTGCGGCTCGCCGCCCAGGGGTTCAGCGTCATCACGGCGGAGGACGGAGAAAAAGCGCTCGACGTCCTCAGGCATGAACGGGTCGACCTGGTGCTGCTGGACATCAACATGCCGGTCATGGACGGCATCGAGGCGCTCAGCCGCATCACGGAGGAGTTCCCCGGCGTTGACGTGATGATGCTGACCGGATTCGCCGACTTCACCACCGCCATCGACTGTCTGAAGAAGGGGGCGAAGGACTACCTCGTGAAGCCCATCGAGGTGACCGAGCTCGTCACGCGCGTCCGGTCCGCCCTGCGCGCCCGCTCATCGGAACTGGCGCTGCGCGAACTGCAGTCCGCCTTCATGTCCACCTTCCTGCACGACATGATGAACCCGCTGAAGACCATCGGCGCGACCGTGGAGCAGGTGAAGGAAGGTTCCGTCGGCGCCCTGTCGGAGGACCAGGCGGTGCTGCTCAACTACGTGGCGGACCTGTCGGACCGGCTGCTGCACCGCGTGAAGAACGCCATCGACCTGACGCTGTTCGAAGAGGGGAAGATCGTGCTCGACCGGCATCCGCTGGACATGGAGATGTTCATCCACACCGTCTGCCTGCGCTACGAGATCATCGCACGGAAGAAGAAGATCAGTTTCCAGAAGAACATCCAGAAAGGGCTGCCGAACGTCACGCTCGATTTCGACCGCATCGACACCGTCGTGAACTGCCTCCTGGACAATGCGCTGAAGTACACCGCCGAGCAGGGGACCGTCTCCATCGCCGCCGGACGGGCGGCGTTCCAGGCGGACGGACGCTCCGTGGACGGCATCGAAGTGACGGTGAAGGACACCGGAAGCGGTATCGCGCCGGACGAGCTCGCGTCGGTCTTCAGCAAATACAAGCTGAACATGGCGAAAGCGGCACCTGAACAGAAGCTCACCGCCTTCAGTCTCGCCATCGCGAAGCACATCGTGGACGCCCACGGCGGCGTCATCACGGTCGCATCGGAGGTCGGCAAGGGGAGCTCCTTCTCGGTCTTCCTGCCGCTGGCCTGACGATGGGGGAGACGAACGACACCGGAAGCCGGGACCTCGTCCTCCGCTACACGTTCGAGTTCACGGACGGACGGGAGAAGAAGTTCGAGATCGCGCTCGACCCCGACTCGCTCTCCCTTCGGGCGGCGCCGCCGGCGGACCTGCCGGACTGGACACGGCTCGAATCGGACCCCTGCGACCGGTGCCCGCTCCTCGGCAAGGCCGAACGATGTCCCGTGGCGGTGAACCTGGCGGGCATCGTGAACGAGTTCCGCGACATCGTTTCGTACGAGTCGGCCACCGTCACCGTCGACACGCCGCAGCGTTCCTACCGCCAGACCAACGCGGTCCAGAAGGGGCTCAGCTCCATCATCGGCATCTACATGGTGACGAGCGACTGTCCGGTGCTCGACGAACTCCGTCCGATGACCCGGTTCCACCTCCCGTTCGCCACCACCGAGGAGACGCTGTTCCGCGTCGTCTCCTCCTACCTCCTCCGTCAGTACTTCGTGATGAACAGCGGCGGCACGCCGGACTGGACGCTCGAAGGTCTCATCTCCATCTACGACCGCATCTCCACCGCCAACATCGGCATCTCCCGCCGCATCGCCAACGCGTCCAAGAAGGATGCGAACATCAACGCCATCATCATCCTCCACTCGTACGGCGA
The DNA here is from genome assembly GCA_008933835.1 of Bacteroidota bacterium. Classification (GTDB taxonomy): domain Bacteria; phylum Bacteroidota; class Ignavibacteria; order UBA10030; family UBA8401; genus SpSt-333. The sequence goes on along the minus strand of WBUG01000081.1, from coordinate 2,160 downwards.
ATCCATCCCGTTCTACGTCCGCAGCGGACTCAAGGAGCTGCGGTACCTGTTCGAACGGTACATGCCGGACACGCCGCCGGAGGGCGGTTCACACTGATCGGTATCAGTCGGGTCACCGTTTCCCGGTCGGGAAACGGGTCAGCAGGAAAGCGATGAGCTGCCGCGGCGAGACCCGCGGACGGAAGTTCTCGTTCTCCGTACAGTAGGCGTAGAATCGGCCTTCTTTGTAGATGGACGGGGGGCTCGGACTGGCGGGATTGAACGGGCTGAACACGCCGTCCTTGCCGCCGTAGGGGATGGAGGCGTTGAAGATGCTGGTGGGTGATTCGAAGGAACCGTACTGTCCCCATGTGTTGACGATGGACTGCGAATCGGTGGTGTCGGCGATGACCAGGCCGAGGAACGCGCCGTCCGGCGCCACGAGTTTCCCTCCGATGAGCGTCTCGAACTCATCCGCACCGACGGCAGTGAACGACACGGTGTCCGCAGGACGGTTCGACGGGACGCTCTTCACCGCTCCGGAACGGCCGTACGAGTATCGGACGGAGAACCGCGGCTCGTTGATCTGGTCGTACTCCGTCGCCTCCGTCACATTCCCCCGGGAATCGTACCGGTACGTGCTGCGGAAGAACCGGCCCCGTTCGCTGCCGCTCTCCTCCAGCCGCCGTCCGTCGGAGGCGATGACGATCTTCCGTGAATAGACCGGACGCTTGTCCGCCCCGAACTCCTTCTCGCCCGTCAACCGTCCCTCCGCGTCGTACTGGAATTCGTACCGTGCTTTCACCGTGCTGTCGGGCCGGAGCACCAGGGCGGAGGTCATCAGGTCGCGCCGGTCGTACTGGAACTCGTACCGGTCGGTCAATTGGTAGTTCTCCGTCTCCGCGGTGCGGAAGACCCGGCCGAAGCGGACGATGCCGACGGCGTTCCCGCGTGCGTCGTACTGGTAGGTCCACCGCGTCAGACTGTTCTTCCGTTCCGCCAGCAGACCCTTCGTATCATAGAGGAACGTTTCGCGCAGGAACGGCCGACCGTCGTCGAGCACGCCGGCGGTCTCGAGCAGGAATCCGTGGTCGTCGTACACGTACGAGACCTTCTTCTCCACGCTGCCGTCCTTCCGGTAGTGGATGGTTTCCCGCCGCAGGTCGCCGGCCGTGTAGCGGTGCACGGTCTTCACCACATCGCCGTTCTGGAAAAGGTTCTCTTCGACGAGATTCCCGCGCTGGTCGTACCGGTAGGTCGTCCGTGTCTGCACCGTTCCGTCCACCGGTGAATGCGTCGTGACCTCCGCGAGGTGGCCGGCGGCGGTGTAGCGTTTCACCGATTCGGTCAGTCCTTTCGTCTCCAGCCGACCGAACTTGTATTCATGTCTGGTCGCCGTTACGGAGAGGATGGAGGAGGAAGAGAGACGCTGACGCTCCTTCTGAGCGGCCGCCCTCTCCGCGGACCGTTCGCGTGTGTTCTGGGGGAGGATGGAGGAGAACTGCGCGGTGAGGAGCGCTGGCAGGAGCAGGAGAACGGAGAGCGACCATATCCAACGGGACGTACCGGCGGAACCGCAGGAGGGACGAAACGCTGCGTAGTGATGGATGGACGACATAGGACGGCCGGAACGGAACGATCGGTACGAGTGGATGACTGAGCCCCAATGAACGCCGGAAAATCGGCTAATGAAAGTAAAGAAATAGAGAACGAATTGCAATACGCAATCGGGTGAATGAGAACGGGTTCGAGGAGAAGAACGGGTTCGTTAGTGCTGGACGGAGGAGGAATGGACTTTCAGCACTTTCCAGCGGTTATTGTGGAAATGTGCGATGGCGGTGACGGTGACAGAGTAACCGTTGAACTCGGAGGTGGAGACGACCTGCGTCCGGTTGGCCGGAAACCCGGCGGGCTGCTCGGCTTTGAACGAGACCGTTCCGTTGTTGACGGAGGCGGTCGTCAGAGCGAACGTCGGGGCGGAAAGGGTGTTGCCGAGCCGCTGCATGGAAAGGGCGAGTCCGGCGTTCGCGATCTGCTCCGTTTGATAGGAGGAGGAGACTTCGAGGGCGTTCGCGAAGTTCGCTTCATCGGCGCGGTTGAAGCTCAGTGCGTAGAAACCGAGCACCAGGTAGACGCCGGAGAGCATTATGACTTTGGAATTACCCACGTTTGAATGTCAGA
>WBUG01000080.1 GCA_008933835.1 Bacteroidota bacterium | reverse complement strand
CCCGCACACGGTCCGTCCCATCCCCGCCACGCCGCGTCACCCCGCCGTTGGCCCGCTCCCCGGTCCGTCGTATCTTCGGTACGAACATTCACCATCGTCCGGAGTCTTCATGTCCCGCATCATTTTGCTCTTCCTCACCGCCGTCACGCTGTCGTCCGCGCAGCTCTTCACCCGCATCACCGCCGGAGCGCCGGTCACGGACGGCGGCGATTCCCGCTCGGTCAACTGGATCGATTATGACGGGGACGGTTTCCTCGACCTCTTCGTCTCCAACGGTCCGGCCGCGGGACAGAACAACTTCCTCTACCGCAACAACGGCGACGGGACGTTCGCAAAGGTCACCGGCGGTCCGGTCGTCTCCGACGGCCGCTCTTCGGACGGGAGCACGTGGGGGGATTACGACAACGACGGCGACCCGGACCTCTTCGTGGCGAACTGGTACGGACAGCACAACCTCTTCTACCGGAACGACGGGAACGGAACGTTCGTGCAGGTGACCGCTCCCGTCCTGGCGCGGGACGGCGGTTACTCCGAGTCCGCGGCCTGGGGGGACTACGACAACGACGGCTGGCTCGACCTGGTGGTGTGCAACAGCGCGGGGAACCTGAAGAACTTCCTCTACCGGAACACCCGCGACGGCTCGTTCACGAAAGTGACCTCCGGTCCGGTCGTGTCCGACCTCTACCATTCGCGCACCGCGGACTGGATCGACATCGACGGGGACGGCGACCCGGACCTCTTCATCGCGAACGAAGAGGGGGAACATGAGAATCTGTACTTGAATGACGGCGCCGGTTCCTTCACCTCCGCCTCGCTCCCCTCCCTGCTCGCGAACGGCGGCAACACCGCCTCCAGCAGCTGGGAGGATGTGGACAACGACGGCGACTTCGACGTGTTCCTCGCCAACTACGGCGGACAGAAGAACCGGCTGCTCCTCAACAACGGGAACGGCACGTTCAGCGCGGCGGGGGCGCCGTTCACGGAGGATGTCAGCAATTCGTTCGGCAGCGCCTTCGGCGACACGGACAACGACGGCGACCTGGACCTGTTCGTGACGAACGCTTTCACCGCCGGCACGACGAAGAACTTCTTCTATCGCAATACCGGGAACGGCACATTCGTGCGTGATTCCTCCTTCGACGCCGACCTCGGCTGGTCCTACGGCTGCGCGTTCGGCGATTACGACAAGGACGGATTCCTGGACCTGTTCGTCGCGAAGTGCTTCAACGCAACGGAGAACAACGCGCTGTACAGGAACAACGGCGGCGGGGGACACTGGCTGCGGCTGGACCTGGCCGGGAAACGCTCCAACCGTTCCGCCATCGGCGCCGTGGTGCGCGCGAAAGCGGCGGTGAACGGAACGCCGGTGTGGCAGATGCGGCGCGTGGCGGGACAGAGCGGCTACTGCGGACAGACGCTGCAGCTCCACTTCGGGCTCGGCGCGGCTTCCGCCGTCGATTCGCTCGTCATCCGCTGGCCTTCGGGCATCACGCAGGTGCTCACGAACGTTCCGGCGGACACCGGTCTGACGATCATCGAGGACACGTCGCTCGTCACTTCCGTGCGGCGCGCTCCCTCCGCGCCGCTCGAAGGGGCGCTGGAGCAGAACTTTCCGAATCCGTTCAATCCCTCCACCCTCATCGCGTACCGGCTGGAGCATGCGGCCGATGCGGCGCTGCGGGTGTACGACACGCTCGGGCGGGTGGTGGCGACGCTGGCGGAGGGGGAACACGCCGCGGGGAGGCATGCGGTGCGGTTCGATGCGGCGGGATTGTCGGCGGGAGTCTATTATTACCGGCTCACCGCGGGAACGGTGACGGAGACGAAACGGATGGCGTACATGAAATAGCCCGGAACGGGGTTCCGGGCCGTTTCATGCACGCTGCAATGAGCGGTCACTCCACGCGCAGCACCGGATAGAGCGGGTCCTTCATCAGGTGCGCGAAGCGTTCGTACTGCAGAAGATTGATCATGGAATGCGGTTCCAGCGCGAGCGTGAGCATGGTGGAGTGCGGCTGCATCACCGGCACGAACCAGTACTCCGCCCCCTTCACCCCCTTCACCTCCTCTTTCACCGCCGCGCTCACCGGCAGCTCGAACTCCTCGAAGACCGGCTTCGTGCCGTAGGTGACGCGGTACTGCATCACCTTCTCCTTCTTCTTCGGCGCGTAGGCGGTGTGGACGATATGGTGCTTCGCCAGGAAGTCCGCCAGCAGCGTGTCGCTCTTCGGAACGAGATATCCCTTCGGCTGTTCCACCGTGAGGCGCGGCTCAACCTTCGTGTGGTAGTTGGTGAGGACGAGGGTCGTTTCGCGCTGCGACGCGTACGAGAAGTAGCGCTGTTCCCTCGGCGCTTCGAACACGTGCTCCATCTGGATGTGCACCTTCTTCGGCTTCTTCACCTCCGCCCGCGCCTTCGCCACTTCCGCACGGATGCGTTCCGCGTTCTTCGCCGCGAAGGTGAGGTAACCCGTCATCGCCGCGCATTGTCCCTCGGAACGGTGTTTGATGTTGTCGATGGAGTCCCGTCCGTTCATCCCCTCCTGGATCATCGAGAAGGCGCCGAGGATGCCGAAGCTCTGCCGTCCGTCGTTGATGTCCACCGTGCTGTTGCGGATGCGCTCCACGTTCGGCGGTCCGCCGACGTTGTACTCCAGGTAGCTGAATCCCCGCTCCGCGAGGAACGCCTCGATGAACGGCAGGAACTCTTTCTTCTGCATCGTCCGGAGCGCCGCGCTCGTGTTGATGTTCGTCATCGTGCCGTAGGTCTCGTCCGCGTTCTCCCGGTATCCCCATGCCTTCCACGTCTCGCCCCACGGCGAGTACTCGTGCACGTCCAGCGTCACGTCGGGAGCGTACCGGAGCGCCAGTTCGTGCAGACCGATGACCTCCGGCTCCGTCATGATGAGGTGGTTGCGGTTCAGGTCCATCCCCCGTCCGTTGCGCCGGATGTTGATGTCGTTCCCGTCCGGGTTCATCTGCGGCACGAGCACGAGGTCCACCGACGCGAGCACCTGGTCCAGTTTCCCTCCGGCGATGTCCCGCAGGAGCATCAGCGCCCCTTCCTTCCCCGACGGTTCGTTGCCGTGCTGCTGCGCGAAGATGAGCACGGTGAGCTTCTCCGTGTTCCCGCCGGTGCTGACGATGACCGCCGGGATGCTCTTCCCGCCGGTCGACAGCGCCATCGTCTCGGTGCGGATGAAGGGAACGGCGGCGTCCACCATCGTCACGTATTCGACCAGTTCGGCGTTCGTGGTGAGCTTCGTGTATCCGGAGCGCTCGAGCGGCGTGGGGAACTGCGCGGAGAGCGAGACCGCCGCGAGCAGCAGACAGAGGAGGATACGGGTCATGGGATGGTTCCTGGTTGAGTGGACGGTTTCCGTGACGTGCGTGGCAAGGTAACGGGAATTGCGCACTTGTGCAAGAAACGGACGCCGGGGAACGGAAAAGAGTTGAAAGATTCCCTATATTATCACGACAAACTCCCCCTCCACCATCGCCGGTGCATCCGTCATGAAGCACATCGCACTCCTCCTGCTGCTGATCGCCTCCGCCTCCGCGGCGGCGCGCATCACCCCCGGTGCGGAACGGACGAAGGAATACCTGCCGCTCCTCGCCGGAAAGAAAGCGGGGATCGTCGCCAATCAGACCTCCCTCATCGGTCCCCGCAGCACCGTCGACTCGCTGCTCGCGCTCGGCGTGGAGCTCCGCCGCATCCTCGTGCCGGAGCACGGATTCCGCGGGGACGAGCAGGCGGGCGAGACCATCGCGGACGACCGGGACAAGGCGACGGGGCTCCCGGTCATCTCCATCTACCGTTCCGGTTCCCGCACGCACCTGAACAAGCCGACGCCCGAAGACCTCGCCGGTCTCGACGTTTTGCTGTTCGACCTGCAGGACGTGGGGGTCCGTTTCTACACCACCATCTCCACGCTGCACTACGTGATGGAGGCGTGCGCGGAGAACGGCGTTCCGCTGATGCTGCTGGACCGACCGAACCCGCACGGCAACACGGTGGACGGGCCGGTGCTGGACACCGCGTTCCGTTCCTTCGTCGGCATGCATCCGGTCCCCGCCGTGTACGGCATGACCATCGGAGAGTACGCGCGGATGATCAACGGCGAACGCTGGCTGCGCAACGGCGTCCGGTGCGACCTCCGCGTCATCCCCTGCGCCGGCTACACGCACGATTCGCTCTATCAGCTCCCCGCGGCTCCGTCGCCGAACCTGCCGGACATGCGTTCCGTTTCGCTCTATCCCTCCATCTGCTTCTTCGAGGGGACGGTGCTCAGTCTCGGCCGCGGCACGCCGCATCCGTTCCAGATGTTCGGGCATCCGTCGTACGCCGGCATGCCGTTCGTCTTCACCCCGCGCTCCGTGAAAGCGGCGCGGACGCCGCCGCTGCAGGACCGCGAATGCCGCGGAGTGGACCTCCGCTCGTACGATGTGCGCCCGCTGATGGCCGCGCGCCGTCTGCGTCTGCAGTGGCTCATCGACGCGTACGAGGCGTTCCCGGTGAAGGACAGTTTCTTCATCCCGTACATCAACACGCTCGCCGGTTCCACGCGGCTGCGGGACCAGATCCGCGCCGGCAGGACGGAGGAGGAGATCCGCCGCTCCTGGGACGCGGAACTCGCCGCGTTCCATCCCATACGGCAGAAGTACCTGCTCTATCCCGACGTCCGTCGCACGAACTGAGGTTTTGATGAAACGCACGCTCTTCTTCACACTGCTGCTCACTTCCGCCCTTCACGCCGGCGGGAACAACGACAAGCTCCTCGCCGCGCTGGAGCGCATCGCCTTCGCCGCGAAGGGGAGCGTCGGGGTGGCGGTCTCCGCGATGGACGGCTCCCCCACCATCAGCGTCAACGACGGCGTCCGCTTTCCGATGCAGAGCGTCTTCAAGTTCCACATCGCGCTGACGGTGCTCCGCGAAGCGGACCGGGGGCGGCTCGACATCACGAAGAACGTCACCATCCGCCGCGCCGAGCTGCTGCCGGACACCTGGAGTCCGATGCGCGACGCCCATCCCTCCGGCGACGTCACCCTGCCGCTGCTCGAGGTCATCCGCTACACCGTGGCGCAGAGCGACAACAACGGGGCGGACTTCCTGCTCCGGCTCACCGGCGGACCGGCCGCCGTGCAGAAGCTCCTCCGCGACCTCGGCATCGGAAAGAGCGCCGTCGAGGTGAACGAAGAGGAGATGCACCGCGGCTGGGATGTGCAGTTCCGCAACTGGAGCTCCCCCTCCGCCGCCGTACGGCTGCTGAGGCTCTTCCACACCGGGAAGATCCTGTCGGACAGCTCCACCTCCCTGCTCCGGCGCATCATGACCGAAACGGTGACCGGACCGAAGCGGCTCAAGGGGCTGCTGCCGCCGGGGACGCCCGTGGCGCACAAGACCGGCTCCTCCGGGCGCGGACCGGACGGCACCTCCGTCGTGAACGACATCGGCATCATCACGCTGCCGGACGGACGGAGCGTCGCGATGGCGGTCTTCATCACCGGCAGCACCGCATCGGACGACGAGAACGAACGGGTCATCGCCGAACTGGCGAAGACGGTGTGGGACTTTTATGCGAGGGAACGGTGAGCGTCGTTCTCCGTCCCATCCGGCCCGATGACAACGCTCCGCTCGCGGAACTCATCCGGGAGATCTTCCGGGAGTTCGGCGTGGCCCGGCCGGGGACCGTCTACACCGACCCGACCACTGACGACCTCTACGGGCTCTTCCGTACGCCGGGGAGCGCATACTGGGTGGCGGAGGAGGAAGGGAGCGTCGGCGGCGGCAGCGGCGTCTTCCCCACGAAAGGACTGCCGGAAGGATGCGCGGAACTGGTGAAGCTGTACCTCACCGCCCCGTACCGCGGCGAAGGGATCGGCCGGCGGCTGATGGACCGGAGCATCCTCTCCGCGCGCGAACTCGGATACCGCTCCCTCTACCTTGAAACGCTTCCGGAACTGGCGGCCGCCGTCGGCATGTACGAACGGAGCGGATTCACACACCTGAGCGCCCCGCTCGGCGAATCGGGACATTTCGGATGCACCATCTGGATGATAAAGGACCTGCGATGAAACGGACCCTCTCCCTTCTCCTCCTCGCCCTCTCGTGTCTTTCCGCCCAGCCGCTTCCCCCTGCGGTGATACCGGCACCGGTGCGGATGGAGGTGCGCGACGGCAGCGTGAGTCTCACCGCTTCGTCCGCCATCACCTACTCGGCTGCGGAGGCGAACGAGACGGCGCTGCAGTGCGCGGAGGAGCTGAACCGCGCGACGGGGTTCGGTCTGGAACCGTCCAAAGGAAAGAACGGCACCATCCACTTTCAGTTGAACGAGCGGCCGGACAAGAACCTCGGCGCCGAAGGGTACACGCTCGAGTCGGGGAACGGGCGCATCGTCATCGCCGCCAACGCGCCGGCGGGACTCTTCTACGGAATGCAGACGCTGCTGCAGCTCCTGCCGCCGGAGGTGCGCAGCGACACGGTGGTGCGGCGCGACTGGAGCGTTCCCGCGGTGCGCATCACGGACGCTCCCCGCTTCGGCTGGCGCGGCATGATGCTCGACGTGAGCCGCCACTTCTTCTCCGTCGACGATGTGAAGCGGTACATCGACGAGATGGCGCGGTACAAGTACAACACCTTCCACTGGCACCTCACGGACGACCACGGCTGGCGCATCGAGATCAAGTCGCTGCCGCGGCTGACGGAGGTCGGCGCCTGGCGGGTGGAGCGGTTCGGCGAGTTCGGACGCCGGCAGGGACCGAAACCCGGGGAACCGGCGACGGTGGGCGGATTCTACACGCAGGAGCAGGTGCGCGACATCGTCGCGTACGCGCAGAAGCGTCACGTGACCATCGTGCCGGAGATCGACATGCCGGGACACAGCATGGCGGCCATCGCGGCGTACCCGGAGCTGAGCGTCACAAAGGACACGACCATCCGGGTGAACCCCGGCACGAAGTTCGCCGAGTGGTTCGGGAACGGAACGTTCAAAATGTACATCGACAACACGCTCAATCCGTCCGACGAACGGGTGTACGACTTCATCGACAAGGTGATGACCGAACTGGTGCCGCTCTTCCCCGGTCCCTACATCCACGCCGGCGGGGACGAATGCTACAAAGGGTATTGGAAACAGGACCCCGGCTGCCGCGCGCTGATGAAGAAGCTGAACATCCGCCATGTGGAGGACCTGCAGGGGTACTTCATGGGACGCGTGGAGAAGATCCTGAAGTCCAAGGGGAAGAAGATGATCGGCTGGGACGAGATCATGGAGGGAGGCGTCTCCCCTTCCGCCACGGTGATGAGCTGGCGCGGCATCTGGACCGGCGTGGAGGCCGCGGCGGCGGGACACGACGTGGTGATGGCCCCCGCGTCGCACGTGTACATCGATTATAATCAGGGGGACCAGACGGTGGACCCGCCGGTGTACGCCTCGCTCCGCATGAAGAAAGCGTACAGCTTCGAGCCGGTGCCGGACGGCACCGATCCCGCACGCATCCTGGGAGGACAGGCGAACCTCTGGGCGGAGAACGTGCCGCATCTCCGCGCGGCGCAGTACCTCGCCTATCCGCGCGCGTGGGCCCTCTCCGAAGTCTTCTGGTCCCCCAAAGGCTCGAAGGACTGGTACGGTTTCACGCAGCGGCTGGAGCGGCACTTCCTCCGCGCCGACGCGGCCGGCGTGACCGCTTCGCGCGCCGTGTTCGACCCCGTCGTCCGCACCATCGCCGCCGGCGAACGGCTGCGCATCGTGATGGAGTCCGAGTTCCCGGCGCTGGACCTGCACTACACCATCGACGACACCATGCCGGACGAACGCTCCCCGCGGTACACCGATTCGTTCCTGCTGCCGGAGGGACCGGTGACGGTGCGCGTCCGCGCGTACCGCGACGGACGGCCGGTGGGGAATCTCGTCACGCTGAAACCGGACGAACTGCGGAACCGCGCCGGGAAGTGAGCCTTGCCGGCTTGCCTTTGAGCGGCGCATTTCGCAGTTTCCTCACCATGAGACGTTCGGTCATTCTCTACGCCCTCGCAATGGCGGCGCTGGTGTTCGTGCTGAAGTACGCGGAGTACCGCCTCTTCGTGCGCGACATGGCGGTGGAGCTGTACGCGGGGCTCATCGCCCTGCTCTTCACCGGACTCGGTCTCTGGGCCGGATGGAAGCTCACGCACCGTCCGCTCCCCGCCACGGACCCGGCGTTCCGGCCGGATCCCGCCTCGCTGGAGGCGCTCGGCATCAGCAAGCGCGAACACGAGGTGCTTGCGCTCATCGCCCAGGGGCTCTCCAACCGCGAGATCGCCGACCGGCTCTTCCTCTCACCGCACACCGTCAAGACCCATTCCTCCAATCTCTTCGCGAAACTCGGCGCGCGCCGCCGCACCGAAGCCATCAAACGGGCGAAAGAACTCGGTATTCTGGGCTGAAACCGCCGTTTCCGGAAGAATCATACTTTCGGGCGATGTGGAGGGAGGGGTGCAGAACGTATCTTGCGAGGGTTATCGGACCGGTATCGGCCGGTCCTCATCCGTTCCATTCAACAAACAACGAGGTACTATGCGGAAGATCGTTCTGATGTACGGCTCCATCGCGGGGCTGCTGATGGTGGGGATGTTCCTCATCAGCTTTTGGATGATGGAGAACGGGACCCTCTCGTTCGAGAACAGCGAGCTCTTCGGCTACACCACCATGCTCGTGGTGATGTCGCTCATCTTCGTCGGCGTCCGGTCGCACCGGGAGAAGAACCTGAACGGCGTGATGACGTTCGGCGCCGGGTTCAAGACCGGCATCCTCATCGCCGCAGTCGCCTCGCTCTTCTATGCGGGGGGATGGGAGGTGTACTACAACACCGTTCCCGGCGTGCGGGAGACCTTCATGAACCGCTACATCGAAATGAGCGAGAAGAAGATGACGGCGGAAGGGAAGGCGAAGGAGGAGATCGACGCGAAGGTGGAGGAACTGAGGAAGATGGCGGTGATGTACGAGAATCCGCTGTTCCGGTTCGGCATCACGCTGATGGAGATCTTCCCGGTGGGACTGCTCGTGACCCTCATCAGCGCGGGCATCCTGCGGAAGCGCTCTACCGCGTAGCGGCGACCGCCTTCCGGACCGCCGGCGCCACCACCGTACCGTACAGTTCGATGCATCGCATCATGGCGGCGTGCGGCATCGTGCCGACGCTGAACTGGATGAGGAACCGGTCCATCCGGAACAGTTCGTACTCGTACAGGATCTTGTCGATGACCTCCTGCGGCGAACCGGCGAGCACCGCGCCGCGGGGGGAACATTCGGCGTCGAACGCCGCGCGGGACGGCGGCGGCCATCCGCGCTCCCGCCCGATGCGCCCCATCGTCTGCGCGTACGGTCCGTAGTACAGGTCCCGCGCCTGCTGCGCATCGTCCGCGATGAAACCGTGCGAATTGATGCTGAGCGACAGCGGCGCCGATGCGTTGCCGATGTTGGTCTGCGTCTTCCGGTAGAGCTCCGCGAAGGGGACGAACCGCTCCGGCGTTCCGCCGATGATGGCGAGGGCCATCGGGAGTCCCAGCACTGCCGCCCGCACCACGGACTGCGGCGTCCCGCCCACCGCCACCCACACCGGGAGCCGTTCCTGGAACGACCGCGGGTAGACGCCGAGGCCGTTCAGGGCGGGCCGGTGCTTTCCGCTCCAGGTCGTCCGCTCCTTCTCCCGCAGCGTCAGCAGCAGCCGCAGTTTCTCGTCGAACAGTTCGTCGTACTCCACCAGGTCGTATCCGAAGAGCGGGAACGATTCGATGAACGACCCGCGCCCCGCCATGATCTCCGCCCGTCCGCCGGAGAGCTGGTCCACCGTCGCAAAATCCTGATACACCCGCACCGGATCGTCCGAACTGAGCACCGTCACGGCGCTGGTGAGGCGTATCCGTTTCGTCCGCACCGCCGCCGCGCCGAGCACCACCGCGGGCGAGGAGACGAGATAGTCCGGACGGTGATGCTCGCCGATACCGAAAACGTCCAGTCCGGCCTGGTCCGCCAGCACGATCTCCTCCATGAGATTGTTGAACCGCTCCGCGGGGGAGAGCTGTTTCCCCGTGGCGGGATCGGGTGTGTTCTCGACGAAGCTGTAGATACCGAGCTGCATAGAAACAATGGATAATGGATGATGGATGGTGGAGAAGATTCAGGATACAGGATACAAGATTCAGGGTGATGTGTAGCGTCCTGAAAAAAGTTGACAGGTCTTCCGATCCCACAACAAGGAGGACCCCATGGGCCGCACCGTCAAGCGTTATAGCATAGCGTTCAAGCAATCCGTTCTTGCAGAAGTGGAATCAGGGCA
>WBUG01000079.1 GCA_008933835.1 Bacteroidota bacterium | reverse complement strand
ACGGTTGAGCCGTGAAGTTGTTCCTCGTCGGCGAAATCCCGCCCTGGCAGATGCATTCGGCGGGAGAATCGAACATCATCCCAATGAAAAAGCCTTGCCGGGGTGACCGGCAAGGCTTTCGTGTTGTGCGCGTACGGTTGAGCCGTGAAGTTGTTCCTCGTCGGCGAAATCCCGCCCTGGCAGATGCATTCGGCGGGAGAATCGAACATCATCCCAATGAAAAAGCCTTGCCGGGGTGACCGGCAAGGCTTTCGTGTTGTAGCGCGTACGGGAATCGAACCCGTGTTTAAGCCTTGAGAGGGCTCCGTCCTAGCCGCTAGACGAACGCGCCATTCAACCCTTCAATTTACGAAAAGAACGCCTTCCGTGCAACGGCGTTTTCGTGCGCGTTTTCAGCCTTCGGAACGCTGTTTCCGCTTCACCTGAAGATATTTGATGATGCCCGGCAGAATAGAGAGGAAGATGATGAAGATGATGACGAGTTCCAGATGGTCCACGATGGCCGGAAACGCGGTGCCGAGGAAATACCCGGCAAGGGTCATGCTGAGCACCCAGGTGATGCCGCCGACGACGTTGTAGGTGAGGAATTTCGTGTACGACATCTCGGCGATGCCGGCCACCACCGGAGCGAACGTGCGGGCGAAGGGCATCCACCGCGCCGCCACGATGGTGAAGGGGCCGTACTTGTCGTAGAATTCCTTCGTGGCGATGAGATGCTTGCGCTTGAAGAAACGCGAGTCCTCTTTTGTATAGAGCGCATGTCCTCCGCGCAGACCGATGTAGTAACCGGTCGCGTCCCCCGTCACCGCGGCGACGATGAGCAGCAGGTTCAGTTCGTAGATGTTGAACAGTCCCTGCGCGGCGAAGAGGCCCGCCGTGAAGAGGAGCGAATCGCCCGGAAGGAAGAATCCGATGAGGAGTCCGGTCTCGGCGAAGACGATGAGGAAGAGTCCGATGTACCCCGCCCACGCCACCAGCGCCCTGATGTCCCCCAGTTTATTGAAAAATTCGGTGATGAATTCCACGATGTCTCCGTGCTCGATGGTGAAGAAGGTGCCGTGTCACGCCCGGACGAACCGCCGCCAGACGAAATAGACGGGGATGCCGCTCGCGACGATGCCGAGTCCCGGCCAGGTGAACGCCGGCTTATAGATCAACAGGATGACGCAGATGATGGTCGCAAGGACGATGTACAATGCCGGGATCGCCGGATATCCGAACGCCTTGTACGGGCGTTCCGCATCGGGCCGGGTCCGGCGGAGGATGAAGAGGCCGCCGACGGTCAGGATATAGAAGATGAGGACGGCGAAAATGACGTAGTCCAGCAGGTCGCCGTAGCTGCCCGACAGGCAGAGGAGGCCGGCCCAGACCGCCTGTACGACGAGGGCCCAGGAGGGGACGGCGTGCGCGTTCAGTTCCCCCGCCTTGCGGAAGAAGAGCCGGTCCTTCGCCATCGCGTAGTACACGCGGGCGCCGGCGAGGATGAGGCCGTTGTTGCAGCCGAAGGTGGAGACCATGATGAGGACCGCCATCACGACGGCGGCGGTGTCGCCGTAGAGCACCGCGACGGTCGCCGTGCCGACCCGGTCCGATGCCGCGAACTGGATGCCGCGTCCCACCACATCGGCCGCCGCGGGATCGCCGGCGAGGGGGAGCACCACCAGGTAGGCGACGTTGGCGAGGATGTAGAGGAGCGTGACGATGCCGGTGCCGAGGGCGAGGCTGAGGGGGATGTTGCGTTTCGGTTCGATGACCTCGCCGGCGGTGAAGGTGATGTTGTTCCACGCGTCGCTGGAGAAGAGGGAGCCGACCATCGCCACGCCGACGGCGGCGACGAGCCCCCAGCCGGCGAGCGGCTGCACGGAGACGACGCCGTCCTTCACCGTGGTCCATTCCGCGTCCCAGAATCCCGCCATGTTGGCGGCGACGGCGTCCGCGTTGCGTGCGATGAAGAGTCCGAGCACGATGACGGCGGCCAGCGCGAGGGTCTTGGCGAAGGTGAAGACGTTCTGCACCGCTTTCCCCTCCCGGATGCCGGTGAGGTTGACCGCGGTGAGCACGGCGATGCTGGCGATGGCGAGCAGCTGTGCGGCGCTGACCTTCAGGGGACCGAGCGTCATCAGGATGTGCTGTTCGCTGAACCACGGCACGAGCACCGCGGTGAACTTGGCGAACGCCACCGCCACGGCGGCGATGGTGCCGGTCTGGATGACGGTGAAGAGGGTCCAGCCGTAGAGGAACCCGACGAGGGGATTGTACGCTTCGCGGAGGTAGACGTACTGTCCCCCCGCGTGCGGCATCATGCCGGCCAGTTCGCCGTAGCTGAGCGCTGCGGTGAGGGTGATGAAGCCGGTGACGAGCCAGACGACCAGCAGGACCCCGGGAGAGCCGACGGTGCGGGCGATGTCCGCGCTGACGATGAAGATGCCGGACCCGATCATGGAACCGATGACGATCATCGTCGAGTCGAGGAGTCCCAGACTGCGGTGGAATTCCGTGGGGGGCGTGCTCATAGCGCTCCTGGTTGGTGGAACAGGAACGCCCGCGCGGCGGTCGTCGCCGGCGGGCGTTGCAGTTCAGGTCCGGCGGATCACTTCTTGTTCAACCGGCTGTGCTTGATGCTGTAGGTGAAGTAGATGACGAAGCCGATGGCCAGCCAGACGCCGAGGCGCATCCAGTTCTCCCGTCCGAGGCCGTAGATCATCGCGGCGCAGACGAGGATGCCCATGATGGGAACGAACGGCACGAGCGGGGTCTTGAACGCCCGGGGCATCTCCGGGTTCTTCACGCGCATGATCCAGACGCCGGCACAGACGAGCACGAACGCGAACAGGGTGCCGATGCTGGTCATGTCCCCCGCCACGCTGCCGGGTATGAATCCGGCGAAGAGGCCGACGAAGATGAAGAAGACCATGTTGGAGCGGTACGGCGTCTTGAAGCGCGGATGCACGTCGGAGAAGATGGGGGGCACCAGACCGTCGCGCGACATGGAGAAGAAGACGCGCGTTTGGCCGAGCAGCATCACCAGAATGACCGACGAGAAGCCGGCGAGGATGGCCACGGTGATGAGCAGGGCGAGCCACTCAAAGCCGGGCATGTAGTGCATGATGGCGTAGGCGACGGACGCCTCTTTGCCCGATACGCGGAAATCGGTGTACGGCGCGATGCCGGTCAGGACGTACGAGAAAAGGATGTAGAGGATGGTGCAGACCGCCAGCGACGCCAGAATGCCGATGGGCATGTCGCGGCCGGGATTCTTCGCCTCCTGGGCGGCGGTGGAGACCGCATCGAAGCCGATGAACGCGAAGAAGACGACCCCGGCCCCGCCGAGGATGCCCATGATGCCGCCGAAACTGATGTCCGAGCCGAGGTGCGATTTGATGATGGACGGTTCGGGGATCATCGGCGTGTGGTTCATCGGGTTGATGAACGACCAGCCAAAGCCGATGAACAGCAGGACGATGGAGACCTTGATGATGACGATGATGCCGTTCACGAAGGCCGACTCCTGCGTGCCTCGGATGAGCAGCAGCGTGATGAGGAAGAGGATGATGAGCGCCGGCAGGTTCACCATGCCGGCGACGCCGTCCGGTGATGTCTCGAAGGGGGAATGGGAGAGCGCGTACGGGATCTCCCAACCCCAATGGCTCAGGAGCTTGTTCAGGTACTCGGACCAGGCGATGGCGACGGTGGCGGCACCGAACGCGTACTCCAGTATGAGGTCCCACCCGATGATCCACGCGACGAACTCGCCGAGGGTGGCGTACGAATAGGTGTACGCGCTGCCGGCCACCGGGATGGAGGAGGCGAACTCGGCGTAGCAGAGTCCGGCGAAGGCGCAGCCGATGGCGGCGACGATGTACGAGATGGTGACGGCGGGGCCGGCGTGTTCCGCGGCGGCGGCGGCGGTGCGGACGAAGAGTCCGGCGCCGATGATGGCCCCGATGCCGAGCAGCGTGAGGTTCACGGGACCGAGCGTCCGTTTGAGCTGATGGTCCTTGTCCTGCGTGTCCGCCAGCAGGTCAGCGAGCGGTTTGGTCTTGAACAATCGAGACGTCATGGTTCTCCTCAGCGAGAGTGAACGGATTGATTGGTGGAGTTCGGTGTCGGTGTCCGGCAGGCCGGACGGAGGATCAGAGGTACGACGAGGTGGTGTGGATCGCGATGAGACGCAGGGAGAGCGAAGGACGGGTGCACCGGTCCGCGTGGAGCACGACGGCGGCGACGGTCGGTTCGGCCTCACCGCGGCAGAGCGACACCGACGCGCACCGGTCCGGTTCGGCGGTCGCGGTATCGTCCCGTCCGGCGCCGGTGCAATGGACGGTCTGACCGTAGGGTATGGCGGTGAACGAGAGAAGGTCGTGCGTCGTCCCCGGAGCGGTGCGGACGGAGAGGAACACGGTGACGACGACCACCAGCACGAGCGCCATTGCGGTGCGGAACGCGGCCATGCCTGTTTGTGAGCGTTTGCCGTTCTTCACACGGCTAAAATATCAATAACTCCCGTAAGAACAAACAAAAAACACCGGTCCGGAGCGCGTCGTGGAACGCATGGGCTCGAACGAGGGTGTATTCATTGCCGTTTCGTACGCTCATGCTCTCGTCATCGGAAGGAATAGCGGCAGGCCTCTCTGTCATGCGCGGTGCGGCGGGACAGGGCCTACCGTTCCTCCGCCACCTGAACGGAAGGGAAGGTCTTGTGTGCCGTTCATCTCCACCCGGGGATCCAGGACCGCATTGCTTCGATTCACCGAATGCGGTACGCTGAACTCATCGATGCATCGTCGGCGGTCCGGTCGCACGTCCGTCGAGAGGTCCATCATCGTCCATGCCTTGTTCTGTGATGTTCGCCGAACGATGCACACCCGGACCGTCGTACGCTCCGCCGGAACCGGACCGGAGAGCGAGCAGAGCAAATGTTCCAAGCCGACTATCCGTGACGTCCGTTGTTCCGCGCCGGATTGGTGTCTTGAAAACGGCTCCGGCATTCCCTACCTTACATGAAAATGAGATTTGCGCGGCCTCGCACGCCGAAGTTCCGACGCGCCCTCCGCGGCAACCAGTGAACCTGGCACCATGTCGTTGAACTCCGTCGCCATCCGGACCACCCTCGCCTATGCGCTCTTCGGCGTGCTGTGGATCCTCCTCAGCGACAACATCGTCTTCGCCCTCTCCCTTCCTCCCGACATCCTCAGCCAGATTTCCATCATCAAGGGCGTGCTGTACGTCGTCATCAGCAGCGTCATCATCTACTCCATCATCACGCTCTCCGCCCGGCGTCAGCACCGTTCCGAAACGGAGTTCCGCACGATGGCCGGTTCGATGGACGACCTGGTGTACACGCTCGATGTACAACAGCGTTTCACCGGCATCTACGGTCGGTGGAGGCATCAGGAGGGAGTGGACCCGGCGAAGTACATCGGCCGGACCGCGGCAGACATCTTCGGCGCGGAACACGCCGCGGTGCACTCCGCCGCGAACCAGGCCGCGCTGCGTGGCGAACGCATCGTGTACGAATGGTCCTCCTCCGTCTCGGGCGAGGAGCGGTACACCCAGACGGCGCTGGCGCCGATGCAGGACGAGGACGGCTCGGTGTACGGCATCATCGGCATCGGCCGCGACGTCACGGAGCGGAGGCGCATGGAAGAGGCGCTGCGGGAGAGCGAGGAGAAGTACCGCACGCTCATCGAGGTGTCGGAGGACGCCATCTTCATCAACGAGAACGAACGCATCACGTACGTGAATCCGGCCGCGGTCCGGCTCTTCGGCGCCTCGACCTCCGGTGACCTGCTGGGACGGAATCCCTTCTCGCTCTTCCATCCCGAATTCCACGAAGCGATGTCCGGCCGCATCGGCGTCCTGCGCGAACGCACCCAGTCCGTGCCGATGCTGGAAGAGCGTATCGTCCGTCTGGACGGCCGTATCGTGGACGTGGAGGTCATCGGCACGTCGTTCCATCTGCACGGACGGCAGGCCATCCAGGTGGTGCTGCGGGACATCACCGAGCGGAAGCGGTCGGACGCCGCGCTCCTTCGCCTCTCCACCGCCGTGGAGCAGAGTCCGGCCACCGTGGTCATCACGGACACCGCCGGCGCCATCGAATACGTCAATCCGAAGTTCACCGAGAGCACCGGATACACCGCCGCCGAAGTGATGGGGAAGAACCCGCGTATCCTGCAGTCCGGCAGCACGCCGCCCGAACTGTACCGCGAACTCTGGTCCGTCATCTCCGCCGGCGGCGAATGGCGCGGGGAACTGCAGAACCGGCGCAAGGACGGCACGCTCTTCTGGGAATCGGTCTCCATCTCCCCCATCCGCGATGCTCGGGGACGCATCGTCAGTTACGTGGGGGTGAAGGAGGACATCACCGGCCGGAAGGCGCTGGAAGAGCAGGTGGTACAGCTGCAGAAGATGGAGAGCATCGGCACGCTCGCATCGGGCATCGCCCACGACTTCAACAACATCCTCAACACCATCGTCGGCAACGCGAGCCTCATCGAGAACGCGCCGAACGACCCGGAGAAGGTGCGCCTGCGCATCGGGCGCATCCTGAAGAGCACCGACCGCGGCACACAGCTCGTGCGCCAGCTGATGACGATGGCCCGCAAGTCCGTGATGGAGCGGCGCATGGTGGACCTGAACGAACTCGTGCAGGAGGTGGAACGGCTGCTCGGCGAGACCTTCCCGAAGTCCATCGCCATCCGGACGTCGCTGGACCGCACGCTCCCCGCCATCTCCGCCGATCCGAGCCAGTTGCATCAGGTGCTGCTCAACCTCTGCTTCAACGCCCGCGACGCGATGCCCGACGGCGGGAGCATCACCATCCGGACCGAGACGGCGCCGGGCGCCGAGGTCCGGTTGCGGCTGCCGGCGGCCGAACCGGTGCCGTACGCCGCCGTCACCGTGTGCGACACGGGGGTCGGTATGACCCAACAGGTGCTCAACAAAGTGTTCGACCCATTCTTCACCACGAAGGGGATCGGAAAGGGGACCGGTCTCGGACTCGCCGTTGCGCTCGGCGTCGTGAAGAAGCACCGGGGCTACATCGACGTGACGTCGGAACCCGGCCGCGGTTCGGAGTTCACCGTGTACCTTCCGCTGGACGCTTCCGCTCCGGAACCGGAGGCGCAACCGGAGGAAGAGAGCGGCGGCTTCGAGGGCGGGACGGAGACGTTGCTCGTCATCGACGATGAGGAACCGATCCGCGATACGATGAAGGAACTGCTCACCGCCGTCGGGTACACCGTGCTCACCGCGGCGAACGGCGCCGAAGGGGTCGGTATCTTTCGTACGCAACGGCGGTCCATCGCGGCGGTGCTGTCGGACCTGGGGATGCCCCGGAGCGGAGGCGAAGAGGTGCTGCGCGCCGTGAAGGAGCTGGAGCCGGAAGTCCCGTTCATTCTGCTGACCGGCTTCATCGAACCGGAGCGGATGGAGGAGCTCAAACGGCGCGGTATCGACGCCATTCTGCTCAAGCCGGTCGTTCCCGTGGACCTGCTGCGGACACTCCGGTCCGCATTGAAACCGCGGCGGGTCCGGAGCGCGCCGTCATTCTGATGTTCACCCCGTTCCCGTCTCCGGTGCGCACCGTGCAGGGCGAATCGGAAATCGGCGGTTTCTTTTCACGAAACAATTCATTACTGTTCGGTCATCGACGGTCCCGTTCCCGGTACATCCATGGCAGCCGCTCTCCCGCTGCCTTCCTCCGTGACCCTTCCGCGGCAGATGCCGACGGATTGCACCGCGGAGGACCATCACCGGAGTGAATGATGAACACCTCAGCCGTCTCCCGCCGCGTTCCGTTCGCCATCCTTGCCGCCGCCGCTCTGGTCGTACTCGGTACTCTTGCCGGCGGTCATTTCTATTACCAGTCGCAGAAAGAGCACATCACCGCCGAGAAGAAGAGCGAACTGGCGGGGATCGCCGCGCTGAAGGTCCGTCAGGTGGAACAATGGCGGAACGAGCGGCTCGGGGACGCCAATACCATCTTCGGCAATCCGCTCCTCTCACATCACATCGAAGATTTCGTCCGTGCACCCCGCCGGGCGACGCTGCGTACCAACATGCTCGGTTGGATGCGCCTGACGAAGGAATCGTACCGATACACCTCCATGACCCTTTGTGGTCCCGCCGGAGACCTTCTGCTCAGCACGGAGCCGGATGATTCGCTCGGATGGGGCGCACGGGAATCCGTCCTCAGTGCGGCAACGGAACGTGCCGTGCGGTTCTCCGATCTGTACATCGCCGCCGGCACCGGCCAGATCCGGATGAACCTTGCCGCGCCGATCGTCCGCGAGAACGACCCCTCGCGTACGGTCATCGCCGTCATTCTGCTCCGCATCGATCCCGCCCAGTACGTCTTTCCGTTACTGAAGACCTGGCCGGTCCCGAGCCGCACGTTCGAATCCATCCTCTTCCGCCGCGACGAGGAAGGCATCCTCTACCTGTCCGACCTCCGTCACCGGCCGCACTCCGCGATGCGGTTCCGGGTGCCGCTCACCGATACGCTGCTCATCGGCGTTCAGAGCCTCCGATACGGTCCCGGCATCTATGAAGGGGAGGATTACCGCGGTACGCCGGTCGTCGGCGCCGTCTCATCGGTCCCCGGTTCTCCGTGGTACCTGCTCGCCAAGGTGGACCGCGCGGAACTGCTCGCGCCCTTGGAGAAGGAGCTCCTCATCGCGGTCATCTTCGTCGTCATCGCCATCCTGCTCTCGGTGACGGTCATCGCGCTCGTCGTCCGGTCGCAGCGGGCGGAATACTTCCGCCGCCGGCTGGAGACCGAGGAGGCGCTTCGCGAGACGACCGCATCGCTGCAGACCGCGCAGCTGCGCGGTCAGGTGGGAAGCTGGCGGCTCGACCGGTCGACGATGAACGTCGTCGGTTCCGACGAACACAACCGCATCTTCGGTCTCCCGCCCGGCGAGCCGATGACGCCGCAGCGGTTCGCCGCGCTCGTCCATCCGGAGGACGCTGCGACGGTCTCGGAGGTCTGGGCGGAAGGGATGAAGGGGAACGGATTCGACATCGAGCACCGTATCGTCGTCGACGGGAGCGTGCGGTGGATCCGCTCCACGGCCGATTTCGAGTTCGACGCCGGCGGAACCCTCGCCGGCGGCGCCGGCACGGTGCACGACATCACCGGACAGCGCTCCGCCGAGGAGTCGTTCCGCAGCATCGTACAGGCGATACCGACCGCGATGTTCTTCTTCCGGGCGGAAGCGGACGGCCGCGCCCTCATCACCGGCGCCAATCCGGCCGCGGGGGACCTCGCCGGCGCCGCGCCGGAACGGCTGCACGGACGGACGGTCACGGACGTTCTCTCCATGCTGGACCTCGAGGGTCTGCCGCAGCTCCTGGCGCAGGTGGCGTCGGGCGAGGTGCCGCCGCAGCGCATCGAAGCGATCTCGCGCGACGCTCTCTCGCCGCGGTACTTCGACGTGACGCTGTTCCGGACCGGCCCCGGCCACGGCGCGGCGGGGATCTCGGACATCACCGCGATGCGCATCGCCCGGCAGAAGATCGCGGAATCGGAGGAGGTCTTCTCCAAGGCGTTCTCCACCAGTCCGCTCCCCGTGGCGCTGCTCGACGCCGATACGCTCGCCTACGTGAACGTGAACCATGCATGGCTGCGGCTGTACGGGTACGAACGGGGGGAGGTGGTGAACCGCACGGCCGAGCAGTTCAGCGTGTTCGCGGAACCGGCCGCACAGCGCGAGGCCGTCGACATCCTGCGCCGCGACGGCGTGCTGAAGGCGTACACCGCCACCGTCCGGACGAAGGCCGGCGAACTGCGGTACGGATTCATGCACGCGGAGGCCTTCACCGCCGCCAAGCGGCGGTTGCTGCTGACGGTGTTCGACGACGTGACGGAACGGAAGGCTGCCGAGGAACTGCTCCTCAGAACGCAGGAAAAGTACCGGCTGCTGGCGGACAATGTGAACGACGTCATCTGGATGCTCGACGTGCGGACGATGCGCTTCACGTACGTCAGTCCCTCCATCATGAAACTGCGGGGCTTCACCCGGCGGGAGGTGCTGGACCAGACCCTGGCCGAGGTGATGACGCCCGGGAGCTTCGCCGAGGTGCAGCGGCGTCTTCCGGAGCGCATCGAGCGCTTCCTCTCCGGAGACCCCGCGGCGGTCACCGCCACCGATGAGGTCGAACAGTACCGCAAGGACGGCAGCACCGTCTGGACGGAGGTGAGCACCACGCTGACGGTGCAGGAGAACGGGGAGCTGAGCATCATCGGCGTGTCGCGCGACATCTCCGAGCGGCGCAGGGCGGACGAGAACATCCGTCGCCTGAACCGTCTCTACCGTTTCATCAGCAGCATCAACAACCTCATCGTGCGGGTGAAGGACCGGCCGTCACTGTTCGACGGGGTCTGCCGCATCGCGGTGGAGGTGGGGGGATTCCGCATGGCG
>WBUG01000126.1 GCA_008933835.1 Bacteroidota bacterium | reverse complement strand
GTCGCTGACGCTGATGACCGTGGACGAGTTCGAACAGATCCCTCGAGGGTTCTTCGAGGCGGACCCCGCCGAACGGCAGCGGCGGCGGGAGCAGGGATTGGCGTTCGCCCAGGAACGGTTCGCGGCGGTGATGAGGGGGGCGGGATTGGACCCGGAGCGCACCGCGACCGCGGTGCGGTACGGTGCGGCGTACAAGGAGATCGTGCTCGAAGCGGAACGCGGGGAGTACTCGGCGGTCATCCTGCCGGTGACGGGGCTCGGCGCCTCCACGCCGCATCTCATCGGCCGCACGGCGGAACGCGTGGTGCGGCTCTGCCGCGTTCCCGTCATCACGATGCGGCCCGGCGCGGGTCGCGAGTACACGGACGTCCGGACCATCCTGGTGCCGACCGACTTCTCGGAGTACAGCAACTACACCATCCCGTACGCCGTGGCCGTCGCCCGGAAGCACAACGCCTCGCTCCTGCTCCTCCACATCACGGACCTAACGGTGTCGGAGGAGCATCTCGCCAAGCTGCGCTTTCCCGACCTGACCGACTATGACGACCGGGCGGGGGAGATCCCCGTCGAGCGGTTCGTGACGAGGGATGTGGAACCGGACAATTCCATCGTCAACGTGGCCGAGGACCGCGACGTGGACCTCATCATCATGGGGACCCATGGTGCGCGCGGCATGCGGCGCACGCAGATCGGCAACACCACCGAAGAGGTGGTGCGCCGTACCTCCGTGCCGGTCCTCTCCATCACCCATCCGGTCCACCGGATGATCTTTCCACGCCGCTTCGACGAGCCGCTCGCCGCACCATCGCGGTGACCATCGTCAGCGGTTCGCTCACCTACGGTGCGGCGAGCGTGGAACGGAGCGCACGCTCGAGCTTCACCGCGTGGCTCGAACCGCAGACGGCGAAGACCCGTTCGCCGTTCCGGACAAGCCCGACGATGACGCGGGCGAAATGCTCGTCACGGTACGCGTTCGAGCGGGCGGCCAGTTCGTCCAGGTATCCGGGCCATCCGTACCGGTCGTCCGTGTCGCGCCAGTCCTTCCTTCCGGTGAAGTCGGTCCGCCAGATCGAATCGAGTTCCGCCGTGCCGGCGATGGTCCCCTCCAACCCTCTCCATCGTGTCCGCCGCGCGATCGTTCCTTCGATCCATCCGTCCGGGTCTTCCGGCCGGTCGTGGCGCACCTGGCCGAAGTACGGACGGAGGATGTAGAAGAGCGCCACGCGTTTCGGCGGATACCGCTCCAGCATCCACGCCACTTCGTCATCTTGGGAGGGCTCCCAGGTGTAACACCGGATCCCTCCGCTCTTCGCCACATCGACGACCCGGCCCCCTTCGCCGAACGCCTTCACCGGATCGGAGGTCCACCGGAACAGGAGCCCGAGACGACCCTCGACCAGGGCGACCGTCGGGCGCAGACGGTCCCACTGCGCAATGATCGAGTCGAGCTGCGGGTCCGCCGGATCCTTGGTGTGCTCGGCACCGAACAGTACCAGCGAGTCGGCCATCGTCACGACGTACGGGCGCGGATGGGAGGGGGCTCGTTCGGAATACTGGGCGGAGGTCAGAATGGGCTCGGAGAGGACGATGGTCCGGTCCGCCGGAAGCGGAGGAAGAGAGGTCCAAATGGGGCCGCACGAAGCCAAGAGAAGGGAAAGTAGAACGATGGCGATGGGACCGGGCGTCATGGATCCTCCGAATGTCCGTTTTCCTACGCCTTTTACCATGGAAGGGTTGCGCCAGTATGATGGTATGTCCGATTTTCGTATATTGAGACGAACAGAACTCATCATTTGCACGGAAGTGTCCATTGTTCAAGACGTTCGTTTCCAAGTTGAAGACCCTTTTTGGCGTCAGTCCGAAGAGCGTCATACCGCCGGCGGCGGCACCGGCGAAAGAATCCCGTCCCCGCACCTCCCCGCACC
>WBUG01000078.1 GCA_008933835.1 Bacteroidota bacterium | reverse complement strand
CAGCTCAAGCCGCAGAAGAACCGGGCGGGAAACCGCGTCTATACCAATAAAGAGATAAAGCTCATCCTGCATATCAAGAAACTGCTGCGGGAAGAGCGCTACACGATCGAAGGGGCGAAACAGGTCCTGCAATCGTTCGTCGCTGATGAATCGGGCGAACAGACCGTGCTACCGTTCGGGGAGGCCCCGGCGGACAGCTCCAAACCGGTGCTGCAGGCCCCGGTGATGAAGGTGACAGACCCGAAACTGAAGGAAGATCTGCGGGAAGTGCGGAATGTGCTGGAAGAAGTGCTGGCGAAGCTGAACTGAGGGGTCCCGGCAAACATTCAAAAAGTCTCTGATAACGGTCAGGGACTTTTTTTTTACCGTTCCGGCACGGCAGCCGATGAACCGGGTCATAAAACGACAAAGTCTCCCGAAGGAGACTTTGCGAGTCGGAACGGCGGGATTCGAACCCGCGACCCCTACCACCCCAAGGTAGTGCGCTAGCCGGGCTGCGCCACGTTCCGATGAAACAGAGAGAAAATGTTTACGTGCGCCAGCCGGTCCCGATGAAGAGCAACGGGGTGAATCGGGATTGAACAGCAAGCTGCGCCACGTTCCGATGAAACAGAGAGAAAATGTTTACGTGCGCCAGCCGGTCCCGATGAAGAGCAACAGGGTGGATCGGGATTGAACAGCAAGCTGCGCCACGTTCTGATGGATCTGAGAGTCTTTTTTGAGTACTCCAGCCGGACCCGATATGGAACAACGGGGTGAATCGGGAGAAGCGGTTCGGCTGGTCTCAATCCTATGGTAATTTACGAAAAAGAGTAAAATAAACAAAACCTTCCTATGCTGAAAAAGTGCGTCATTATCCTTCTCGTCGGATGCTCCGCTCTGCTCGCGCAGCTGCGGGGGGATGAAAAGGTCATCGTCACCGTTTCGAAGGAATGGGACTCGAACGAGGCGTCCCTTTTCCTTTTCGAACGTTCCGGCGATTCGTGGCGACCGGTCGGCGAGGCGATACCGGTGCACTACGGTGAAAAAGGTCTGGCATGGGGGAATGGGGTGCATCCCGGTCAGGAGGGCCTGCAGAAGGAGGAAGGGGACAAGCGTTCTCCGGCAGGGATGTTCACCGTCGGCGCGTTGTACGGATTGGAAGAACGGCCGCCGGAGGGGGTGAGAGTGCCGTACCGGCGCATCACCGGTGAGACCCGCTGCATCGACGACGGGGATTCCCCGCTCTATAATCAGGTCGTGGAGAAGAAGGGGGACGATTCCTCCTGGACCAGCGCTGAGCATATGGTCCGCGCGAATCCGGACTATAAATACGTGCTCCTCGTGGAGCACAACCGGGGGAACGTCCCCGGCAACGGAAGCTGCATCTTCCTTCACATCAACAACGTGCCGACCTCCGGCTGTACCTCCATGGATGAAGAGGCGATGGTGCGGCTGCTGCGGTGGCTCGAACCGGGACGGCGGACCGTGCTCGTGCAGCTGCCGGAGCCGGAGTACCGGCGTCTGCAGCAGGAGTGGAGCCTTCCGCCGCTGCCGGAGATGAACCCATGAACCGGGGAAAGATCGCCGTCGGCCTCCTCTTCACCTTCGTCGTCCTCGGACTCGTCGGCTACTTTTCGCTCCGCTACCTCGTGACCAAATCGTTCCCGGAGTACGACGGTACGATGACGATAGCAGCGCTGCAGGGACCGGTGACCATCTACCGGACGGAGTACGGTGTTCCGCACATCATCGCCGGGAACGAGCACGACCTGTTCTTCATGCAGGGGTACGTGCACGCGCAGGATCGGCTGTGGCAGATGGACATCGCCCGGCGTGCAGGCGAGGGACGGCTCTCCGAAGTGCTCGGCACCGCCACGCTCCGCTTCGACCGGATGCTGCGCACCGTCGGGTTCAAACGGCTGGCGGAACGGCTCGCGTCGCAGATCGATCCGAAGTCCCGCGAGATCCTCCAGGCGTACACGGACGGCGTCAACGAGTTCATCCGGACGCATGCGGGGCGGTATCCGGTCGAGTTCGACATGCTCAACTACGTTCCGGAACCGTGGACGCCGCTGCACAGTCTGATGATCTCCCGTCTGATGGCGTGGGAACTGAACATCTCCTGGCATACGGACGTCGTGCTCGGCGAGCTCGCCGCGCGTCTCGGTGACGAGAAGGCCCGGCAGGTGTATCCGGCGTACCCGGAGAACGCGCCGGTGATCGCATCGCATTCCGCATCGGAAAGTGACCTGCGGCCGCTCCGTTCCTTCGCGCAGCTGCACGCGGCGTTCAAGGAGTTCTTCGGTACCGCCGGGACGCACATCGGCAGCAATTCCTGGGCGATCGCGCCGGACCGCACGGTCAACGGGCACGCCATCCTCGCCAACGACCCGCACCTCGGACTCGGTCAGCCGGCCAAGTGGTACGAAGTGCATCTGAAAGGGGGCGCCGTCAACGTCGCGGGGTATTCGCTCCCCGGCGCGCCGCTCGTCATCCTCGGACACACCCCCGTCACCGCATGGGGCTTCACCAACGTGATGGCGGACGACGCGGACTTCTACCTGGAACGCGTCGATTCGGTCTCGAACGAGACGTACCTGTTCAAGGGGGAATGGAAGCCCATCGAGACCGAGTACGACACCATCCGGGTGAAGGACTCGTCCGACGTGCCGTTCGTCATCCGGCGGACGCACCACGGACCCGCCGTGAACGACCTCTATCCCCTCTCCTCGTTCGCCTCATCGCCGCTCATCACCATGCGGTGGACCGGTTACGAGATGAGCGACGAGCTGCTGGCCATCTACCTCGTCAACACCGCACGCGACTGGCCGGGGTTCCTGGAAGGGGTGCGGCGGTTCACCGTGCCGGGACAGAACTTCGTCTACGCCGATGCGGCCGGGAACATCGGGTTCCAACCGGGCGTCCGGCTGCCGAAACGGACGGCGCCGAATCCGACCCTTCCGTTCCCCGGATGGACCGGCGAGCATGAGTGGACCGGGTTCGTCCCGTTCGAGGAGCTTCCGTCGCTCTACAATCCTCCGCAGGGGTTCATCGCCACGGCGAACAACAAGACCGCCGTCACCCCGTACCACATCAGCAACCTGTGGGAGCCGCCGTCCCGCATCCAGCGCATCGAAGAGAAGCTCCGCGCCAAGGAGAAGCTGGACGTGAACGACTGCCGCGCGCTGCAGAACGACCACTTCTCGCACTTCGCGAAGGAGATGACGCCGCACATCATCGCAGCGCTGGAAGGGATCCCGTCCCGTGACGCCGCGACGGAGCGTGTGCTGAACTACTTCCGCAACTGGCATTTCGTCGAATCGAAGGAGGACGTCCCCACCGCCATCTTCGAGGTCTTCTTCAACGCCCTCAACCGCGCCATCTACCGGGACGAGATGGGGGAGGAGCTCTACCGCCAGTACATCTACCTCGCCAACGTTCCGTACCGCGTCACGGCGTCGCTCATGACGCAGCCCGATTCTCCGTGGTTCGACGACACCGCCACCGATGCCGTCGAGCGGCGGGACGATATCGTCCGACGCAGCATGAAGGAGGCGGTGGAGGAACTGACCGCGCGGTTCGGGCCGGAGATGAAGGAGTGGCGCTGGGGACGGCTCCACACCCTCACCCTGAAGCATCCCTTCGGCGACGTCGGCGTGCTGGCCCCCATCGTCAACATCGGTCCGTTCGAGACGGGCGGCTCCGGCACGACGGTGAACAACGGCGAGTACCGGTTCACCGCGCCGTACGAGATGGCGCTCGGCCCCTCCATGCGCCACATCGTGGACTTTACGGATGTGAACCGCGCGCTGTCGGTGCTCCCGTCCGGACAGTCCGGCCAGCCGCTGCACGACCACTACGCGGACCAGGCGCCGCTCTGGCGGAACGCCGAATACCACACGGTGACCATGGACGAACGGGAACTCGCGGCGCACGCCCGCAGCATCCTCACCCTCACTCCCGCGGTGCCGTGAGCGCGGCGGACAACGCAACGACAGTATGAACACCCAACAGAAACGCTACGGCCGCACCAAGATCGTCTGCACGCTCGGTCCCGCCTCCTCCTCCGTCGAAACGCTCACGAAGATGATCGAGGCGGGGATGGACGTCGCCCGGCTCAACTTCTCCCACGGTTCGCACGCGGACCATCTCGAGATGATGAACCGGGTCCGTCAGGCCTCCCAGCAGACCGGGGAACCGGTGGCCATCCTGCTGGACCTGCAGGGCCCGAAGATCCGCACCGGCAAGCTGAAGGAGCCGATGGAGCTGAAGACCGGCGACCGGCTCGTCATCACCACCGAGGAGATGCTCGGCGAACAGTTCCGTGTATCGACCACGTACCGGCATCTGCCGGCGGACGTGAAGCCGGGCGACACCATCCTGATGGACGACGGTCTGCTGCAGTTCCGCGTGCTGAGCTCCGCCGGACCGGAGGTGACCGTCGAAACGGTGTACGGCGGACTGCTGAAGAGCAACAAGGGGATCAACCTCCCCGGCGTGGCGGTGAGCGCCCCGTCCCTCACGGAGAAGGACACCGAGGACCTGCTCTTCGGCATCGCGCACGACATCGACTACGTGGCGCTCTCGTTCGTGCGGACCGGACAGGACGTGTCGTCGCTGCGGGAGTTCATCATCGCGCACATCGACAAACGGAAGAAGCTCCCCATCATCGCGAAGATCGAGAAGGGGGAGGCGCTGACGAACATCGACGACATCGTGCGCGAGGCGGACGGCATCATGGTGGCGCGCGGCGACCTCGGGGTGGAATGCCGCACGGAGGAGGTCCCCATCGCGCAGAAGATGATCGCGCGGAAGGCGAACGCGGCCGGCAAGCCGGTCATCATCGCCACGCAGATGCTCGACTCGATGATCGAGAACCCGCGTCCCACGCGCGCCGAGGCGAACGACGTCGCCAACGCCGTGCTGGACGGCGCGGACGCGGTGATGCTCAGCGGCGAGACCTCCGTCGGCAAGTATCCGGTGACGGTGGTGGAGACGATGGACACGATCGTGCGGCGGACGGAGACGGTGCAGCGGGACCGGCTGGACCTTCCGGACGAGGTGAGCGCGCGGCCGGAGGACGTGTTCAAGGCGCTCGGACGCTCCGCCTGCATCCTCGCCAAGCAGATCGACGCGGCGGCCATCATCTCGTTCTCCCATTCGGGCGAGACGCTCAAGACCATCGCGCGGTACCGTCCCTCGGCGCAGATCATCGGCATCACCAACCGCGAGCGGGTGCAGCGGCGGCTGAACCTCATCTGGGGCGTGCGGTCGGTGCTCATCAAGAGCTTCGAGGTCGGCGAGACGGACGTGACCATCGCGCGGGTGAACCGGATGCTGGTGGAGCAGGGATTCCTGAAGGAGGGGGACCTGGTGGTCATCACGGCGGGCATTCCGCTGATGGCGCGGAACTCCACGAACATGATCAAGGTGGAGAAGATCTGACGCGGAGGGTCAGAGCGGGAGGAAACGAAGAAGGTCGGCATCGCCGACCTTCTTCGTTTTACAGACCCGATTCCGAGATGTAATCGTTGGTATCGTACCGGATGTTCTCCCGGTCCCGTTCCGCCTCATCCATCTTCTGCTTGACGAGGATGGGGATGGCGATGACCCCGGCGACGATGGCGGTCCATTTGACGATGGTGAGCAGCTTCTTCATGGAGCGTTCAACCCGATGCGGTGATGGGAAGCGTTGTTTAGTACGATAATAATACAAAAAAATCGTCAAAAGTGTGCGGGCCATCATATATTTTTCACGCTCCAGACGGGCGGTGTCGTCCAGGGCGTCCGGACGGGGCCGGGCGGAGACCGCCGCCGGGGTCCGCCCCGGTCTACGGGAGGTAGTACTGCCGGACATAGTCCGCCACCATCCGGTGCGTGTTGAACTGGGGGACCAGCGTGGCGATGGCGCGCCGCATCCGCTTGATCCACCGGTGCGGGAGTCCCTTGGCGTCGCGGTCGTAGAACTCGGGAATGACCTGTTCGCTCAGCACTTTGAAGAGGAATTCGGCGTCCTGCACGTCCTGCACGTGCGGGTCCTCCGGCTGCCCGTCGCCGCCGATGGACCAGCCGTTCGAGCCGTCGTACGCCTCGCGCCACCAGCCGTCCATGATGGAGCAGTTCATGCCGCCGTTGATGGCGATCTTCTGGCCGCTGGTGCCGCTCGCTTCCAGGGGACGGCGCGGGTTGTTGAGCCACACGTCGGCGCCGGAGATGAGGTAGCGCGCCACGTTCATGTCGTAGTTCTCCAGGAAGATGACCTTCCCGAAGAGGTTGGGGTGCTTGGTGAACTCGATGATGCGCTGGATGAACCGCTTCCCCTCGTCGTCCCGCGGATGCGCCTTGCCGGCGAAGACGATCTGCAGCGGCCGGGCCGGGTCGTTGAAGAGGGAGAGGATGCGCTCGAAGTGCGTGAAGATGAGCGGTGCGCGCTTGTAGGTGGCGAAGCGCCGTGCGAAGCAGACGGTGAGCGTGTCCGGGTTCAGCACGGTGTCGTACACGCCGGCGCCGTTGCCGTACCGGGAGTGCTGTTCGTGCAGCCGGAAGCGGGCGAACTCGATGAGCTTGCGGCGGAGCGTATAGCGCAGCGCCCACAGTTCTTCGTCCGGCACGCGCTTCGGGTCCACCGCCTTCTCCCAGAACTTCGGCTCCAGGTAATGCTCGCGCCAGTCCGCGCCGAGCTTCTCGCTCCAGAACGCATGGGTCTTCTCGTGCAGCCAGCTGCTCACGTGGATGCCGTTGGTGACATGGCCGATGGGGACCTTCTCGACCGACTTCACCGGGAAGAGAGGGAGCCACATCTCGCGGCTGACATGGCCGTGCAGTTCGCTGACGCCGTTGGCGGCGCGCGACATCCGCAGCGCGATGACGGTCATGGTGAAGGGCTGGTTCGGGTCCCCGGCATGTTCGCTGCCGAGCGCCATCAGGTCGTCGATGGTCATGCCGTACGCGTCGAGCTTCTGCCCGAAGGTGAAGGTCATCAGGTCGCGGTTGAAGCGGTCGTGTCCCGCCGGGACGGGGGTGTGCGTGGTGAAGATGCACTGCGCGGCCACCTTCGCCATCGCCTTCGTGCGCGGGGTCCCCTTCGCCACCTCTTCGCGGAGCAGTTCCAGCGTGAGGAAGGCGGAGTGTCCTTCGTTCATGTGGAAGACCGACGGCTTCACCCCCATGGCGCGCAGCATCCGCACGCCGCCGATGCCGAGGAGGATCTCCTGTGCGATGCGCGTGGTGGCGTCGCCGCCGTACACGTGCGCGGTGATGTCGCGGTACCGCTCTTCGTTCTCCGGCAGGTTCGTGTCGAGCAGGAGGATGGTGCTGCGCCCCACCGCCAGCCGCCGGGCGATGAACTTCACGACGCTGAATCCGATGCGGACCTCGCACTTCAGCGGATTGCCGTTCCGGTCCGTGACGACCTCGGACGCCTGCCGCTTCAGGTCCACCGGCACGTACTGCTCCTGCTGCCATCCGTCCGCGCTGATGCGCTGTTCGAAGTACCCTTCGCGGTAGAAGAGGGAGATGCCGTAGAACGGCACGCCCAGGTCGCTGGCGGATTTGGTGTGGTCGCCGGCGAGGATGCCCAGGCCGCCGGAGTAGATCTTGACGCTCTCATGCAGTCCGAACTCGGCGCTGAAGTAGGCGACGGGTCCTTTGAGCCCCTTCGCTTTCGCCGCGCCCCAGGTCTTCTTCTCGTCCATGTAATCGTCGAACGCCGTCAGCACCGCGCTGACGCGCCGCGCGAAGTCCTTGTCTCCCATCCGCGCCTTCAGTTCCTGCTCCGAAATGTCCGCCATCAGCCACGGGGCGCTGTGGTTCGCTTTCTCCCAGAGTCGGGGGGAGAGCTCACGGAAGATGTACTGCGCTTCGGGATGCCAGGTCCACCAGAGATTCTTCGAAAGCCGGTGAAGCCCTTCCACGAGCTGATGTGTCGTCAAACCTTTTGATTGTGCCATGTCAGTCTGCCAGGTGATTGAAAAAAATGGAGTGTATGGTCCGTACCCCGAATCCGCTCCCCGTGGAGATGTATCGGCACGGATATGCGAATCTGCAATCGGAAGCCGGGCGGATCACCGCCGGCGGAGTAAATAACTGAAAAATGTGGGGAAATCCAACAGCATTTTTCCCCTGGTCCGCCCGCCGTCAGCGCATCATGGTGAGAATGTCCGGCCGGACGAGCCACTTCAGTCGTCCGTTCCCGCGTCCCGGCACTCCGTCCGTTTCGACGTACGCGAGGGTGGCGGGCTTCATCTGCACCTGCGCCGCTTCGCTGCCGCTGATGAGTTCGGCGATGCAGCGGCTGACGAACGGTTCGTGCGTGACGAGCAGGATGCGCGATTCGTTGGTGAAGGAGCGGAGCAGGTGATACAGGTTTCGCGGGTCGGACGAGGGGACGAGATGTTCGGTCACTTCGCGCGGTACGGGACCGAGCGAAGAAAGCACCCGGTCCGCCGTCTGCTGTGCGCGCAGGAGGGGACTCGTCAGCACGCGGGTGAGGACGATGCGCTTGGCGGCGAGGAACGCGCCGGCGCGCACGGCGTCCGCGGCGCCGAGCTCGGTCAGCTCGCGGTCGGCGTCCGTCGCGGCGCGGTTGGAGGCTTCGCCGTGTCTGAGGAAGTAGAGTTTCATCCGAGCCGCTTCGCCGCGTCCGCGTACCCGGGCTTCAGCACGTCGTAGATGAGCCGGATGCGGTCCTTGTACGGGATGAAGGCGGACTTCATCGCGTTGATGGTGATGGTCTGCAGGTCCGCGAGGGTGAGACCGTACGTCTGATGGGCGACGAAGTATTCGTCCGTGAGGGTGATGCCGCTCATCAGCCGGTCGTCCGTATTGAGCGTCAGCCGGAACTTGTAGCGGTGGAGGATGGGGAAGGGATGTTCGTCCAGGTTCCGCACCGCGCCGG
Organism: Bacteroidota bacterium; assembly: GCA_008933835.1. GTDB lineage: Bacteria > Bacteroidota > Ignavibacteria > UBA10030 > UBA8401 > SpSt-333. Next base: position 1,618 of record WBUG01000078.1, on the reverse strand, counting down.
TGTGGAGATTGCTGGTGAGACAGACCTCGATGGGGATGCGCTTGTCCAGCACGTACTGCGCCAGCGTTCCCATGGAGAGCACCTCCCCCTCTTTCACCCGCATGTCTTCGATGAGCCGCGTGCCGTGTCCGATGCGGTGCGCGCCGCACCACTGGATGGCCTGCCAGATGGACTCCTTGCCGAACGCTTCGCCGGCGTGGATGGTGATGTTGAAGTTCTCGCGCTGGATGTAGTGGAACGCGTCCACATGCTTCTTCGGCGGATATCCGCCCTCTTCGCCGGCCAGATCGAACCCGACCACTCCCTGGTTCCGGAACTCCACCGCCAGTTCCGCCACTTCCTGCGAGACGGAGGGTTCCATGTGCCGCATGGCGCAGATGATGACGCCGTAGTGGACGCCGAAGTCCTTCTTGCCGCGCTCCAGTCCCTTCAGCACCGATTTCACGACGCGCGACGTGGAGAGCCCCTTCCCGATGTGGAACACCGGCGCGAAGCGGGTCTCGACGTAGATGACGCCGTCCTTCTTCATGTCCTCCATCATCTCGTACGCCACCCGCTCCAGCGCCTCTTCGGTCTGCATCACGCCGCAGGTGTGTTCGAACCCTTCAAGGAAGAGCGGCAGACTTCCGCGCTGCGCACCGCGCTGGAACCACCGGTCCAGTTCGCCGGGATCGCTCGTCGGGAGTTTGTCGTACCCTTGTTCTTTGGCAAGGTCGATGACGGTCTGCGGCCGGACGCCGCCGTCCAGATGGTCGTGCAGAAGGACTTTGGGGATGGTGCGGATGAATTCTTTGGTCAGGGTCATGCGGTATCCTTTCCTTTTCGAAATATACGAAAAGAAGAGGTACGGAAAAACGGCAGGCATGATGTGACGGGAATCGACAAACAATGAAAGGAGCTCCGGGGACTGGCCGGACAGGTTCCGGAGGAATCCGTCCGGAATCAAGGATGACGGTGCATCGGCTTATAAAGACGGAGGAGGGGCGCCCGGGCCATCGTCCCCGTACGGATCGCTGCGGCGGAGCGGAGAGAGCAGGAAGAGAGAGAACAGCGTCACCGCACCGCCGAACAGGAACGCGGCGGAGTAACCGGCGCTTCCCGCGATATGTCCGGCCGCCGCTCCCGTGAGCGCCTCGCACAGGTTCGTCGCTCCCATGAACGTGCTGAAGAGGAGGGCGCTCGCCGCCGGCGGGGTGTGACGCATGAACATGGCGTAGGAGGAGGCGGTGAAGAATCCGATGCCGATATATAATAGAGTGAGCGACGACAGCCGCATGTACTCGGTGCCGGAGGGGAGAAGAGCGAGTAGGAACGCGAGCCAAGCGTTCGCCGCGGCGGAGATGAAGATGAGCCGGTACACGCCGAAACGCCGTGCAAGGTATCCGCCGGAGAGAGAACCGGCGACCAGACCGAGAACGGAGAAGAATGAGAAGAAGAGACCGATTCGGTCCGGAGCGATGCCGGAATCGACCATCCACGCACCCGCCAGCACGCCGACCCCTTCGTACGCGGCGCCGCCGGTGAGCGCGAAGAGGAGGGCGTAGAGAATTCCGGTGCGGTGTTCCGGGGCGAAGAGATGCGAAAGCAGACTCCGCAGGGAAGCGCCGCTCCCCTCCGC
>WBUG01000077.1 GCA_008933835.1 Bacteroidota bacterium | reverse complement strand
TCCTTCACGTCCACCTTGCGGTCGTCCTCCCTCGTCTCCTCCTCCGCCTCCTTCGACGAGAACCGGACGCTGCCGTGCTTCTTCGTCTCCTTCTTCGGCTCGGCGCTCCGTTCGCCCGCGAAACGGGGGGACGACGTGCCGCAACCGGTCAGCGCCAGCGCCGCGGCGAGCAGGAGAAACGAAAAACCCCGTCTCACGGGAAGATGGGGTTTCGCCGGACGTTCCGTCATCGCCGGTTATCCGAGGTACGCGCGGAGGTTCTTGCTGCGCGACGCGTGCCGGAGACGGCGGATGGCCTTCTCCTTGATCTGCCGCACCCGTTCGCGGGTGAGATTGAACTTCTCGCCGATCTCCTCCAGCGTGAGCGAATGCTCCTTCTGCAGCCCGAAGTAGAGCCGGATGACCTCCGCCTCGCGTTCGCTCAGCGTGGCGAGCGCGCGCTTCACCTCTTCCTTCAGAGACTCCTCCATCAGGATGGAATCGGGCGAGGGCTGCCGCTCGTCCTGGATGACGTCGAGCAGGCGGTTGTCCTCCCCCTGCGCGAACGGCGCGTCCACGGACAGATGGCGTCCGGAGATCTTCAGCGTGTCGGCCACCTCGAACACCGACATGTCGAGCTCCTCCGCCAGTTCGCTCGCGCTCGGTTCGCGCTCGAACTCCTGCTCGAGCTGGCTGAACGCCTTGCCGATCTTGTTGAGCGCGCCGACGCGGTTCAGCGGCAGCCGCACGATGCGCGACTGCTCCGCGAGCGCCTGCAGGATGGACTGCCGGATCCACCACACGGCGTAGGAGATGAACTTGAAGCCGCGCGTCTCATCGAACCGTTTCGCCGCCTTGATGAGGCCGAGGTTCCCTTCGTTGATGAGGTCGCCGAGCGAGAGCCCCTGGTTCTGGTACTGCTTCGCGACGCTCACCACGAACCGCAGGTTCGCCTTCGTCAGTTTCTCGAGCGACCGCTGGTCCCCCTTCTTGATCTTCTTCGCGAGATCGATCTCCTCGTCGGGGGTCAGCAGGTCGACCTTGCCGATCTCCTGCAGGTACTTGTCGAGCGACTGGCTTTCGCGGTTCGTGTACTGTTTTGTGATCTTGACCATGAACGTCCGTGTCTATGATGGTTGTCGTTTCTCTACTGTCGTGTCAGTTCCGCCGGCGTCCGCACCGTCAGTCCGGGGAGTCCGGCGTACCGCTCCGGCTCGTTCGTGACGAGCGGCAGACGGCTCTCGAGGCAGACGGCGGCGACGTAGGCGTCGTCCCGCTCCTTCGCGCGCGCCAGCAGCGGTCCGATGCGGAGCGCGCTCCGTCCGTTGATCCCCAGCACCTTCATCGCCTGCATCGCGGCGATGACCGCCGTCCGTTCGCGCTTCGTCCGCGCGCGGCCGAAGAGCTCCGCGGCGCTGACGACGGTGGTGTAGCACAGATGGACGCGCATGAGACGCCGCAGCGGCGAGACCGCTTCGGCGGTCGTCAGATGCTCCGCGATGACGCCGGCGTCGACGATGACCTTCTTCACGCGCGCTTCCTCCGGGCGAACCCGCTCTTCCGCAGCGTCCCCTGGCAGGCGAGGAAGGAGGTCACGTTGTCGCGCTCCTCCATCTGCACCGTGCCGATGCGCTCGACCTCGTCGTCCGTCACGCCGAGGCGCCGGAGCGCCGGCGAGAGCGTCCCGCCGAACACCTGCACCGTCACCGCCGCACCGGGGGGAAGTCCGAGCGGACGCACGTTCTTCGTGAACGTGACCGTGCCGTCGGGTCCGACGGCCGCCTCGAACCGCAGCATGTGCCGGGGCTTCTCCATCCTTAGACGACCGAACCGAGGAAACTGTTTCCCTTCAGTCCGGCCGTTCCGAAACCGTAGTAGTCCGTCACCGTCGCGCCGAGGTCCGCGAACGAGGAACGGACCCCCAGGTCCGCGCCGCGCTTGCCGGACCGGCAGTAGGTGAGCAGCGGAACGAACTCACGCGAATGGTCCGTGCTGTCGTCCGTCGGGTCGTTGCCGTGGTCCGCCGTGAGGATGAGCAGGTCGTCGTCCCCCAGCGCGGCGATGATGCGCGGCAGCTGCGCGTCGAAGTACTCCAGCGCCCCCTTCATCCCCTTCGGGTCCTGCCGGTGTCCGTACAGTGTGTCGAAGTCCACCAGGTTCGTGAAGATGAACCCGCGTTCCGTCCGCGAGCACCATTCGATGGTCCGCTCGATCCCTTCGGCGTTCGAGGCGGTGTGCAGCTTCTCGCTCAGGCTCTTCCCCGCGAAGAGGTCGTCGATCTTTCCGACGGCGACGGTCGGGATGCCTTCCGCCGCGAGCACGTCGAGCATCGTGCGGGCGGGCGGTTCGAGCGAGAAGTCGCGCCGGTTGGCGGTGCGCGAGAACGATCCCGGACGGCCGACGAACGGCCGCGCGATGATGCGTCCCACCGCGTGCGGTCCGGTCATCACGTGGTGCCGCGCGACGGTGCACAGTTCATACAGCCGTTCGAGCGGAACGACCTCCTCGTGCGCGGCGATCTGGAAGACCGAATCGGCCGAGGTGTAGACGATGGGCTTGCCGGTCGTCATGTGCTCCGCGCCGAGCTCGCCGATGATGGCGGTGCCGGAGGCGGCCTTGTTCCCGAGGATGCCCGGCACGCGGCCGAGCGCGCAGAACTTCTCCACCACCTCCGCAGGGAACCCCTTCGGATAGTACGGGAAGTCCTTCTCCAAAATGATGCCGGAGATCTCCCAATGACCGGTGGTGCTGTCCTTCCCTTTCGACACTTCGCGCATGGCGCCGAAGCAGCCCTGCGCGTTCTCCGTCACCGGAACGCCGTCGATGGCGGCGATGTTCCCGAGTCCCAGCGCGGCCATGTTCGGCAGCGCGAGTCCGCCGGTGACCGACGCCGTATTGCAGAGGGTGTTCGTCCCCTCGTCGCCGTACGCCGCCGCGTCCGGAGCCGCGCCGATGCCGACGCCGTCCAGGACCACGCAGACCGTCTTGCCGGACCGCGCCATCAGAACACCCGCACGATGTTGCCGCCGGATTTCTTCGCCTGCTCCAGCACCAGGAGGGTGTTCTTCACCAGTTCGTCCGGCGCCATCTTCGCCGCCGCGCCGCTGATGCCGATGGTGACGGAGATGGAGAAGCTCTTCGTGTCGTAGGAGACGATGCCCCCCGCGATGGCGATGCGCATCTTCTCCGCCCACAGGTACGCGTCGTTGGCGATGGTGTCCGTGAGCACCACGGCGAACGTGGTGAGGTCGAACCGGGCCACGATGTCATACGGCCGGACGCCCGCGCGCAGATGGCGCGCCACGCTCTTGAGCGCCGCCTCCTTCCCTTCGATGCCGTACCGCTGTTCGATCTCCGCGGCGCCGGAGAGGGTGACGAGCGCCAGCGTCAGGTCTTCGGAGCGGTCCGAGGCGCGGCTCACCTCTTCCGCCAGCCGGACGGTGAAGTACCGGTTGGAGAGCGCTCCGGTCAGTTCGTCCACCGCGATGTGCTCGTTGATGAGGGCGTTCAGTTCCATCACCTCGAACGACGGCGCGACGGTGGCCGCGAGGTACTCGGCCGCGGCGACGTCCTTCGGCGTGAGGGCCCCCTGCTTCGAGTGCACCACGGCCGCCGCGCCGAACGATTTCCCGTTGGACGAGAGCGGCACGACCGCGAGGGTCCCCTGCTTGAGCAGCGTCGAACCGGACTCCGACGCGTTGAACACCATGCCGGTGTTCGTGCGCAGGTCCACCGTCGTCGCGCGGTTGTTCCGCACCGCCTGCCCCACGATGCTGCGTTCCATGTCGATGGTCTGTTTCGGCGCGACGAACCGTTCGCTCCCCCGCACGCGGACGGCGGCCACCGCCCAGGCAGCGAGATGCTCGTCGAAGAGCACCACCGCGAGCGCGTCCCACGGCAGCGTCGTCTCGAGCTGCTCCATGAACCCGTTCACCACCGACGCGACGGTGGGGCGGTTCGCCACGCGGCGCTTCAGCTGCCGGTCCGCCTCCACCAGTTTCGCGCCCGCCATCAGGTCGAACTTCTCGGTGTAGCTCATCAGCATCGCCGCCGTGAGCTTGGAGAAGTGCGACAGCACCGAGAAGGTCTCCGGTCCGAACGCGTCCTCCGCCTTGCTGTCCACTGCGATCACCGCCACCGGCAGGTCCGCCGGCGACGCGTCCGGCAGGAACACCGGCACGCCGATGAAGGAACGGACATCCTGCAGGCTCGTGTAGTAGCGGAGCATGTCACACTCCGTTTCGGCGAGGATGCTGTTGACGATCTGCGGTTCGCCGCCGGTGCCGATGCGGCTCACCACGTCGCCGCCGAGCGGGATCTTCCGTTCGGCGGTGAACGATGCGCTGTCGGTCACTTTCGCCTCCGCCACGAGCTGCCGGGTGCCGTGGTTGACCCAGAAGAAGGCGGCGGTGTGCGCGAAGCAGACCTCCTTCACCGCCTGCAGGACCTTCACCAGCAGGTGCGAGAACTCGCTGTGCGGTTCGTGTTGACTCATGGACGTTCGGGACGGTTCCTCGACGAAATCGGATGCGGAATACTGCGGAGGCGGGGCGGAACGGCGCTCCGTCCGTACCGGCGGCGGTTCCGGCTCCCGCACGGGCGGCGGTGCCGGTTCGAAGTATTCTTGGTCGATCGCAGTTGAATGCCGGTACTGTTCCCGCAGGTACGCCTCATCCGGCACCTCGTCCGCTTCCTCCTCCGGCGGTTCCGCCGGCACAGGGTCCGCGGAGCGTTTGGAACGATGGAGGAGCCATGCGGCGGCGAAGAGCAGGCATCCGATGGCGATGGCGGAGAGGATGGTGAGCGTGCCGCTGCTGAACACCCCGGTACAAACAAGAAGGACTCCGATGCCGGCCAACACGCCCTCTTCCATGTAACGTCCTGCGATGGCGTGTCCGTAACGACGGTCCGGCATGAACGAGTCCTTTGAACGTGAAATCGCAGATATTCTGGAGAATTTACCGAAAACTGCGAGGAAAGTCAACGACACCGTCTCCGCTTTTTTCCCCGCCGTACGGAGACGCCATACCGGCGCATCCGGTCCGGAATCGTCGAAATTCGGAAGAACGAGGGTTGCACTCGGTTCATTTTTTATTTACACTGCCTTCAAGCAACCGCAGTCAGCCCTTCCTCAACGCTCGTCAAAGGGGTGCCTCATGAAAGCCGTCATCATGTCCGGCGGGTTCGGAACCCGCCTTCGTCCGCTCACCTGCAACATCCCCAAGCCGATGGTTCCGATGATGAACAAGCCGATGATGCAGCACATCGTCGACCTGCTCAAGAAACACGGCATCACCCAGATCGTCTCCACCCTCTTCTACCAGCCCGAGATCATCACCGGATACTTCGGCGACGGTTCGCGCGTGGGGGTGAGCATGCAGTACCGCAAGGCGGACGCCGACTACGGCACGGCGGGAAGCGTCCGCAACGCGGCGGACTTCCTGGACGAACGGTTCATCATCATCAGCGGCGACGTGCTGACCGACTTCGACCTCTCCAAGGCCATCGCGTTCCACGAAGAGAAGAAGGCGAAGGCGACGCTCGTGCTCACGCGCGCCACCAATCCGCTCGCCTTCGGCGTGGTCATCACCGGGGCGGACGGGAAGATCACCCGGTTCCTCGAGAAGCCGACATGGGGCGAGGTGTTCTCCGACACCATCAACACCGGCATCTACATCATGGAACCCGAGGTGCTGCAGCTGGTACCGTACCAGAAGGAGTTCGACTTCAGCAAGAACCTCTTCCCGGCGATGCTCGAGCAGGACATGGGGCTGTACGGCTACATCGCCGAGGGGTACTGGCGCGACGTCGGCAACCTGAACGAGTACCAGGAGGCGCAGCTGGACGCGCTGGAGGACAAGGTGAACCTGCTGTGCGACGGCAACCGGGTCGGCTCCGCGTACATCGGCACCGGCACCGTCATCGAATCGCCGGTCGAGAACCTGCAGGGGAAGGTGCTCATCGGCCGCAACTGCCGCATCGGCAAGAACGTCCGCATCATCAAGTCCGTCATCGGCAACGACTGCGTGGTGGGGGACGGCGCGGTCATCCGCAATTCGGTGGTATGGGGCGACGTGCGCATCGGCAAGGGGGCCGAGCTCACCTCGTGCGTGGTCGGCAAGTGGACCACCGTGGGGGACTACGCCATCGTCAGCGACAACGTGTACATCTCGGACAAGTGCGTCATCGGCAGCGAGAGCCGGCTGGCCCCCAACATCAAGCTCTGGCCGGAGAAGGAGGTGGAGGAGGGCGCGGTGCTCACCCGCTCCATGGTGTGGGAGGACAAGTGGCTGAAGGACCTCTTCACCGATTCGCGCATCACCGGCCTCTCCAACATCGAGATGAACCCCGAGTTCGGCGCGAAGATCGGCGCCGCCTTCGGCGGGCTCATCGGCAAGGGAAAGAGCGTGCTGACGAGCCGCGACGCGGACAACGTCTCGCGCATGATGAACCGTTCCATCATGTGCGGCCTGATGTCGGCCGGCGTGGACGCCGGGGACCTGCGCGCCGTCTCCATTCCCATCCTCCGGCAGGAGCTCCGGACCGGCAAGCACGCCGGGGGCATCCACATCCGCAAGTCGCCGGTGGACAAGAACCTCACCGACATCATCTTCTTCGACGCCAAGGGGAAGGACCTCCCCTCCGGCAAGACCAAGTCGCTCGAACGCCTCTTCTTCGGCGAGGACTTCCCCCGCGTGAAGCAGGACGAGGTGGGGGCCGTCGCGTTCCCCGAACGGGCGCAGGAGAGCTACATCGCCAAGTTCCTCTCCACCATCAACAGCGAGGCCATCACGGCGGCGAAGTTCAAGGTGGTGATGGACTACTCCAGCGGCATCGCGTCGTCCATCTTCCCGAACATCCTCGGCTCGTTCCACCTGCAGGTGCTCTCGCAGAACGCCTACCTCGACCCGCGCAAGCTCACCCGCAACCGGGACGAGTTCTCGGCGGCGGTGGAGCAGCTGCGGCACATCGTCACCTCGCTCGGGTACGACGTCGGCTTCATGCTCGACGCGGGGGCCGAGAAGTGCTTCGTGGTGGACGAGAACGGCACCTTCATCGACAACGACCGTCTGCTCACCCTCATCACCTACCTCTTCCTCACCGTCTACCCGGACGTGAAGAAGATCGCCGTCCCCGTCACCGCCTCGGCGGAGATCGACCTGATCGCCGAGCACATGGGAGTGGAGGTCGTCAAGACGCGCGACAGCCATCTGGCGCTGATGGACCTCGCCTCGAAGGACGACGTGAAGTTCGTCGGCGGCACCAAGGGAGGGTTCATCTTCCCGGACTTCCTCTTCGCCAGCGACGGCATGTACTCCGCCGCCAAGATCCTCGAGATGATGGCGCTCGCGAACGTCCGCTTCGGACAGCTGGACAAGCAGGTGCCGCGGCTCCACCTCTGCAAGCGCGTCATCCGCTGTCCGTGGGACCGGAAGGGGAAGGTGATGCGGCACCTGATGAAGGCGACCGACGACCACCCGCACCGCGTGCTCATCGACGGCGTGAAGCTGCATCTCGACCGTCAGCAGTCCACCTCCGTGCTCCTCTGGCCGGACCGCGCCAAGCCGGAGTTCCACCTCCACGCCGAATCCGCCGACCGGAACCTGGCGGAACTCCTCGTGGCGCAGTACGAAGAGAAGGTGGTGGAGTGGCGCGATACGCGGGATTGACGCTTCCATTTCAGACGCGAAAAACGTATATTGGTAGGTTATTCCTTTTCAACGGAGCTTCGGCAGAGAATGAAAATCAGCGATATCCTTGACGAATCGGTGGTGCGGGTCAACCTGAAGGGGAAATCCAAGGACGAGGTCATCAACCAGATGATCGCCATCGTGAACCACTCGTCCAAGATCCTCGACATCGAGAAGGTCCGCGAGGCCATCTTCGAGCGCGAGAAGATCATGTCCACCGGCGTCGGCAACGGATTCGCCATCCCCCACGGCAAGACCGACGCGGTGCAGGACATCGTCGCCGCCTTCGCCATCACCGATGAGCCGATCGACTACGAATCGCTGGACGAACAGCCGGTGCGCCTCATCTTCCTGCTGGTCGGCAAGGACAGCATGGTGGGCCCGCACATCAAGCTGCTCAGCCGCATCTCGCGCCTGATGAACAAGGAGGAGTTCCGCTCCAAACTGCTCACCGCCGCGACGCCGAAGCAGGTCATCGACATCTTCCGTTCGGAAGAGGCGCAGTACTTCGAGAGCTGACGCCCCTTCCGGCCGGACCGTTCCTCCCCCACCATCATCCATCCGGACCGTGACGAGTGACATACCGCGCCATTAAAGGGACCAAGGACATCCTGCCGGCGGAGACCGCCCGGTGGCAGCACGTCGAGCAGACGGTCCGCAGCGTCTTCCACCGCTACAACTACCGCGAGATCCGCACCCCGGTCTTCGAACAGACCTCACTCTTCGCCCGCAGCATCGGCGAACTGACGGACATCGTCGGCAAGGAGATGTACACGTTCGCGGACCGCAGCGGCGACAGCATCACCCTCCGCCCCGAAGGGACCGCCTCGGTGATGCGCTCCTACATCCAGAACAACCTCGCGCAGGACCAGCCCCTCACCAAGGTGTACTACATCGGACCGATGTTCCGGCAGGAACGCCCGCAGGCGGGACGCCTCCGGCAGTTCCACCAGTTCGGCGCCGAAGCGACCGGCTCACCCACCCCCGAGACCGACGCCGAGATCATCGCGCTGGCCATCGACATCTACCGCGCGCTCGGCATCACGCAGTGGTCCCTGCAGATCAACTCCGTCGGGGACGAAGAGTGCCGCCCGCGCTATAAAGAGCTGCTGCGCGCGGAACTGCGGAAGGTGGCGGACCGCCTCTCCCCCGAGAGCCAGAAGCGGCTGGAACAGAACCCGATGCGCGTGCTCGACTCCAAGGACGAGAACGACCGCGCCCTCACCGCCGGGATGCCGCTCATCAACGACCATCTCAACGAGGCGTGCGCGGCGCACTTCGGCCGCGTGAAGGAGCTCCTCACCTCCTACGGCATCCCCTTCACCGTCAACGGACGGCTGGTGCGTGGACTCGACTACTACACCAAGACGGCGTTCGAGATCACCAGCAGCGAACTCGGTTCGCAGGACGCCCTCGCCGGCGGCGGACGGTACGACCTGCTGGTGCAGGAGCTCGGCGGCAAACCGACCCCCAGCGTCGGCTTCGCGGCGGGGATGGAACGCCTGATGATGATCCTCGAGAAGAAGGGCTTCGCCGCTCCGGAACCCCGTCCGCGCCTCTTCCTGGCGGCGGCGGACGCACCGGCCCGCGACTGGGTGCTGGCGAAGACGATGGAGCTCCGGTCGCGCGGCGTCGCCGCGGAGACCGACCTGCTCGGTCGGAGCCTCAAATCGCAGATGAAGGAGGCGGACCGCCAGGGAGCCGCCTTCGTGCTGGTGGTGGGCGCGGCGGAACTCGCGGCGGGGCGCGGCGTGTTGAAGAACCTGTCCGACCACTCGAGCGTCGAGGTGGCGTTGGACGACCTTCATCATTCCGTATAATGACCATGGCCGCCGCCCAGCAGCATCCCGTCGAATACCGCCTGCTCGTCGAACACACCGAGGACGAACTCCTGAAACGGAAGGGGATCCTCTTCCTCCTCGAGACGACCACCCAGTTCACCAATTTCTCGTACCACATCGACGTGCGCGAATCGCTCGAGGGACGCGCGCTGCGGTGGACGCTCCACGGGCTCAAGGCCCCGTCCATGAACATGCCGCAGACCGGCACGGCGCAGTTCGCGCAGGTGTACGGGGAACTGCCGAAGACGCTCCGCTTCACGCTGACGAAGAACGACGCCGTCTCGGCCGACGCGGAACTGAAGATCGGAACCGCCTCGGTGAGCCTCGCCGCCCAGCCGGACGGTTTCCTGAAGGTGTACACCGACCGCGAGCTCTTCGAACGGAACCGCCTCGCCGATTCCCGTCCGCCCGAGCCCAAACCGGACCATCGCCGGAACGCCGCACCGGCGAAGAGTCCCACCACACGAAAGAAACGCTAATGTACCCGGTCATCGGACATATCGGTCCCTTCACCATCTACAGTTTCGGACTGATGATGGGGCTCTCCTTCATCATCGCCAACATGCTCATCGCCTCCGAGTTCAAACGGAGGAAGTTCCCGGCCGATCTCGCCTCGAACATCACGCTCATCGCACTGGTGGCCGGTGTGTCCGGCTCCAAGCTCCTCTACCTACTTGAGAACTTCGACCGGTTCATCGCCGACCCGATCGGCATGACCTTCTCCCCCGGCGGACTGACCTTCTACGGCGGGTTCATCCTCGCCACCGCCTCCATCTATTACTATACGAAACGCAAGAAGCTCCGCTTCATGCAGGTGGCGGACGCCATCGCTCCGGCACTGATGCTGGCGTACGGCATCGCGCGCATCGGCTGCCATCTGGCGGGTGACGGCGACTACGGCATGCCCACGTCGCTGCCGTGGGGCACGGACTACTCCAACGGCACCTATCCCCCCTCCGCCGCGTTCCGCCAGTTCCCGGACATCGTCGCGAAGTACGGCATCAACGGCGTGGTGCCGGACGACACGCTCTGCCACCCGACGCCGGTGTACGAGACCCTCATCTGCGCCGCTTTCTTCTTCGTGCTTTGGAAGAAC
>WBUG01000076.1 GCA_008933835.1 Bacteroidota bacterium | reverse complement strand
CGATGTTCTCGCTGCTCCGCTGCACCGCGGACGAGAGCGTGAGCGAATGTTCCGCGAGCACGTGCAGCAGCTCCTGCTGGCTCTGCCGGAGTTCGATGAAGGCCGAGGAGAACAGCATCACCGCCAGACCGGCGGCGGCCGTGAAGATGTATCGGGGTCGGATGGAAAGGATGGTGCGCATGGTCCGTCGTTCACCGGTGTGATGCATCGAACGGCGTTCCGGGTTCAGGGTGGAGCGTGGGATCAGAATGGAAGCGCGATCCCCGCCGAGACGGCCGTGTTCTTGTACGTATAATACGGATCATTCGACCGTTGGTCAATGAGGTCGACGGCCATTCGATAGAGGGCCCCCGTTCCGAAGAGACCGCACTCCATGGCGAGCGTCAGGACGTACCGGTCGTCCGAACGCCGGTCGGAGAGGATGGCCCCGTTCACATCGTACGCCGGAAGGGTGAGATAGTCGCGTGACGAGCGGCTCCCGGTGGCCCTCACCTGGAAGGTCTCCGAGAAGAAGTGCGTGAACATCATGACGGCGGAGAGCCCTTCATACCCGTACTGGTCGTCGAACAGTTCGTCGTCGGCGATGAGGTACCCTTCGTCGTCCACCAGGTACCGCGGCTTCTTGTTCAGGCCATGCTGATAATGCAGCGTCGCGCTGAGGCCGGTGGACTCTCCAAGCCGTTGGCCGACCCGGGCGAGCATCACCGTCTGGGCGACGTCCGGCACCGTACCGGTGAGCCAACCCTTCCCCTCGTCGGTCCCGGTCAGCGCCTCCGCATAGTACTTCGCCCCCGCCTCGGCGCGCAGGATGAGCGTCGTCCCCGCGCCCGCAGCCCATCCGGTCTGCAGATGAAGGCGGTGTTCGGTGAAACTGAAGACCGCGGCGTTCATGAACGAGAAGGCGCGTACGTCGTATCCCCCTTCGGCGTACAGGTCGTCGGCGACGAAATGTTTGTACGACGCGGAGACCGCCGCCGTACGGTGATCGTAGAACGAGAGACCGTCATGGAAAAGTCCCAGGGAGACCTCCCCGCCGAGAGTGAGCACGTTCTCGCCTTCCGCGCCGGTGCTGCGCGACCACCGTACGCCGGCCACATGGTCCGTCCGGGAGCGTTCGATCGCCTGGGTGAAGTATTCGTACGAACCGGCGTAGACGAGTTCCGCCTCCCACCGTTCCCCTTCCCAGGCGTACTGCGCCGTGCCGGAGAGGATGGAGATGTTGTCCGGATCGGCGAGCATGTTGTTGCCGATGTTGTCATCGTGCATCGTACCGAGGTACGCGTCGGCGGCGAACTGCGCCTCCGCCGTCGTGACCATCACCAGCGTGAGCAATGTCCATCCGAATCTCATCGGTGTCCCTTCCGTTCATTGTGTCCCTGTTTACCCGTCCCGGCCCCAGGGCCGCGCACCGCGCGGGTGAAGCCGAGGCCCCGTTCCCGCCCGTCACTGATACCGTCGCCGTTCCGGTCGATGAAGCGGTCCGACGTCCGGACCCCCTTCCCGCCGCGCCGGTCCGGCACGCCGTCCGCGTTCCGGTCCGTGAACTCCGTCCGGGGAGCGGAGACCGAATCGCGTGTCTGGCCCGTCACGGACGCCGCCGAAAGGAGAAGCAGGATGGGGATCAGGATGGTCTTCTTCATGATGTCACCGAATTGAGCGGTCCGGCGGAAGTCACCTCCCGCCGGACCATCGTTCCGTCACTTGCGGCCGCGATGCTGACCGCCGCCGGTGCCGGTCCCGTCACACACGCCGGTTCCGGTGCCCGTCCCGCTCCCCTTGCCGGCGCCGTTCTTGGCTCCCATGCCCTTCATGCCCGTTCCGTCCTTCGGACCGTTCGCGTTGCCGCGCCGTACGGCGTCGCTCTTCTTGCCGACTCCGGTGCCGACGTTGTCGCAGATGCCGTCGCCGTCCTGATCGACGAAGTACTGTCCGGAGCCTTTCGGCGTGCCGGTGCCGTTCCCCTTCGTCTGGGCCGATGCCGATTCGGACAGCAGCAGCGAGAGTCCGAGAATGACCGCGAGGGTCGCGATGGAATTCATGACGTGTTTCATACCTTCCTCCTAAATGATGGTGATTGAGATTGATGTGTGGACTGCATCGTTCTGGTCTCACTCACTGCAACGCCCGTGCCAAGGTTCGGACCGCCCGGATTCAGCGTATTTTGCACTGAGGCGGTGCCGTTTCGACATTTTCGTCGAACTGGAGCGCAAATATTGTCGAATGCTCGATGACGAAGGGAACGAAATACGATGGATATGACCCCTCTATGATAGTACACCGTTTGGCACGCCGGTTGCACGGAAGATGGTCATCGCAACGATCACCGTTCATCATCAACCATACAGGAGCAACAACATGAAACAGATCACCATCATCCTCATCCTTCTCGCATCGTCCGTCATCATCGGATGCGACGAGAGCCAGGCGACCCAGCCGGGATTCGGCGACGGTTCCGGTCAGACGCTGACCAAGGAGCAGATCCTGCAACTGCCGGTCTCGGAGACCTCGGACGAGGCGGCCGAAGGATTGAAGTTCATGCGGGAGGAAGAGAAGCTGGCGCGGGACATCTATCAGAAGCTGAACGAGCGGTGGAACGCGCGGGTCTTTTCGAACATCGCGAAGAGCGAGCAACAGCATATGGACGCCATCGCGGTGCTGCTGGAGCGGTACGGCATCGAGGATCCGGCGGCCGGAACCGACGCCGGCACGTTCCGGAATCCGGAGCTCCAGACCCTCTACAACACCCTGCTGGCGAAAGGGACTTCCTCGCTGAAGGATGCGATGGAGGTCGGCGTCCTCATCGAAGAGACGGACATCGAGGACCTCGACATCCGCAGCGCCGCGGTCGCCGAGGGAACGGACATCGCCTTCGTGTACGCCCGGCTCCGCCAGGGTTCCGTGAACCATCTGAACGCTTTCACCCGCAACCTGCAGCGCCTTCCCTGACCCGCCGAACGACAACGGCCGGCGTCATGCCGGCCGTTCCTTTTCCTTGAGCCCCCACTTCTTCAACTTATAGCGGAGCGTCCGCTCGTTCACCCCGAGCTGTGCGGCCGCTTTCGACTGATTGTTCCCGTGAACGCGAAGCGCCTCGAAGATCAGCTCCTTCTCGAGCCGTTCCACCGCTTCGTCCAATCCCGCGGGGGAAGACGGTGCCGACCGCTCGGACGGCGTACCGCGGACGGTCGGCGGCAGGTCGTGCTGCGTCACGGCATCACCGCGGCAGAAGATGACCGACCGCTGCACGATGTTCTCGAGTTCGCGGACGTTGCCCGGATAGTCGTACCGCAGCAACAGGTCCCACGCCTCACGGCTGATGGTGAGGTCCGGGCGTCCCTGTTCGGCGGCGAACCGCATCAGGAAGTGTTCCAAGAGCGGGGCGATGTCCGCACGGCGGGAACGGAGCGGCGGGATCTCCACCGCAACGACGTTGAGACGGTAGTAGAGGTCCTCCCGGAACGCCCCTTCCGCGATGGCCTTCTCCAGATTGCGGTGGGTCGCGGCGATGATCCGCACGTCGACGGTGACCGTCTCCGTTCCGCCGACCCGTTCGAAGCTCCGTTCCTGCAGCACGCGCAGCAACCGGACCTGCATCGCCGGGGAGATGTCGCCGATCTCGTCGAGGAAGAGCGTTCCGCCGTCCGCCGCCTCGAACCGTCCGCGGCGCTGCCGCTCGGCTCCGGTGAACGCCCCCTTCTCGTGGCCGAACAGTTCGCTTTCCAACAGATTGTCGTTGAGGGCGGCACAGTTCACGGCGATGAACGGTCCGCCGCCGCGCTCGCTCTGCTGATGGATGATGCGGGCGATGACCTCTTTTCCGGTGCCGCTCTCGCCGCGGACCAGGACCGGCGCCCGGGAGGCCGCCACCCGCAGCGCGGTGGAGACGACGTTCTGCATCTCGGGCGATTCGGCGATCACGCCTCCGGCGGAGAAACGTTCCGTGAGCTGCTCCCGCAGCATGCGGTTCTCCGAGATGAGGCGCCGGCGTTCTTTCAGCCGCTGTAACAGCAACTCCAGTTCTTCCAGGTCGATCGGCTTCCCGATATAATCGTACGCCCCCTCCTTCATGGCCGCGACCGCTCCTTCGACGGTGCCGAAAGCGGTCATGAGGATGACATCGGTGGCAGGATTGTTCTGTTTCACATGGCGGAGCAGTTCGAATCCGGTCATCCCCGGCATCCGGAAATCGCTGAGGACGAGGTCGACCGGTGAGACCGCGATACGGTTCAGCGCTTCAGCGGGCGTGGCGGCGGTCGCGACGGTGTACCGACGCTTCCGCAGGTAACCGCTGAGGATGTCCCGTTGAGACGCTTCGTCGTCGACGATGAGGATGGTGAGGTCGGAATCGTTCATGGTTGGTCCCGTGGGGTGAGAGGGCGATGGGAGCCGGGGATCACGCGGGGGGAAGTTCGTTCAGTTCCCGGACGAACCGTTCGATCGCTTCCTCCGGGATCCCTTTCTCCTCCGCCACCGATGCGAGCGTTCCCCAGACCGGTTCCCCGCAGGCGAGACATTTGATGCCGTTCTGCATCAGGTAACGCACCGAATCGGGCACCCGGACCACGAGCTCTTCGATGGAGATGTTCCGGTCGATCATGCCTCCCCCCAGCGTTGCTGGAGGAGTTCCTCGGCAAAGCGGCGGAGCTGCCGGCGAAGGATGGCGCTCTGACAATCGCTCTCGAACCGGGCGCAGGAGTCCGCGATGATGCGCTTCGCTTCGTCCCGGTCCGACGCCTTCTCCACCCGGTCCGCCGCCTCGGCGCAGTACCGCGCGATGAGCGCCGCCTGGCGTTCGTCCCGCGGCGGGTGACCGTGACCGTCGTGAATGAGTTCTTCCATAGAGGATACTCAGTTAGATGCATTCCGGAGCGAAAGGATTCACGGCCGGACACGGTGATTTTTGATTTGAGTGGAACTCCTAGTATATTGGATGAATATTTCGTCCCCCCTTTTTTGTCACCTGTTCATCGGCATGACCTTCCTCAACCCATTCGTCCTGTTCGGTCTCGCGGCGGCGGCCATTCCGATCCTCATCCACCTCCTCAACAAACGGAAGCTCCGCACCATCGATTTCAGCACGCTCGCCTTCCTGAAGGAGCTGCAGCGCTCCACCATGCGCCGTATCACCGTCCGGCAATGGGTGCTGCTGGCGCTGCGGACCCTCCTCATCGTCATGCTGGTGCTGGCGTTCGCCCGGCCGGCGCTCCACGGCAGCATCGGGACGGCAGGCGCGCATGCGGCCACCAGCGTGGTCATCATCCTGGACAACACCGCCAGCATGGCGCTCTCCAACGAACGGGGGACGCACCTCGACCAGGCGAAGGAACGGGCCCGCCAGATCGCGGAACTGCTCGAACCGCAGGACGATGCGGCGGTCATCCGGCTCGGCGACCTCCCCCTTCCGGCACCTCCCGTGCCGGTACACGACCCGGCGTTCACGCTGCGCGCCATCGACGGAACGCTCATCTCTCCGCGATACCGTACGGTGGACGACGCCCTTCGCACCGCCGCCGCCGTGCTCGCATCGTCGAAGAACGCGAACAAGGAAGTGTACGTGCTGACGGACGGCCAGCGTTCCACGCTCCGGCGGCCGGACGAATGGAGAGACGCTCCGCCGGAACCGCTCTTCGGTCCTGATGTCCGTTTCTTCATCGCCCCCTCCTGCGTGACCCCGGCGGAGAACTGGGGCATCCGTTCCGTCACGATGCCGGACGGGCTCCTGCTTCCCGGGAAACCGGTGACGGTCCGGGCGTCGGTCGTCAACTACGGAACGCGGCGGACCGAGAACCATATCGTCACCCTCTCGTCCGGCGGGACGACGCTCATGCAGAAGAGCCTCTCCCTGGACGGCGGCGAATCCGGCACGGCGGAGTTCACCCTCACGCCGGAGCGCGCCGGTTTCATCAGCGGCGAGGTGACGCTCGAATCCGATCCGTTCGAAGCGGACGATGTCCGTTCCTTCGCCTTCCATGTACCGGAACGGCTCCGCATCGTCCTGGTGACGCCCGATGAGACCGCGGCCCGGTACATCACCGCCGCGCTCACGGTCCCGAACACCCTCTCCGCTGCCGGTGCCACGGAAGTGCGCAGGCTCTCCGTTCCGCAGCTCACCGCCGCCGGCATCGAGGATGCCGGGCTCGTCATCCTCGCCGGCGTGCCGGCGCTTTCGGAGGGACAACGGACGCTGCTGCGCAGCCACGTCGTCGCGGGCGGGGCGATGATCTTCTTCCCCGGACAGGACTCGACGGCAGGAACGTACCGGTACCTCGAATCGTTCGGTCTTCCGCCCGGCACGGCCGTTCAGGCCCCGGCGGACGCGCCGATGCGGTTCGGTGCCGCCGACCTGGAATTCCCCCTCTTCCGCGGCATGTTCGACGGAGCGCAGCGGAAGGAGCGAGCGCTGGAATCGCCGGACATCCGAACCGCGTACTCCCTTCCCGCCCGGAAGGAGATGCGGACGGTCATCGCGCTCTCCAACGGCGTCCCCTTCCTGTGGATCCGGGAGCTCTCCCGCGGCCGCATCCTCGGCTTCGCCGTCCCCGCACGGCCGGGATGGTCGGACCTCACCTCCGCCGGTCTGTTCGTACCGCTGCTCTACCAGTCGGCGCTGTACCTCTCGTCGCTCGCGTCGCTCGAAGCGATGAGCGCATCGTACACCGCGGGGGAACCGGCGGAATTCCCCGCATCACTCCTCGTCGGCCGCGGCGCGCTGTCGCCGGAACTGACGCTGACGGACCCGGAGCGCCGGCCGGCCCCTCTCCGCTCCTACGCCCGCACGAACGGCGACGGCAGCATCACCCGCATCCTCACCGCGCCCGAACTCCCCTCACCCGGATTGTACCGCATCGTCGCCGGGCGGGACACGGTGGGCATGGCGGCCGCGACGATGGACGAACGGGAGTCCGAGTCGGCGTTGGCCTCCGTATCCGAATCCGCGTCGGGCGCCGAACGGCTGGGAGCGCTCCCGGCGAACGTCACCGTCCTGGCGCCGGATGAACCGCTCGCGGAGAGCGTCCGGAAGAGCCGGTACGGCACCGAACTGTGGCGCGGTTTCGCCCTGGCGGCGCTCCTGCTGGGACTCGCCGAGATGCTCATCGCGCGCGAAAGGAAGAACGCATGATCGAACTCAGATCCACCGGACGCGAACGGGCCATCGCCGTGGCGGTCGCACCGAAGAGCGTGGAACGCCGGCAGACCGAAGACCATCTGGCCGAACTGGTGATGCTGGCGGACACCGCCGGCGCCGACGTTGTCCACACCGTCCTGCAGTCCAAGGACCGGTTCGACGCCGCGTACTACATCGGCAAGGGGAAGGTCGAGCAGCTCACCCAGCTCGCCGAGGAAGAGCAGATCTCCCTCATCATCTTCGACGACGACCTCTCCCCCGCGCAGGTGCGGAACCTGGAGAAGATGACGAACCGGAAGATCGTGGACCGGAGCGGACTCATCCTGGACATCTTCGCTTCCCGGGCGCGCACCAACGAAGCGAAGACGCAGGTGGAACTGGCGCAGCTGCAGTACATGCTGCCGCGCCTGACGCGGCTCTGGACCCACCTCTCAAAACAGTTCGGCGGCGTCGGGACACGGGGTCCCGGCGAGACGCAGATCGAGACCGACCGCCGGATGATCCGCGAGCGCATCGCGCATCTGAAGGAACGCCTGGAACGCATCGCGACGCAGCGTGCCACGCAGCGCAAGGGACGGAAGGAACAGCACAACATCGCGCTCGTGGGGTACACGAACGCCGGCAAATCGACGCTGCTCAACACCCTGTCCGATTCCGACGTGTTCGTCGAGGACCGGCTCTTCGCCACGCTCGACGCCACCACGCGCACGGTGGAGCTCGGCACGACGGAGACGGTACTGGTGACCGACACCGTCGGCTTCATCCGCAAGCTGCCGCACCATCTCGTCGCGTCGTTCAAGAGCACGCTGGAGGAGGTGACCGAAGCCGATGTGCTGCTGCACGTCATCGACCTGTCGCATCCGCAGATGGAGGAGCACATCGCCGTCGTCACTGAGACCATCGCCGAGCTCGGCGCGGCGCAGACGCCGGTCATCCACGTCTTCAATAAGGTGGACGCGCTCGAAGACCGGACGCTCGTGATGCAGCTGCAGGAACGGTACCAGCCGAGCGTCTTCATCTCCGCCCGCCGCGGCATCAACATCCTCGGCCTGAAGGAACTGCTGCTGTCGCATCTCCGTTCCTCCTTCACCGAGTACACGGTGACCCTTCCTCCGGACCAGTACCGCATCCTCTCGAAACTGCACGACCTCGCCGAGGTCACGGAACAGGCGTTCGAGGAGCACGGAACCACTGTCACTTTGCGGGTCGACGCGAAGAGCCGGGAGTACGTGGAGCGCCTGCTCCGTTCCATAAAAGTGTTGTAGATTTTTTCCCGGCGATTTCCTATATTTGTGCATTGATTGCCCCATCGTCTAACGGCTAAGACAGCAGACTCTGACTCTGCTTATCGAGGTTCGAATCCTTGTGGGGCAGCTTGAATCCGGTCATTCGACCGGATTTTTTTTCCGTGTTTTGTCACCCATCAAGATAGATAAAATGAAATTCTTATTGATTTCGATGCCTATTGATGATACCTTGTGTGTGCCAAAAAGGAAGGTCCATGAAGAAACCGTTGAAGCTGCTCATCGTCGACGATGAATCATCATTCGCTACGCTCCTCAGCATCGATCTGAGTTCGGGGGGAGATTTCGATGTGACCGTCGCCTCGTCCGGCGAGGCGGGGATCGAACAGCTTCGGAACGGTGCGTTCGACATCATGCTGCTGGATTACCACCTCGGGACGATGACCGGTCTGCAGGTGCTCGAATGGATGAAGGAGCAGAAACTGGAGACCCCCGTCATCATGCTCACCGCCGCGGGGACGGAAGAGGTGGCGGTGAACGCAATGAAGCTCGGCGCTTACGATTATGCGCGGAAAGAACGGTTGGAGTTGAGCCATCTGCCGGTGCTGCTGAACGGCGTGTATGAACGATACCTGTTCCGGCAGGAGATGAAGCAGCGCGAACAGGCCCAACTGGAGGAAGAGAAGCACAAAGCCGCCATCCAGATGTTCCAGACCACCGTACGGACCATCGCCCATCACGTCAACAACGCTCTCGCGGTCATCATGCTCCGCTCCTCCTCCTACGAACGGAACGTGCGCAAGAGTCTCGACCCGGACACCGCCAATCAGATCATCGCTCTCATCAACGACCTGAAGAGCCAGGCATCGGTCATCGAAGCGGTGGTCCGCTCCCTCGTGGAGCTCTCCAACGTCGTGTACACGAACTACGTGACCGACCAGAACATCATCGATATCAAAAAAGAACTCGAGCGGAATCTCAATCTGATGAAGGAGCAGAAGACCGAGACCCCCGCCTGACCCCGTTCGTTTCCGCCTGTTTTTCCGCATTCTGTCCGCCCTCTCCCCTCCGGGGGTGTTAGCAGTGTCTTGACAAGTGTGCTAACAATTCGTAAATTTAGCTGAAATTACGCCATTTTTTCACCAATTCATGATGCTGCCGGCATGAGCGAGCTGAACGAGCGGGAGAGGACCATTCTCCACAACATCGTCTACAGCTATATCCAGACCGCCATTCCGGTCGGGTCGCGCTATATTTCCAAGCGGCGGGACATCGGACTGAGTCCGGCCACCATCCGGAACGTGATGTCCGACCTGGAGTATCTCGGATATCTGGGGCATCCCCACACTTCCGCGGGACGCATCCCGACGGACAAGGGATACCGGTTCTACGTCAACGAGTTGATGGAAGTCGACCGTATTTCCCAGAAGGACCAGTCGGTCATCCAGTCACAGCTGCAGGGAAGCATCGAGACGGACGAAGTGCTGAAGATCGCCTCGCGCATCCTCGGCACCATCTCGCATCAGCTGGCGGTGGTGACGGCGCCGCAGATGACCTCCGGCGTCTTCGAAAAGCTCGAGCTCATCCCGGTATCCGGCACCCGGCTGCTCGTCATCATCTCCATCCGCAGCGGCCTGGTGAAGACCATCATGATGGAGGTGCAGTCCGAGCTGAGCCGTCCGCGGCTCGAGGACGTTGCGCGCATCCTGAACGAGAAGCTGAGCGGCCTCACGCTGACACAGATCCGCGAGACCTTCGCCGAACGGCTGCGCGACTACCGCCACGAGGAATCGGGGCTCATCCGCCTCTTCATCGAATCGGTGGACAAGCTGTTCGACGAGAACCGGAAGGAGAAGATCCACATCGGCGGGACGAAGAGCATGCTCACGCAGCCGGAGTTCGAGGACGCCAAGAACTTCAAGAGCGTCATCGAACTGATGGACAACGAGGACATCATCATCCACGTGCTGGAGAACACCGACCCCCGGCACGGCATGGCGACCGTCACCATCGGCGAGGAGAGCCGCATCGACGACCTGAAGGATTTCAGCGTCGTGACCACCACCTACACGGTGGGGGACCTCACCGGCACCCTCGGCGTGCTCGGACCGAAGCGGATGGAGTACGCGAAGATGATACCGCTCGTCGACTACGTCGCCCGCACCATCACAGGACTGTTCCAGCAATCGAAACAGACGCTTTAACGCCATGAACGAGGAAACACTGAACACGAACGAGACACCCGCCCCGAACGACGTTCCGGAATCCCCGGCCCCCTCGCC
>WBUG01000125.1 GCA_008933835.1 Bacteroidota bacterium | reverse complement strand
CGTGGCTCACCGACATCGTGCGGCCGAAGTTCGCCGAATCGCTGAACGGCGGCGTGGTGCAGTATGAGTACAGCACCCCGTCAGCCTCCGGCACCCGGTATTACGAGGCGCGGATGCTCGCGTTCGGGAACGACCGGATCCTCAACATCATCCGCGACGTGACGGACCGCGTCGCCGCGCAGAACGAACTGAAACGGATGAACGCGGAGCTCGAACGGAAGGTGGAGGAACGGACCCGGCTGCTCACCGGAACGAATCAGGAGCTCGAGGCCTTCGTCTACTCCGTCTCGCACGACCTCCGGGCTCCGATCCGCGCCATCGATTCGTTCACGGCGGCGTTCCTGGAGGACCACGGGGAGGCCCTCACGCCGGACGCGCGCCGCAAGCTCGGCGTCGTCCGGACGAGCGCTCAGAAGATGGAGAACTTCATCGCCGCGCTCCTCAATCTGTCGCGCGTCGGCGGCAGCGACCTGCGGCCGGAGCCCGTCGATATGGAGCGCATCACGCGACAGATCACCGACGAATACATGCAGGGGGGCGAGCGCTGTTCGTTCACCATCCTTCCGCTCCCTCCGGCGTTCGCGGACGAAGTGCTGATCCGGTTGGTATGGACGAATCTCATCTCCAACGCCGTGAAATATTCCTCCGCCGCCGAGCACCCGAGGGTCGAGATCGGAGGAAGGATCGAGGGGGATCGGACCCTCTATTGGGTGCGGGACAACGGCGCCGGCTTCGACGGAAAGAACGCCGACAAGCTCTTCGGCGTGTTTCAGCGTTTGCATTCCGATGCGGAGTTCAAAGGGGTGGGCGTCGGACTCTCCATCGTGAAACGCATCGTGCACCGGCACGGCGGCACGGTCAACGGTGAGGGGGAGGTGGGAAAGGGGGCCGTCTTCACATTCACGCTTCCGGAGGGGAAGAACGCCTGACCCGCCGGCAACAGACCGCACCATCGTATCCGTTTTCGGTGCGGCCGAACGGGAAAAGGATTGACTGGCGTGATTTGAATCTGTAGTTTCCAGAGTTCGACCGTGTACACGACCGCGCCCGGGTCGGTGGCCGCAGAACCTCTTCCGCACAACGGCGCCCAACGCCTTTGATGCCGCATCGGCTCGTCCGCCCGGAGCGCTCAATCGAAATTTCTATGTCCGCAGGAAAAGTCCGTACGGCTCTCTCCCCCTCCGGTGCGCTCGTCCGTTCCGCGCTGTTGTCGGTCTCGGACGGCGTTGTCGTCCTCCGCCCGTCGGGCCGCATCATCGACATCGATGCGCATCTACGACGACGTCTCGGCATCGCGGCCGCGGCCCTCTCCAAACGGACCCTCTGGTCCCTCGTCGAACCCCCCCATCGCTCTCCCCTCTCCGCCGCCTGGAGGACCTCCAAAGGAGGGCTCGCCGCGTTCGACGCCGTTCCCTTCAGCCTCCCCCGCGGCGCCGTGATGACGGCGGACCTCCGTTTCACCCGCGACGACGCCTCCGGCGCCGTGTTGTGCGCGCTGCACGACGTCTCGGCGCACCGGCGCGACGCATCGTCCCTCGCGGAACAGAACCGCGAATACGAAGAACTGCTCACCCGCGTCCCCTTCGCCCTCTACAAGTTCCGCCGCACCGCGCAGGGGGAGAACCGGCTGGAATACCTCAGTCCCCGCGTCGCCGAGATGTTCGGCATCGACACCGCGCCGCTCCTGTCGGACGTGGACCGGGTGGTGGAACTGGTGTATGAAGAGGACCGTGCCGCCTTCGCGCAGTGGATCACCGATCCCCGCTGGCATGACGAGGACACGAGCATCGAAGTCCGGTACGGCACCCCGGGCGGTGTCCGATGGATACGCCTCGACGCCTCTCCGCACCATAGGGAGAACGGCGACATCGTCTGGGACGGTATCGCGCAGGACATCACCGAACGCCGGGTCGCCGAGGAACGGCTGCACCAACAGACCGTCGAGAGCCGGTTCCTGGCCGACGCGTCGGCGCAATTGGC
>WBUG01000075.1 GCA_008933835.1 Bacteroidota bacterium | reverse complement strand
ACGATGTTGCTGAGCGGATCGTTCGCCACCGTCAGCGTCCGCGCGATGCCGTTGTCCCACACCGTCACGCCGGAGCCGTTCGTGCCGAGCCACTGGCGCCCGCGGCTGTCCTGGAACACCGTCCAGAGGAAATTGTTGCCGAGCCCCTCCCGCTTCGTCAGCGTGAGGATGCGTGTGTCGCGCAGCCGGTTCAGTCCGCCGCCGCCGGTGCCGATCCACAGCGAGCCTTCGGGGTCCTGATGCAGCGCCCAGACGACGTCCGTGGTCAGACCGTCGGCGCTGCCGAGCGTCTCGAAGCGTCCGTTGCGGTAGCGGGACAGTCCGCCGCCGCTCGTACCAATCCACACGCTGCCGTTCCGGTCCTCATACAGCACCCGCACCACGTTGCTCGGCAGTCCGTCGTGCACCGAGAAGAACGAGAAGTGCCCTTCGCGGAAGCGGGTGACGCCCCCTCCCGCCGTACCGATCCAGACATAGCCGTACCGGTCCTCCATGATGGAGCGGACCACGGAGTGGCGGAGCGAACCGGTGGTGGTGTCGATGGTCTCGGTGAAGGACGTGGTGACGCGTCGCGCGCCGCGGTCCGTGCCGAGCCACAGCTCGCCGTCGGCGGTCTCGGTGATGCAGTACACGATGCGTCCCACCGCGTCGAGTTCGAACGAACGGTCCTCGACCCGGGCGCCGTCATAGGACAGGACCCCGCCCGCGGTGCCGAAGAGCATCGTGCCGTCGCTCCGCTCGATGATGGAATGTATGACACGGCGCCGGAAGGACGAATCGGCGGGGAGGCGTTCGAACGTCCCCTTATAATAGAGATGGACGCCGTCCGCCGTGCCGATCCACAGCCGGCCGCGGGAATCGGTCGCAAGGGAACGGGGGGCGTCGATGGAGGGGACGGGAAGGAATTCCACGCCGTCGAACCGGTAGAGACGGGCGTACGTGGCGAGCCAGAGGTAGCCGTCGTCGGTCCGGCGGATGGCGATGATGGAGTTGTGCCGGAGACCTCGGACGTCCGTCCAGGAATCGAGCGAGTACTGCGTGATGCGCTTGGAGGTGAATGCGCCGTCGGAGCGGGCCGCATCCGTCGCCGCCCCCAGCAGCAGGATGATGATGACCGCGGTGGAAAGTCTCCCCATGGCGGACAGTATACCGAATGGGGTTCCGAAAAACAATACGGGGCGGGCGGGGTGTGGAGCGCGTCACATGCCGCGTATCAGAGCAGCGCGGCGAGCCAGGCGCGGAGGTCGTCGATGCACTCGTCGGTGATCTGGTGGCCGGCGCGGTATTCGCGGTACGTGACGGAGGCGGAGGAACGGAGAAGGAGTTCGTGCGTCTCCCGGGCGAACGAGACCGGCACCACGGGGTCCTGCGTGCCGTGTCCGATGAACACCGGCATCCCGTTCAGATCGTCCGGCCGGTACTCGGCGGCGAGCTGCGGCGGCGCGAAACCGCTCAGTGCGGCGGTGCCGGCCGCGAACCCCGGTTCCGTGAGCGAGAGCGCGTGCGCCATGATGGCCCCCATGCTGAATCCCAGCAGCACCGTGCGGCGCGGACGGAGACCGGCGACGTACGCGCGCACGGCGTCGCGGCTCTGCGCGTACCCTTCCATGTCCGCCCGCCCCTCTTCGAACAGCCGGAACCACTGGTACCCTCCCCATTCGTACTCGAAAGGCGCCCGGAGGCTGTGCACGTCGAAGCGGGGATCGAAGAGACCGGCGAGTCCGAAGAGGTCGTGCTCGTCCGCCCCGCGTCCGTGCAGCAGCACGAGCGCCGGCGCGGT
The DNA here is from genome assembly GCA_008933835.1 of Bacteroidota bacterium. Lineage (GTDB taxonomy): Bacteria > Bacteroidota > Ignavibacteria > UBA10030 > UBA8401 > SpSt-333. The sequence continues at coordinate 9,188 of WBUG01000075.1, read as the reverse complement.
GCCGCCGGGAACGGACGAGGGTCGATGGAGGGAGCGCAGCATGGCGTGGTCAGAAGATGGAGAGACCGAGCTTGGTCGTGAGCAGTTCGAGCGCCTTCATCCCCATCACGGAGTTCCCCTTCGCGTTCAGGCGCGGACTCCACACCGCCACCGCGTACCGGGAGGGATGCAGCGCGACGATGCCGCCGCCGACGCCGCTCTTGCCGGGGAGCCCCACGGTGAACGAGAACTCTCCCGCCTCGTCGTAGAACCCGCACGTCTGCATCACGGCGTTGAGCCGCTTGGTCTGGCTCTGCGTCAGCACCCGCTCCCCCGTGGCGGGAACGGTGCCGTGGTTGGCGAAGAGGAGGAAGGCGGTGGCCAGTTCCCGGCACGACATCTCCACCGCACAGAGATGGAAGTAGAGGTCCAGCACCTCGGCCGGATCGTGCCGCAGGTTGTCGAAGGAGCGGAGGAAGTTCGCGAGCGCGACGTTCCGGAACCCGTTCTCCCGTTCCGACGCGGCGACGCGTTCGTTGAACGCGACGTCCTCCCGCCCGGCGAGCCGGCGGACGAACCGCAGCAGGTCGGCGCGCGGTTCCGCGAGCCGGTCCAGCAGGATGTCGCACACCACCATCGCGCCGGCGTTGATGAGGGGGTTCCGCGGGATCCCCTTCTCCACTTCGAGCTGCACCAGGGAGTTGAACGAGGTGCCGGAGGGCTCCACGCCCACGCGGCGGAAGATGGTCTCCCCCTCCAGCGACACCGCGAGCGCCAGGGCGAACACCTTCGCGATGCTCTGCACGGAGAACCGCTCGTCGCTCTGTCCGACGGCGTGGTCCTCCCCCTCCACGGTGCGCAGGTGCATGCCGAATCGGTCCGGCGGAACGAGCGCCAGCTCCGGGATGTACGACGCGACCGCGCCGGTGCCGCGCAGCGGGGCGACCTCGGCGGCGATGGAGGCGAGCACGGGACCGTACGGAGGGTTCATTGCACGATGTTCTGGATGCCGACGCGGATCATCATCACCGCGATGGCGACCATGAAGAGCGAGGCCACCTTCGCGAAGGCGCGCGCACCGCCGTCACCCATCACGCGGATGACGACGTCCGAATGGCGGAAGGTGAACCAGACGATGAAGAGGTTGAGGACGAGCGAGAGCATCGAGATCCAGTACCCGTACGCGTCCACCACGATGATGATGGAGGTGAGCGCGGCGGGTCCCATGATGAGCGGGATGCCGATGGGGACCACCCCGACGGAGGTGTTCGGTCCTTTGCGTTCTTCGGAGGTGAAGAGCAGGTCGGTCACGGCGAGCACCAGCAGCACGATGCCGCCGCCGATGCGGAAGTCGTTGTCCGTGATGCCGAGGAACCGGAAGATGACCTTGCCCAGGACGAGGAAGATGAGCGCCACCGCGCCGGCGGTGAGGGTCGCCTCCACGATGAGCTGGCGCTTGGACTTCAGCGTCATCCCCGCGGTGAGCGAGAGGAAGAGCGGCACCAGTCCCGGCACGTCGATGGCGACGAAGAGCGGGATGAACGCCATGATGAGGTCGTTCAGGAAGCCGAGGATGGCCTGCATGACCGTCCGCTCACGCCTCGATGCCGGCCTTGGCCAGTTCGGCGCGGATCGCCGTCACGGCGTCCGCCTCGGGGATGAGCAGCCGGGCGCCGGCGGTGTGCACCGCTTGGTCGAGCGTCCCTTTCCGTTCGCTCAGGAACGACCAGACGCTGTAGCCGAGACGGTACCGGTCGTTCGGTTCGCGCGTGGGCACGTTCGCGACCGAGGTGTACGCGGTCTTTTCGAGTGTGGAGGCGTCGAACGCCTTGACGGCGGAGGGAGGCACGGTGCTCATGTCGGTTCCGTTGAATGATGGTCGGTGGGACAGTATACGAAAAAATGCCCTTAAAAACGACGAACGCCCGGATTGCTCCGGGCGCCGTCGTTGGTGCGGTGCTGCAGGGGGGGATCACTCGAGCAGGTCCTTGTATCCCTTGATCTCGTTCGCCGGCACGAAGGCGTTGGCGGAGGTGTTGGAACTGGCGCGCATCTTGTCGAAGATCATGCTGTTGGCGCCGTAGCCCAGCGACTTCACGTCGTAGCCGAGCATCTTCAGGTAGGCGCCGACGTACGAGCTGGTCTGGCCGGTGTAACAGTAGAGCACGACCGGCTTGTTGGTGGGCAGCGTCTTCAACAGGCTGTCGACCTTGAACGGCTTCGTGGTGGGATCGTAGTTATAGGCACCGTCGATGTGTCCGGGATCAAGGTAGGCTGCGTTCGGCCAGTAGTTGGCGATGAAGTAGTTGCTCAGGTTCGTATAGACCGTCGCTTCGGTGACGGAGATGTTGTATCCGGCGGTCAGCACTTCGGCGGCGCGGGCTTCGAGGATCTCCTTGCCGGTGGTCTTCCCGGTGGAGAGGGTCGGCAGTTCGCCCTTCGCCGGTTTGGCCGGAGCGGGGGTGTTCACGAACGACGCGGAGCGCACGTTGCTCGTCTTGGCGAGCCAGAAGTTGGTGGCGAAGCTCGAATCGATGGAGCTCATGCCCCACTTCAGCGAGACGACCTTGTTCGCCTCCGCCAGCGGCAGCAGCGAACGGACGACCGAGACGCCGAAGGCGGCGGACTGGCCGGAGTAGCAGGTGACGACCACGTACTTGTAGTTGGCGAACGTCAGCCCCTTGATGTGCGTGTAGAGGTCCTTCAGCGCGACGTTGACCGCGCCCTTGAGGTGCTTGGCGGCGTAGTCGGTGTTGCTGCGGATGTCGATGGTGTAGATCTTCGTCGGATCGGCGACCACTTCCGTGCGGTAGGTGGAAGCGGACAGCACGAACGAGGAGGCTGCGTAGATGTAATCGTTGTTCGATTCGACGTACTTCGCGAGCTCGGCGGCCTCGTTCACGGTCGGGGTCGGCGTGACGGGATCGGACTCGTCTTCTTTACAACCGACGGCGAGGAGCAGCACGGCGGCGAGCAGATACAGCAGATTGTGCTTTTTCATGGGATGCCTTCTATATGGGTGATGGGGGGACGTTCACTCTGAGACGCGAGCGAAAGCTGTTCAGTTCGCTCCCCACGCGGCCGGAAGCTTGCCGTCCACCGTTACGTTCTTGGTGGCGTTGAGCTCCCAGGTTTCCAGGTCCGCGTTGAAGAGGTAGAGCTGTTTGTTCCGGAAGGTGCTCCCTTCCTTGATGATGTGACAGTTGTCGTAGCACGCCTTTCCGGAGGCCACCTGCGTGCGGGGGGTCCACCGCTGGATGTTGTGCGGCGTGGTGTACTTATAGGTCGGTTTGGAGTCGAAGTTCGCCAGCACCGGCACGCCGTACTCCTCCCAGCTGTCCGGCGCCATCAGCGAGCGGCGCACCGTCGCCATGCGGAACGGCCGCACGTCCGGGATGGGGTTCATGCCGATCTTGAACGACTGATACGCATGGACGCGCGCCCCTTCGCCTCCTACGTGGCAGGAGCCGCAGTTGTTGTACTCCTGCGAGTGGCACGTCTGACAATTGAACGATGAGATGTGCGTGCTGTGGTAACTGTTGCTCGTCTTGATGTTCGAGTGGCAGTCCTCGCACTTCGGAAGCTGCGGCGTCTTGTAGCGCTGGTCGTACACCATCCCGTTGCCGTGCACCTCCATGCCGCTGTGGCAGGTGAGGCAGGTGGCGTTGAGCTTCGTCTTGTGCACGTCCGGCACCGTGCCCGCGGCCACGCCGAGGAACGCATGTCCGCCGCGGCTGGTGTGGCACGCGACGCACTGGTCGATCATGTCCGGCGTCTTCACGAACTGATGCCCCTTGTACAGGCCGCCGCCGCCCGCGGAGGGACGGTTCACATGGCAGTCGCCGCATGTGCCGTGGCAGATCGAACAGTTCTTCTGGTATCCGAACTTGAGCCGGTCGGGCAGCTGGTCGAACGTCGCCACGCCGTAGCGCGAGGTCATCATCGCCTTCTGGCCCCATCCCTGCGCGTGCAGACTGTTCGGCGTCACCGCCTGCGCCGGATGACACGTGACGCATTTCGTTTCCGCCTTCGTCGAGGGATGGCGGACGAAATCGCCGGTGTGCGCGAGCTTCTTGTCCTTCGTGTCCGGATTGCCGCCGTGGCACCAGACGCATTCCTTCTGTCCGTGCGCCGACTTGGCGAACGCGGCGAACCCGGCGGGATCCATGTACACGCGGTCGTACGGTTCGATGTGGACGGCCTCGCCGCTGCAGCCTCCGGCAGCGACGGCGGTGTCGGGGGAGTGCACCTGCTTCAGCAGCGCATAGTTGGTGTGGCATTCCACGCAGTTGGCGTTGCCGGCATGACCGGCGGGGGTCGGCGCGAGGTCTTCGTCCTTCTTGCAGCCGATGAGGGCGGCGGAAACGACGATAAAGGCGATGAGCAGCGTACGGAAGGTTCGTTCGTTCATGGGGACACCTGTTCTGTGGACGGTGAATACCGCCGCTCCGTTTCCGGAACGGCACGATCGTCCATCAAACAGCCCCGTGATGTCAGCGGGAGTGGTGCAGCCAGCGTTCCAGAGAGCCGAGCATGTTCCGCAGCCCCGCGATGAGCGGCGCGTGCATCTCTCTCGGAATGCCGCTCAGGATCTCCTCGTGGATCTGCAGGTAGCGCGCCTCCAGCCGCTGCGACAGGTCGATCCCCTTCTTGGTGAGGACGACCGTGATGCTGCGGCGGTCATGCAGGTCGATGGAGCGCTGCAGATACCCGTTCTTCTCGAGCGTGGTGAGGATGCGGGTGAGACGGCTTCCGCTCAATTTCACGCGCTCGACCAGGGTCTTCACCGGGAGAGACTTTTCCCCCCGGAAGGCGCGTACACACCGGAACTCCGACACGGTGATCTTCAATTGGGCGGCGAACCGCTCCTCTTTTTCCTGACATCCGGCCAGCAGGTTGAAGGTCAGTTCTGCGACCTCCGCCGCCGCCGTATTGGACTGTTTGATAGACATGATGACTTCCATCAATTATTGCTAATAGCAACTATTGTGCCCAACCATTATTGCTGTAATCTGCTCAATTTCGATGCGGGGTGCAAACGGTTTTTCACCGGCGGGAACGGCGCGGCGGGGTCTTTCTATCTTTGGGAATTCAGCCCGAGAATGCGGAGCAGGTTGTCCGCGATGGCGGAGAGCGCGGTCGAGTGCTCCTCCGCCACGCCGAAGCGTTCCGCGTAATCGCGCATCGCCGCCGCCATTCCCACGTCCCGTCCTTCGCGCTGGCTGAGGAAGTACTTGTTCGTCATGATGTCGATGTACAGTTCGGCGGCGGTCCTGCCGCGGAAGAGCTCGGCGATGTTCCCTTCCCGGAAGGTGCGGCAGATTGGAACGAACACCGTCTCGTACCAGTCGCGCGTCGCGTCCGCGAGGGTCACCGGTCCGGACGCCCGCTCGCTCATGTACCACTTGTGCTCTTCGATGTGCTTCAGGAAGAGGTCCACGTACGACGGATCGGAGATGCCCCCCAGGAACCGGTCGATGCTGAACGAGGTCTCCCGCAGGAAGCGCCGCTTCTTCCGCTCCACGGCGAAGAGCCGATCGTACCGCTCGCGCACGTACGCCCGGTTCTCCTCCAGCGTCCCGTCGCTCACCGCCAGTCCCGCCGTCCGAAGGTCCGCGTCGATCCACTCCATCGATTCGAAGAAGAACGCGAGGTCCGCCTCGCGCATCGACGCCGAAAGCTTCGGCCGTATCTCCACCGTCTCGGCGTCCGCCAGGTACGCCCGCAGCACGGTGCGCAGACCGAGGAACGGTTCGTCGCGCTTCTCGAACTTGATGAGCGTGTTCGCCAGCGACGCGTCCCCCCAGTACACACCGTTGGCGTGCAGCTGCACGAACAGCTCCGCCGCCGCGTCGAGGATGCGCCGCCGGTTCTCGCGGCGGAAGTTGCGCGAGTAGAGCAGCGAATCGGGGATCACCTTCTCCACCAGCAGCGTCACGGTGTGCGCCGTGTTGTTCTCCTCGTACTGGGTGCCGATGGGCGTCTCGACCGCGATGGGAGGCTCTTCGCGCACAACATATCCCGCCGGCACCAGAGTGTGGATCCCCATCAGCAGCATCCGCTCGTAGTTCTCCGTCTCCTTCCGAGAGGTCTCTTCACTGATCTCTTTTATGCCGAAGGCGAAGCGTCCGGTCCGGACGAAGATGACGGTGTGCCGCGACGGTCCGCGCTTGATGTCCAGCGGCACCACGCCGTACCGGTGCCACTCCGCGATGGGCTCGCTCCACGGCAGCTTCTCCAGTTCCTTCCGGAAGAGCGGGTCCACGTGGTAGCGGACGGTCGGAGGCCGGTGACCGGTCATGGCGCGCGCCTCAGTTCGCCGGCAGCACGCCGGAAGCGGCGAGCGCGAGCAGCGCCGTGCCGACGATGAGGCGGTAGACGATGAAGAGGTAGGTGGTGTGCCGTTTCAGGTAGTCCAGCAGGAAGGCGATGGAGGCGTACCCCACAACGCCGGAGACCGCGGTGGCGACGAGCAGATTGAGCGCACCGACGTCCGACGACAGGAGATGCTCGCGCTCCCGGACGAGCTCCAGCACCCCGGCCGCCAGCACCGACGGCAGCGAGAGCAGGAACGAGAACCGCGCCGCCGTTGCGCGGTCGAGCCCGACGAGCAGTCCGCCGGTGATGGTGGTGCCGGAGCGCGACGAACCGGGCACGAGCGCCACCGCCTGCGCCAGTCCCACGATGAGCGCCTCCTTCCAGCCGATCCCGTCCATGCCGGTGAGCGGCGTTCCCGCCGCCGTGCGCCGCTGCATACGCCGCTCCGCCCACATCAGCACGAGCGCCAGCACGATGAGCGACGCTCCGATGACGTACAGCGAGCGGAACGAGGTCTCGATGTGATGTTTCAGCGCCAGTCCGGCGACGACGATGGGGAGCGTTCCCGCGGCGATCATCCACCCGAGCTGCGCCTCGCGGTCCCGAAGCGGCGCCCCCGCCATTATCCCCCGCACCACCGCGCCGGCGATGGAGACGATCTCCTTCGAGAAGTAGAGCAGCACCGCCGCCAGCGTGCCGAACTGCACCACCGCCGTGAACGCCGCACCGGGGTCCCGCCATCCGAGCAGCGCCGGCACGATGCGCAGGTGCGCCGTGCTGCTGATGGGAAGGAACTCCGTCAACCCCTGGATGATGCCGAGTACCGCCGCCTGAAGGATGTCCATACGCTCTGAGTTCGGATTGATGATGAACGAGGGAACCGGAACGGGTCAAGGTACGCAAAAAATGCCCCCCGCTCCAATGCGGGGCGCACTTTCCGGTTGAATTCCACTCCATTAATTGGTACCCTATGCGGGCATCCGTCTCCCGATTCCACCCATCCACCATCGTCGACACTATGAAACAGACCTCCTCCACCTCGTCGCAGTTCGCGACCCTGGTGACCGTCTTCTTCTTCTGGGGATTCCTCGCCGCCTCGAACGGCGTCTTCATCCCCTTCTGCAAGGAGCATTTCGGACTGTCGCAGTTCCAGTCCCAGCTCATCGACCTGGCGTTCTACCTCGCCTACTTCGTGGGCTCCCTCGCCCTCTATTTAATAGAGCGGCTGATGAAGATCGACTTCCTCAACAAGATCGGCTACAAGATGGGGATCGCCTACGGGCTCTTCGTCTCCGCCGCCGGGGCCGTGGCCATGATCGGCGCCGTGAACGTCGGCAACTACTGGCTCATCCTCAGCGCCCTCTTCCTCATCGCCGTCGGCTTCTCGCTCCAGCAGACCTGCGCGCAGCCCTTCGCCATCGCGCTGGGAGATCCGAAGACGGGGGCCCACCGGCTGAACCTGGCCGGCGGCATCAACTCGTTCGGCACCACCATCGGACCGCTCATCGTCAGCTACTTCCTCTTCGGCGGCATCGCGAAGAACGTGCAGGTGGAGATCGCCGCCGTGAACCAGATGTACATGTTCCTGGCCGGCCTCTTCGTCGCCGTCGCCGTCTTCTTCATCCTCTCCAACCTCCCCACCATCCGGCAGGACGAGCACATCGAGGCGGGCCCCGGCGCGCTGAAGTACCCGCAGCTCGTCTACGGCATGGCGGCCATCTTCGTGTACGTGGGGGTGGAGGTCACCATCCAGAGCAACCTCGGCGCGCTGCTGAAACTCCCCGAGTTCGGCGGCTACGACGAATCGCAGATCGCCCACTTCATCTCCCTCTTCTGGGGAAGCCTGATGATCGGGCGGTGGACCGGCGCCATCACCGTCTTCAACCTGACGAAGATGTGGAAGAACGTGCTGACCGTCGTGGTGCCGTACGTCGCCTTCGGCGTCATCCTCGGCGTCAACGCGCTGAGCGGCACGGACGTGAGCGACCTCTACCCGTACGCGTTCGTCATCGCGGTGCAGATCGCGGGGTTCTTCGTGGGACAGGAAAAGCCCGCCAAGACCCTTCTCACCTTCGCCGTGCTCGGCATGGCGGCCATGTCCGTCGGCATGCTCACCACCGGCTCCGTCGCGGTCTTCGCCTTCATCAGCGGCGGACTCTTCTGCTCGGTGATGTGGCCCTCCATCTTCGCCCTCTCCATCGCCGGTCTCGGCAAGTACACCAGCCAGGGCTCCACGTTCCTCATCATGATGATCCTCGGCGGCGCGCTCATCCCCCCGCTGCAGGGCTGGATGGCGGACGTGCTCAACGACATCCATCTTTCGTACATCATCACCATCCTCCTTTTCGGCTACCTCGCCTTCTTCGCCGTCAAGGCGAAGCGCGTGCTGAAGGCGCAGGGGATCGACTACGAGACCCCCGCCGGCTCGCACTGAACCGGTTCCCCTCTTCCTTTAAAACGACAACGTCCCGATACCGGGACGTTGCCGTTTTGAACCGCCGCGTCGGAGGGGCCGTCAGCCGCTGAGCTTCTCGTACTCCGCCAACGCCATGGTCGTGAGCTTCTCCTTCAGCTCGCGCGGCATCTTCACCTTGTCCCAGTACTTCTTCTTGTCGTTCTTGTCCTGGTCGGACGGCGGGGCGATGAACAGCCCGTTCTTGCCGTCGGCGATCTTGAACCCCTTGATCGTGATCTCCTCCGTCGTTTCGACGTCGAAGAACGCCCGGAGGTGGTTCGACCCCGAGAACTTCTTCATGTTGAGCACCCTCATAGGAACTCCTGTGATATTGTGAGTGGATGTGTGGATTCCGGACGGACACGGGCGCGGATGCGCCGTCCGGTGCAGTTCGGTCTCGGTACGGGTGATGTCGTCGTGAGGGCGGGGGCGGGGC
>WBUG01000074.1 GCA_008933835.1 Bacteroidota bacterium | reverse complement strand
ACCTGAACGACACCCCGATGCCCCGGCTCTCGTACCAGGGACTGCTCAAAGCGGTGCTCACGTTCGGTTCCGCCCTGCGGGCGCTCGGCATCAAGGAACGGACCCACATCGCCGTGATCGGCGAGAACCGCGTGCAGTGGGCGGTGAGCTACCTCACGATGGCCTGCTTCAACTACGTGGTGGTCCCCATCGACCGCAACCTGAGCCAGAACGAGATCCTCAACGTGGTGCACGAATCGGACGCCGAGGCGGTCATCTTCTCGCAGCAGTACGAGACGGTCTTCACGGACACGCACGCCTCCCTCCGCAAGGTGAAGCACTTCATCACCATGGACAGCGTGGCGCGCAACGGGAAGTTCTTCTCCATGACCGAGCTCATCCGCTCCGCCTCCCCCGCCGCCGTGTCGGACCTTCCGAAGGTCGACCCGTCCGAGATGGGCATCATCATCTTCACCTCCGGAACGCTCGGCAGGGCGAAGGGAGTGATGCTCTCGCAGGGGAACATCGCCGCCAACCTCTCGGCGATGCTGAGCGTCTTCCCGATGTACCCGTCGGACCGCTTCCTCTCCGTGCTCCCCATGCACCACACGTACGAGTGCAACTGCGGCATGCTCTGCCCCCTCTACGCCGGCTCGTCGGTCCATTTCGCCCGCGGCCTCAAGACGGTGACGGACGACCTGCAGCGGGTGAAGGCGACCATCCTGCTCGGCGTCCCCCTGCTGTACGATAAGATGTTCAAGCGGGTGCACAAGGGGATCCAGGAGAAGAAGGCGGTGGCGAAGGTGCTCAACCCCCTCATCAAGATCACCGACACGCTGCAGACCGTCGGATGGAAGGGGGCGAAGAAGGCGGTGTTCAAGGAGCTCCACCACAAGTTCGGCGGCTCCATCCGCTACTTCATCGCCGGCGGCGCGGCGCCGGACCCGCTCGTGGCGAAAGGACTGCGGGACCTCGGCTTCAACTTCATCCAGGGGTACGGACTGACCGAGACCTCCCCCATCCTCGCGCTCAACTCGCCGTACGACTTCAAGGACAACGCCGCGGGCATCCCGCTGCCGGGGGTGGAGCTGAAGATCCAGAACCCGGACGCGGAGGGGATCGGCGAGGTGTACGCGAAGGGTCCGAACGTGATGGCGGGATACTACAAGAACCCCGCCGCCACCGCGGAGGTGTTCGACAACGGATGGTTCAAGACCGGCGACCTCGGCTTCATCGACGCGGACGGGTTCCTCCACATCAGCGGACGGAAGAAGAACGTCATCATCTCCAAGTCGGGCAAGAACGTCTTCCCGGAGGAGATCGAGGACGTGCTCAACCGCAGCCCGTACATCATGGAGTCGCTCGTCTACGGCGAAGAGGACGCCAAACTGGGGGAGATCATCGCCGCGCAGGTGGTGCCGGACGCCGAGGCGTTCATCGAACTCTCCGAACGGACCGGACGCGAGATCACCAAGGAGATGATCCACCACATCATCGCGGACGAAGTGGCGAAGGTGAACGACCAGATCAGCGGCTACAAGCAGGTCCGCCGCTTCGTGGTGCGGGACCAGGAGTTCCAGAAGACCACCACGCAGAAGATCAAACGCTTCGCGAACCTGGCGCCTCCGCCGGCTGATGAATGAGCGGGGGACAAACGTGAAACACATAGACACAGAGGAGACATAGGGCACATAGGGCACATAGGACACAATGGGGACATCGGGGGCCGGAGAACGCTTTGAACGAAACAAGGCATCGCGGTTCGAACGCTCCCGGCCGTGCCCCCCGCGTTCTGTGATGTGCGCCATGCAACGACCGTCGCACATACCGCTCGCGCCCGTTCATTCTTTGCCGGAAACTCATCCCTTCTCATCGATCGCACTGCTGTGATTTGTGAATTTTATTCCCCTCCATTTGTGCATCAGTGGTGTGCATTGCATGACGTTCAGATCGTTCACTGCTGTCCAGAGGTACAATAGGACGGTGACCAACCTGCGTTCGTCCATGGAACTCCTGAATAACCGACCTTCGATGGACAGATGACACCACCCCTACTTTCCCTATTTGTGTTTTGTGCTTTGTAACCTGTGATTTTTCACTGTTTACTGTTTACTGTTTACTGTTCACTGTTCACTGTTCACTGTTTTGACCCCCGTCACGCCGGGGTCCCCCTACGGGTCATCGCGTAGTGCGTCTGTCCTGCAGTCTCTCTATATTGGAAATGAACCCGGGCACGGGTCGATCGGGACGAAGCTGAGGCGTGAAGACGTGAGTTCCTTTCGAGCCTATGTCTATAAAGCCACACCGAGCGAAGCCGAGGTGTGGCAACGAAGATGAAATTGTCAATGACACCGTTCCACTCACCAACATCAACGTCCATGCGTCCTCTCCTTCTGACCCTGCTCCTCGTCCCGTTCCTCGCCGCGCAGGAACCGTTCCGGTCCACCCATCAGCGCGAGTGGGAATATTACCGCGACAATCCGAATGCGGCCGCCGCACGCGTCTTCAAGGCGGCCCCCAAACGCCCGGACCTGGAGAAGGTGCAGTCCATGACCAAGGTGGTGTACGGCTTCCACCCGTACTGGCAGAACGGCTCGGAGAGCAACTACTACCTCTCGATGCTGACGCACATCGCGTACTTCTCGGCGGACATCAACGCCTCCACCGGCGCCTTCAACTCCACCAACAGCTGGGCCTCGGCCAACGTCGTCACCCTCGCCAAGCAGTACGGCGTGAAGGTGCACCTCTGCCTCACCCTGTTCAGCGGACACGCCACGCTCCTCGCGAGCACGACGGCCAAGAACACCCTCATCGCCAACACCCTCGCCCAGCTCGCCGTACGCGGGGCGGACGGCGTGAACATCGACTTCGAAGGGGTCTCGTCCACCGTCAAGACCGAGTTCCGCACCTTCATGCGCCAGTTCGGCGATTCGCTCAAGGCGCACGGCTACGAGTTCGTCATCGAGCTCCCGGCGGTGGACTGGTCCAACGTCTTCGACGCCACCTTCTTCTCGACCACCGGACCGGTCACGGACTACTACTTCGCGATGCTTTATGACTACTGGTGGTCCGGCAGCAGCACCGCGGGACCGAACTCGCCCCTGCGCTCCTCCACCGTCACCTCCGAGTGGCACGTGCTGCGCAGCATCAACACCTACATCACCACCAAGGGATGCCCGGCGCAGAAGTTCATCGCCGGCTTCCCCAGTTACGGCCGCGAATGGGCCGTCACCTCCCCGTCCGCCAACGCCGCGACCATGGCGGACTCGACCAGCTACTCGCGCACGTACACCGTGGTGAAGAACGACTACATCGACACCATCCCCCTCTCGCGGCAGTTCTGGAGCAGCACCTACAACACCCGGTACTACAACTCGGTCCGCCATAACGCCTGGCGGCAGACGTGGTACGACGATTCGCTCAGCTGGGGGATGAAGTTCGATTCCATCAAGGTCAAGAACGTGGCGGGGACCGGCATGTGGGCGCTGGGATACGACGGCACCGAACCGGAACTGTGGGGCGCCCTCAAGACCGCCTTCGCCTCCGTGCCGGACCCGCTGCACACCTCGTTCGATGTATTCGAGAGCGGCACGGGACGCTTCAATCTCTATCCCGCGTATAGCGGTTCCACCTCCGGCATCAAGAAGGCGGCCTCGACCCAGGCGGTCACGAACGACGCCGCCAACAACGGATGGCAGTCGCTGCAGATCGTGCTGAAGGACAGCACCGAGATCTCCACGAACTGGAGCGTCCGCATCCTTTCCGGCTCCGGTTCGCGCTCCAACAACGTGCAGTTCCCCCCCGCCGGATACCTCGGCTTCTGGATGAAGACCTCCACCGCTCCCGCCGGCGCCCAGGTGGCCGTGACCGTGGACGATCAGCGCTCCGGCAGCGCGGACAAGACCGAACTGTCGGCGAAACTGGACGTGGTCAGCGACGGCCAATGGCATCTGTACGAATGGAACCTGAGCGGCGGAGGATGGAGCAGCTTCTCCAACGGGAACGGCACGCTGGACAGCGCCGTCGTCTCCTTGGACGCGGTGATGCTCTACGCCCCGAACCAGGCGTCCGATTGGACGCTGTACATCGACGACGTGAGCCGCAACGCGGCCGGACCGCTGCCGGTGGAACTGAACGGTTTCACCGCCGAACGCCGCGGCGACAGCGTGATGCTCCGCTGGGGCACGGGCGGTGAGACGGACAACTACGGTTTCGAAGTGGAACGGCAGGAACTGGTCCGCCGGGTCAGCGGTCCATCGGACGCTTCGGCCGATGCGTCACCGTCGCAATGGTCCCGCCTCGCCTTCGTCCCCGGCAACGGCACCACCGCCGCGCCACACGAGTACGTGTACGTGGACCATCGTCCCCTCCGCACCGGTGCGCTCTACCGTCTGCGGCAGATCGACCGGGACGGACGCTACCGCTACACCGCCGCGGTGAACGTGGACGGCGGCATGCTCCCCGCCCGCTTCGCAATGGAGCAGAACCATCCCAATCCCTTCAATCCCTCCACTACCATCCGGTACACCATACCGCAGGAGGGGAATGCTGCACTCGTTGTGTACGACCTGCTCGGCCGCGAAGTGGCCCGTCTCGCCGACGGACCCCACACCGCCGGCACCTACGCGGCGACGTTCGACGCATCGAGACTCGCCTCCGGCGTCTACCTGGCACGGCTCACAAGCGGCAGATTCAGCAGCGTCATCAAAATGTCGTTGATGAAATAAAAACATCTCACGCCAAGACGCAAAGAAAGGTGAGGCACCTCAGCTCAAGATTCTCGGAATTCCGAAGAGCGACCCAACAAAAAGTGGTTCATCACTCTGCGTTAACTGGATGGCCAGAAATACTCACAAAGATTTACCCACCGAAGCACGTTTTTTGTGTTCCGGTGTTCTCTACCGGAAGCCGTTTTTTGGATTTCGGTGTTTTATACCGGAACACGCTTTTTGTGCGTAGGTGGGTTCACCCACCGAAGCGGTGCTGTTTACCGCGCAGGTGGGCACAAAGAACGGTGGGGGAAGCTCGACCCGCCGTTCTTCGACGGGATGGCAGCTTTCGGTTCACGGCAAGGGATCAGGTGTTAGGTAGTAGGTGTTGGGTATTGGCTTTTTATCTCGGTGTTCTGTTTACTGTTTACTGTTTACTGTTTACTGTTCACTGTTCACTGTTTACTGTTTACTGTTTACTGTTTACTGATTTTCTCGATGTACGGTAGGACGGTGACTCTCCTGCGTTCATAGAACGAACTTCGGAGAACAGGCGACACCGTCCCTACGCTTGGTCATTGATGATTGTTCATTGATCACTGTTTACTGTTCACTGTTCATTGTTCATTGATGATTGTTCATTGTTGTCCCGTTGCATAAAAAAAGCCGGCACCCGGCCGGCTCACTGCACAATCAACAATTCTTTATTGTTAATTCTTCATCATTCATTCTTAATTCTTAATTGTTTTTCTTCAGTTTCTCCTCTCTTTCATCCTCTCTCTCCGTTCTTTCTTGATGTCGTCGTACTTCTTGAGCTGCGTCTTGGTGAGGAGCGCTTCGATCTTCTTATCGGTCTCTTCCAGCAGTTTCATCATCTTGCCGCGCGCCTGGTCGCGGTCGCCGCTCTCCTGCATGTTCGCGAACATCTCTTCGCGTTCCTTGTCCGCCTCCGTGAAGATCTTCAGTACCTGCTTCTCCTGTTTGGCGTTCAGCTCCAGTTCCTTCTTCAGCTGCGCGGTCCGTTCTTCCGGTGTCCGGCGCATCGGCTGAGCCGCCAGCACCGTCACGGCGAAGAGCGCCAGCAGTAGTGCAGAGATGAGTCGATTCACTGTTCCTCCGTTGTATGATGAGTGATTGTCCTTCGACACATGCGCGGGACGAAGGTTTGTCCATGCCTCTATAATACTGAAAGGTGTCGTTCTTGTCCATGCTCACGGTTGCACGATTCCACCACCCCTGTCATTGCCCGCCTTTCCCGTGAACACCGGTCCACAGATCCTTCCGAAACCATAAATGCCGCCGGTATTCGGGAATTATGGATTTAATTCAAATCGGTCCGATTTTGACACCCATCTCCAGGAATGTAAGACATTTCTATTAAGAAATGGCTTGATTCTCTCTGGATATCCGATGATATTCGGGTAAGTACTATCACGTAGTCGCACATTCTGCTGGGCAGGCGTTAGGACTGGCGTTACCCACCCCGCGACGAAGACAACTATCCGACGCATAAGCCACATTTCCATCCACCATTCCCATAGGAGAGCACCTATGAAGAAGTTGGTCTTAATTGCAATGCTGATCGCCATGACGTTGCCTGTTTCGGCTCAACTCGCCGCCGGAACATATAACGTGGGTACCGGACAGACCTATACCACCATCGCCAATGCCATCACCGCATTGAATTCCAACGGCGTCTCCGGACACGTCGTGTTCGAGCTGATGGACGAAACGTACGCCGAAACGGGGGCCAGCCTTCTCATCAATGTTACCTCGAACGCCCCCACCGCATCGAGCACCGTCACGTTCAGACCTGCGACCGGTGTCACTCCCGAGATCACCATCACCGGGTGCACGAGCACGGCTGGCGCTAACCAGTACGCCGGTTTTACGATCAGTAACACCAGCTATATCATCATCGATGGTTCGAACAACGGTTCTTCGACGCGCGACCTGACCTTCATCATGAACGACGGAACGAACGGGAGAGACGGGATTGTGATGTATGGGAACTGCGACAACGTCCAGGTGAAGAACCTGAAAGTGAAATATTTGTTGGCGGGACACACCACCACCGGACGCGGTATCTACGCCAATGGTCAATCGACCGGCGCATGCGACAATCTTACGATAGAAAATTGTGAGATCGGCGAAAATTCTGGAACACTGGTGGGACCCCATCATGGCATCGGCTTCACCGGGAGTTCAGGTTCTGCAATCTACTGCACCGGAGGAACGATTTCTAATAATCTGATCTATGCAAACATCCGTGGCATCAACTTGTTCTGGCATAATGGTTCGAGCTCCACGTTCAATTGCTATGGGAACACGATATCGCTGATGAATCCTGCGTCGGGGAACGTCACGTGGGGAATCCTCCATCAGAATTACGCCGGAACGTCGAACTTCTATGCGAACAGGATCAACAGCATCACGCAAAAAAGCACCACCACCAGCGGCATGTACGGATTCGGCACGCTGAACGGAACGGCAAGTTCGGTGACGAACCTGTACAACAACTTCCTGGGCGGCGCATTCGATCACACCAGCACCGGCGTCCCCGCCAGCATCGACGTCATCTCCTTCCAGGACGCCCCGGCGTCCGTCGTCGTGCGCGTGTATCACAACACCGTCGTCATGAACGCGATGACGAAGACCGCCTCGAGCCGTATGACCTGCATGCGGTTCAACCCGGTCAGCGGTTCGACCTTCGACATCAAGAACAACATCTTCATCAACGAGAAGGACAATGCGGTCGCCTATGCCCTCCATTTCGGCGGAACGACCACCACCTTCACGTCGAACTACAACAACATCTACAAGTCCGGCAGCTCGGCCAACATCGGATATTCGTCCTCGACCGCCCGCGCCGATTTGTCCGCCTGGAACACCGCCACATCACAGGATGCCCAGAGCAAATCAAAAGCGGTGACGTTCACCTCAGCGACGAATTTCAAACTGATCGCACCGTCCAACGGAGATGTCGATCTCATCGGCACTCCCATCGCGATGGTCACCACCGATTTCGAAGAGGATGTCCGCAGTGCCACCTTCCCGTACATGGGCGCGGACGAAGGCTCCATCGCCCTCCCGGTGGAACTGACCTCCTTCACGGCGGCGGCGAAGGGCCGCGGCGTGGAACTGACGTGGAAGACCGCCGGCGAGACCGACAACAAGGGATTCGAGATCGAGCGGAAGTCCGGCGGCGCGTGGGTGAACATCGGATTCGTGCCCGGTCACGGCACCTCCAGCACTCCCCGCACCTACTCGTTCGTCGATGCCTCGGCCTCGGGCACGCTGTCGTACCGCCTGAAGCAGGTGGACAACGACGGTTCCTTCTCCTACTCGAACGAGGTGGAAGTGCTCGTCGGCCCGGCGGTGAGCGGGTATGAACTGACGCAGAACTATCCGAATCCGTTCAACCCATCCACCACCATCCGGTTCGCCGTCCCGGTCTCCGGTCCGGCCTCGGTGCGCGTGTACGACATCACCGGCCGCGAAGTGGCGGTCCTGTTCGACGGCACGGCGCAGGCGGGCGAGCGGTACAGCCTGCAGTTCAACGCCGCGGGACTCTCCAGCGGCATCTACTTCTACACGCTCCAATCCGCCTCGTACCGCGAAGTGCGGAAGATGCAGTTCCTGAAGTAATACCGGAGCGGTCCGTCCGCTTTACCGTCCCCGGTGCACTGCGGTGCGCCGGGGATTTTTTTTTCACCCCTCCCCCGCCTCCGTCCTTTGTAGAAACGACAATCCCCGGCACTTCCACGGCCGTAATATCCCCGCGTAATTCGCCGATTTCGCCCCTTTTCCACGGCACCAACCTTGCCGCTCCATGGTCCACGCGAGCACCGCACGACCATGAAACGGACACTGCTGATACTGACCATCCTGACGAACGCCGCCATTGTGCGGGGGCAGACCGCCTCGTACCGCGATGTCGCCGTCATCGTCAACCGGAACAGCCCCGCGTCGCTCGCCGTCGGCGCCCGCTTCGCGCAGGCACGCTCCATCCCCGCACAGAACATCATCACCGTCGACGCCCCCGCCGCCGAGGAGATCTCCGAAGCGGAGTTCCGCTCGCTCCGCACCGCCGTCGAGGCGCACCTCACTGCTACCGGACTGACGGACAGCATCAACTACCTCGTCACCACCAAGGGGATGCCGCTGAAGGTCCTCCGGAGCGATCCGGCCGCCTGCGCCTCGGTGGAGGGGGAACTGTCCCTCATCCTCGGTCCTCACGCCTACTACATCGGCCGGAGCGGCAAGAAGGTCCACCCGTACTTCCGCAAGCGCGGACACTTCACCCGGAAACAGTACGGCATCTACCTCGTGACGCGGCTGGACGGCTACACGCTCGGCGACGTGTACGGGCTGATGGACCGCGCCGCCGTCCGGCCGGACAGCGCCCGGACCGGCACGTTCCTGTTCGACCGGGATCCGCTCTGGGACGCGTCGCTTCCGCAGCTCAACAACAACATGTCCGCCGCTGCCGCCGTTGCCGCCGCGCGCGGACACCGCTGCACCGTGGACAGCACCGAACGGTACGTCACCGGCGCAACGGGTCTGCTCGGCTACGTCAGCTGGGGCAGCAACGACCATCACGCGGCGGAGCACGGCGCCGTCTCGCATTCCTGGCTTCCCGGCGCCGTGGCGGAGACGTACGTCTCCACCTCCGCCCGCACCTTCACCTCCCCGGCCGTCTACGGACAGTCCCTCATCGCGGACCTGGTGGCCGAAGGGGTAACGGCGGTGAAGGGATACGTGTACGAACCGTACTCCACCGCCATGGCGGAAGTGCAGACGCTCGTCGAGATGCACGCGGACGGATACGCCGCCGCGGAATCGTTCTACAGCGCCTCGCCGTACGTCTCGTGGATGGACGTCGTCATCGGGGACCCGAAGTTCCGGCTCACCGCACAGCGGATGCCTTCGGACTACGCTCCGGCCGCTCCTCCTTCCGGCGGAAGCCCCCTGCCGGCGGAACTCGTCTCATTCACCGCCGTGACGACCGGAGACCGCGTGGAACTGCGGTGGACCACGGCGACCGAACTGAACAACACGGGATTCGAGATACAGCGGATGGAATCGCGTCGGTCGGCCGAGGAGTCCATGGACCAATGGAACGGCATTGGGTTCGTTCACGGCGCTGGCACCTCAAACGCTCCCCGCTCCTATTCGTTCGTCGACAAGAGCGCCTCCGGCTCCGTGGTGTACCGGCTGAAGCAGCTGGACGCGGACGGCACCTTCTCCTATTCTGCGGTCGTCCGCACGGAGGCGGCCGCCGCACCGACCCAATCCGGTCTTCATCAGAACTACCCGAACCCGTTCAATTCCGCCACGATGCTCCGGTTCTCGATTCCCGTCGCTGGTCCGGTGCGCCTCTCCGTGCACGATGCGACCGGAAAAGAAGTCGCCGTTCCGGTCAATTCGGTGCTTGCATCTGGACAGCACTCGGTTCCGTTCGACGCCTCCCTCCTCTCCAGCGGCGTTTATTTTTACACCCTCAGCACCCCCCTTTCCTCTTCCACAAAGAAAATGCTCCTGATCAAATAACAGAGCAGTTCCTCCGGATTCGCTTCGTAACGTACATCAGACCCTCCAAACTTCCGTTCCATCTGCATCCTTTACCATTTTTTAACTTGAGGTCGGGACTAAAATACGTGATATTACGTATCACATAGTCCAGATGATTAATTTTAATACATGGAGTGTATAATGTTGAAGTATTGTATTGTGGTAATGGTAGCCACCGGTTTATTGTATTCTCAAGTTGAATATGGTCGTTATGAATTTACCGGAACATCATCCGGAGATAACCAATTTAACAGCGTTACCAGTCAACCCGCTTTTGGGATTTTTTCTTCGTTTACTCGGACAAATGTCTCTTGGGGTACAGCTGCCGATGTATTCAATAGCTCAAACTGGACCACTGCCGCTTCGCGAGACGATGCTGAATACGTATCATTTTCCCTCACACTAACGAATCCATATACCTTTAAGAATCAAACTCTCACACTGAAATTCGACTCCAGAAGATCAAGTACTGGTCCTACAAACGGTCAAGTGATGTATCGATTTGGCAGCAATTCATTCGCCTCGGCGTACACTTGGTCTGTTCCTACCACGAGCACACAACAGATCGCAACAATTCCTGCACCAGGTAATACGACAGAAACATTATTAGAAATTCGTATTCATGGATGGTCAGCCGGAGCAACTACAGGGACAAACCGTTTTGACAATGTCATTATTGAATCATCGACATTGCCCCTCCCAGTCGAGCTCACCTCCTTCACCGCCGTCGCCAAGGGACGCGGAGTGGAATTGGCGTGGAAGACGGCGACCGAGCTGAACAACAAAGGGTTCGAGATACAACGGACGGAATTGAATCATCGGAACATCGGTTCATTGAATCAATCAGCCGATGGATCAATGAATCAATGGCACGGTAT
>WBUG01000073.1 GCA_008933835.1 Bacteroidota bacterium | reverse complement strand
CGGCGCGGTACCAGACCGCATCGGACCTCGGTCATTACGTGGGGGACATGCATCAGCCCCTCCACGCCACGGGGAATTACGACGGGCAGTTCAGCGGCAATAAAGGAATCCACTCCCGGTATGAATCGACCATGATGGGGAAGTACATCGGCTCGGTCTCCATCGTGAAGGATTCCGTGAAGTATATCAAGGACCCGATGACGTACATCTTCGGATACATCCTCGAGTCCAATTCGTACACCGATTCCGTCATGGCGGCGGACCGGTACGCCGCCCCGCCGTCGGGGTACAACGGCAGCGGCACGATTCCGTCGGACTACTATCAGAAACTGTGGGAACGCACGGCGGCGTACACGAAAGTGCGCGTCCAGAAGGCGACCGTCGCGCTCGCCAGTCTGTGGTACACCGCGTACGTCAACGCCGGCGCTTTCTCCGTCGCGCAGGTACGGCAAGCCGGACCGGGGCAGCCCTCCGTTCTTTCGTTGGAACAGAACTACCCCAATCCGTTCAACCCCTCCACCACCATCTCCTTCGCCGTGGCGAAGGCCGGCCGCACCACGGTGGAGGTGTTCACCGCGGACGGGCGCTCCGCCGGCGTCCTGGTGGACCAGTGGTTGGAACCGGGCCGCTACCGCGCCGAATGGAACGCCGCGTCGCTCCCCAGCGGAACGTACTTCTGCCGGCTGCAGGCCGGCGGTCCCTCCGTCACGAAGAAGATGCTGCTGCTGAAATAGGAGGTCACCCTCATGGCACGACAGACCGCGCTCATCACCGGCGCCTCGGGAGGCATCGGATACGAACTGGCCCGGCAGTTCGCGCAGGGAGGGTACGACCTCGTCCTCGTCGCGCGAAGTGTGGAGGGGCTCAAGCATGCGGCGGACGAGATGCGTGAGCGGTGGAACGCCGCCGTCCACATCGCTCCCTTCGACCTCGCCCTGCCCGGCGCGGCGGACGAGCTCTACCAGCACACGCAGCGCAACGGATTGACGGTGGACGTGCTCGTGAACAACGCCGGATTCGGCACGCATGGATTCTTCCATGAGATCGATCCGAAGGAGACCCTCGACCTCCTCAACCTGAACGTCACCGCCCTCACCCAGCTCACCCGTCTCTACCTCAACGGCATGGTGGAGCGGAACCGCGGCGGCGTCCTCAACGTCGCCTCCACCGCCGCGTTCCAGCCCGGTCCGTTCATGGCCGCCTACTATGCAAGCAAGGCGTACGTCCTCTCCTTCACGGAGGCGGTCGCCGAGGAGCTGAGCGGCACCAGGGTCACCGTCTCGGTCCTCTGCCCGGGTCCCACCGGCACGGAGTTCCAGCGGCGCGCCGGCATCACCGGGACCGTCATCGGCGCGAAGGGACTCCTCATGATGTCCGCCGAACGGGTGGCGCGCGTCGCCTACCGGCAGTTCCGGAAGGGGAAGCGGGTCATCATTCCGGGGCTGGCGAACAAGTCCGGCGCGGTCGTCGCCCCGCGCGTCCCGCGGGCGCTCGTCCTTCCCATCATCAAACGTCTGCAGAAACGCTGACATGCCCTTCACGCTCGTCTCCGAATACGAACCGCGCGGCGACCAGCCCGAAGCCATCCGGCAGCTGAAGGAGGGGCTCGGACGCGGGGACCGCTTCCAGACCCTGCTCGGCGTCACCGGCAGCGGCAAGACCTTCACCGTCTCCAACGTCATCGCCTCGGCGGAGCGGCCGGTGCTGGTGATGTCGCACAACAAGACCCTCGCCGCCCAGCTCTACGCGGAGTTCAAGTCGTTCTTCCCGAAGGACCACGTCGAGTTCTTCATCAGCTACTACGATTACTACCAGCCGGAGGCGTACGTGCCGACGACGGACACGTACATCCAGAAGGACTCCTCCGTCAACGAGGAGATCGACCGGCTCCGCCTCCGCGCCACGTCCGCGCTGCTGAGCGGCAAACGGAACGTCATCGTCGTCGCATCGGTCAGCTCCATCTACGGCATCGGCGCGCCGGACGAGTGGATCGAGCAGATGGTGGTCGTGAAGAAGGGGGACCGCATCGAACGGAACCGGCTCCTCCGCCGGCTGCTGGACATCTTCTATTCCCGCAATGACTACGAGTTCCAGCGCGGCACCTTCCGCGTCCGCGGCGACGTGGTGGAGGTCATCCCCGCGTACGAGAACGACGAGGCGGTCCGCATCGAACTCTTCGGCGATGAGGTCGAGAAGATCTCCTACATCAATCCGGTGGACGGCGCGGTCCGGAGCGAGACCGAGTACGTGGTCATCTACCCCGCCAAGCAGTTCGTCACCACGCGCGAATCGCTGGAGAAGGCCATCGTCTCCATCGAGAAGGAACTGAAGGAGCGTCTGGAGGAGCTGCGCGGACTGCAGAAGTACGTCGAGGCGCAGCGGCTGGAACAGCGGACCCGGTTCGACATCGAGATGATGCGCGAGGTCGGGTACTGCTCCGGCATCGAGAACTACTCACGGCACATCGCCGCCCGTCCGCCGGGCTCGCGCCCCTTCTGCCTGTTCGACTACTTCGCGAAGGACTTCCTGCTGGTCATCGACGAATCGCACGTCACCGTGCCGCAGATCGGCGCGATGTACTTCGGGGACCGCAGCCGCAAGCAGACCCTGGTGGAGCACGGCTTCCGGCTCCCGTCGGCGCTGGACAACCGTCCGCTGACGTTCGAGGAGTGGGAAGGGATGGTGAACCAGGTCATCTTCGTCAGCGCCACACCGGGGAACTACGAGATGGAGAAGACCCGCGGCGTCTTCGTGGAGCAGGTCATCCGTCCCACCGGTCTGCTGGACCCGGTCATCGACGTGCGCCCGGTGAAGAACCAGATCGACGACCTCATCGGCGAGATCCGGCAGCGGGTGGCGGTCAACGAACGCATCCTCGTCACCACGCTCACCAAGCGGATGGCGGAGGACCTGACCGAGTACCTCGCGGACATCGGCATCAGCGTCGAGTACATCCATTCCGAAGTGGACGCCCTCAACCGCGTCGAGGTCCTCCGGCGGCTCCGCCTCGGCCACAGCCACGTCGTCGTCGGCGTCAACCTGCTGCGCGAAGGACTCGACCTTCCGGAGGTCTCGCTCGTCGCCATCCTGGACGCGGACAAGGAGGGCTTCCTCCGCTCCGAGCGCTCGCTCATCCAGACCGCCGGCCGCACCGCGCGCAACGCCAACGGCAAGGTCATCATGTACGCGGACCGCATCACCGACTCCATGCGCAAGACGATGGAAGAGACCGAGCGCCGGCGAGAGAAACAGATGGAGTACAACCGCCTCCACGGCATCACGCCGAAGACCATATACAAGTCCCACGACGAGATCATCGCCTCCACCGCGGTGGCGGACGTCTCGCGGCGCCATGAGGACCGGAAGGAGCAGCAGCGCCTGCCGATGGTCGCCGAGAGCGTGGTGAAGTACCTCTCCCCGGACCAGAAGCGCGACCTGCTCGAGGAGCTCACCGCCGAGATGCAGAAGGCGTCCGCCGACCTCGAGTTCGAACGCGCCGCCCAGCTCCGCGACGAGATCCAGCGCCTCTCCGGCACGTCCTGAACGCCCCTTCCGTTCACCCGCCGCGCCCACGGCACATCGCACCGATGCCATGGGATTCCTGCGCACGCTCTTTGAACCGGTGGGAGACCTCTTCTTCACCGCCGAATGTTTCCATTGCCAGGCGCCGCTGGCGGACGGCGAACAGCGGCTCTGCGCCGCCTGCTGGGCCGCCCTCACGCCGGTGCGCGAGACGGACCGCACCTTCCGCATCATGACCGAACGCTTCCGCGCCGATGGGGAGATCGACGGCCTGCTCTCCCTCTTCTACTTCGAGAAAGGGAAGGCGCTGCAGACGCTGGCCCACGCGCTCAAGTACCAGGAGGTCGGCTCCTTCGGCACCGAACTGGGACGCCGCCTCGGAGCGGCCGCGCTCGAACGGGGAGTGACGGCGGACCTCATCGTGCCGGTCCCGCTCAACCGCCGGAAGGAACGGGAGCGGGGATACAACCAAAGCGACCTGCTGGCCGGCGGGATGTCCGCGGTGACCGGCGTTCCGTTCGATCCCCGGGCGGTCCGCCGCGTCCGCTACACCGTCACGCAGACCGCCCTCACCGCCGAACAGCGCCGGGAGAACATCGCCGACGCGTTCGAGGTCCGGCCCCGGCGCCGCGGAGCGCTCCGCGGAGCGCATGTCATCGTCGTGGACGACGTCATCACCACCGGTTCCACCGTCCGGGAGATCGCCCGGATGCTGAAACAGGCCGGTGCGGCGCGGATCACCGCCGCGTCGGCGGGACTGGCGATGCTGGAGGGGGAGGGGCCGGCGGTTGACATTGAGGAGAGATAGTGAGAACTTTGTACCGCGAAGGGCCGTTCGTCCCTCCGCGCCACCACCCAGAAAGGACCTTGCATGCGCGTCATCATTCAGCCCTCGTACGACCTCGTCAGCCGCTGGACCGCCTCGTACGTCGTCCGTGCCATCAACGATTTCGCCCCCACGCCGAAACGTCCCTTCGTGCTCGGCCTCCCCACCGGCTCGTCCCCCATCGGCACCTATAAAGAGCTCATCGCGATGCACCGCGCCGGGAAGGTCTCCTTCCGCAACGTCGTCACCTTCAACATGGACGAATACATCGGGCTGCCCGAGGAGCATCCGGAGAGCTACCACGCCTTCATGTGGAAGCACCTCTTCGACCACGTGGACGTCCGGAAGGAGAACGTCAACATCCTGAACGGCAACGCGAAGGACCTGCAGAAGGAATGCGAAGGGTATGAAGCGCGCATCCGGAAGGCCGGGGGCATCCATCTGTTCCTCGGCGGCATCGGTCCGGACGGTCACATCGCGTTCAACGAACCGGGCTCGTCGCTGTCGTCGCGCACGCGCATCAAGACCCTCACCAAGGACACCATCATCGCCAACTCTCGTTTCTTCAACAACGACGTGACGAAGGTCCCCAAGACCGCCCTGACCGTCGGCGTGGCGACGGTGCTGGACGCGAAGGAGGTGCTCATCATCATCAGCGGCCACAACAAGGCGCGCGCCCTCTCGCACGTGGTGGAGGCGGGGGTGAACCACATGTGGACCGTCAGCGCGCTCCAGCTCCACCCGCACGGCATCATCGTCTGCGACGACGACGCCACCGACGAACTGAAGGTCGGCACCGTCCGCTACTTCAAGGACATCGAACGGCAGCATCTCGATCCGCGGTCGCTCATCGCCTGACGGGCGGCCGGTTCCTCAACGCGCGCGAAAGGAATTCCCGCACCCTTCCCATACCATACCCGGAGGACCGTATGAAACGATTCATCGTCCCGCTCTGGAAGATGGTTCTCATCACCGCCACCGGCACGCTCGGCAGCGTCACCCTCGGACTCCTGCTCCACGGCAGCGGGGTGTTCGACCCCGCCGGCGTCAGCTTCGCCTTCGTCGCCTTCGGCCTCACCGGTTCCTTCATCTTCTCCTTCTACCACGTCTACGGGCTCTCCAACTCCGTCACCGCCGCGGTGAGCACCGGCGTGGTGCAGTTCGTCATCGCCTCCAACTGGATGCCGATGCTCAACGCCGGCATCTGGTCCTTCGGCGTGAACCTCCCCGCAGTCTGGCTCGCCTTCCTGTTCGAACGGAAGCTCGCCTCGCTCCGCTGGGCCCGCTTCATGGCCGTGGGGGCGGTGTACGGCGCCGTCTTCGTCCTTCTCACGCTCATCGTGGGTCTCGCGCACGACTACGCGGACATCCCCTCCGAAGTGTTCCAGGAGAACTTCGTGGACGGACTGCTGATCGGATTGGGGATGGGGCTGGGAGTGCAGCTGGGAGAGGCGAACATCGATTCGCTCCGGCCGGCGCCGTGAACGAACGGGAGCGGTCGGCCGTTACGGACGGGGGAACCGGAGGGTGAACACGGAACCGCGGCCGGGCGTACTGTCGACACCGAGCGTGCCGCCGTTCAGTTCGGCGAGACGCTTCGCGATGAAGAGGCCGAGCCCCGCACCCTGCTGTTCCTGACGGTCACGGTCCGCCTGGTAGAACTTGTCGAAGATGGCGGGGATATGTTCCGGCGGAATCCCCGGTCCGTCGTCCGAGACGGAGAGGGTGACCAGGCCGGGCGCGATGGAACCGGAGACGGTGACGGTGCCGCCGCGGTGGGAGAACTTCACCGCATTGTCGAGCAGTCGGACGAGCATCTGCTCGAGATGCGGCGGGAAGAGCGGCATCAGCACATCGCCCGGAGGGACGGAGGACGTCAGCCGGACGGAGCGTCCCGCCGCACGTTCCTGCATTCGGTAGAGCGCGGCGTCGGCGGTCGAACGGGGCGAGAAGGGAAGGGTCTCGTCCGGCAGTTCCGTTGCGATGTCCCCCGATTCGATCCGCGTGACGGTGAGGAAGTCCTCGAACATCGACGTGAGCCGCACGCTGTTCTGCTGCAGCATGGTGAGGAAACCGGTCAGGTCGTCGGCGGAAAGGTTGGACGACGGGTCGGCGAGGATCTCGGCGGCGCCGAGGATGGAGGTGAGCGGCGTCCGCATCTCATGGGAGATCATCCGGAACAGTTCCCCCTTGATCTGCTCCACCTGCGTCGAGTACTTCTGCTGCACCATCCTTCGCTTCTTCAGCTTCCCCTTGATCGTCGCCAGCAGCAACGGATAGTTCACCGGCTTGGTGAAGTAGTCGTCGCTGCCGAGCTCCTTTCCCGTCGTCACCGTGTCGATGTCCCCGTGCCCGGAGAGGAAGATGAACGGCACGTCGTTCATCGCCGGCCGGGTGTGCACCGAGCGGTAGAAATCGAACCCGTCCGCCCCCGGCATCTCCACGTCGGAGATGATGAGCCCGGGCGTATGCCCTTCGCACCACGCCTCAGCATCGTTCACCGACGCGGTGGTGGTGACGGCGTAACCGTTGGCCTCGAGCACCGTACGGGTCATCTCCCGCACGACGTCGTCGTCATCGACGAGCAGTATGGAATGCATCGGTTCCATTCTGGGCGACAAAGCGACAATATCCATGCCGAAAGAGGCCGCTTTACCCCCGGTTGATTCTGGACATTTTCACCCGACGGGAGACCGCCGCCGGGTGACCTATACGTGACGCATCACAATGTTCAGCACATGGCCGATATTCATCAGCCGCCCGGAAGACCGGTGTGGAGGAGTGGCGTACGGCGTTGTACAGGATGGAATCTCCATCACTTCCCGGACGCGGAGTGGCATGATTCTTGTCCCATTGTGAGACGCCCGGCCCCCGAATTCCGCCGGGCATGAATGTTCACGTACCGGGAACGGCATGATGACGATTTTGACGGAGAACGCATCCGAAGGGATGGTGCTGGCGGCCGATGTGGTCGACTCGTTCCGGCGTGTACTGTTCCCCCGCGGACACCGCCTGCTCCAGCGTCACATCGAGGTGCTCAAACACCACGGCATCCCGGAGATCGGCGTCGTGGAGAGCTCCGTTCCGAACGATGGCGCCGGACCGTCCGAAGCATACCAGCAGTGCGCCCATGACCTTGAGGAACGGTTCCTTCTCACTGACCGGACCTGGGACGTGATGGGAGCGGTCTTCGACGGCGCGGTCCGCGCGGAACTGCGGAAGAGAGAGGAACCGTGAGCCGAAGGACCCCCGAAGACATCGTCAGCCGTTTCTACGGCACCGGCTCTCCGCCGGTGATGTACCTCCGATTGCACGAGGCCATCAGCCATCCGAACTCGTCCCTCCAGATGATCGGCACCATCATCACCGAGGACGCGTCGCTCTCCGCCCGGCTCCTGCGGCTCGTCAACAGTTCGTTCTACGGATTCCCGAAGAAGATCGCCACCATCTCTGAAGCGGTGCTCCTCGTCGGCAGCCGGCAGGTGCGCGACCTCGCCATGGCGACGATGATGATGAAGCTCTTCACCGGCATCCCGAAGGAGTTCGTCAGCACGCAGGACTTCTGGCTCCACTGCCTCTCCGTCGGCGTCGCATCGAAGGTCATCGCGGACGAACTGGGGGAGGACGAACTGGAACGCTACTTCGTGCTCGGCGTGATGCACGACATCGGCCGGCTCATCCTGTACCAGACCGAAGCGGACCGGATGCGCGAAGCGCTGCAGAAGAACCGGACCGAACGGATCCCCCTCTGTGCGGCGGAACGCTCCCTGTTCGGCTTCACGCATGCCGAGGTCGGCCGCGCCCTCATCGAACAATGGCATCTCCCCGCCTCCATGCTCGAAGTGGTCCGCTACCATCACCAGCCGGAACTGGCCAAACAGTACCCGCTGGAGACGGCCGTCATCCACACGGCGGACGTGCTGGTGCACGCCCTCTCGCTCGGCTCGAGCGGGGACCGCTTCGTACCCCCGCTCGTCCGCGCGGCGTGGGAACGGATGCCCTTCTCCGCGGCCCGGGTGGAGCCGCTGATGGAGCGCATCGAACGCGAGGCGAACGACCTCGCCGTGCTGGAGCCCCTCGATGAATGAGGAGGGGGGACATCCCGGACGGGGATCCCGATACGCCCGCCGGCCGGGAGAGGTGCTGGACCTCATCCTCTCCATCGACGCGAAGAACAACGCCCTCCGGCTGGACGACGAAACGTCGGCCCCCCTCGCGCATTTCGCCGAACAGCTCCTCCGCATCTGTCCCTACGATGGCGCCGGTTTCTTCACCCTCGGCAGCGACGGTTCGCTCTCGCTCCTCCATCCGTTCCCCGGAACGGAGGTGGAACGGCTCCGCCGCATGACCGCACTGGCCATCGACGGCGAGATGTCGGAATGGCTCTCCCGCCAGCGAAAGACCGTGTACCTTCCTGCGCCGGAACCGGGACTGCTCGTGCATGTGGCCCCCATGTCCCGCCGTCACGCCGCCAACGGGGTCTTCATCGGACTCATCGCCGAGGAGGACGCCCCGTCCATGGAGCTGGAATCGCAGCTCATCCGCTTCATCCTGAACGGCGCGGCGAACTTCCTCGAAAAGCGCGGGCTCGTCCGCTCGCTCCACCGCCACCAGCACCAGCTGGAATCGCTCGTCGAAGAACGCACCCGTCAGCTCGAAGCGCAGACGGCCGAGCTCATCGCCGCCCGCGAGCACGCGGTGGAGGCGTCGCGCCTCAAATCGGAGTTCATCGCCAACATCAGCCATGAGATCCGTACGCCGATGAACGGCATCATCGGCATGGCGGAACTGCTGGAACGGAGCCCGTTGACCGACCAGCAGCGGCGGCAGCTGGACACCATCGTCCGTTCCGGCGGCGTGCTGCTCGCCATCATCAACGACATCCTGGACATCTCCAAGATCGAATCGGGGCGCATGGTGCTGGAACGGATCCCTTTCTCGCCGGAGACGATGATCGAAGAGGTGCTCACCCTCGCCTCGTCCGCCGCGCTGGAGAAGGGACTGGACCTCCGCTGCGACGTGGATCCCGCCGTTCCACCGGCGATGACCGGCGATCCGGTCAGGACCCGCCAGGTGCTCCTCAACCTCGTCACCAACGCGGTCAAGTTCACCGAACGGGGAAGCGTCGAGGTCTCGGTCGCTCCGCAGGGCGAGCGGGACGGGGAACAGCTGCTCCGCTTCGCGGTGCGCGATACCGGCATCGGCATCGCGCCCGAAGACCAAGCGCGGCTCTTCCGTCCGTTCATCCAGACGGACAGCAGCACCACGCGCCGGTACGGGGGGACCGGACTCGGCCTGGCCATCTCGAAGAAGCTCGCGGAGATGATGGGGGGCTCCATCGCGCTGCACAGCCGTCCCGGCGAAGGAAGCGTCTTCTCTATCATCATCCCCGCCGGCGTTCCTGCCGCACGGACATCCGTCCCGCACCCGAAACGTCTCGCCCGCCGGCGCTTCCTCATCGTGGAGGGCCGAAGCGAAGAATCCCGCATCATCAGCCGTCTGGCGGAGCGCGAAGGAGCCCGCACCCTCCGTTCCGCAGCGGCGGACGATGCGTTCGCGAAACTGGCGGGGGCCGCCGTGGAAGGGGATCCCTTCGATACGGTCATCGTCTCAGCGGCCTTGCCGCCGCCGGGTGCGGAACGGTTCATCGCCCGTGCCGCCGAGACTCCGGAGCTTGCCGGCACGGCGTTCGTCCTGCTCACGGGAAGGGAGAGTTCCGCTCCCGCCGTCGAATCTCCCCGCTGCACCCGCCTCTCGGCTCCCTACTTCCGTTCGGCGTTCCTCCGTGCGGTCTCCGCTGAGGATGACGCTGCAGAGATGCCCGCCGTGCAGACAGAAGCCGCGCTGCCGCACGCCTCCGTGCTGCTGGTGGAGGACAATGCGGTCAACCAGGAAGTGACCTCCGCCATGCTCCGCCATCTCGGCTGCGTACCGGACATCGCCGTGAATGGAGAGGAAGCGCTGCGGATGGCCTCGGTGCGGCGGTACGACCTGGTGCTGATGGACTGTCAGATGCCGGTGATGGACGGGTTCGAAGCGACACGACGGCTCCGCATCTCCGGCGGCGTCAATGCCGCCGTACCGGTGGTGGCGCTCACCGCCAACGCCTTCGCGGACGATGTGGCGCGCTGCACGCTCGCCGGCATGAACGACCATTGTCCCAAACCGCTCCGCATCGAAACGCTGCGGAGCATGCTCGAGCGCTGGCTCACCGGCGCACCGGCGGTCAGGGAGACCACCGGTTCTGCGCCGCGTGCGCCCGATGCGCCGGTGTTCAATCAGGCGACCCTCGCGCAGTTGAAGAGCATGATCCCCGGCGACTCGGACGCCTGGCTTCGCGGAATGCTCCGCACTTTCGAATCATCGGTCCGCGAATCCGTCGGAACGCTCCGCGCCGCGGCTGCCGAGCATCCGGACCGGGAGACGGTCTTCCGTATCTTCCATAAGCTCAAGGGAGCGAGCGCATCGGTCGGTGCGGACCGGATGGCCGGGATGCTGGCGCGCGCCGAATCGGCTGCAAAAGGAGGGATGCTGTCGGAAGAATGGATCGGTTCCACCGCGGATGCGGTGAACGGCGAGATCGAGCGGTTCATGGAGGCGGCAGAACGGACGTTCCAGCATTCCATCGTGTGATTCACGTCGCAACGTCGACACGACAGCAAAAAAACCGGAGTCGAGCTCCGGTTTTTTTTGCTGTTGAAGCCGGCGACCCGATCGTCACCGCTCCCATTTAAAAAAACGAAAGCCCAATGTTTCCATTGGGCTTTCGTCGTAGTAGCGGGCCTGCCTGCCGGCAGGCAGGGACAGGCTCCCGGCGAACAACGCCGGGACCTCGCAAAAAACGTTCGGCTTGAACCGTTATTGTTCTGCTCGATAAAAGAAAAACCGGAGTGATGCTCCGGTTTTTAGTAGCGGGGACAGGACTTGAACCTGCAACCTTCGGGTTATGAGCCCGACGAGCTACCAATTGCTCCACCCCGCGATGATAATCTAGAAGAACGTAACCAAT
>WBUG01000072.1 GCA_008933835.1 Bacteroidota bacterium | reverse complement strand
TGCCCTGATTCCACTTCTGCAAGAACGGATTGCTTGAACGCTATGCTATAACGCTTGACGGTGCGGCCCATGGGGTCCTCCTTGTTGTGGGATCGGAAGACCTGTCAACTTTTTTCAGGACGCTACAACGTTTTTATTATCCATTCTCCATCATCCTTTATCCATTCTTTTTTCCCTCCTTCAATAATCGTATAATTAGAAGCCATCCCAAAAACGTAAAAAACTGTCATTCCGACTCCGAGCGAGTCCAGACGCTTTTTGTCTGGACGAGTCGAGGGGGAGGAATCTGAATGTAAAGCAGTCATCTCAGATTCCTCACTTCGCGGACGAGAGAAAAATACATGGCTCGTTCGGAATGACAGAGCTATAGGTGTTTTTGAGATAAATTCTAGTCAATTCAGAGGTCGCGGCCAGGGGCGGTCTATTCTCTTTGCACGGAAGGAGCGGTATGAACATCATCGTCACCGGCGGAAGCGGGGCGGTCGGGCGGTACATCGTGGACGAACTGCTGGCGCACCGGCATACGGTGGGGGTGCTGGACCTCGCCATGCCGCACCGCGCGGAGCCGCACTTTCACCGCTGCGACGTCCTTTCGCTGCCGGAGGTCACCGCCGCGCTGGCGGGATACGACGCCGTCATCCACTCGGCCGGCATCCCGCATCCGCTCAACGATCCGCCGGAGAAGGTTTACACCGTCAACACGCTGGGGACCTTCAACGTCCTGGAGGCGGCCCATCGGAACGGTATCACGAAGGTGGTCTTCACCTCCAGCGAATCGGTGCTCGGTTTCGCTTTCGCCGCGCATCCCCTCACGCCGCTGGCACTGCCGGTGGACGAGTCGCATCCGCTCCGTCCGCAGGACCCCTACGGCCTCAGCAAAGTGAACGCTGAACAGATCTGCCGCACGTACACGGAGCGCCACGGCATCCGCACCGTCTGCCTCCGCGAACCGTGGATCTGGCTTCCGCAGCCGGAGCTCTATCCGTTCTACCGCTCACTGGCGGAGGAGTACCCGAAGTGGTACAAGAACCTCTGGGCGTACGTGCACGTGTACGACGCCGCCCGCGCGCACCGTCTGGCCGTCGAGATCGACCTGCCGGAGCCGCACGAGGCGTTCTTCATCACCGCGGAGGAGAACTGGACCGGACTCCCGTCCCGCGAACTGCTGCAGCGCTTCTACCCGCAGGCGGGGAGCATCGCACCGGAGTTCGGCGGCGCGCAGAGCCTCATCTCCCACGCGAAGGCGTCGCGTCTGCTCGGCTACGGACCGCGCTTCTCGGCGAAGGACCTCCGGTAAGTGCTCCGCCGACGCACCCACACGCTCCGCATCGCCCTGCCGGCGCTCCTGGCCGTCTCGCTCCTCTCCGCGCAGTCCCGTCCGTTCCGTCCGCTCCATCCCGCCGCGCCCGCCGACTCCGACGCCGCCGCTCTCCGCTTCGAGCGGAACGTCAACACGTACCTCTGGAACGCGGACGCACGGTGGCGGTACGCCGGCGCGGACGCCTTCGTGTCGCTGGACGAACGCTTCGCCTCCACGCTCATCCTCACCCCGTCGTCGTCGTTCCGGGACGAACAGAACCTTTCGCTGGACGCGGCGCAGCGCGTGACGGAACAGCTCTTCGCCGTCGGCGCGCTCCGCTCCTTCGTGCTGTCGGACAATCAGACGTTCGGCGGTTCGCGCGCCGGAAGCCACACCGCGGCGGCGGGACTCTCCTGGCAGCCGGACCCGCGCTTCGCCCTCACGCCGATGCTCGGCATGCGCTTCGATCGCCAGCAGTTCGAGAACGACGAAGGGACGCACTACCGCCTCCTCGCCCGGGCCGATTCGCTGGAGCTGGACGAGTACCATCTCTCGTTCGACGGACGACTGGACCAGAGCGACCTCGGCCGGCGCCGTTTTAAAGCGAACGCGGCGGAGCTCCTCGTCGGCACCGGGTTCACCGCCGGCTCGTCGGACAGCGTGCAGGTCCGCTACTCCCTCCACCGGAACGACTTCTCCGTGCCGGCGGACACCGGCGTGATGAACACGTTCGGGGTCCGTTCCAACATCCGCGCCCGCACCGAGGAGGTGGCCGGCATCCGCAACGTCCTCTCTACCGCGCTCGGCGCCGGGGTGGCGGCGGAGCTCTCCGTCGGCGTCGAATCGCGCACGGTGGACAACGCCTACCGCTACAAGGACCTCACCGGGAGCGTGAGCAGCATCCCGTTCAACACCGCCATGCAGGAGTTCCGGCTGGAGGGGGGACTGGACGTGCGCTACAGCGCTCCGGCCCTCTCCGGCTCGTTCGGCTTCCATCTCTCCGAGCGGGACGAGCGGCACGAACTGGAGCGCATCGATGGTGTGGACCCGGCGGAGCAGGAGGAGCGCGCGCGGCAGGAGTCGCGCCTGGACAACACCGCGCTCCGGAGCACGCTCCGCGCCGACGCCGGGGCGGAGCTGAGCGGCCGGAACCGGCTCTCGTTCGCCGGTTCGCTCAGCGTGCTGCAGTACGACACGCCCGATTCGCTCAACACGGACGACCGGGACGAACTGCTGCTGAACCTTTCGCTGCGGGACGAGCACCGGTTCAGTCCCGTCTTCGCCGCCGCGGTCACCGCCGAGGCGACCCTGGCGCACACCGTGTACCTTAAACGTGACAAGAGCGCCAACAACAACTGGAACCGCATCGTGCGGCTGCGGCCCGAGATGCGGTACGAGCCTTCCGCCCGGTTCCGCACGATGAACGCGTTCGAGGTGCTGGCGAACTACACCGTGTTCGACTTCGAGACGGTCATCCCCGGCGTGAAGAGCTATTCGTACCGGCAGGTTGCATTTCTTGATTCAACCTCGTATGATATAACGGAGAGGGTGGGGGTGGACCTGTTCGCGCACGTGCGGGTCTTCGAGCGGGGGGAGTTCTCGTGGTCCTCCTTCTCCGAGCGGCCGCAGCAGCGCATCGAGGAGGTGACCTTCTCGCCGCAGGCGCGCTTCACGGCGGAGGGGCGCTGGATGTTCGCGGCCGGGTTCCGCTCCTTCGCGCAGAAGCGGTTCCGGTACGAGGGAACGGTGCGGCGGTACGAGAGCACGTTCCTCAGCGCCGGTCCCACCGCGGCCGTCTCGCTGCGTCTTGGTCCCGCCTCGCTGGTGGAGGTGCGCGGCTGGAAGGAGTTCCAGCGGCAGAGCGGCGGCGCCATCGTCGAATATTCGAACATGACCATGAACGTCCGGTACTTCTTCTGAGATGACGCTGCACGAACTGCACATCCCCAGCAGCCGCAAGAACATCCACCGCGTGGAGGAGTTCTTCCGCACGGTGAACGAATCGTACGGCCTGCCGGACGAGAAGCTGCACGCCCTGCTCGTGGCGGTGACCGAGGCGGTGAACAACGGCATCATCCACGGCAACCGGAACGACGAGACGAAGATGGTGACGGTGACATGCGGACGGAAGGGGGAGCGGCTGACGGTGACGGTGCGGGACGAAGGGAGCGGTTTCGATCCCTCGTCCGTGACCGATCCGCTGGAGGAGGACAACCTGCTGCGCACCGGCGGACGGGGGGTCTTCCTGATGAAGGCGTTCATGGAGAGCGTGTCGTACAACGCGGAAGGGAACGAAGTGACGCTGGTGATGAAGGTGTGACCGTCCGGTCCCGGACGGGCTGCGCCGCTTTCGACGACGGTCGGAAGCGGCGTTCTGGTTTTAAAGGGGGGAGGGAG
Organism: Bacteroidota bacterium; assembly: GCA_008933835.1. Classification (GTDB taxonomy): domain Bacteria; phylum Bacteroidota; class Ignavibacteria; order UBA10030; family UBA8401; genus SpSt-333. Next base: position 7,816 of record WBUG01000072.1, on the reverse strand, counting down.
GTTGAACGTGACGAGGTGTGGTGTGAGATATGTTCGCCATCCCGAGCGCAGTCGAGGGATGGCGAACAAGAACGGTCGTCCCGCTTATCGTGAAGCAGGCCGACCGTTCCTGGTCGGAGCTCATTCCCCGCTGCCGATGGAGTACTGGAACTGCAGGAAGAGGTAGAGGATGCGGTTGGTGGTGGAGACGGTGGTCTCGTACCCGTTCGGGAGGAGGTACCGGTAGGTGAACTCCGGCTCGGCGAAGAGGAACTCCGCGGCGACGGAGAGGTTCTCCGTGAAGTACCATCCGGCCGCGCCGCCGAACCCGAAGGTGAGCCGCCGTTCCGCGGCGAACCGTTCGTTCTCCGGCGGGAGCGAGACCACACCGGTGAGGCGCAGGTCGCCGAAGAACATCGGTGCGCCCTCTTCCTCAAGAGGGAAATGCCGGCGGAATCCGACGCCGGCCATGATGTTCCGCCAGGGGCTGAACGCGCTGCCGAGCGAATCGGGCGAATGGACGGGGTTCTCGGCGTGGGCGAACGTGAAGAAGAGTGCGTCGGTGCGCGAGGCGGTCTGGGAGAGCTCGAAGCGGAACCCGTATCCGGGTCCCGGCCGTTTCTTCATCTTGTCCGGGATGAGGAAGGTCATGCTCCCCGCGGCGGCGTTCCCCATCACGCCGGCCGTGAAGCGGTAGCGCGAGCGTTCCACCGGCATCTGCGGTCTCCCCGCGTCGAAGTAGACGGTGCGCGAGAGGAGGAAGAAGGTCCGGCCGTCCTCCGGCCGGTACGGCACGAAGCGGCGTTCGCCGAGCACCGCCCGTGCGTCGTCGGGGCGGACGGTCACGAGCGCGGTGTCGTCGTCCGGACGGAACGTTATGCCGTCGTGCGCGAGCGCGACGACGGTGCCGGAGAGCACGCGGCCGTCGCGGAGCAGCGCTGTGTCGCGCTCCTCGGTGCGGGGGGAGAACTCCACCGAGAGGACGTTGCGGAGGTCCTCCGTGAGCGTGCGGCCGTTCTGCCGGAAGGTGATGCGGCGGTGGTCCGCGCCGGTCACTTCTACTCCTTCGAAGCGGAGGTTGTCGCGGAGGCGGATGGTGTCCGTCACGGCGGCGGCCGGTGCGAGGAGGAGCAGGAGCGCGAGGGCGGGGATGCGGGAGGTCATGCGTCGGTCCCGGGATGAAAACGGAACGCCCCGCGGTGAGGCGGGGCGTCGGTCGGTTCAGAAGGTGATCTTGTCCATATTGAGCTTCACGTCCGCGGCGGACTTCTTCAGGAGCGCGTCGTCTTCGGGGGAGAGCTTCACCTCGACGATCTGCTCCATCCCCTTCCGTCCCAGCTTCACCGGAACGCCGACGACGGTGTCCTTGATGCCGAACTCTCCCTGCAGGTAGACGGCGCAGGGGAGGATGCGTTTCTTGTCCTTGGCGATGGATTCCACCATCTGCACGGCGGCGGAGGAGGGGGCGTAGAAGGCGCTGCCGGTCTTGAGGAAGTTGACGATCTCGATGCCGCCGTTCTGCGCGCGCTTCACGATGGCGTCGATGCGCTCCGCGGGGAGGAGGTCCGTGAGCGGGATGCCGGCGACGGAGGTGTAGCGCGGGAGGGGGACCATGGAATCGCCGTGGCCGCCGAGGATGATGGCGGTGACGTCCTCCACCGACACGCCGAGTTCCATGGCGATGAAGGTGCGGTAGCGGGCGGTGTCCAGCACGCCGGCCATGCCGATGACCCGTTCGCGGGGGAAGCCGGAGACCTTCTGGGCGACGTAGACCATCACGTCCAGCGGGTTCGAGACGACGATGAGGATGGCGTTGGGGGAGCCGGCGGTGACCTGTTCGGTGACCGACTTGATGATGCCGGCGTTGGTGGCGAGCAGGTCGTCGCGGCTCATCCCCGGTTTGCGGGGGATGCCGGCGGTGATGACGACGATGTCCGACCCGGCGGTCTCGGCGTAGCTGTTGGTGCCGGTGATGCGGGTGTCGAAGCCTTCGACCGGACCGGACTCGAGCATGTCGAGCCCTTTCCCCTGCGGGATCCCCTCGACGATGTCGACGAGGACGACCTCGCGGGCGAGTTCCTTCTCCGCGATGCGCTGGGCCGCGGTCGCGCCGACGTTGCCGGCACCGATGACGGTGATCTTCATGCTGCTGCTCTCCCGTGGTTCGAGTGGATATAAAAAAAGCGCAGGGGTCGCTGCGCTTTGCGGGCGGACGGTGGTCCGGCCCGTCAGTTGGTGATGATCGAGACCGCCTGGCGGGTCTTGCTGATCATGTGGAACTTGACCCGTCCGGGCTTCAGGGCGAAGAGGGTGTCGTCGCCGCCGCGTCCGACGTTGTCGCCGGGGTGGAACTTGGTGCCGCGCTGACGGACGATGATCTCGCCGGCGTTCACGAGCTCGCCGCCGAACCGCTTCACGCCGAGACGCTGCGCGTTGCTGTCCCGTCCGTTCTTGGTACTGCCTGCGCCTTTTTTATGTGCCATGACTCAATGTCTCCTTACACACGCTTAGTTGATGGACGTGATTTCGATCCGGGTGTACTGCTGGCGGTGACCGCGTTTCACGCGGTAGCCCTTCCGTTTCTTCTTCTTGAACACGATCACCTTGTCGTCCTTCATGTGACCGAGCACTTTGGCCGAGACGGTGGAGCCCTTCACCACCGGGTTGCCCACGGTGATCTTGGTGTCGTCGGCGACGAGCAGCACCTTGTCGAACTTCACGATGGAGTCGACGGCCCCGTCGAGCTTCGGGACGTAGAGCTTCTCCGAGGGGTTCACTCTGAACTGCTGCCCTGCGATTTCCACGACTGCGTACATTGGGATGTTCCTTTGCTGTGACGTTGTATGCGAACTTGGGCTACAAAGATACGAAAAGGAGGGGCGCGTGTCAACGGCCGGACCCCGGAAATCTTGACGGTCGTTATACGAAACCGTGACGGCCGTTATACGGCTGCGGCGGCCGCGACGGCGCGCTCCAGGCGGGCGCGGACGTCCGCCTCCAGCGGGGCCAGCTCCGGGTTGCGGACGAGGGCCGACATCGCCTCCGGGTCGAACGCGGCGAGGTGCACGCGTTCTTCCTTCTCGTAGACGATGACGTTGCAGGGAAGGAAGAGCCCGATCTCCGCCTCGGCGGCGAGCGCCTGGTGGGCGAAGCGGGGATTGCAGGCGCCGAGGATGACGTAGCGCGGGACCTCCGCCCCGAGCTTCGCCTTCAGCGTGGCCTGCATGTCGATGGTGGTGAGGATGCCGAAGCCCTCCTTCTTCAGTTCGTCCGTGATGCGCAAGACGGTCTCATCGAAGGAACGGGGAGCGACGGCGGAGATGGCGTAGCGCATGGGAGGCTCAGGCGATGGTGATGACCGGTTCGATGACGACCTCGGTGCGCATGGAAGCGGCGATGAGGCAGCCGTCGTGCGCCTGATGGAAGAGCTCCTCCACCTGTGCGGCGGTCCATTCGGGACCGACCGTCACGGCGGGACGGAGGACGATGTGCGTGAAGCGGTACCCGCCGTCGGCGAACTCGAGCGTTCCCTCGGCGGTGCTGCGGTACGACTTCAGCGGGATCCCTTTGCGGAGCCCGAACGCGAGGAAGGTGGTCATGGTGCACTGCTCCACCGACGAGACGAAGAAGTCCTCGGGACTCCAGACGCCGGGGATTCCCTTGAACTCCGGCGGACTCGACACGGCGATGTCCGGCTTTCCTTCGGAACGCGCGGTCCCCTGACGGTCGCCGCTCCATTCCAGCGACGTGCCGAAGCTGAAGGTCTTATACTTTTTGACCGGCGGCGGTGTCTGTTCCATGCGGTTCCTCCTTCTTCTTCGGTCCGGAGACCATCAGCGCCCCCACGGCGGCGCCGTAGAGGGTGGAGATGTACGGATTGCTCGTGATGGGACACGTACCGGACATGCATCCGATATAATGGTAGTACGCGTACCCCGCGGCGGCGCCGGCCATCGCGGCCAGCGCGCGGCGGACCCATACGTTCAGTTTCTTCAGAGACTCCACGAGCCGATACCCCCTTCCAGATTGCCGGCGGTGAACCCGGCCTTCTTCAGTTTCACGGCGGCGCTGACGCTCCGGCTGCCGGAAGCGCAGTAGCAGATGATCTCCGCGCCCCGGTGCCGCTCCAGCTCCTTCATCCGCGTGCCGAGCTCGTGCAGCGGGATGTGGAACGACTTCGGAAGGGAGCGCGAGCTCCGCTCCGCGGCGGTGCGGACGTCCAGCAGCACGCTGCCGTTCTTCACCCGCTCCTTCACCTGCGCGCCGGAGTAGTTCGGGATGCCCCGCGCCTGGAACTTCTTGCGCAGGTAGAGGAGGACCATGACGGCCAGCAGGCCGTAGAGGAAGATCTGGTCGCCGTTCATCGCGATCCCCCTTCCGCCACCGGCAGCGATTCCGCCTTCCACCGCACGATGCCGCCGGTCATGTTGTACGCGTCGAAGCCGTTCTTCCGCAGCAGCGCGGCGGCCGTGCCGCTCCGGTTGTCGGTGCGGCAGTAGACGATGATGCGCTTGTGCGCGTGCGGTCGCAGTTCCGCGAGCCGTCCGCCGAGCTCGTCCAGCGGGATGAGCGCGGTGCCGGCGATGCGGGCCGCCCGGTGTTCCGGCGGCGTGCGGACGTCCAGCACGAACACCGAGGTGTCGGCGAGCGCCGCGTGGGTCTCCTGCACGGAGAGGGCGGGAACGGAGGAACGCTGGGCGACGAGACAGACCGCCGCGATGAGGGCCGCCGCTCCCGCGGCGATGAGAAGGGTGCGCCGGTTCATCTCAGTTCACCCCGCACGAACCGCCGCAGCAGGAGCCGCTCTCGCACGAGGGGGCGCTGCTGTACGACGACGAGGACGAAGGACCGTTCATGGACATGGAGGTGACGGACATGACGCGGCGGTGCTGCGCCGAGCCGCAGGAGGGGCACTGCACATCCTCCGCGACCTCGCGCACTTTATGGAAGATGTCGTACCGCGCGCTGCAGTCCGCGCAGACGTATTCATAGGTCGGCATGGTGCGGACTCCTTACGCGAGCGTGATGATCTTCTTTTCGAGCAGCTTCTCGTCGATGACCTTCTTCAGGTCCCCCTTCGGCATGGCGCCCATGGACATCATCGGCTGCTTGCTTCCCTTGGGAATGAAGAGGAGCGACGGGATGCTCTGGATGCCGAACACCGACGCGAGCTCCTGCTCCTCGTCCGTGTTCACCTTGTAGAAGTTCACCTGTCCCTTCATCTCTTCGGAGAGCTCGTCGATGATGGGGCTCAGGAAGCGGCACGGGCCGCACCAGGGGGCCCAGAAGTCGATGACGGCCGGCAGTTCGCCGTCGTACTTCCATTCCTTGTTCTTTTCGTAATCGAACACCTTCGCCAGGAAGGTCTCTTTGGTCAGTGCTTCGGTCATGGTATCCTCAGTGATGAAAAACCGGGGAGGAGGTCCGGTCCTCCCGTTGAACATGGTGCGACTCAGATCTTGGTCGTTTCGATCTTCTTGTCCGTGTTGACGCCGATGAGCTGCCACACGGGGCAGTAGCGCACGAGGCCGGTCAGCACCGGTACGACGCCCAGGAAGGCCCAGGGGGATTCCGGACCCCAGAAGGCGAGCGAGATGATGAACAGGCCCAGCACGATGCGGATGGCGCGTTCGACGGAACCGACGTTGGTCTTCATGGTACACTCCTGATGTGGGGTGATGGGAACGGTGGATGACGCTCTGGAAATAGGATGCAGGAATCCGGAAAAGGATTCAGCGGGAGGGGCGTTTCTTCCCTTTTTTCTGCTCCAGGCGGATGACCGCGAACAGGTCCGTCCGGGCCGCCGCGGGGACTTTGGGGGTGGGGTATTTCCGGTAGAGGTAGACGGTCTTCTTCAGCGAATCGAGCAGCGCAGTGCAGTTCTCGCATTCGGCGATGTGCGCCTTGATGCGGCGGCATTCCTCCGAATCGATCTTCGCGTCGAGATTCTCGCACAGATGCGTGTAGATCTCGGAGCAGGAGAGCAGGTGCGTATGGATGTGCGTGTGCTTCATGCCTTCATGAATCCGTGCAATTGTTCCCGCAGGAAGATGCGCGACCGGCGGAGGCGCGATTTCACCGCGGGGACCGACAGGCCGGTGATGGCTGCCGTCTCCTCCGCCGTCCGCTGTTCGAGGTCCCGCAGGACGAAGACGATACGGTAGTCGTCCGGCAGTTTCCGGATGGCCTCGTCCAGCGTCTCCTTCAGTTCGCCCTGCAGCAGGCGTTCCGCGGGGGTGTCGTCCCACGACGCGAGCTGGTCGTGCACCGACGGGTCGTCCGTGTCCGGCGCCTCGTCGTACGATTCGAGCAGGTCCTCCAGTTTCCGCCGCCGCCGTTTCATCAGGCAGTTGTTGGCGACGATGGTGTAGAGCCAGGTGGAGAACTTGGAGCGACCGTCGAACTGGCCGAGCTTCCGGTAGACGTTCACGAAGGTGTCCTGGAACGACTCCTCCGCCTTCTCCTTGTCCCGGCACAGTTTGTAGGCGAACCCCCACACGGTCTGCTCGTACCGCCGCACGAGAAGCGTGAACGCCCGTTCATCCCCCTTCTTGATGCGGGCGATGAGCGCGGCGTCGGTCGGCGTCGTGGGGAGCTCTTTCATGGGTACGATGCAGGATGCGGTGAAAAGGATTCACTCCGCACTAGAATAGAGAAAAATGGGCGGGATTGCAAGGAACCGTCCGCTGTAACCTTCGCTTCCGGAATTCGTTGAGAGACAGGTTGCACCGCTTGCATGTGAACCAATTAACCGAGAACTTGCGTCCATGGACCGCCGTTCCCTTCTCCGGAAACTCGTGATGACCCCGCTGCTCTCTCCCGCCGCGCTGATGCTGGCGCAGGAGGGGGGAGTCCGTCCCGCGCACCACGGCGAGAACGGGTTCATCAACACCGATCCCGGGTTCGCCGAGGCGGGCTTCGACGAGATGGCGCCGTGGATCGCGGGGAAACTGACCGACGTCTTCTCCAAAGCGCCGAAGGCCGACATCCCGCGCGAGGTGAACGACGGTTCGGCGCTGCGCGAACAGCGTCCGTACACCGTCACTTGGATCGGGCACTCCACCGTGCTCGTGCAGATGGAGGGACGCACCATCCTGACCGACCCGGTCTGGTCCACCAAAGTGGGACCGTTCAAATGGGCCGGCTCGCCGCGCGTGTCGGAGCCGGGGCTCGCCATCGAGAACCTTCCCCCCGTCGACATCGTGCTCATCTCGCACAATCACTACGACCACCTGGACGAGGCGAGCATCGAGGAGCTGGCGGACCGCAACCCGAACGCCGCGTTCTTCGTGCCGCTGCGGGTGCGCGACTGGTTCGAGGACAAGGGGATACGGAACGTGGAGGAGTACGACTGGTGGGAAGGGGGCTCGCACAAGGGACTGAAGATCGTCTGCACGCCGGCGCAGCACTTTTCCGGACGGTGGATCAACGACCGGAACCAGTCCCTCTGGTGCTCGTGGGTCGTCACCGGGAAGAAGCGGCTCTACTTCGGCGGCGACTCGGGGTACTGCTCGCACTTCGCGAACATCGGCAAGCGGTTCGGTCCGTTCGACCTGACGCTCATCCCCATCGGCGCATACGAGCCGCGGAAGCTGATGAGCCCCGTCCACATGAACCCCGCCGAGGCGGTGCAGACGCATCTCGACCTGCGCGGACGGACGATGGTAGGGATCCACTGGGGAACGTTCGTGCTGACGGACGAACCGATGGAGGAACCGCCGAAGAAACTGGCCGAGGCGGCGGAGGCGAAAGGATTGAACAAAGGGGAGTGTACCGTGATGAAACTGGGAGAAACGAGAGAATGGTGATGCGGAGGAAAGAAAAGTGAAAAAAGAAA
>WBUG01000007.1 GCA_008933835.1 Bacteroidota bacterium | reverse complement strand
AGCTGTCGCATCGGGGCAACCGTCCTTTCTAACAGAAAACTACGAAAGAACGGGGTGAATCTCAAGGAGGGAGCGGAGAGGCTGATAGGGGGTCGCAGGTGAGTGTCACCGCATGCGATCGAACGAGATGACACTCACCTGCGATCAGGTGTGGTCGGTCTACTTTTTCATCATCGTCAGCAAAACCGCCTCCCCTCTTCTCCGCCCGATGGCAACACATAAACGCCCCTTCATGGATACCCCCTGCCACATCGTTTCTGCATCGGGAAAATTGTCGACGCCGCCGATTGATGTCCATGTGCTTCCATTAAAATGTCGAATGGTGCCATATTCACCAACAACAAGAATATCATTATGAGCATTGCCGTCGATGTCCGTTAAATACCCCCGGTTCCGCGGAAGAGTGCCTACTTCATTTTCAGGAAATCCCGGCAAATACTCCCATCGTTCGTTCTTATAGCGGTATGCAAATCCCCCCACTGCATAGAGTGCATCAGACTCATCGACCCAAATCCCCTCCAGTGAACCGTACAAGGTCCGATTGAACAATCCGTTTTTTGTGTAGCCGGTGCTACCCGTTAAGGTGCGGATATGTGGACGCCACGTACCATTGTGATACTTGATGATGATACCCTCATCACCGAGAGATGATATCCCGACTGCATACAATGATCCTTTGCGACCGGCAACTTCCTTGATATGCAACGAGGTCGAACTGTTCTCCTTCAACCAACCTTTTCCGTCGTAGTGAATCATTGTTCCGTTTTTCCCGGCAACGAACATATCCGATTCATCCACACCATACATGGCATAGATAGCGCCAGAGAGGAGAGCCGTCATGCGGCAATCCGTGGTGTACTTCATGCCAGCATATCGTGCGACACTCCCCCCATCAGAGAAGAACGTCGATCCGCCGTTATACCCCCAAACACACTCCAAACTCGGCACAATGAGCACGCCATTGCATGGAACGACTAACTGCACTTGCATGGGATTCCAAGATTTACCATCCCATTCGAGAGCATTATAGAGCGTATCATTTATATAAATACCTCCCACCGCATAGGCTAATGAATCATTGACGACATAAACACCCCAAAGGTATGAAGCCGGTTCGGCGAAGACCTGCGTCTGCATACTCCATGTATGCGTCGTGGTGTCCTTTGTTACGACGGTGCGTTCTAAAGTGGTATTGTCGATAGAGAGCCGATAAACGTATTTCGTGCTGGGACGCAATGGTCGATCTGCTATCGTCGTGTCCACGATGTGCGAACCATTCAGAGAGAAGATGGTCGCACCATCCCTTTTGACCACCACATTGCGCTCTCCCAATGATTCACTGTATGCAATTCGAATGAATGATTCGGTGCAGGTAACATCCTCTATATCGAAGACAATACTCTTCGTATCCACGAGTGTGTTCGCTTCATCGCATCCTATAATCGAAGCGCAAACAATGAATGCAAGCAAGAGAACCATGCGAGAGTTGTTCCAACGGAGAATTATGCTGTATTTGATAGCATTTGACATATTAATACTATCTCTAATCGGTAAGATAACTATTGAATCTCTTATACCTTGTGAATACATCTGATAAAACCCAATCAGCAATATTACTGCAGTAGCAATTGGAACAGGAAATCATCATCACCTCACGGAGCGGTCTATGATGGACACGATTTGCATATTCGATGTGTGGGCAAATAAAAACGCTGAACGACAATCAGAAGTTGGGCGGCTTCTCGAAGGGCGCGAACACGATGATGATGGTGACCATCGCAGCGGTATCGTACTCAGAGATTGGAACAGAATCAAGGGCGGGAGGAAAAGAAGGGATTTATGATGCAGGATACAGGACACAAGATGCAGGATGTGGTCACCGGGTCATTCTGATGCGCTCTGAACGGTATGCTCGCCACCCCGAGCTCGATTTGATGTTTCTACCGAGGTGAGCCCCGATATTTTCTTTCGGGGCGAAGTCGAGGGGTGGCGAGCACATCGCGTACGAAATCGCGTCATGCTGAACGATCTCCCGCTACATCTCGTACTCCACCCCGAAGATGGGGAGCAGGTTCCACTGATAGATGGTCTGCACTTCGTTCTCGCGTTCGTTCCAGAAGTAGGAGGCGACGTTCTTCCGGTCGTACACGTTCCACGCGCTGAGATAGAGAACGAGGTTGGACGATTCGAAATGGAACCGCTTGTCGAACCGGACGTTCATGGAATGGTACGCCGGATACCGCGCGTCGTTGATGCGCGCCGCGTCGAACACGCCGCGCTTCAGCATCTGCGACCGGGCCATATCGAAAGGCGTGTACGGCGTGCCGCCGGCGTAGATCCACCGCGCGCTGAACTCCCATTCGCTGTTCGGTTTGTATCCCCCCTCCGCGCTGACGATGACGCGGTTGTCGAACACGCGGTCCCGCCGGACGCCGTCGGCACCCCGGTACTCGGAACGGAACAGCGCCACGCTCGCCATGCCGTACAGGTCCGACGCGAGCTTCTTCTGCAGCGTCAGTTCCACCCCCTGCGACCGGGCGCGGCCGGCGGAGGAGAGCGGACCGTGACTCAGAAAGAATCCGTAACGGTAGAACACCTCGTCCACCAGAAAGAGCGCCGGGTCCGCGGGGTCCACCGGATAATCATAGTACTCCTTCAGATAGTACTCGAGCGTCAGTTTGGTGTCCTCGGTCAACAGACGGTCGATCCCCGCGATGTAATGGACGGCGTACGGGTCCGGCAGCGACGCGTTGGAGGGCTCCTGCGCCAGGAGCAGCAGCGGCAGGTTCTGGCGGTAGATGCCGGAAGAGACGCGGAAAGTGGTCAGTTCGTCGATGAACAGCGCGAGCGAAGCTCTCGGTGAGACGGTCACCCGGTCGTTGGCCGAGAACCAGTCCGCACGCGTGCCGAGCGTGACGGTGAGCGGAGCGAACGGCTTCACGCTCCAGTTCACGGAGAGCCCGGCGGCGGTCGCGGCGATGTCGCTGGAGACGGCCGCGGCCGCGGTCGGCGTGCCGTCCGCCTGTCCCGACGCGCCGTACGCGTTGTCGTACCCGTTCATCATCCGTTTCGCCTCCGCGCCGACCTCGAGCGCGTGCGCGGGGGAGAGGGTGAGGTGCAGGGTGCTGCGCAGACTGACGGTCCGTTCGGCGGAGCGGTTGCGCATCAGCAGGATGCCGGTGCTCGTCTCGGTGAACTCCTCGTCGAACGAGGAGGAGAGGTACCCGAGCGTGGTGACGGAGTATGCGTCGGTTCCCCACAGCGCGCGCCAGACGGCGCCGGCCGCCCCCTGGTAGATGTCCTGCCGTCCGTACGCCAGCATGTCGTTCTCGCGCGCCGCCTCAAGGTCGGGAGCGTTATGGTCGTCCCCGAACAGTCCGACCACGCTCAGCGTATGCGACGGGGAGAGGTCCAGCACCACCTTCCCCTGCACGTCGCCGTAGTTCGGCGCCACGGTGGTGCCGACGTCGAACATGGACATCACGAGGTCCAGGTAACTGCGCCGGACGGAGAGGAGGTACGAGCCGCGGTCGCCGAGCGGACCCTCCGCCACGCCGCCGAAACCGGCGATGTTCAGGTCCAGCTGTCCGTCGAACTCCCGCCGGTTCCCCTCGCGGAAGCGGATGTCCAAGATGGAGGACATCCGTCCGCCGTACGCCGGCGCGAAGCCGCCGGTGTGGAAGTTCACTTCGTCGATGAGGTCCACGTTCACCATGCCGATGGGACCGCCGGTGGCCCCCTGCGTCGGGAAGTGGTTGATGTTCGGCACCTCGATGCCGTCGATGTAGAAGGCGTTCTCGAGCGGACTCCCGCCGCGCACGATGAGGGCGTTGGACTGGTCGTTCACCTTCGCCACGCTCGGCATCCCCATGATGATGCGGCTCACGTCGCCGCCGGAGCCCGGGGCGCGGCGGATCTCTTCGCGGCTCAGTCCCACCGCGTTCATCATCTGCACATCGTCCCGCCGGAAGAATCCCGCCGTCACCGTCACCTGCTCGGACTCGAGCACGCTCTCCGCGAGTTCGGCGTTCACCACGGACAACCGCTTTGGCCGCACGATGACGTCCGGTTCCGCTGCCGCGGCGTAGCCGATGAGACGGAAATGGAGCGTGTAGCTCCCCACCGGCACCGCCGGAATGACGTAGCGTCCGTCCGGACCGGTGACCGCGCCGAGCGCCGTTCCGCCGACGAGCACGTTCACCCCGACGAGCGGCGCCTGCGTTCCGGCATCGAGCACCTTCCCCTCCAGCGAACCGACCGGGGATTGAGCGTGCAGCATAAGAGTGACGAAGAGGAGCGAAAAGAGCGGTTTCATGACTGTTCCTGCGATGGTGGAATGAATGCGTATCGAACGATGACGCATCCAATCTACCCCAAAACCGGCACGAAATCGCACACGCCGATGGGTTTGAACGCAGGTAAGAGGTTCAGGCCGAACGGGACGAACAATGGACAATTATCAATCATCAATGAACAGAAGGGAATTCAAAAATTCCCAAGGACATACGTAGGGACGGTGTCACCTGTTCTCCGAAGTTCGTTCTACGAACGCAGGAGAATCACCGTCCTACCGTACAGTGAAGGCAATGGACGGTGTCCCCCGTTCTCCGAAGTTCGTTTTATGAACGCAGGAGAATCACCGTCCTATCGTACAGCATCGCTCACCCGGCATGTGCGGACCGGATGAGCGGTGTTCGGTGCGGTCAACGTGCGGCGGCGGTCTCCACGGTGTGGCGGTAGCGGACCTCGCGGGAGCGGAGGTCGTCCAGGACGAAGTTGACGCAGGCGCCGTTGCGTCCGAGGTATTCGGGGGGCGAGATGCCTTTCTGGGAGTAGAGCCCCGCGGCGAGGAGGCGCACCGCGGCGGTGGCGGTGTAGCCGGTGACGCGCGCCATGGAGTGGACGCCGCTCCGTTCGTCGTGATGGTCCAGCAGGTCGTACACGTGCCGCAGCCGCGCGCCGTCCTTCGTCCCTTCCACGATGATGCGCATGACGGTGAAGTCCCGCTCCCCCTCGTTCAGCTCCCACATCGGGAAGAGGAGCTTCGCCGCGAGGTCCACCGGACGCACCATCGTTCCCTTCACCTCCACCTCCTCCGTGCCGAAGAACCCCGATTCGCGCAGCACGCGGATCTTGTCGATGTGTCCGGGGTAGCGGAGGGTCTTCTCCTTCATGGTGGGGACGGACATCGTCGTCGCCAGCGTGCGGAGTCCGTCGCTGTTGAACGCCTCGAGCGTGCCGACCCCGGGGAAGGAGAGGAGTTCGGGGTCCGACAGCGCCGGACGCACCACGAGCGCGCCGTTCTCCACGTAGCGGGCGGGACGCGTGTACTCCTCGATGACGTCGATGGGAGAGAAGCCCGCCTTGTATTCGAACGGCCATTCGCGCACCACCGGCAGTCCGCCGACGTAGATGAGGATGGTCTCGGCCGCGTCCAGCAGTCCGGCGGCGTGGGAGGCGAGCAGGTTGCTCATCCCCGGCGCCACGCCGCAGTCCACCACGGCGGTGACGTTCTTCTCCAGCGCCAAGGCGTCGAGCGTGAAGGGGTCTTCGGGGTAGAACGCGATGTCCACCGCGTCCTTCCCCGCGGCGATGATGCGCTTCATCGTCGCGTAGCCCATCCAGCCCGGTACGGCGTTCACGGCGATGTCGCAGTCGGCGAGCAGTTTGGCGAGCCAGCCGCCGTCGGTGAGGTCTGCCTGCACGGTGCGCAGGGGGAGATGCTTCGGCACTTTGGCGAGGTTCGCCGCGCTGATGTCCGCGACGGTGACGTTGAACCGTTTGTCGGCGGCGAGGTCCGCCGCCATCGGACGCCCTACGAGGCCCGCTCCCAGCACGAGAATGTTCATCGGATGCTCCTGTAAAAAAAAGATTGAATGTCCGCGGCGGCGCCGCGGCAGTGAGGAAAAGGGAGCGGAGCCGTCTCAGAGACCGCTGGTGCGGTTCATGCAGAGGATGGAGCGGTGGAGCGGGGAGATGCTATGCGTGTGGGCGGAAACCATGGAGGAATATAGAAAGAAAAAGGGGAAGAGCAAGACGAATGCAATGAAAGAAATTGGGGGTTTTGGAGATCGGGAGATTGTCTGATTGTCAGGGAAAAAACTATTCATCATTCAGGGATGATGCCGGGGTGCTATCGCATCACCGTTGCAGCACCATCTTCCTCGCGGCGGAGAAGGAACCGTTCGTGAGCCGATAGAGATAGACGCCGCTGGAGAGGTGTGATGCGTCGAACGATGCGGTATGGTGACCGGCGCGGGCGTAGCCGCTGAAGAGGACGGACACTTCGCGTCCGAGCAGGTCAAACACCGTGAGTGTGACCGCTCCGTCGTTCGGCACGGAATACGCAATGGTGGTGACGGGGTTGAAAGGATTGGGGTAGTTCTGACGAAGCGCAAAACGTACCGGTGTTTCGGTTCGGTGCGGTTCCGCACCGGTCAGTACGCCGATCTTCCCTACCCGCCCCGAATGCTGCACTTTAATCCCGCCGATGACCGTCCAGAAACTCGCGATAACACCCCCTTGCTGGTCCGACTGAACACGGAGAGATGATTGGTTCTGGTAATCATTGACCATATACAGTGAATCTTTCCACAAAAGATTTCCCTTTTGGTCAATCGCCTGAACTTCCGTGTCGTCAGACACCAGGATTACCCTCCCTTGATGAGCATAGACATATCGACAAGCTAATCCCGTAATGAGGTATCCCTTGTCTCCGGTCGTATATCCGTCTTTAGAAATTCTTTTAATTCGTGTAAAACCATTCTTTTGGTCGTCTTGGAACGAATCTATGAGATACACTCCGCCAACTCCATCGGCATGGAAAATGCCGCTAATAATGCCGAAGTGGCTTCCTGGATCAAATCGGTTGGTGAAAAACACTACCCATTCTCTTTGCCATTGGCTATCATATTTCACGATCCTCCAGTCTGATATTTGCCATCCCGATGAATCTATTCTGGTTGAGAGACGAAGCACACTAAAACCAACAGTATCTCCTACAGTACAAAACGCGATGGATCGCATAAACTCAGGATCGATCTTCTGATAAGCGCCCCACAAATCCACGAGGTAGTAATCGCTCTTGGATGTGTTGACCGATAGGACATCCTTCAATCTACCGATGATCATGCCGGTGAGCGGGGCATTGAGGGCGCTGGTGTCCATCTGCCATTTCCATAAAAGGGTGCCGCTGCTGTCATACCGAACGAGGAAGAGACGCTTGATCGAGTCTTGTTCGGTATACATGGTGATGAAACCATGCTGACCATCGGTGATCACTCTTGCCATATCCCCGCCCGGCGCAAGCGTTATACCTCCGGCTTGCCAACATACTCTGCCGTTCTTGTCGACCCGCTGAGCTTTGTTGGCAATGACTGCATAGATACCGCCGTCATCATCCGGAACGAAGTATCTCATTCCAAGCGGGCTCGAAGAGAAGGCTTCGATCCATGTCGGCCACTGCGTATAACCATCGGCGTTGAGTTTCTGCATCCAGATCTCAAAGCCTGTTCCAATGCCAATGATGATCGAACTTCCATCCGGATATGTGACGATCTCGCTATTGATGCCCGGGCATACCCATTGGGACTGCGAGGTGTGCGGAATCGTGGCCCACTGCGCAACAGTGACGGCCGGGAGAAGCGCCAACATGATGAATGTGAAAACGATTTTCACAAAGTCTTCTCCGTCTTCATCGCTGGAGGACCATTTTTCGCGCGGCGGAAAAGGAACCGCTCGTGAGCCGATAGAGATAGACGCCGCTGGAGAGGTGTGATGCGTCGAACGATGCGGTATGGTGGCCGGCGCGGGCGAATCCGCTGAAGAGCACGGACACTTCGCGTCCGAGCAGGTCATACACCGTGAGCGTGACCGCTCCGTCATGCGGCACGGAATACGCAATGGTGGTGACGGGGTTGAAAGGATTCGGATGATTCTGAAACAGAGCGAACGCCGACGGGAGCGATGCATCGGCGACCGATCCGGGGAAGTTGGGGTAAATATAGACATCGTCGAAGAACACCGTTTTTCCCGCGAGCGACGATTGCTCGGAGACGATCTCGAAATGGCTCACCGAGGTCCAGTCGAACTCGCCGACGGGATCGTACCATCCGTTGTCCCACGCGCCGTGCTCGGTGAAGGAACCGAGCGGAATGCTCAGCTCATGCCACTGGCCGTCCCACGGCACCGTCGCGGAGGAGATGGTCTTCCGCATGCGCCACGGGCGGTCCGCCGGACCGGTCTTGGTGTCCACGAACCGGAGGTCGAACGCAAGGTTCGGCGATGAGCTGCGGAGGTGCAGTTTGAGCGTGGCTCCGGTGGCGCGGAGCCGCGAGAGGTCCTTCTCCGGAACGAACTTGAACTGTACCGCCGTGTACTGCGGAGCGTCGCCGAACCGGAGCGCGTACGTGCCGCGGTGCGGCGCCTGCGTGGAATAGAGGTCGGCGTACGCGCCGTCGAAGTACGTGCGGAGCCGCGGACCGGCGTAATCGTCGTACAGTACGACGGAGACCGAGTCCGGTCTCTTCACGTACGGCGTCTGCGGCGGGACGGTCAGTCCCAGCGCGGAGACCAGCGGCACGTTCACGTCATGCTCGAACTGTTCTGCGGTGCCGTTCCGGAACAGCCCGAACCCGCCCTGATAGTCCCACATCGTCCAGGCGATGCCGTGCTGTTCGAGGCGGGAACGGACCAGTCCGTACCACCGCACCCGGTCGCTGTCCGGACTGTTCGGGATGAAGACGCCGAGCTCCCCGCACAGCAGCGGCACATTGCGCGCGGTGCGGAACGCCGCGGCGTCGTCGAGCGTCGAAGTGACCGCCGCGTTGGTTCCCGTGACGGCGTATCCGTTGTAGGAATCCTGGATCCACGTCCCCTTCAGCGTGTCCGGCAGCGCCGGCATCCGCGCCGCATCGTAGGGGAACGGCATTCCCGCGAGCGGCACGAGGGAGGGGGAGGCCCAGCTCGCCCCCTGGTGCGTGAAGAGGAACGGGTCGTAGAAGTGGAAGGTGTAGATGAGGTTCGTGTCCGCGTACGCCGGCATGCCGGCGAGGCTCGACAGGGCGTTCCAGTTGGCGGGACCGACGATGATGGTGTGCTTCGTGTCCACCGAGCGGATGGTGTCGATGACCATCTTCTGGATGGTGTTCCAGAGATGTTCGTTGATGCCGTGCGGTTCGTTCAGCACTTCGTAGTGGACGAGCGTCGAGCGTCCCTTCAGGTGCGCCGCCATCTGCTTCCAGACCGGCACCAGCACCGTGTAGATGTTCACCGGCGTGTCGACCGCCGGGTCGAACGTGTGATTGTCGATGATGATGTGGAGTCCCAGTTCCTCCGCCCAGTTCACCGCCTGGTCCAGCATGCCGAGGAAGAGCGGGTCCGGCGTGTACAACGGCGCGCCGGAGGTCATCGCGTGCAGGTTGACGGGGAGGCGGATGACGTCGCAGCCGAGCGCCTTGATGTCCGCGAAGTCCTTCTTCGTGTACTTCGAGAACTGGATCTGCCGCGGTGAGGCCTCCTGGAACCAGTTGGTGAGGTTCACGCCGCGGGAGAAGGGGGCGTTCTGGGCGTGCGCCGTGCAGAGGGCCGCGGTCAGGAGCAGGAGCGTTCGGAGCGTCATCATTCGTCGCCGGACGTGTGGAGGATGCTCTTCCGGTACTCGGACGGCGTGACGCCGGTCTGTTCCTTGAAGAGGGTGTTGAAGGAGGCCTTGGAATTGAACCCCGCATCGAACGCGAGGGAGAGGATCTTGAGATGCTTCTTCGCCGGGTCCGCCAGGTCGCGTTTCACCCGGGCGATGCGGTGGCCGTTCACGAGGTCGTAGAAGTTCTTACCGAGCCGGGTGTTGATCGCTTCGGAGAGGTGGTGCGGAGAGACGGCGAGCGATTCGGCCAGCTGTGCCAGGGTGAGCATCGGGTCCGTGTACACCCCGTCGGTCTCCATCAGCGCCGTCACGCGCGCGGCGAGCGTTTCCGCCGCGTCCGGGCTGAGGCCGGAGCGTTCGTACTTGGCGCCGGCGGTCCGTTCGTCCGCATCGATGCGCGACACCTGCTGCATCGTCTCTTCCACCGCGGGGGAGGAGAAGATCTCCGATTTGGTCAGTCCCACGAACCCCATCGCGTACACGTACAGGGCGAAGAGCACGGAGACGAAGACGAAGTTGGAGAGGTTCACCCCCTGCGTCAGGAGCAGGTCCTCCACGAAGAAGAGGGACCACGCCGTGAGCCCGGCGATGGTGATGTTGCGGAGCCACGTCATGCGCATCTCGTCCAGCGAGGAGGAGATGACGTCCTTCAGGTGCCGGTCGTACCGCACGATGAGACGGAGGGAGGCGGACATGTACGTCACCCCCTGCGCGATGAAGACCCAGTTGAGCGCGCGGAAGAAGAGCGGGGCGGTCTCGGGACTGGCGATGGCGGCGTCCGTGAAGTCCGCCCAGCCGAAGAGCATCGCCGCCCCCATGCCGGTCTCGAAGAGGGCGAAGGGGAGGAAGTGGAGCCAGTCGCTCCGGCGGAAGGACGATTCGCGTCCGAGCAGGTACTTCGTGTAGAGGTACTGCAGCTGCGACGCGGCGAGCGGAGCCCCGACCGCCAGATAGAGCACCGGAAAACGCTGGTACACACCGATGTCCTGAAAGAACATGTGCAGCAGGATGACGGTGAAGGAGAGGAGCAGCAGCGCGAGGAAGCGGTTCGCGAAGAGGGCGCGGTGCTTCTGCAGGATGAGGACGGCGAGCAGGAATGACTGCGAGGCCGCCACGATCATCGCGATATGCGCGACGGTGAGTTCCACGCTCAAAGATACGGCCTTTTCCGGTGGAAAGACACCGCGGGTGGATTCTCTGGAGGAAATTGTGTTATTTCAGGAAAGAAAATGGAGGGAAATCACAAGTCCCACATCACAAATCACGGGTCGCGTTTCACCTCCCCCGTTCATTCTTCATTCTTAATTATTCATTTTGTTGAGAGCGCCTATGCTTCGTTCCCAGCTTTCCCCCATGCCGGAGTACTTCGACCGGTACATACTGAAGACGGACGATGTGGAGCTGCTGGAGGCGATCCGCATCAGCATTGCGGAGCTGGACATGGCGCCGGTGGGGAAGTGGACGGCGCTGGGGGACCGGGCGTACGCGCCGGGGAAGTGGTCCGTGAAGGAGATCCTGCAGCATCTCATCGATACGGAACGGATCTTCTGCTACCGCGCGCTGGCGTTCGCGCGGAAGGAGAGCGTCCGGCTCCCCTCCTATTCCGAGGACGAGTACGGCGCCGCGTCCGACGCGAACCGCCGCTCGGCGGAGGAGCTCGTCGCCGAACTCCGCACGCTCCATCACTCCACGCTCCAGCTCTTCTCCTCCTTCACCCCCGAGATGCTCGCCCGGAGCGGGATGGGGTTCAAGGGACCGTACACCGTCGCCTCCGTCGGCTTCATCCTGCCGGGGCATCAGCGGTGGCACTTCGGGATCATCAATGAACGCTACATGCCGCTTCTGGAAAACAACGACCTGCGAGGTCGATGAAACAATGAATCATCGGCTCATTGGATCATTGTTTCATTGAATCAATGAACCGATGACTCAACGAACCAATCCCTTCTTGCGAAAAAAAAAGCCCTTCCGCTGCCGGAAAGGCTTTTACTGTAATGGAAAGACCCTCGCTCATGCCGTGCAATGGCGCAGCATCGTTACCGTATTGAATCAATGAACCGATGAATCAATGATTCAATGATTCAATGATTCAATGATTCCTTCCTCCCCTTACTCTTCCACCGCATTCTTCTTCTTGGACATCCTGTTCCGTTCGTTGTGGTCCAGGTACTTCTTCCGCAGGCGGATGAAGTTCGGGGTCACTTCCACGTACTCGTCGTCGCCGATCCATTCGATGGCCTGTTCCAGCGTCATGAGCCGCGGCGGTTCGAGGCGCACCGCCTCGTCCGAGCCCGAGGCGCGCATGTTGGTGAGCGCCTTGGTCTTGCAGACGTTCACCGTCATGTCCCCCTCGCGCGAGTTCTCCCCCACGATCATCCCGGCGTACACCTTAGTGCCCGGTTCCACGAAGAAGGTGGAGCGTTCCTGCAGCTTGAACATGCCGTACGCCACCGCCTCGCCGGTCTCGAGCGCCACCAGCGCGCCGCGGGTGCGGTGCGTCAGTTCCCCCTTGAACGGCTCGTACCCGTGGAAGTTGTGGTGCAGGATGCCGGTCCCCTTGGTCTGCGTCATGAACTCGTTCCGGAAGCCGATGAGGCCGCGGGCCGGGACGAAGAACTCCAGGCGGGTGTTCCCGTTGTTGGAGATCATGTTCTTCATCTCTCCCTTGCGCTTGCCGAGGTTCTCGATGACGGTGCCGGTGTGCTCGTCCGGCACGTCGATGATGACGTGCTCGATGGGCTCGCACAGCACGTCGTCGATGCGCTTGTAGATCACCTCCGGACGCGACACCTGCAGCTCGTACCCTTCGCGCCGCATGTTCTCGATGAGCACGCCGAGGTGCAGTTCGCCGCGGCCGCTCACCTTGAAGGAGTCGGGCGAATCGGTCAGCTCCACCTGCAGGCTCACGTTGGAGCGGAGCTCGCGCATCAGGCGCTCCTGCAGGTTGCGCGTGGTGACGTACTTGCCGTCCTGTCCCGCGAAGGGGGAGTTGTTCACCACGAAGTTCATGGAGAGGGTCGGCTCCTCGATGGCGACGAACGGAAGCGGCGTCGGGTCGGCGGCGTCCACGATGGTCTCGCCGATGTCCACGTCCTCCATCCCCGCGAGGGCGATGATGTCCCCCACGCTCGCCTCGTTCACCTCCACACGCTTCAGTCCCTCGAAGGTGTAGATCTTCGTGACGCGCGCGTCCTCCTTCGACCCGTCGCGGTGGATGACCTCCATCTGGCCCCCCATCTTGATGGTGCCGCGGTGCACCTTGCCGATGCCGAGGCGGCCGAGGTAGTCGTTGTAGTCGATGGTGGTGACGAGCATCTGGAACGGTTCGTTCAGTTCCCCCTTCGGCGCCGGCACCTTGCTGACGATCGCCTCGAAGAGCGGCTCGAGCGTGGTGCTCTCGTGCTCCAGTTCGCGCTTCGCGATCCCCTGCTTGGAGATGGCGTAGATGGTCGGGAAATCGAGCTGATGGTCGTTGGCGCCGAGGGAGAGGAAGAGCTCGAACACTTCGTCCAGCACCTCGTGCGCGCGGGCGTCCTTCCGGTCGATCTTGTTGATGACGACGATGGGCTGCAGGTCCAGGTCGAGGGACTTCTTCAGCACGAACTTCGTCCCCGGCAGCGGTCCTTCGGAGGCGTCCACCAGCAGCAGCACGCCGTCCACCATCTTCAGCGTCCGTTCCACCTCGCCGGCGAAGTCCGAGTGGCCGGGGGTGTCCACGATGTTGATCTTGTACTTCGCCTTGGTCTTCTTGTCGGTGTAGAAGACGGCGGTGTTCTTCGCCAGGATGGTGATGCCGCGCTCCTTCTCCTGCGCGTTGGAGTCCATCACGCGGGTCTCGACCTGCTGGTTGTCGCGGAACGTGCCGGTCTGCCGCAGCAGCTGGTCCACGAGCGTCGTCTTGCCGTGGTCCACATGGGCGATGATGGCGATGTTGCGGATGTTGCTCTGGGGGATCATATCGGTCCTCTGTGCGCCGGTCCGCCGGCGCCTCCCTGCATAAAAAAACGTCCCGAATGGCGACCCGGGACGTTCAATTGATTGGACCAATATACGAAATTTTCCTTTAAAAACCCGCACGGCGCCGCCGGAGCGGTCGCCGTGCAGGCCGGAGGTGCCGCTACATGCGGCGGTCGATGGACGGGCGGGATTCCTCGGCGGCGGGACGGTCCTTCGGGACCGCGCCGGAGGGTTTCACAGTGGTGGAGGCCCGGAGCGCTTCCGCCTTGATGGCATCGCTCACGGCCTTCTGGGCGGCCTTCTGCTTCACCTGGTTCTCCGCCACCTGGGTGGCGACGACGTAGGGGGAGAGGGATGTACCGGCGGTGGTGATCATGGACGCCGGCTTTTCTGTGTGACAGTCATGCTATTATAGATGCGAAATCCGTGCCGGGGGAAATGTGCGGAATATCGGCGAAAAACGGTGAGAGCGGGGAAAGGAGGATTGTAGATTGAACAATTGACGGAAAGGAAATATAGCACAAGTGACAAAACACATAACACAAAACACAAAACACAAAACACATTGCCGCAGATGTACAGATGGGGGTAAAGAACAAATCACAAATCACAAAACACAAATCACAAGCCACGAATCACAACACGGAGCCCTCTCCTCTTTGTGTCTTTGTGTGAGATCTTCTTAGGGCTGACGGCGGCGGAGATTCTCCGTGACGGCGTCGCGGAAGTACCCGTTCTCGATGTAGCGATACAGGTTTTTGCCGGGACAGACGGTCTTCGACGAGTAATCCTTGTGCGCGCGGATGGAGTCCGGCGGGACATTGTACTTGACGGCGAGCCAGGTCATGGTACGCACGACGGCGTCCAGCTGCTCCTGATTCGGCTCGACCTCTTCGAAGTTCCCCACCACTTCGATGAGCGCATGGCCGGAGGGATCGTACTCCGTGTTCGTGTCGCCGGCGTACTCGATGCGGCGACCCTCGTAGACGTTCCCGTCCAGGTCGATGATGTAGTGGTACGGGATGTCGATCCAGTTCTTCGCGGAGCGGGACCAGGACTGGAGATTCCGGAGGTACTGCTGCGGGTCCTTTCCGCGCGGGAACGGTTCCCCCTGATGATGCAATGTGATGTGCGTGATGACGTGCCGCCGGGCGAGCGAATCGGCTGCCGGTACGCCGCCCCAGCGTTCGGCGGGGATGACGGCGGACTCGGCGTCCGCGTACGAGAACTCCTTCGACGATGAACAGCCCGCGAGCGCGAGCAGGAGGGCGGCGAAAAGGAAGAGGATCGTTTTCATGGTCCGAACTCCGTTCATGATCCGTTGCGAGGGGAGAGGATGAGTTCTTTGATCTTCTCGACGGTCGGAACGTGCCCCTGCACCACCACCCGTCCGTCGAGCACGAGACCCGGCGTGCGCATGACGCCGTAGGAGGCGATGTCGGCGTACTCCGTCACCTTCTCGACCTCCGCCGTCAGCTGCAGCGCGTCGAGCGCCTCCAGCGTCCGCCGTTCCAGCGTCTTGCAGTTCGCACAGCCCGAACCGAGCACCTTGATGTTCATGACAGCATCCTTCCGTTCAATAGACAGCGTTGAAGATGTACCCGACGATGACGATCCCCGCCGCCACCACGCCCGCGAAGAGGGCGATCAGCCGCGTCTTCAGGACCTTCTTGAGAATGATCATCTCGGGGAGCGAGAGACCGATGACGGACATCATGAACGCCAGCGCGGTGCCGAGCGCCGCCCCCTTCCCCAGCAGCGCCTGCACCACGGGGATGATGCCGGCGGCGTTCGAGTACATCGGAACGCCGATGAGCACCGACAGCGGCACCGACCACCAGACGTCCTTCCCCATGATGCCCGCCATGAAGTTCTCCGGCACGTAGCCGTGCACTCCCGCCCCGATGGCGATGCCGAGCACGATGTACGGCCACACCTTGCCGACGACCTCCTTCACCGACTCCCGGCTGCGGTCGAGACGCTCGCTGAACGACGGGACCGCCTCCTCCGCCGCCGCATGCGTGGTGCGGACCGCGTAGACCCACTCTTCGACGTACCGCTCCATACGGAGCCGGCCGATGAACCACCCGGAGGAGATCGCGATGACGAGTCCCATGGAGACGTAGAGGAGCGCCGTCTCCCAGCCGAACAGTCCCAGCAGCAGCACCACCGCCACCTCGTTGATCATCGGCGCGGCGATGAGGAACGAGAAGGTGACGCCGAGCGGGATGCCGGCCTCGACGAAGCCCAGGAAGAGCGGGATGGCGGAGCAGGAGCAGAACGGCGTGACGATGCCCAGTGCGGCGGCCATGACGTTCCCGACGAACAACGGTTTCCCCTCCAGCGCGGCGCGGGTCCGTTCCGGGGAGAAGTACGTCCGGACGATGCCGACCGCGAACACGACGAGGGTGAGCAGCATCAGCACTTTGGGGACTTCGTACACGAAGAAGAAGAGCGCTTCCGCAAAACGGCCGGCTCCCTCCAGCCGAAGGAGACCGTACACGACGAACCGCGCCGCGGCATCGAGCGAACCGTAGAGGAACAGCCACACGGGCAGGGAAAGGGCGGCGAGGGCGTACCGCTGCATGGTGCCGAGCGGTCTCATCGCGCCGGTCCGGTGTGTGAACGAACGGTCATGCTTCCTCCATTGCCGGTGAAGGGACGGTGCGCCGCGCGACCGTTCCGGCCAGGTCGATGATGCCGTACACCTGCGCGTCGGCGACCTTGAAGTTCACCCGCACTCCCTCGCGCCACGACACCAGCACGCCGGCATCGGTCAGGACTTTCAGGTGGCGGGAAAGGTTCGATTGTTCCAGACCGAGTGCGGGGGCGAGCTCGCAGTTGCACTTCACCGTACCGCGCAGTTCCTCCAGGATCCTGATCCTGTTCGGATGCGCGATGGCCGCCAGCAGCACCGCTTTCCTGTCATGCATTGGTGATCCCATCTCCTTTCCCGGCGTATGAATCTATGAGCAATCACTCATATATTGTGCCAAATAAAAACCGGCGAAAACGCGAAATTATCGCGGTTCCGCCGTGGGAATTATCCGTTTTGCGAAACGTGCGTCCTACGGGTTTTGCACATTCAGGAAACGGCCGGCGGGAAGAACCGCTTCTTGATCCAGAGAGAAACGGTCACCAGGCCGATGAGGACCGGGACTTCCACCAGCGGACCGATGACCGCCGCGAACGCTTCGCCGGAGGTGACGCCGAAGACGGCGATGGCGACGGCGATGGCCAGTTCGAAGTTGTTGCTGGCGGCGGTGAAGGAGAGCGTGGCGGAGCGTTCGTACCCCGCGCCGGCGGCGCGAGCGAGCGTGAACGAGATGCCGAACATCAGCAGGAAGTACACCGTGAGCGGCAGCGCGATGCGGAGCACGTCCGTCGGGATGGCGACGATGTACTCCCCCTTCAGCGAGAACATCACGACGATGGTGAAGAGGAGCGCGATGAGCGTGAGGGGGGAGATGCGCGGGATGAACTCCGTGCGGTACCATTCCGTTCCCCTGGACCGTATCAGCACGAACCGGGTCGCCATGCCGGCAAGGAAGGGGATGCCGAGGTAGATGAAGACGCTCTCCGCGATCTGGCCGATGGTGATGTCCACCGCGAACGTGCGGAGGCCGAGCCAGGAGGGGAACACGGTGAGGAAGAGGTAGGCGTAGACGGGGAAGAAGAGGACCTGGAACACCGAATTGAACGCGACCAGTCCGGCGGCGTACTCCGTGTCGCCCCCCGCCAGTTCGTTCCAGACGATGACCATGGCGATGCAGCGCGCCAGTCCGATCATGATGAGACCCGCCATGTACTCGGGGGAGTCCCGCAGGAAGATGACCGCAAGGAGGAACATCAGCACGGGACCGATGAGCCAGTTCTGCACGAGCGAGAGGAGAAGCACCGTGCGGTTGCGGAAGACGTCCCGCAGCTCCTCGTACTTCACTTTCGCGAGGGGCGGGTACATCATCAGGATGAGGCCGGCGGCGAGCGGGATGTTGGTGGTGCCGCTGCTGAGCGAATCCCACACGCCGGCGATGCCGGGGGCGAAGTGTCCGGCGGCGACGCCGGCCGCCATCGCGAGGAAGATCCAGACGGTGAGGTACCGGTCCAGGAACGACAGCCGTTTCGTCACGCCGCTCATCGCCCCTCCTTCAGGAACAGGGCGAACCGTTCCCTGATCTCGTCCCGCACGCGCCGGAAGACGGCGAGGACCTCCTCCTCCGAACCGGTCGCCTCCGCCGGGTCGTCGAACCCGATGTGCAGCCGGTGTCGCACGTCGCCGAGGAAGACCGGACAGCTCTCCTTCGCGTTGCCGCAGACGGTGATGACGTAGTCGAACGATTCCTGCAGGAACCGTTCGACCGTCTTGGGAGAGTGACCGGCGAGGTCGATGCCCGCTTCGGCCATCACCTGCACCGCTTTCGGGTGCACGCGTGCCGCCGCTTTCGTACCGGCGGAGAAGACCTCCAGCGACGGGTCGAAGCTCCGCAGAAAGCCTTCCGCCATCTGAGAGCGGCAGGAGTTACCGGTGCAAAGGATGAGGATGCGCATAGAAAAGCAATGGATAATGGATGATGGAAAATGAATGATCAATGATGAATGATGAACGATGTACGATGGGTCATCGTTCGTTCCGTGCGCCGGTGTTCCGGTTCCGGATCATGGCTTCTCGGCGTAGACGGTGACGCTGAAGATGCCGGCGCCGCTCTTCCGGTACGCGAGCGCCTCTTCGAGGCTGATGTACTTCACGAGGAGTTCGTCCGGAACATGGATCTCGCGCTCCTTCTGGACGGTCACATTGACGAACCCGGCGTTCCCGATCGTCCGGAGGTACTCCTCCTTCTGCTGGGCGCCGGAAACGCACCCCGCGTACATCACCGCGGCGTTGCGGATGTTCTCCGGCAGGTCGCCCTTCAGGACGATGTCGGAGATGGAGAAGTGTCCCCCCGGCTTCAGGATGCGGAAGGTCTCGGCGAACGCCTTCTGTTTGTCCGGCACGAGGTTCATCACGCAGTTGCTCACCACGACGTCCGCGGTGCCGTCCTCCACCGGCATGTTCTCGATCTCCCCCAGACGGAACTCCACGTTGGTGAAGCCGAGCGCTTGTGCGTTCCGGACCGCCTTTTCGATCATCGGCGCGGTCATGTCGACGCCGATGACATGTCCCCGCTCTCCCGTGACGGAACGGGCGATGAACGCGTCGTTGCCGGCGCCGGAGCCGAGGTCCACCACCGTATCACCCGGCCGGATCTGCGCGAACTCGGTCGGCAGACCGCAACCGAGCCCGAGGTCGGCGTCGGGGACGTACCCCGAGAGCTTGGAATAGTCTTCTGCCATGATGTCGTACGTCTCGCCGGAGCAGCAACCGCCGCCGCTGCCGCAGCAGGAGGAGGCGTTCTCCTCGCGGGACTGCAGCGCGATCTCGCCGTACTTCTCCCGCACGAGCTCCTTCAATTCCCGTTCGGTGGCCATGTCAGCGCTCCTTCTTCGTTCCGGAGCAGCAATCGGTGCCGCAGCAGGGTTCCTTCGTCTCGGTCGTGTTCATCGGTTCCTCCTGTTGTTGTATCGTATTATTACGATGGATGAGGGTAAAAAAAATGGTCAGCAGCATTTCTTCACGTCGGTGAGGAAGCGGCCCATCATCTCGCGCGCCTCGGTCCAGCCCTTCTCGTCGATGCAGTAGCAGACGCTCGTGCCGTCGATGGTCCCCTTGATGAGCCCCGCCTCCTTCAGTTCGCGCAGATGCTGCGAGACCGTGCTTTGGGAGAGGGGAAGGACCTCGACGATGTCGCCGCACATGCAGGCATCGGACGACGCGAGGTACTCGACGATGGCCACCCGCGCGGGGTGACCGAGCGCCTTCGCGATGACGGCGAGCCGGTTCTGTTTCGCCGTGAACTCTTCTGTTTTAGAAATGCCCATACTTATTTATCGTAATATTACGATAATAGTTTCAGTGAGTCAAGGGAAAAAAATCCCCGTCCGCTCCGCGCGGCGGGGAGGCCGTTCCTCTCACACGCTGAGCAGCTGTTCGAAGAATCCGCCGAACGTCCGCTCCTTCGTGACGAAGTGGACCTCCAGGATCCAGTCCCTCGGATTGCCCTTCTCGTCCGGTTCGCTGAGGCGGATGTGGTTGTTCGGGTGAAGGTAGTTGCGCTCCTCGTCCCCCTGGATGATCTCGTGGGGGAAGTTGCCGATGAGGTGTCCGCAGTGGACGTTGCCGAAGTGCCATCCGTACCGCTCCGCCAGCGAAGAGATGTGGCGGTAGAACGCCGCGCCGGTCAGCGCGTCGTAATGCGCGTCGAAATGTTTCTTTCCTTCGTACCACGCCGCTTCGATGTCCCCCCTGAGCTTGTGCTTCACCGGGTCGTTCCCCAGCACGTACGTGCGGCCGAAGTCCGCCTCCCACTCCTCGAACACCGGACCGAAATCGAAGAAGAGGATGTCGTCCTCCTGCAGGACGAGGTCCGGCGGATTCTCTTTGTAAGGGAGAAGGGTGTTCTTCCCGGCGCGCACGATGCGCTTGTGCCAGTACTTGCGGATGCCGAACATGCGGAACGCCAGTTCGTACACCTCGTCGTTGAGCGTCCGTTCGCTCTTGCCGGCGGTGATGAGTCCGCCGCGCTCCACCGCGGCGAAGAGCTCTTCGGCGTTCTTCTGCGCGGCGAGCAGATGGCGTTTTCGTTCGGTCACCGGTTCCCTCCGAAGAAATGGATGAAAATGTCGGGCATCCGCTCGCGCCAGTTCGCCCAGTCGTGTCCGTCGTTCACCTCGCGGTAGAAGTGCGGAATGCGGAGCGAAGAGAGCAGTGCGCTGTACTCCCGGTTGAGCGCGAGAAAGTCGAGCCGTCCCTCCTCGTACTCGCCGATGAGGTCGAACCGCCCAACGTCGATGTACAGTTTCAGTCCCGCCGGCAGCGCGTTCGCGGCGGCCTGACGCCGGGTCAATTCCCGCAGCCGCGGCGTGATGGTGGACGATTGTCCCGCCGCGCCGCCGAAGAGTTCCGGACGGCGGAGGGCGGCGTAGAGGGCGAAATGGCCTCCGCTGGAGATGCCCATCACCGCGCGCGAGGAGGGGGACGGGTCGGTGCGGAACGTGCGGTCCACCGCCGGAACGATGAGCTCGGCGAGCACCTTCGCGAACGCTTCCGTCCGTGCGCCGATGTACTCCACATGGCGCGCCGACGGGGGGATGAAGAGGGCGATGACCGGGGTGATGCGTCCCTCATGGATGAGATTGTCCAGCACCGTGGGAAGGGAGGCCCACTCGGCCGCCTCGAATCCGTCGACGATGTACACCACGGGGAGCCCGGTGAGGCCATCGTATCCCGGCGGGAGGTACGCCTTCATGGGGCGGGACGCGACGTAGTAGCGCGCGAGCAGCGGCGGAACGCCCGTGAGCAGTGAGAGCGGCATCACCCGGCCCGCGGGAACGGAATCGCGGCGAGCGAGGTACGGCGACGGTACGAACTTCGGCATGCGCGCTTCGGAATGCGGACCGAAACCGCTCGGCGTGATGCGGGGGTTCTGCGGGTCGGTGATGTACCGTCCGTCCGCCACCAGCTGATAGTCCAGCCGTGCATCCGCCGGCGCCGTTTCGGTGCGGTGGAAGAAGGAGTAGGTCCCCATCGGCACTTTGGCGAGCGGCGCGGGTTCCGCCCAGTGCTGCAGCGCGCCGATGACGGAGACGCTGTCCGCCCGGCCGTACAGCACGAAGTGGATGAGCGTGTCGTTCTCGATGATGGGAGAGGTCTTCATCTTCTGGAGGTACGGCACCAGGAGCGCTTCGCGCCGCTCGGGCGGAAGCTGTTCGAGCTGCCGGAGGAGCACGGAGAAGGGCTGGGCGGCGAGCGTGCCGGTGAGGGCGGCGAACAGGATGAGGCTCTTCATATCACCGTCCCTTTCCGGGAATGTCGTTGCGGAAGGTCTCGATCCCTTTCCGGTCCGCCATCGTCACCACGACGGTGCGTCCGTCCGCTCCGCCGAACGCGAGGTTCGTGCAGAGCTTCCCCGTGAGGGTCACTTCGCGCATCAGTACGCCCTCCGGGGAAACGACGGCGACAGTCCCTTTGCCGTGCCGGGCGATGTACAGGTTCCCGTCGCGGTCGCACTTCATGCCGTCCATGCCGAAGTCGGGGAAGGCGATGAGGAGCCGCTTGTTCGACACGCTGCCGTCTACCGCCACGTCGTACCGCCAGACGTTGCGCTGGACGCTCTCGTTCACGTACAGCGTCCGTTCGTCCGGGCTGAGGCAGAGACCGTTCGTGGTCCCCATGGAATCCTCGAGCCGTGTCGCGCGCCCGTCCGGATCGATGCGCCAGAGCTGTCCCGTGCCGCTCTTCCAGTGCGGGTCCGATGCGTAGAGACGGTCCTTCGCATCGATGCAGAGGTCGTTCGGCTGGTTGAACGCGTCGTTATGGCAGAGGGTGTCCACGGCTCGGGTATGCATGTCCACCCGCAGCACGTTGTGCCGCGGCCAGTCCGCGATGAGCATGCGGCCGCGCGAGTCGAACTGGATGGCGTTGCCGTTGCTGCTCTCGGGGAGCGTCACGAAGAGCTCCACCGCGCCCTCCGGACTCACGCGCCCGATCGTACCGGTCCTCTGGAAGTTGACGACGTAGAGGTTCCCCTCCCGGTCGAACGCGGGACCTTCGATGTTCTTCGTGAAGAGCTCCATCGCGGTGAGGTCCGTCGAGCGGAGGTCCGCCGTGTGGCCGCAGCCGGCGAGCAGGAGGGGGAGCAGTGCGAGAAGATGCTTCATGCGGGGACCGTCAGGTATGATAGAGCGCCATCGCCACGGCGGTGGACCAGGAGAGGACCTTGAACTCGCCGGCGAGGAGCGCGTTCATCATTTCCGTTCGGGAGAGGGTGACGGGCACCTGTTCCTCCAGGTCGTCCGCGATGACCTCGCCCACCGTATGGGCCCCCTTGGCGAGGAAGAGGTTCGCCGTGCCGTTGCCGTGGTTGCCGTCGCAGGGGAAGCGTCCGAGCGCGATCCATTCCCGCGCTTCGCACCCCATCTCCTCGCGCAGTTCCCGCTTCGCGCAGGCGAGCGGGTCTTCGCCGGGATCGAGGTAGCCCCCCACCGGAGCGAGCGTGACCCCCTCCGCCGCGTATTTGGTCTGTCGGAAGCAGAGGAAATCTCCGTCGTCGTTCTGCACCACCACGTTCACGTAGTCCGGGGAGACGAGCCAGCACCATTTCTCCAGCACGGTCCCGTCCGGAAGCTGGATGGTGTGGTCCTCCACCCGCAGCCATTTGCTGTGGTCGAGGATGACGGTGCGGGCGAGGGTCTTCCAGGGTCTCATGTCTTCACCAGGGTCTTGAGGTGGAGCATGGAGCGGACGACCATGAAGACTGTTCCGCCGAGCAGAAGGCCCGTCATGACGAGCGTGAAGGGGACCTCCTCCAGCCCCGCCGCGGCGAGCGCCGGAACGGCGGCGATGAGGACGACGCCGACCCGCAGCATCAGGCGGGCGGAATATTCATTGATGGCGTACCACACTTCATCGCTCGAGAACGCCTCCTCCGTCCGGAAGCCGTAGAAATGGTTCGGTTTCACCTTCCGGCGGACGAGCGGAACGGCGAGAGCGATGTAGAGCAGTCCCGTACCGATGAAGAGGAGAGAGGGAAGCAGCATAGAATGAATGCGATTTGATCCACGAATCGTGAAGGGCACACTACAAATCACAAATCACAAATCACAGAACACAGGCGTGAGGTGGTGTCCGATGGGAACGGAGAGATCCGCTCCGGTCAGATCGTTCTGGCGTAGAGCAGCACGTCGCCCACCTCGCCGTCCTTGATGATGGCCTTCTTCAGGCGCGCTTCGAACTCGTAGCCGTTCTTCTCCAGCACGCGGACCGAAGCGGTGTTCCACACGAAGATGTCGGCGAAGATGCGAACGATGTCGAACGTGTCGAATCCGTACGCCGTCATGGCGCCGACCGCTTCGGTGACGATGCCGCGCCCCCAGTACTGCTCGCCGAGCCAGTAGCCGATCTCCATGGAGCGGCGGTAGACGTCCTCCTTCGGCACCAGGCCGATGCTGCCGACGGCGTTCCCCTGCACCTCGATGGCGAAGACCGTCGTCGACAGCGCGGTGGAGGCGTGGAAGATCCACCGCTCCGCGTCCGTCATGGTGTACGGATGCGGGAAGTGGTCGCGCACGTTCTTCCAGATCTTCCGGTTGTCCGCGTGGCGTACGAGGGACGCTTCGTCGCCGTGGCGCCAGGGGCGGAGCCGGGAGCGTGTGAGGGTCAGTTCCACGGTGTCATCGGCCTGTCGAATGGAGATCGCACAAAGACGAACAGGGCATCGCTGCGGTCAGACCGCCACTTTCACGACGGCCTTCTTCACGGAGGTCATCGGCGGCTGCGCGGCGTGCGCGTCCTCGGGAAAGAGGACGACGAACATGTCCGGCACCAGATGCATGGTGAAGAGGGGGGCGTCGTTGTACAGCTGGACGTCCTTCTCCGCGTCGTACGCGCCGGCGGCGTTGACGCAGGAGTCCACATCGTGCCACTCCACGGGGAACGAGCCGTCGATGGGGAGCTGGATGTCGATGTAGCGGCGGTGCGTCTCGAGCTTCCGCCGTTCGTTCCCGCTCTTGTCATCGGCGATGATGATGTAGATGTCGTCCCCTTCGATGTCGGTCCTCCCGGACGGGAGCGTCTTCAGGTCCGTCTTCGCGACGTAGTCGAAGGCGTGCTTGAAGCTGGAGTGGATGTGGAAGTACTTCTCCGCCCGGGAGAGATGGTCCAGTATCATGGGAGGGTCCTCCTGATGGTGGTGGTGCGGTCGTCAGAACCGGTGCAGCAGTTTGAAGGCGATGTTCGGGCCGATGCCCTGCTGGTAGGCGAGGGTGATCCAGAGCTTCGCCAGCGATTCGAGCAGTTCGGCGTTGCGCAGTCCCCCCACGTCCACCGGACGCAGGCCCACCTCTTCGGCGAGGCGGCCGACGAGCTGCTTCGCCTCCGTGTCGTCGCCGCAGAGGAAGCCGTCCGCCTTCATGGACTCGAAGGTGACGTCCACCAGACTTCCGGCGCCGAGGGTGTTGAACGCCTTCACCACGCGGAACCCCGGCAGCCGCTTCGCGATCTCCTCCGCAGCGGAGGTCCCTTGAGAGAGGGGCCATTCGGGGTTCGGCCGGACGGGATTGGTGCAGTCCACCAGGATCTTACCGGACATGTC
This sequence comes from Bacteroidota bacterium, assembly GCA_008933835.1. GTDB lineage: Bacteria > Bacteroidota > Ignavibacteria > UBA10030 > UBA8401 > SpSt-333. The sequence goes on along the minus strand of WBUG01000007.1, from coordinate 56,727 downwards.
CGCGATCTGGAAGACCACTTCGGGGACCGATTCCCACGGCGTGGCGAGCACGACGATCTCGGACCGGGCGGCGGCCTCCTTCACGAAGAGCACCTGCGCGGAAGGGCCTGCATCGCTGAGGGAACGGAGGGTCTTTTCGGACTTCGGATTGCGGACGCCGAAGAGGATGGAGTGCCCTTTGAGCGCCCAGATCCTGCCGAGCGTCCCTCCGACGTTCCCGGCGCCGATGATGGAGATGGTCATGGGTGGCCTGCGCAATTTTCTGAAATGTAAAGAATTCTTCTGCGTGAAACATCACCTTTTTCCGGACGGACCGGAGGATAAAAACCGCCTTCCGCACCGGTTCGTTCTTCCCCTTTGTGCGGATTATTCTGTACATTTCCTGCCGCACAGCGTCCGTTCTCCATCAGACCGGTACCGACATGAGACCGTACCTCTTTCTGCTCCTCATCGCCGTCTCCTTTTCGTCCGCCCAGCAATGGCCCGAACCGGACCCCTGCGGTTTCGCCGACACGACCTCCCTCGAATACCTTCTTGCCGCATCGGGCAACTGGGGGTACGGGTACGACACGCTCCTTTATGACCTCACACAGTGGCGGCAGAGCCCGTTCGTCACGGTCGACTCCGTCGGACTCACCGTGCAGCTGCGGACGATGTACACGGTCACCATCCAGGACACGGCGCCCGACCCGCTCCATGCGCGGAAGCGTGTATGGGTGCATGCGCGCACACATCCGAACGAGGTGCAGGGGACGTGGGTCACCAACGAGATGATCAAGGCGCTGCTGGCGGACGACACGCTCGGGCGCACGCTGCGGCAGCGGTACGTCTTCAACATCATGCCGATGTACAACATCGACGGGGTGGAGCTGGGGGGAACGTACGACCGGGAGAACGCGAACGGCGTCGACATCGAGAGCAACTGGAACGCGGCCAATCCGCAGCCGGAGGTGCTCGTGCTCCGCGCGCAGTTCCAGAAGTACATGGCGATGCCGAATCCGATGGCGGTGATGCTCAACATGCACTCGGCGTACGCCTGCAGGCGGTACTTCGTCTTCCACGCCGCCGCCGGCACGTCGCCTCTCTTCGCGGCGATGCAGGAGCGGTTCATCGGCTACGTCCGCTCCTTCTTCCCCGGCGCCATCGAACCCTCCACGTACATGGTGAGCTGGAAGACCGGCCCCGCGCTCCAGTACCCCGAAAGCTGGTGCTGGCTCAATCACCAGGAGAAGATCATGGCGCTGACGTACGAGGACGGCAACTGCGCCGCGGCCGGGAAGTTCGACAGCACCGCGCTCGCCATCCTGAAGGGGGTGGACGCGTACCTGCAGGACACCACCGCCATCACGGGGATCTTCGCCGATGCGTCCGGGATGGATCCGCGGGACTTTTCGCTCGGACAGAACTACCCGAATCCCTTCAATCCGTCGACCGTCATCCCGTACACGATGGAGAAGGAAGGGCCCGTCACGCTGACCGTGTACGACCTGCTGGGCCGCGAGAGCGCGGTGCTCGTGCGGGGGAACGTCGCGGCGGGGCGGCACACCGCGCGGTTCGACGCGGCGGGACTGCCGAGCGGACTCTACGTCGCGCGGCTTTCGGCGGCGGGGAGGAGCGAAGCGGTGAAGATGATGCTGATGAAGTGACCGGACCCGTACGACGAACCGAACGAAACGAACAACGAGGAAAGAAACCATGTCCGACCGACGCGTATCCTGGCACGAGTACTTCATGAACATCGCCGAACAGGTGGCGACCCGCAGCACCTGCGGCCGCAAGCACGTGGGGGCGGTGATCGTGCGGGACAAGACCATCCTCTCCACCGGCTACAACGGAAGCCTGCGGGGCGCGCCGCACTGCGACGACGCGGACCACGACATGGAGAACGGCCATTGCGTCCGCACCGTGCACGCCGAAGCGAACGCCGTCGCGCAGGCGGCCAAGCACGGCGTCGGCATCGACCAGTCCGAGATCTACGTCACCGCCTCCCCCTGCCTCACCTGCTTTAAGCTCATCGCCAACGCCGGCATCACCAAGATCCACTACAAGGAGTTCTACCGCGACGAACGCATCACCGAGTACGCCAAGCAGGCGGGGGTGAAGCTGGTCTATATGGGAACGGATGTATTGAAGTAGCGGAGAGAACAGCGCGGAAAGAAAGTGAGCGATCGGATCATCGGTTGATTGGATGATCGAAAGACCGGATGTTGAGAGTACGATCATCATCCGAATCGCACTCGCCGACGAGAGAAAAAAATCCCCGTTGTCCGATGGACGACGGGGATTCTCTTTTTGAGAATGTCCGAATGCAGGGAGAATGCTCAGGTCGACCGCGTACCGTCGTATGCTTGCGGACGCGGGGTCATCTCTTATAGTTCTTCTCGTAGATGGCTATCCACTGCTGCGGCGTCATCTTCGCCGCCAGTTCGCCGATGAGGTCGTAGGGGATGTCGTCCGGCGACGCGAAGCGGATGCAGCTCTTCCCCATGTCCAGCCTCTTCTTCGACCGCTTCTTGAACTCCGCCGTGAACCACGCCATCAGTCCCTTGTCCGCATAGATGCCCATGTGGTAGACCGAGATGGCGTTCTTCTGCGACGCCACGTTCATGAAGGGGAGCGGCGCGTTCACGGCGCAGTGGTAGCCGTCCGGATACAGCGAGAGCGGCACCACGTACCCCAGCATGCCGTAGTTCATCTGCTCCTTGAACCCCTTCGGCAGGTTCTTCTTGATGACCGTGCGGAGTTTCTTCACCGCGGCCTTCCGGTCCTCCGGAAGCTCGGCCATGTACTCGTCCGGTGTGGCGGCCTTGGATTGCATGGTGTCCCCTCGTTGATGAAAGATCAGTTCGAATGCGTTGTCTCGTTACGCGCGGCGGTTCAGCGGCCCCGGAACGAATCGATCTCCCGGTTCCCGAGCACGGGCGTATGGTATCCACGCTGTGTCACGCCGACCATCGCGGCGGCGAGGTCCTCCACCGTGCAGAGATGTCCGGGCAGGAGCCGCTTCAGGAGCGGATAGAGCGCGCCGAGCGGCTTCGCGAAGGGGTACGTGTTCTTCTGTCCGGGCAGCGGACGGATGAATCCCGGCCGGAAACTGTACGCCCCCTTGAACGGCAGCCGCCGCAGGTCGTTCTCCGTCTTTCCCTTCACCCGCGCCCAGGCGATGCGTCCCTGTTCCGTTCCGTCCGTCCCTTCCCCCGACACGTAGCAGAAGGTCATCGCCGTAGTGAGGCGCGCGAGCGTCGCGGCGACGTGCATCGTCAGGTCGTACGTGGTGCGGCGGTACTCCTCCTCCTTCTTCCCGACGGAGGTGGTGCCGAGACAGAAGAAGCATGCGTCGAATCCGCGCAGCTGTTCTTCAACGGAGGAGAGGTCGAACAGGTCCGCATGGACCAGCTCCTTCACCTTCGGATGCGCGAACCCCGACGGCCGGCGGCCGAGGATGAGGATGGAGGCGACGTCCGGCCGTTCGAGCGCGGCGAGCAGCACTCCCTCGCCCACCATGCCGGTGACGCCGGTGATGATGATGTTGATGGACATGGCGTTCCTTTCGGGTGCAAGATGGGGATTCATCAAGAAGGATTCAAGCCGAAAAATCATACCATCTTATCCTGTTTCGGTGTGTTTTATGACACCGCCGGCTAGGAATGGGTATCGTCGTGTCGTATATTCCCACACCAAAAACAAGACGAGAATGTCATGAATAGGATCGTCCTCGCGCTCTCCTTCATCCTCGCCGTTGTAGGAGCGGACGCGCAGCCGCAGCGGAAGAAACAGGCTCCGATGAAGCGAGCCGCGGTCTCTTTCGTCGTGAACGCTTCCGGTGCGACGGCGGCGTACGACAATCCCGCCACGACAGAGAACGAAGCGGCGGACGGCGTATGCGCCGATGCGAACGGAGAGTGCACGATCACCGCGGCGATCGAAGAGGCGGACAACATGGCGGTGGAACTGGGCGTCGACGCCGTGCCGGTGCACCTCACGTTCGCCGTACCGCTCGTCTCGCTGCCGGCGGGGCTCGTGCTCGCGCCGCATCCCGGTTCTGTCATCGAAGGGGGCAAGATCGCGTTCGCGACGCGCGGAGAGATCCGCATCGAGGAGGGCACCATCACCGGCAGCGACATCACCGACGGCGAACTGACCCTCTACCATTCCGTGATCCAGAACTCCACCGTCCTTTTCAATCCGCTCTTCGGTGTCGCCGGGGGCGGCATCGCACTGGAACTCGGAAGCACGATGGACAGCGTCAGCGTGACGAACGGAACGGTCGGATTGAACGACGACGGCAACACCGTCACGCGCAGCACGATCGCCTTCACCACCGCGGCGGGGGCGGGCATCACCGTGGGCGGCAACGACAATACGGTACAGCAGACCGCCGTGACGGGAGCGAAGGCGGGGGGCATCGTCGTCGGCGGTTCCTTCAACACCGTCACCGGAAACCGCATCGGAGTTTCGCCGTCCGGCACGCCCGCACCGAACTCCTCGGGCATCCTCGTCACGGGTGACGAGGGAGGGGGGAGCAACACCATCGAAGGGAACATCGTCTCCGGAAACACCGGCGACGGCATCGTCGTACAGCAGTCGGACGGGAACCTCGTCCGGGACAACACGGTCGGATTGAACGGAGCGGAGAACTCGCCGAGGCCGAACGGAGGTCACGGCATCAGCGTGACCGGCGCGGCGAACACGGTCATCGAGCGGAACGTCATCGCCGGAAACGGCGGCAGCGGCGTGCTCATCACCGGAGCGGACGACCCCGTCACAGCGTCGTCGAACACGGTCGTGAAGAACAACTTCATCGGCGTCAACCGCTCCGAAGCGCCGTTCCCCAACGGCGCGAACGGCGTGCAGCTCGCCGGGAACGCGCACGACAACGTCATCGGCTCGCCGGTGGGCTCCGATGCGGACTCCAACGTCATCGCGTACCACCCGTTGCAGGGGATCCTGGTGCAGGCCTCGCCCGGCCATCTGCCGATGCGGAACACCTTCCGCCGGAACCGGCAGTACCACAACGCCCAGCCGGGCGTTCTGTTGCAGCCGTCCGTACACGGCGGCATCCAGCCCGCGGTCATCGACAGCCTCGGCATCATCCCCGAAAGCGGAGAAGTGGTCGTGTACGGGACCGGTGTGTCCGGCGCGCTCATCGACGTCTACGGGCTCCACGACCTTCTCCGGTCCGAGGGGGAAGGGAAGCAATGGATGCAGCGCGGTACGGCGGACGGACAGGGACGCTTCGCCGTGAACATCGGCGTCCGCTCCATGGCCTGCACGAAACTGACGGTGCTGCAGACCGGTCCGACGGGGAACACTTCGTCGTATGCGCTGAACCGGGGGATGGTCCCCTCCGTCATCCGGCTCACCGAACAATGCGCACCGCCGCTCTTCAGCGGCGTGTCGTACGCCAGCAACACGTACATCGTGCACATCGACTGGAAGAGCCTGCCGAAGGAGGGGGAGATCCTCTTCTCGCTGAACGGTCAACAGAAACCGGGTACCATCCAGGGGGACATCGCCACCGTGGAGTACAACATGAACCAGACGGTGACCGGGATGAACACGCTCACCTGGTCCCTCACGGACTGCATCGGACAGACCGCCGCGGGACTCAACCAGCATCAGTTCTGCGGCACGCCGGTACCGTCCTGGCTCGAACCGGTGACCGCCTCCTGCGGTAACGGTCACATGCACTACACTCGCACCGAGACGTTCCCCGACGTCCCGGGCGCGGCGGCGGCGATGGGCGTACCGCCGTCGATGGCGTTCATCGGCGGACTCGCGCTCTCGTTCGCCGGCGCCCCCTCGTTCACCGCCACGCTGCACATCCCCGGCGATTCGGAGCCGGTCGAAGCGGACGCCGCGTTCGACATCGGCGACTTCCGCACCCGCGTCGCCGTCACCGGTACCGCGCACACCGCGTTCGCGGGATGCGACGGCGTCGACGTAAGCGGAACGCTCTCGCTCACCGCGAGCGTGGCGAAGGACTACACGTACGGCTTCAGTTTCGGCACCGTTCCGTGTCCCCCCGTTCCCGGCATCGAACAGCTGTGTCAGATGGCGAACGCCGTCTCGCACTCGCTTCGGATCGGCGCGACGCTCTCGGGGGAGATCACCGGCACCGCCACGCTGACGGACGGGATCGCGATCACCGGTGGGAGCGGCGGCGCGACGCTCGCCCTGCGTCCCTTCCTGGACCTCGTGCCGTTCCACGCCCGCGGGAACGGCCAGCTGGCGTTCGCGTTCGACGTCCCGTCATTCTCCGTCACCAGCGTCACCCCTTCGCTCTCCCTCACCATCTACGAGGACATCACCGGTTCGTCGAAGACGTGGACCTTCCCGTCGCTGCTGCTCGCCTCCGGTGACGCGCCGGAGCGTTCCGAACGCGCCGTGCGCCGACCGGACGCTCCGTACCGCGCCGTGTCGCTGCCGGCGGCCGGTCCCGACACCACGGTCGCCGTGAACATCGCTTGGAACGCTCGCCCGGACTACGCGACGGGACCCGGCGGTGTCAAAGCGTTCGTCTGGACCACGTACCGAACGAGCGGCGGAAAACGGGTGAGCGACATCGCGGTGAAGCTGTTCAACGGTACGGCCTGGACGGAACCGCTCGCGCTGACGGCGGACGATGCCGTCGACCGGAATCCGACGGTGGCAGTGGACGGTGCCGGGACGGTCATCGTGAGCTGGGAGCGGAGCTCCCTCGCGCAACCCTTCCCCGATTCTCTCCAGTACGCCGTGACCGTCTCCGCGTCCATGGACGTCCGCACCGCGGCCGTTTCGACGTCGACCGGAACGGTCATAGCTCAGCAGACGCTGGGCTGGCCGGACCGCGCCGACTTGCTGCCGCGCCTCGCCCGGGGCAAGGACGGTACGGTGATGCTCGCCTGGCAGACCGGGAGCGGACAGAACCTCTTCGGCACCGATGCGGACCCGGTCCGGTTCGCCGTCGCGAGACAGTGGACCGGCGCGGGATGGTCCTCCGTCGATACGCTGTCGGCGGCGCAGTCGAAGGCCTTCCAGTGGGACTTCGCCGTGCACGACGCGGCGACGGCGGTCATCGCGCTGTCGAAGGACATGCATGGAGACCTCTCGAGCGGCGGGGACTGGGACGTGTTCGCCCTCAAACGGAGCGGCGGTGTCTGGGGGAGCGAGGTCCGCGTGACGGACAATGCGGTGATGGAACACGGCGTCCGCGCAGCGTACGCGTACGACGGTACGCCGGTGATCGTCTGGCTGCGCGATACCTCGGTGGTGGGGAGCTACGGTGCGGTGTCTTCATCGCAGGAAGTGTGGCTGCCGAGGGCGGGATTGGGATTCGCGAAGGGTGTGTTCGCCGCGGGGAAGGACACGATGGCGCTGGTGTGGAACGAGGGGAGCGCGCTGGTCATCGCCACGGCGCCGGTCGCCCAGCGCACCTGGAGCCCCCCGTCGTTCCTGCACTTCACGACCGACATCCAGCGTCCGACGTCCGCATCGTTCGATCCGGAAGGGACGCTGCAGATCGGCTTCCTTCAGACCCCCTATCAGGCGCATCCCGGTGCGTTCTCCGATTCTGGTGCACTGCATCTGGTGACGCTGGCCGGGGTGTCGTCGCCGCTGCCGGTGGAGCCGGAACGGGCGCCGCTGCCGCAGCGGTTCGCGCTGTTCGACGCGTACCCCAATCCGTTCAACGCCTCCGCCGTCATCCGGTTCGCGCTCCCGGCACGCGGGTACACCGTCCTGACCGTGACGAACATCCTCGGCCATGAAGTGTCGCGCCTGGCGGACGGCCCCTTGGAGGCCGGAGAGCATTCGGTGCGGTTCTCGGCGGACCGGCTCTCCAGCGGCGTCTATTTCTACACGCTCCGTTCCAATGGCATCATCCAGACGAAGAAGATGCTCCTGCTGAAGTGACGGAGTGCGGGGCGCCCCTCCGTCCGCCCCCGCGCCTCATCGCACCAGCACCATCCGACGTACGGCGGTGAAGTCCCCCGCCGTCAGCCGGTAGAGGTACACGCCGCTCGCGAGACGGGCGGCGTCGTAACGAACCGAATGGTCTCCCGCCGGCATTTCCTCCTCCACCACCGTCTCCACTTCCTCCCCGAGCACCGTGTAGAGCCGTATCCGCACCGGACCTGATTCTTTCAGCGAGAATCGTATGACGGTGGAGGGATTGAACGGGTTCGGACGGTTCTGCTCCAGCCGGTATTCGGCCGGCGCGGCCGGTCCCGGGCGCGCCGACTGCAGGTCCCCCATCCGAAAGGTGACCGCCTTCTCGAAGAGGACCGTTCCGGCATGCGCCGACCGGATGCGGAGTTTCGGGCCGTAGGTGTTGTTGAAGACCCGCACGATGCGTTGCGGGAAGATGCGAAGGGTGACGGTGGCCGAATCGTTGGGACCGATGAACGCGGACACGGGGAGCAGGAGAAGAGCGCTATCGGGCTTCACGTTGCCGTATGAGAGTTCGAACTGGAGCGTATCGCCCGCTTTTCCTTCGTTGCGTACCATGAACACGGTATCCGCAAAGGCCGCCAATGCGCTCACCGTGCCCAGCGTGACCGGCGACGCGTCGAACAGGAGGACCGGAGCGGACGGCAGCGCCGCGACGGCCGCCGTTCGGCGCACCGTATCGCTCGCCGTGCCGTCCGTGATCACAAGGCGGACGGTGTACGTTCCCGGCGTCGTATAGGTCCAAGCCGGCGACGATGTTCCTGCGTCGGTCACGCCGTCGCCGTCGAAGTCCCACGCATAGGACACGGGGGACGAACCCGGAGCGGCGAAGGAGAGGTCGGTGAAGTGCACCGTGAACGGTACCTGCTCCGTCACGATGTCGTACGTGAAGCGTGCCCGGAGCGTGTGCGCCGGAACCGATTCGGTGAGTGCGATGGTCTGGTCCTTCGCCACGGCGGTCAGCACCGTATCGAACCCCGACGGCCAGAGAACGCGGACGGAGTCGGCTTGCGCCGCGTCGCCGAGACCCATGTGCAGCGTGAAGCTGGAATGTCCGTTGAACGAGTTCTGCGCAGAGACGGTCCGTTCCTGCCAGTACGGCGTGCCGCCGATGACCGCCTTCACCCGCACCACCGCACCGATGGCGGCACGGTTGGAGAGCGTACCGGTGAGGGAGAACTTCAGCCATCCGCGTCCGGGCGGGAGGTCGTTGCGGTAGAGTTCGTTGGCGCCTTGGTGGGCGGTGACGTACAGGTCCATATCGCCGTCATTGTCGTAGTCCGCCGCCGCAGCGCCGATATGCGGCGCGTTCACCTGCGCGACCGCGGACGTGTCGATGCGGGCGAACGTGCCGTCGCCGTTGTTCCGGTAGAACAGGGAGGTGCCGGCATCCCTCGTCACGAAGCAGTCGATGTCCCCATCGTTGTCGAAGTCCTCCCACACGTTCGACAGCGAGCCGGCGTTCCCGCTCACGATGGGTCCCGCTGCGGCTGCGGTCAGTTTCGTGAACACGCCGCCATCGTTCCGGTACAGATTGTTGTTCGATCCGCCGTAATTGGTGAGATAGGCGTCCAGGTCCCCGTCGTTGTCATAGTCGATGAAGTTCCACACCTGACCGTCCACGAGATCGTTCGCGAGCGTGCCGGCCGTGATGCGCTGCAGGTGCGCCGTTCCGGTCTCGGTGAGCAGATTGCGGTAGAGGAAATCCTTGGCGACGGAGCCGGCGGGTCCGCTGCCGATATACAGGTCCAGATCGCCGTCACGGTCGTCATCGATCCAGGAAGCGACGGTGTAGGGTGCCAGACCCGCAGTGACGTCCGTGGTGAGGACGCGGCGGAAGGTGCCGTTCCCTTCGTTCCGGAGGAGGTGATTCGGTAGCGGCCCGTTGGGGACACCGACGAAGCCGTTGGGGAACGTGATGACGAGGTCTACGAAGCCGTCGTTGTCGTAGTCCCCCCAGGCGCACGCCCATCCGGCGTTGGCCGCCGCATCGCCGATGACGCCTGCGGTGATGCGGGTGAACGTGCCGCCATCGTTGCGATACAACGCCGAAGATCCGCCGGAAATGAAGCAATCAAGATCACCATCATTGTCGAAGTCGGCCCAACTGCTGCCGCTTCCCTGGGTCTGCCGCAAGCCTTGGCCGATGTCCGAAGAGGATACGGAGAACTGTCCGCTCCCGGCGTTCAGGAAGAGCGCGGTGCGGTTCCGGAAGAGGTCCGGCAGGCCGTCGCCGTTCACATCGACCCAGGCGGCGCCGGCGTACCGTCCGGCGGCCGCATCGGCCGCGACGGGATGGGCGGGATCCGTGATGCGGGTGAAGGGGGGCTGAGCCGGCGCCAGCAGGACGGCGGCGAACAGAGGGAGAACACAGCGCATGGTCCGCTCCTTTGATGGTGGTTGAAAACAAACGACCGTCAAAGATACGCAGCGGAGAAGCGTACGGAGTACGTTCCGATACAGATTAACCGCCGGGACCGACGGCTCAGGAGGAGGCAGGGACGCCGCCGAGCGCGCGCCGTTTATATTCGGCCGGAGTCATGCCGGCGGCGTTACGGAAGGAGGCGTAGAAGGAGACCTTGTTGTTGAAGCCGGCGCTGAAGGCGATGTCGATGACCGGTGTGTCGCGGTGCGCGGGGTCCTCGAGCATTCGTTTTGCTTCGGCGATGCGGATGCCGTTCATGAACTCGTAGAAGTTCATCCCCATGTGTTCATTGAGCACCTGCGATACGTAATGCCTCGGCAGTCCGACGAGGAGGGCGAGGTCCTCCAGGCCGAAGTGCGGCCGCTTCCATACCGCGTGTTCCCGCGCGGCCTTCCCGATGCGCTCCGCGATCTCGCGGGCGGTCCGCTCCGTGACGGGTGAATGTCCGTACTTCGAACGGACAGGACGGAGCGGCGGCTCGTCGTTGAGCAGTTGCGGCATGACGAAACCGGCGTACGCGATACCGCTGATGAACAGGCACATCGCGGCCGAGACGGCATAGTCCCATCCCGGCGTGAGCAGTCCCGTCGCGACGAGCATGTAGTACGACGCGTACGCGACGGTGAAGACGACGAGGAAGAGGGCCACGGCGAGGCTCCAGTGGTACAGACGGGGATGCTCCCGAAAGGCCTGCACGGTCCGTGCGATGAGCACAGAATAGAGCACGAGATGCGGTATGGCGCCCCATTCGATGACCGATGTGAGGAGCGGAAGGGGGGACGCGGTCAGCCGGCCGGCCGCCGCAACGGTCGCCGCCGCCGGGATGCTGAGCGAGAGCGCCGCGGCGGCCGGGAGGAAGTGGAGCCATGAGATGCTCCGCCGGTCGTGCGCGAGCGAGCCGATGTAACGCAGCAGCAGTGGTCCGTAGAGATAGTAGAACACCGGGGTGACAGGGGCGAGGTACGGGAACACGTTGCGCGTCCGTGACCAGAACAGCGCGTAGTCGGTGATGGTGACGGAGAAGAGCACGAGCATGGCGATGACCGGCCACCGTCGGTGGCGCGGACCGTCCTGCGCCCAGAGCAGCGCCGAGACCGCGGCACCGAGGAAGGCGAAACAGAGGAACAGGACGGTCCAGAGGTCGAACGAGGCGGTCACGGTCCGGTCACCGTCCCATGAACGCCGAGTACATCCAGACGAGCTTCTCCTGCGCCCGTACGTAATCGCTCATCAGGGCGCTGGTCCCCTCGTCGCCGGCGTCGTCGGCCAACGACATCAGTTCTCGTTGCAGCGTGATGATGATGCGGAAGGAGTTCAGGATATCGGCCACCGCATGCACGCCGTCCGACACCTCGGTGCTCTCGGCGATCTGCGACATCTTCCGGTAGTCCGAGTACCGGTGGTTCGGTGCGTGGCCGAGGGTGAGGATGCGTTCCGCCACCTCGTCGATCTTCACCACGAGGTCGTCGTACAGTTCTTCGAACTTCACGTGCAGTTCGAAGAATTTCTCCCCTTTGATGTTCCAGTGGTAGCCGCGCGTGTTCTGGTAGAAGATGGAATAGTTCGCCAGCAGTTCGTTCAGTTTTTCCGCCAGATTTTTGGATTTGGTCTTGTCAAGACCGATGGCATTGAGGTTCTTCATGGAAGTGCTCCGTCGGTTGGGCATGAGAAATGCGTGCGTCCGTAATCTATCGCTGTTTTCCTCCAGTATCAACATGGAAAAGGGAACGGGGCGGCGGACATGGCCGGCTCAGAAATACTGCGCGGCGTCGTACCCCGCCCGCTCCAGCGCGCGCCGGGTGGCGGCGAGCACGGCGGGATCGGGATTGTTGGGGAGCGCGCGCACCTCCGGAGCGGAACGGATGCGGTCCATCATTCCCGTTGCCGCCTCCGCGTCGTACGCGTCGGCGCGTTCGTAGAATCCGCCGTCCCGCTCTTCGAGGTCGTTGTGTCCGGTCAGGATGGCCGTCAGCGCGGCGATGATGCCGGCGCTCGGTACGGGAACCAGCAATGCGGCGATGGCGGAATGGTCGAGACGGATGCGCTCGATGGTCTCCTGCAGCGTTCCTCCGGCCGGTGTGCGGAGCGCGGGGATGAGGATGCGCTCTTCGATGCCGATGTGCCGGAGGAGGCCCTGCCGGAACGCATGGTACACGTCCGCGTCGATGCCGCCGGAAGGGAGTACGCAGCGGCGCAGCAGGGCGTCGAGCCGGTCGTGGTCTTCGGACAGATATGCGGCGATCTCGTCGTTCACCAAAAAATTTATAAATTTGTAGATGTACAAATTTGAAAATTTATCTCCGTCTTTTTCAGTAGCTCAGCTCTCCCTGCCGTTCCTTCGCCTTCACGTCCCAGACCGGCAGCACCGTCTTCTTCCACTGCTCCTTCTCCGCGTTGAGCTTCTTCATGTCGAGACCGATGAAGGCCTGCGCCTTCTCCTTGGTGGTGAGGTCCGGCATCGTCACCACGGGTGATGCGCCATGCTTGATGAGCACCTGCGTGATGAACCGCCGCGCCTCTTCCGCCTTCTGGATGGAGGTGCCGAGCACGCGGGCCGCTTCGAGCGGCGAGTGGAACCCGACGCCGTTCGCCGCGCTCACCCAGTCCCACCGCCACTGTGCGTGACGGATGAGCTTCAGCGCCGGTACGAGCTCGGAGGAATCGGCCCCGGCCTTGTAGGCCGCCGCCGCTTCGATGTGCGCGGCGACGAGCGCCTTCTCCGCCAGCTGCTTCAGTTCGTTCACCTTGTCCTGCCGGTCGTTCACGTTCTTGATGAGGGTCTGCTCGCTCTCGCGGTGGCACACGGCGCACGACTGTGCGATGTTCTCCAGCGGCGAGGCGATCTTGTGGTTCGTGAACTTCACTCCCCCCTCGTTCTTGTACGGCATGTGGCAGTCCGCGCAGGCGACCCCCCGCTCGGCATGGATGCCGGTCTTGTACAGTTCGAAGTCGGGATGCTGCGCCTTCAGGACGGGCGTCTTGGAGAGCGTGTGGACGAAATCGACGTGGCCGACCTCGTCGTAGTACGCCTCCATCTGGTCCGCCGAGAAGCCCTTGTCCCACGGGAAGGTGAGGTACTTCTCGGTCTTCCCCTTGAAGTAGTACTCCACGTGACACTGCGCGCAGACGAGCGAGCGCATCTCCTGCCGTGTCGCCTGGTTGATGTCCTTTCCCTGCCGCTGCCACGCTTCGGCGAGGGCGGGACGGGTGATGCGGAGGTTCATCGTCTTTGGGTCGTGGCAGTCCTGACATCCGATGTTGTTCACCACTTCGTGCCCGAGCGAATCCCACGAGCCCTTGTAGAAGTTCGCCGGTCCCATCTTCTCCATCAGGCGCGGCACATCGGGGCTCTTGCAGCTCCAGCAGGTGGCGGGCTGGTTCACCGCGGTGCGCAGCGTGTTGCGGATGTCCTTGATGGCATAGTAGTGGCCGCGCGCCTGGTTGTAGTCGCGCGAGAAGGCGTAGCCGGCCCAGAGCACGACGTTGAGTGGGTCCTCCTCCAGCAGGTCGCGCTTCGCGTTGCCGCCGTACTTGCTGAGGTAGGAGGTGTCCACCGTGCTTTTATACGTCTCGTACTCGCGGGGAAAGTTGGCCCCCCACACCTCGTTGCGCGGTTCCCAGTCCGCGATCGGTTTCACCAGCTGGTACTGGAGCGCGGCTTCGGTGCGGCGTTCCATGATGGAGGCGGCGAGCCAGCCGACGAGGAAGACGGCCACGGCGGTGGAGCCGAAGAGGAGCCAGCCGAGCCACGGTTTCTGTTCGATGAGTTCGGTGATCTTCATGAGGGACCTCGCAATAGAATGGTGGGTTGACGTTCACAATGGGCGGACCGTTCAGCGTCCGCCGGCGTTCATCCATGACGGGGTGATGCTGGACGGGATGGGGACGCGGGCGTACGGGACGGACGAGAGACTGTTCACGCGGCCGTGGGGGGTCTCGCGGTGGCATTCCCAGCAGAGCTTGCCGGCGCCGTGGTTCCGCAGGTCCACCGTCATCGCCTTCTCGGCCACGTCCTGCGTGAGGGACGAATGGCAGCGGATGCAGTTCTGCTGCACGGCGGACTGTCCCATCTCCTTGATGTGAATGACCTGCGGCTCGAGCCGGAAGGTGAACATGAACGAATGACGCGTTCCGTCCATCGCCTTGAAAAGGTACTTGCTGAACGCGTTGTCCTGCGGAACGTGACAGTCGTTGCACACGGCGACGCGGGCGTGGCTGCTCCGCTCCCAGGTGGCGTACTGCGGCGCCATCACGTGGCAGTTCATGCACGCCTTCGGATCGTCGGAGAGGTACGACGTGGCGTTGCCGACGTAGAGCGTGAGCGCGCCGGCGCCGGTGAGGACGGCGGTGATGATGAGCACCGGCACCCGCCACTCCGGCGGGGGCATGACGGAGGCGATGAGCGATGCGGCGATGCGGACGAGCGTGTTCATGGTCGTGCTCCGGTGCGGCAGTGGTTCAGAACGGTTTCGCAGGATGGCGAAAATCCGGCGTTGAATCCACCGACGATGAGTGACATGGCGCGGTCAGAAGGTGACCGTCGCCATCAGATACATCCATGTCGAGAGGTCGTTCGCGGCGTACTGCGTCCGCATCAGTCCGTCCGGAAGGAACCCGCAGACGCCCCCTTCGAGCACGAGGGAGGGATTGTACCGGTACTGCACCACCACGTCCAACTCCGCACCGAGGCTCCGGTCCGGCACCAGCAGCGAGCGTTCCTCCATCAGCGAAAAATAATGGAGCGTCGGCGTGACGGTGAGCGACGCGGAGGGGCGGTGGACCGTGCGGAGGTATCCGTCGAGGATGCCGCGGCCCCAGGTCTGTGTCTGGAAGTTGGTGAAGTAGTCCATGAAACCGTAGAACTTGTGTCCGGTGGAGAACGGCGGCTCGAACGTGCCGAGGTCCGACGCTGACGGCGACGTGCCGGAGAGGAGGTCGAGGTGGAGCGAGACGGACGACATCCATCCGCTCCCCGTCTCGTACCCGGCGCTCAGGGCGGCGGAGTACGCGAACAGGTCGGTGCCGTTCATGGTGCCGGCCTGCAGCGCCGCTTCGGCGTCATAGAAGAACGGCGCTTCCTTCCCCTTCACCCGCGCGCCGCCGGTCCAGCGGTCGAGCGAATCCTTCCCCGGCACGGGACGCTTGGTGATGTTCTGGTAGAGCGCGTACGCTTCGTAGAGGAACGTTTCGCTCACCGTTCGGCTGAAGAAGGCGCCGGCGATGAGCTGTCCGTCGTCCCGCTTGGAGGAGACCGACGCGGGGGTGATGCCGGACGGCGGCGTGTTCGTCTCCGCGCCGTTCATGACGAAGAGATCGACCGCCGTTCCGGCGGCGGGGACGTACGTCAGCCGGAGACCGTCGAACGCGCGGCCGATGTTGTTCCAGTTCAGCGCGCCGATGACCCGTTCGTTGCCGAACTGCATCATCTGCCGGCCGAGACGGACGGAGAGTCCTTCGAGGGCGACGTTCGCCACGGTGGCGTACGCTTCAAACAGGTCCAGATTGCGGGTGTTCGCCACGGTGTTGAAGTTCCCGGCGGCGTCCTTCTCCTCGCCGAACGTGCGGGAATCCTGCAGCCGGACGTAGACGGCGACGTCGGTGAGCGGCTTCGCCTCCAGCGAGAGGCGGAGGCGGGAGAGGGTGTAGAGGTTCATGTCCGTACCGGTCCGGAAGTCGCGGCCGTCCGCTTCGCTGCGGACGCGGAACTCTCCGCCGACCTTGACCGGCGATTCCTGCGCCGAGGCTGCGGTGATGAGAAGCAATGCGGTGATGATGGTCTTGTGCATGATGGCGTCCCTCGTCAGTCGTTCGGCCCGTACGCCGGCACCGAACCTTGTGCGTGATGGTAGAGCGGCGAATCGAGCCGCTGGAAGCGGAAGAGGTACTCCTCCTTCGAGACGGCGTTGTGCCACGCGCCGGCGAGCATCCCCATGCCGGTGACGGCGATGAAGACCCCGCCGACGAGCGCCCCCATCATCCAGGAGGGGACGGCGGCGGACTCCTTCCGGGCGCGGAGCACGAGGGTCTCCTTCACCGGACACTCCTCCACGCAGCGCAGGCAGCTGGTGCATTCGTCGCTCCACACCTGACCGGCCGTTCCGCCGTTCCGCTCACCGATGCGGTGAACGAGGATGTTGGAAGGACAGACCTTGGTGCAGAGCTCGCAGTCGATGCACGACGCCTTGGTGCGGGTGATGCGGAGCGGCGAGAAGAGTCCGGTGATGCCGAGGAGCGCGCCGTAGGGACAGAGGTACCGGCACCAGAAGTTCTTGATGACCACCGAGAGCATCATGAGGATCAGGATGGTCCAGAGCGCGAACGGGGTGATATCGGCGAAGAAGAGGTACATCTTGATGTCTGCCACTTTATTGTACGGACTCTTGATGAAAATATCGAGCTCTTGCAGCGACATGGCGCCGATGGCGTAGACGAAGAAGAGGAGCAGCAGGTACTTCAGGGAGCGGAGCGGATAGTCCAGCCACCGCCAGACGATGAACGTACGGCCGAACAGCCGTTGTCCCGCGAGCCAGAGCGATTCGCTCAGCGTGCCGACGGGACAGAGCCAGCTGCAGAACGACTTCTTCATCAGCACGCTCACCGCGACGATGGCGATGAGGATGACGGTGCCGGCGGGATGGACGGCGTTGAGCGCGCCGCCATAGAACCAATGGAGCGCACCCATCAGCGCGCTGATCGGGAGGAAGCCTTCGACCCCCGGCGGACGCTGCACGTACGGCTCGGTTCCGGCGGAGAGTCCCCACCGCATGAAGAGGTGGAACTCGACGCCGATCCAGATGCACAGCAGCGCGAAGGCGAGCTGCACGGCGGAGCGGAAGTACTGCGAGTCGTTCTTCAGCCGGTCCAGTTGACGGCGGAGGAACGGAAGCGAAGCGTCCGCGCGGTACTTCCGGCGGCGCATTCCTGCGGGGATCTTTTTGACGGAGGGGCGGAGCGTTTCGGGCACCGCGGCGAGAACATCGGAGTCTGAATACATGGCTTCAAGAGCATTTTGTCTGATTGTTGGGCGAAAAAAAAGCGGGGTGCGCGAACGACAACCAGTGTCACGATACACAGGAGGAGGAGGTATCACCCACCGGTCATCGTTCGCGCCGGTCCGTGTTACGGGACCAGGTACCCGCCTTTCTTGATCTCTTTCGACATGTCGAGGACGTTCTTCTTCATCAGGGCGCCGAAGAACTGGTCCTTGGAGAGCTTCCACTCGTTATGGAGCGGACACGGCTCGGTGGTGCTGCATTCCGGATAGCCGAGCACGCACGAATCGACGATCTCGTGGCCGTCGATGGCCTCGATGATGTCCATCAGGACGATGTCCGACGCCGGTTTGGCGAGCCAGAACCCTCCGGAGACCCCTTTCATCGAGTGCAGGATCCCCTTGCGCGACAGCTTCTGGAAGATCTTGCCGAGGAAGTGGAAGGGGATGCCGAGATGTCCGGAGATCTCCTTGATGGTGGTCATCTCGCCCTGTTTCTTCTGCGCGAGGTAGATCACCGACTGGATCGCGTACTCGCACTGCCTGCTGAAAAAGACGCTCATAATGCCCTCACATGTACGATTGAAGTGCCTTCATGTAATTGGCCCGTTCGAACGACGACGGGTCCGCCACCGACGCATGGCTCATGCTGCCGCGCATGTCGTTCAGGGACGAGTATTCGTGCTCCACCATCCACTGCTGGACCCCGGTGAGCACCTCGCGGATCTTGCGCGCGCCGTGCCGCAGCAGCGCCGAGCACATCATGGTGACGTTGGCGCCGGCCATGGTGAGCTTCAGCACGTCTTCGGCGGTGTGCACGCCGGTGGTGGCGGCGAGGTCCGCCTTCACCTTCTTGTGGAGGATGGCGATCCAGCGCAGCGGCAGGCGCAGCGCGTCGGACGAACTGAGCACCACGCCGGGCTCGACGTGCAGCGTGTCGAGGTTG
Source organism: Bacteroidota bacterium (assembly GCA_008933835.1). Classification (GTDB taxonomy): domain Bacteria; phylum Bacteroidota; class Ignavibacteria; order UBA10030; family UBA8401; genus SpSt-333. Next base: position 38,436 of record WBUG01000007.1, on the reverse strand, counting down.
ATGTCCGGCTGGTAGAAGCGGTTGAAGAGCACCAGTCCGTTCACGCCCATCGTGTCGAGCCGCTTCGCCACGTTGGGGATGGAGGTGAAGAAGGGGGAGAGCTTCACGGCGACGGGGATCTTCACCTGGGTCCGCACGTCCTTCACGATGTCGAAGTACGACTGCTCGATGGCGTCGCTGGAGAGCGCGGTGTCCGTCGGGATGTAGTAGACGTTCAGTTCGAGCGCGTCCGCGCCCGCCTGTTCGATGAGCTTCGCGTACTCGACCCAGCCGCCGTCGGTCACGCCGTTGATGCTGCCGATGACGGGGATGCTCACGGACTCCTTCAGCTTCCGGATGTGCTCCAGGTACTCGTCCGGTCCGCTGTGGTACTCATGCGCCTCCGGGAAGTACGAGGTGGCCTCGGCGAAGCTGTCCGCGTGCTGGGTGAGATGGTGGTGCAGTTCCTTCGTCTCGTGCCGGATCTGCTCCTCGAAGATGGAGTAGAGCACCACGGCCGAGGCGCCGTAGTCCTCCATCAGCCGCACGCTGCCGACCGACTTGGACATCGGCGACGCGGACGGCACGATGGGGTTCTTGAGGTTCAGTCCGAGATAGGTGGTTGTCAGGTCCATAGAGTGTTCTCCGTGCTGAGGACGGCCTCCGGCGTCCGCGGGGGACGCCGGAGCGCTGCGTCGTTGTTATACCGTGGGCGCGGGCTGCTGCGCGTAGTTCATCGCCGCCAGGTTCTCGTAGAACCTCCAGCGCTTCATGATGTCGTCCTGGGCCTCGCGGAGGAAGCGTTTCGCCTTCTCCGGCGCCATCTTCGTGAGCATCTTGTAGCGGATCTCGTTGTAGGCGAACTCTTCGAACTTCATCTTCGGCGCCTTCGAGTCGAGCTGGAAGGGGTTCTTGCCGTCCTTCGTGAGGTTCGGGTTGTAGCGGTACAACGGCCAGTAGCCCGAATCCACCGCGGCCTTCTGGATGTTCATGCCCTGTTTCATGTTGATGCCGTGGGCGATGCAGTGGCTGTACGCGATGATGAGCGACGGCCCTTCGAACGCCTCGGCCTCCAGGAAGGTGCGGACGGTGTGCAGGTCGTTCGCGCCCATGGCCACCTGCGCCACGTACGCGTTGCCGTAGCTCATCGCCATCAGGCCGAGGTCCTTCTTGCCGGCCGGCTTGCCGCCCGCGGCGAACTTGGCGACCGCGCCGCGCGGCGTGGCCTTGGACATCTGTCCGCCGGTGTTGGAGTACACCTCGGTGTCGAGCACGAGGATGTTGACGTTCCGGCCGGAGGCGATGACGTGGTCCAGTCCGCCGTAGCCGATGTCGTACGCCCATCCGTCGCCCCCCATGATCCAGACGCTCTTCTTCACGAGCGCGTCGGCGATCTCATAGAGGTGCTGCGCTTCGGGGGTGCGGGTGCCTTTCAGCTGTTCCTTCAGGCGCGCCACCCGTTCGCGCTGCGCCATGATCTCCGCCTCGTCGTTCTGCGTGCTGGCGAGCATCTCGTTGACGAACTCCTCGCCGAGCTGCGGGATGAGGTGGATGAGCAGTTCGCGCGCGTACTCGGTCTGCTTGTCCATGGAGAGACGGAAGCCGAAACCGAACTCCGCGTTGTCCTCGAACAGCGAGTTGGCCCACGCGACGCCGCGTCCCTCCGCGTTCTTCGTCCACGGCGTGGTCGGAAGGTTGCCGCCGTAGATGGAGGAGCAGCCGGTGGCGTTGGCGACGATGGTGCGGTCGCCGAAGAGCTGGCTCACCAGCTTCACGTACGGCGTCTCGCCGCAGCCGGTGCAGGCGCCGGAGAACTCGAAGAGCGGCTGCAGGAACTGCGATCCCTTGATGGACTTCACGTCGACGGTGCGGCGGTCCACCTCCGGGATGGTGAGGAAGTAGTCCCAGTTCGCCCGCTCCTGGTCGCGCAGCGGGGGCTGGGGCTGCATGTTGAGCGCCTTGTACTTCGTCTCGCGCTTGTTCTTCGCCGGACACACCTCCACGCAGATGCCGCAGCCGGTGCAGTCCTCGGGAGCGACCTGGATGGTGTACGCCTGGCCCTTGTACTCGTTCCCCTTGTACGGCATGTGCTTGAACGCGCCGGGGGCCTTCTGCGTGAGGGTGGTGTCGTACACCTTGATGCGGATGGTGGCGTGCGGACAGACGAGCGCGCACTTGCCGCACTGGATGCACCACTCGGGGTCCCACGTCGGGATCTCGGCGGCGATGTTCCGCTTCTCCCACATCGTGGTGCCGACCGGGTAGGTGCCGTCGCACGGCATCTGGGCGACGGTGATGTCGTCACCCTTGCCGGCGATCATCTTCGCGGTGACGGACTTGATGAAGTCCGGCGCATGGTCCGGAACGACCGGCGGCAGCTGGATGGTGCTCGTGAGCTCGTTCGGGTACTGCACCTCGAACAGGTGCTCGATGGTGGCGTCCACCGCGGCGTAGTTCATCTTGACGATGTCCTCGCCCTTCTTGCCGTAGGTCTTCTTGATGGACTGCTTGATGGCGGCGACGGCCTCGTCCTTCGGCAGCACGCCGGAGATGGCGAAGAAGCAGGTCTGCATGATGGTGTTCACGCGTCCGCCCATGCCGGTCTTCTGCGCCACGGCGCTGCCGTCGATGACGTACAGCTTCGCCTTCTTCTCGAGGATCTGGCGCTGCACCGCCAGCGGCAGGTTGTCCCACACCCGGTCCGCCGGGAAGGGGGAGTTGATGAGCACCGTGCCTCCCGTGACGAGCGGGGTGAGCATGTCGATCTTCTCGAGGAACGGCCACTGGTGCACCGCCACGAAGTTCGCCTGCGTGATGAGGTACGTGGAGCGGATGGGACGCGGACCGAAGCGGAGGTGCGACGTGGTGGTGGAGCCGGACTTCTTCGAATCGTACACGAAGTAGCCCTGTCCGTAGAACGGCGTCTCTTCGCCGATGATCTTGATGGAGTTCTTGTTCGCCCCCACGGTGCCGTCGGCGCCGAGGCCGAAGAAGAGGGAGCGGATGACGTCCGGCTTCTCGGTGGTGAACGACGCGTCCACCGCGAGGCTGGTGTGGCTCAGGTCGTCCGTGATGCCGACGGTGAAGTGGTTCTTCGGCGCCGTCTTCGCGGCCTCGTCGAACACCGCCTTCACCATCGCCGGGGTGAACTCCTTGGAGGAGAGCCCGTACCGTCCGCCGAACACGCGCGGCATGGCGGCGAAGGGGAGCTCGCCGGCCGCCGCCGCTTCGTGCAGCGCGGTGATGACGTCCTGATACATCGGTTCGCCCGCGCCGCCCGGTTCCTTCGTCCGGTCGAGCACGGCGATGGTCTTCACGCTCTTCGGGAGCGCGTTGATGAAGTGCTTCACGGAGAAGGGACGGAACAGCCGAACTTTCAGCACGCCGACCTTCTCGTCCTTTTCGAGCAGCGCCTCGACCGTCTCATGCACGGTCTCGGAACCGGAACCCATCAGCACGATGACGCGCTCGGCGTCCGGCGCGCCGTAGTAGTCGAACAGCCGGTACTGGCGTCCCACGACGGCGGCGAAACGGTCCATCCACTTCTGGACGATCTCGGGGGTCTTCGCGTAGAACGGGTTGACCGTCTCGCGTCCCTGGAAGTACACGTCGGGGTTCTGCGCGGTGCCGCGCATCATCGGATTGTCCGGCGTCAGGCCGCGCTTGCGGTGCGCGTTGATGAGCTCGGTGTCCATCATCGCCTGGATGTCCTCCACGGCGAGCTCCTCGATCTTCATCACCTCGTGCGAGGTGCGGAAGCCGTCGAAGAAGTGGAGGAACGGCACGCGCGCCTCGAGCGTGGCGGCCTGCGCGATGAGCGCGAAGTCCATCACCTCCTGCACGTTGTGCGAGCAGAGCATCGCGAATCCGGTGGTGCGGGTCGCCATCACGTCGCTGTGGTCGCCGAAGATGGAGAGTCCCTGCGCCGCGATGGAGCGGGCCGAGACGTGGATGACGGTGGAGGTGAGCTCGCCCGCGATCTTGAACATGTTCGGGATCATCAGCAGCAGACCCTGCGAGGCGGTGAAGGTGGTGGTGAGCGAACCGGTCTGCAGCGACCCGTGCACCGCACCGGCCGCGCCCCCCTCGCTCTGCATCTCGACGACGACGGGGACCGTGCCCCAGATGTTCTTCTTCCCCTCGGAGGACCACTGGTCGCACCACTCACCCATGTTGGACGACGGGGTGATCGGGTAGATGGCGATCACTTCGTTCGTCTTATGCGCCACGAACGCCGCGGCTTCGTTGCCGTCGATCGTCACCATGGCTCGTTTCGTTACAGTGTCATTGTTCATTGATTATCTCAGGCTCCTGTGTAAGTGAAATACACCACCGGTCAGTGCAAATAGATTGCCAGACTTGAGGTTACGGGTACGGGGGAAAAACGGACTAAAAAGCGAGATTTAAAACCAGGGGCTTTTCAATTGTGCAAATGGGCGGAGAGGGGTGTCTTAATTGTAGGAATCGGGAAACAGGAGTTTGCGGTCGTATTTCTCGGAGCGGTGATGCCGGGGGGGGGTATGATGCGGCCGGACAGGAATTCATCTCCGTTCGGCGCTTATTGGATCTCCCCGCTGAGGATCTTCCGGGCGATGAGCTTGGTCTGCTCGGCGAAGTCCTTGTCCAGCATCCACTTCACCATGCCGGGATTCTCGGAGACCTTCAGTCCCTTGTTCTTCCCGAAGGTGAAGATGATGTCGCCGTTGCGGTCGCGTCCGAACTTCCGGTCGTAGTCGAGGAAGTCGTTCTCCTGCGTGGCGAGCGCGGAGAGGGGGGCGAGCTCGCCGGGCAGATCGTCGTACCGGCGCAGCTGTCCGTCCAGCACCTTGATGGTCGCCTCCACGTCCGCTTCGGCGGAGTGCGCGTTGACGAGCTCTTCGCCGGCGTAGAACTTCAGAGCGGCGGAGAGGGTGCGGGGTTCCTTCTTGAAGTAGACGGTCATCGCGTCCACGATGCGCGCCCCCTGCAGCGGGTCCTCGGTCAGTCCCGCGCGCAGGAACTCTTCGGCGAGGATGGGGACGTCGAACCGCGCGATGTTGTACCCCGCCAGGTCGCAGCCGGCGAAGAAGGAGCGCACCTCGCGCACCGCGTCGCGGAACGGCGGCTCGTTCTTCACCATCTCGTCCGTGATGCCGTGGATGGCGGAGGCCTCCGGCGGGATGGGCATCTCGGGATTGAACCGGCGGACCAACACGGCGCGGCTCCGGTCCGGCATCACTTTGATGCCGCACAGTTCGACGATGCGGTCCTTCACCGGCGAGATGCCGGTGGTCTCGGTGTCGAAGAAGATGAGGGGGCGGTCGAGCCGCAGTCTGTCCAGCATGTTGGTCATCCTTTCGGTGTGAGCGCCCGTCGGCGCACGGTCTCCACGTCGACCCCCGCGGCGGCCATCTTCGCTTCCGCTTCGGTCTCGATCATCGCCCGCAGTTCGTCCAGCACCGGATCGAACGCGGTGTACGGCCGGCGGGCGTACACCAGTTCCTGTTCCACCGGTATCCAGGTGGTGAAGTCCGCCTCGTTGTGCTGCAGCTGCACCTCGAGCTTGTCCAATGCGACGGCGATGCGCGCCTCCGCCGTCTCGCACGCTTCGAACTCGTTCCACAGCGCTTCGATCTCCGCGCCGGTCTCTCCCAGCGCCGCGCGCACCGCGGCGATGGCCTCGCGCTCCCGCAGCTCCTTCTCCTCCTTCATCCCGGCGTTCTGCATCATGAGCGGGACCGGCGTGTCCCCCGCGTCGATCTCCACGATATCATGGATGACAATCATTTTGAGCAGTTTCTCAAAATTGACTTTTTTGTCCAGTTTCGGAACGAGCAGAACGGCCATCAGCGCCATGCGCCACGTATGTTCGGCCACGCTTTCCCGGCGTCCTTCGGAGGTATAGCTGTGCCGGAGTTCGTTTTTCAGCCGTTCGGAGCGGTGGAGGAATCGAAGAATGTCGGCGAGCGTGGGCACGGAGTTCCCGGTACGATTGTTGAATATGGGGTAAGGTAGAGATTTTAAACCGAATTTCGAAGTCCTTCCTCAATAATAGGGAACACCATGCTCGGAACGTTCGCGTTGTATCTCGCGCTCTTCGGCGGCCTGCTCTCCATCCTGTCGTACCTCCGCGCCGCCAACGGCGACACGAAGCGCGTCGCGCAGGGGCGCATCGGCCTGCTGGTCACCACCGCCGGCATCCTCACCGCGTCGGCGGTGCTGATGACCGACATCCTCACGCACGACTTCACGAACGCCTACGTGTGGAGCTACAGTTCACGCGACCTCTCGCCCTTCCTGCTCGTGTCGACCTTCTGGGCGGGACAGGAGGGGAGCTTCCTCTTCTGGGCGCTCGTCTCGTCCGTCCTCAGTCTCTTCCTCTTCCGCTACACGAAGAAGCGGAAGCTCGAAGCGCACGTGATGCCGCTCTTCCTGCTGATGCAGTCCTTCCTCGTGCTGCTGATGACGACGAAGTCCCCCTTCGAGAGCATCTACGCCCACTTCCCCGGACAGATCTCGCCGCCGGAGGTCCCGAACGACGGCAAGGGGCTCAATCCGTTGCTGCAGAACTTCTGGATGGTCATCCACCCGCCGGTCCTCTTCATCGGCTTCGCCGCCACCGCGGTCCCGTTCGCCTTCGGGCTCGCGGCGCTCTGGCGCCGGGAGTACCAGACGTGGCTCTCCAGCGCCCTGCCGTGGGTGCTCTTCTCGGGCCTCTCGCTCGGCGCGGGTCTGATGCTCGGCGCGTACTGGGCGTACGGCGTGCTCGGCTGGGGCGGCTACTGGGGCTGGGACCCGGTGGAGAACTCGTCGCTCATCCCGTGGATCGTGCTGATGGCGCTGCTCCACACCATGCTGGTGCAGCAGCGGACCGGCAAACTGGTCCGTACCAACTTCGTCTTCGCCATCCTGTCGTACCTGCTCGTCATCTACTCCACCTTCCTCACCCGCAGCGGTGTGCTCGGCGATTCGTCGGTGCACTCGTTCACGGACCCGGGCACCCTGGTGTACGGACTGCTGCTCGTCTACCTCGGCGGCTCCGCGCTGCTGGGCTTCGGACTCTTCTTCCTCCGCCGGGCGGAGCTGAAGGCGGGGGTCTCGCCGATGCACTGGCTCACGCGGGAGTTCGCCCTCTCCGCCGGAGCGCTCGTGCTCGCGGTCAGCGCCGCCGTGGTCTTCTTCGGCACGAGCCTTCCCATCGTCTCGACCACCACGGTGGACCCGTCGTTCTACAACACGATGCACATTCCCATCGCCATCGCGATGTCGCTGCTCATCGGCTACAGCCTGCTGGTGCGGTGGGACCAGGAGGACGGGATGTTCCTGAAGGAGAAGTCGTGGAAGCATCTCGCGTCGGCCCTCTCGGCGGCGCTCGGCGTCGGCGTGCTCAGCACGTGGGACGCGTCGTACCTCCTCTTCGTCTTCGCGGCGTTCTTCGCGCTCTCCGTGAACCTCGAACTGATGTACATGACGGTCCGCGGCGACTACCGGCTGATGGGGGGCAAGCTGGCGCACGCCGGTCTGGCGGTCTTCTTCGTCGGCGCCATCGTCTCCGGACTCTTCAACGAGGAACGGACGATGATGCTCGAACAGGGAGTTCCGCAGCAGGCGTTCGGGTACACCGTCACCTACACCGGCCGCGACGTGACGGAAGGGCACAAGACGCGCTTCACCGTGAGCGTGACGAAGGAGGGGAGCGGGAGGGAACTGCATCCGGTGATGTTCGATACGGAGAACCAGGGGGTGATGCGGAACCCGGACATCGAATCGTTCCTCACGCACGACATCTACATCACGCCGTCCGGACTGGAGCAGGCGGAGGCCGACGCTTCGGGGACCATCGTGCTGCACAAAGAAGAGAGCGTGACGGTGAACGGCGCGGTCATCGCGTTCTCCGCGTTCGACATGACGAGCCATGACGCCTCCTCATCGGGAAGCGGCATGAAGGTGGGCATCGTTCTGGACATCACGAAAGGGAAGGAGAAGGAACGGGTGGTCCCCACGGTGGTGATGGGGGGAGGCCGGCCGGAGTACAACGGCGCGGATTCGAAACTGCTCGGCACGCGCATCGAACTGAAGGGATTGAACATCGGCGGGATGGGGGACGGCCGCTCGGCGGTGCAGTTCACCCTCGCGGACCGCGGGAACATGCCGGCGCTCGCGGCCAAAGAGACGCTCGTCATCGAGGCGAGCATCAAACCGTTCATCAGTCTTGTGTGGGTCGGCACGCTGCTGGTGCTGACCGGATTCGTCCTCTCCATTCAGCGCCGCAAACGCGCCGACACCGTCTGATCCCCGCACCGCCTCCCCGGCACACCGCATCCCCGTCTCTGGCCTCAGGACGGGGATGCTTCGTTTCGGGAGGTTCAGAACAGGAGGGCGGCGCGCAGCGCGATGTACAGCAGCACAGCGGCCAGACCGCCGAGGTAGATGCGGCGGATGTCGCCGCGCGGATCGGCGGGGGCGGGGGAGAGGAGCCGTTTGAGCGAGACGACGAGGACCGTGTCCATGACGGCGATGGGAAGGAGCGACGCCGGGTCGAGCTCCCCCGCGAAGAGCGGCGCCGTGCTCACCGCCAGCAGAAGGGCGAAGACGCCGGCGCTGATGCGGAGCGCCGTCCGCCGTCCGTACCGCAGCGCGAGCGACCGCGACCCGATGAGACGGTCGCCGTCGGCGTCCATCGCGTCCGCCGCGATCTCCTCGCCGAGGTCCATCAGGAACGCGATGGCGGCGAACCACCACACCGCGCCGCTCCACGGCCGGTCCACCGACACCCCTCCCGCGACGAACGTCATCCCCACCGAGAAGGCGACCATCAGATTCCCCGGAAGACCGGTCCGCTTGAAGCGCCAATTATAGAGAACGCCGACGGCCCACACGGCGGCGACGAGCGCGAGCATCGCCGCCCCCAGTACGGCGGCGGCGGCGAGTCCCGCCAGCGCGACCGCCGCGGAGAGCAGCGCCGCCGACCGGACGGAGACCTGACCGGACGGGATGGGCCGGTGCGGCGCGTTGACGCGGTCCGTCTCGACGTCGAAACAGTCGTTGAGGATGAGGGCGGTGGCGGAGATGCAAAAGATGCTCAGCGGCGCCAGCAGCAGGGCCGGCATCGGCGGAAGGCCGTCCAGGGCGAGGAACTGCCCGAGCACGACGCACGCGGCCGCGGCGAAGGGGAGTTCGAAACGGAAGAGGCGAAGGAGACCGGTGACGGTGGAGCGGTACATGCCGGAAGGTGCGGCGCGCTCAGTCGTGCGCCGGGAGTTCGATGACGAACCGGCTGCCGCCTCCCTGTTCGCTCTCCACGGAGACGCGTCCCTGGTGCGCGAGGACGATCTCTTTCACGATGGCGAGGCCGAGGCCCGTGGAACGTTCGCCGTCCGTCGGCGGCGCGGAGAGGACCTGGAACTTCTGGAAGAGACGCTCGCGGTCCTCCGGCGCGATGCCGGGGCCGTTGTCCTTCACCCAGCAGAACACGGAGTCGCCGCGCCGCTCCACGCTCACGACGATCTCGGAACCCGAGGGGGAGTACTTGATGGCGTTGTTGATGAGGTTCTCGATCGCCTCCTGCATGCGGCCGCTGTCGGCGTTGACGATGCACGGACCCGTCGAGGCCGGAAGGAAGAAGAGCATCTGGTTCTTCCGCTCCGCGATGGTGCGGATGCCGTCCACCGTCATTCCGGCGACGTCCACCAGGTTCACCGGTTCCATCCGGAAGCGGATGGTGCCGCTCTCGATGGCGGAGACGTTGAGCAGGTCGTTGATGAGCTTCACCATCCGTTCGGTGCTGCGCTGGATGAAGAAGATGTCCTCCTTCGCCTGGTCGGTGAGGGTGGGGAGGGACTGCAGTTCGCGGATGAACGTCATGACGGAGACGAGGGGGGTCTTGAGGTCGTGCGCCACCATGTCCAGCAGCTGTGACTTCATCGTGTTCGCGTTCTCCGCGATGGCGCGCTGCTGCACCGATTCGTTGAGCAGCTGCTCGGCCCGTTCGCGTTCCGTCCGCAGGTCCTTCGTCCGCTGTTCCACCTGCCGTTCGAGCAGCCGCTGCCGCCGGGTGACGGCTCCGAGGCGCAGGCGGTGGAGCAGCACGGCGAGCAGCGTGAGGGCGGCGATGAGCACCGCGTAGAACGCCGCTGTTTCGTGGAAGTGCGCCTCGCGGGTGAAGGTGAAGCGCGCCTCCTGGTCGCTCGGCACGCCGTCGCCGTTCACCGCCACCACGCGGAACGTGAACGTGCCGGGGGGAAGATGCGTGTAGTACGCGGAGCGACGCGTGCCGAGACTGTCCCACTCCTTGTCGTACCCCTCCAGTTTCACCTTGAAGGTGACCCGCGACGGATTGCCGAAGCTGATGCCGGTGAAGCGGAACTCGTACCGTTCATTCCCGGCGGGCACCGAGACCCCCTCCTCCGTGTACGACGTCTGGCTGTTCACCACCATCTCTTCGAACACCACCGGCGGGGGCGGGGCGCTCATGCGGCGCTCCGCGGGATCGATGACGGCGGCCCCTTTCGCGGTGGAGAACCAGAGCGTGCCGTCGTGCGCGCGCCAGGCGGAGGGCTGCACGCCGCCGTTGCATTCCACGCTCCTCAGTCCGTCTTCGGTGCCGTACGACACGCACGAGACCGCGGCCAGCGTTCCGTCCGCGGCCCGCTGCAGTTCCTCCTTCGCCACACGGAACGGACCGCGGTTGGAGGTGAACCACATCGTGCCGTACGCGTCCTCCACCACGGTGAAGAGGGCGTCGGCGAGGAGGCCGCGCGACGCGTTGATGACGCTCCCGCGTCCGTCGCGGAACCGGGTCACGCCGTTGTCGAACGTCACGATCCACGCCGTGCCGTCCGGGTCCACCTGCACCGCGTGCACGTAACCGCTGCCGAGCCCGTCGCGCTGCGTGTAGGTCACGACGCCGGTGTCGCTGATGACGCAGACCCCCTCGCCGTCCGTGCCGGCCCAGATGCGTCCCTGCCGGTCCTCCGTGAGCGAATTGATGTAGTCGCTGCTCAGTCCGTTCGCCGTCGAGTACGTCTTCGTCAGCCGTCCGCGCTCGAAGAGCAGGATGCCGCTGCCGGTCGTGCCGGCCCAGACGCGGTCGCGTGCATCGGCGATGACGGTGTTGACGATGATCCCCTCCGTTTTCGACGCCGGTTCCGCGCCGGTCACCCGTCCGTTGACGATGCGGTTCAGTCCGTTCACCGTTCCCACCCAGGCGGCGCCGGAACGGTCCACCGCCACCGAGTACACTTCGTTGTCGAACAGTCCCTCGTTCTTCGTGTAGACGGCCTCCGGACGCGTCCGGTCGCGGCCGTACACCGCCAGACCGCGGTCCGTGCCGATCCACATCCGCCGCTGCGCATCCTCGTACGTGGTCCAGACGATGTCGTCCGGCAGCCCGTTCTTCGCCGTGAAGACGGTGAAGAGACCGTGACGCAGCAGGTTGAGCCCGCCGCCGTCCGTACCGATCCAGACGTTCCCTTCGGCGTCGGTCACGATGCAGCCGGCATGTCCGTACGACAGGCCGTCCTGCTCCGTGTACGCGGTCACCGTCCCTCCGCTGATCATCGCCACGCCGTCGCGCGTTCCGGTCCAGACGCAGCCGTCGGGCTGCACCGCCAGACCGTACGCGATCCGGTGCGGCAGGCCCTGCTCCCTGGTATAGACGCTTCCGCCGCGGCGGGAAAGGTCGGCGGGAAGGGTCATCACCCCCATGTTGGTGGCGATCCACATCATGCCGTCCGGACCCGGGGCGATGTCGCTGACGATGTCGCTGATGAGCCGGTCGCGCGCCGTCAGCGTGATGACGGTGTCGTCCGCGATGACGGCGATCCCCTCTTCGGTGGCGACCCACACGCGTCCCCGCGAATCCTCCGCGAAGGTCCATGTCTCGTTGTTCCGCAGTCCGGAGGAGGCGTCGAACACGGTCCGCGCCCCGTCCGCCGTGCGCAGCACTCCTTTCCCCCGCACCGCGTACCAGAAGCGGCCGCGTGTGTCCTCCAGCATGCCGCGGACGTGCGTTCCTTCGAAGAACGGGTCCCGTTCCGCGGCGGTGAAGCGTTTTCCGGCGTACGAGATGAGAGCGCCGTCGTACGTGGCGATCCACAGCGTACCGCGCCGGTCCACGTACAAGGTGCTGATGAAGTTGTTCCGGAAAGCGGGGGTGTTCTGTTTGTCGAAGACCGTGAAGCGGACGCCGTCGAAGCGGACGAGCCCTTCCTGTGTGCCGGCCCAGAGGTAGCCGTCCGGCGTGCGGGTCATGCAGGTGATCGAGTTCTGCGGAAGCCCCGCTGCGGTGGTCCAGTACTCGTGGGTGTACTGCGACAGCGGCCGGCCGGTGCGGACACCCCCCGGCTCATTGGCGGAGAGGGCGGGCGCACAGAGAAGCGCCGCCGCGGTCAGCAGCAGCATTGCGGGGATGGTGGATTTCATGGGGACCGAAGGCCGTCCTGTGTCGTTCGTTACGCCTCAATGTATCAGACGGACGCTGAAAAGACAATTTAGAATCTTCTTAGATGTGACGCACGGCATGTGCCCGCTCTCAGCCTCCCATCCACGCGCGGAACGCCGCCGCGTTCTCCTGGCTCACCGTCACCTCTTCCGAGACCGGAGGGACCAGCACGACCAGGACGCGCCCTTTGTCGTGCGGGCGGAACCGTTCGACGGCGTCGATGTTCGCGAGGTACTTCCGGTTCAGCCGGAAGAATCGCGCCGGGTCGAGCCCCTCCGCCAGGTCGGCGAGCGGCCGGTCCACCACGGAACGCCGTCCGTCGCGTCCCACGGCGAAGACCATCTTATGCTCGGTGTAGAGGTAGGCGATGTCCTCCGGACGGAGCGCGACGAAATCGCCCCCTTTCCGGGCGACGATGCGTTCCGGCGCGGCGCGTTCTCCGCGCAGGCGCTCCAGCAGCGGCGTCAGGCCGCCGGAGAAGTGCTGCCGGAGCGCGGCGTACTTCGCCAGGGCGCGGTGGAACTTGTCGCGCTGCACCGGCTTCAGCAGGTAGTCCACGGCATGCACGGTGAACGCGTCGATGAGATGTTCGTCGTGCGCGGTGATGAAGATGACCGGAGCGGTGACCGGGACCTGCTCGAACACCTCGAACGAGGTCCCGTCCGAGAGCCGGATGTCCGACACGATGAGGTCCGGCGCAGGACGGGTGCGGAGCCACTCCACCGCGTCCGCCACCGAGGGGGCGGTGCCGGCGATGACGACGGAGGGGTCGTACGCGCGGGCCAGGGCGGCGATGCGGTCGGCCGCCGGACGTTCGTCCTCGATGATGAAGATCGTCATGGCGTTCCGTTCACAGCGCGGAGAGGAGCGGGAGCGTGACCCGGAACCGCTCCCCGTCCTGCTCCACCGTGATGTCCTTCCGTGTGATGAGCCGGTAGCGTTCGTTCAGGTTGGCGAGTCCGATGCCGGAGGAGGGGACCGGCGTCCGCTTCCGCCGCACGCCGTTGGAGACGACGGCCGAGCTTCCCAGGAGTTCAACGGAGACGGTGAGCGGACGCTTCGGCGAGAAGTCGTTATGCTTGATGGCGTTCTCCAGCAGCACCTGCAGCGAGATGGGGGGAAGGAGCAGGTCGTCCCGCTCCGCGGCGCCGCGTTCCACCTGCAGGCGCACCCCCTCCCCGAAGCGGATGCGGAGCAGGGAGAAGTACTGCTCGGCGAAGGTGATCTCCTCGTTCCACAGCACCAGGTCGCGCTCCTTGTTCCGCAGGATGTACCGGTAGACCTCGGCCAGGTCGTCCGCGAACAAGCGCGCCTTCGCCGGCTCGGTCTCGATGAGGTGCGAGAGGGTGTTGAGCGAGTTGAACATGAAGTGCGGATCGATCTGGTTCTTCAGCGCCTCGAGTTCGGCCTGCGCCTTGGCCCGCTCGAGCGATTCGCTCCGCGTCTTGTCGCTCTCCCAGGAGCGGATGAGGAACACGGTCTCGTACGTGTGGGTGATGAAGACGACGCAGATGACGCAGAGCGCCGTCGCCGTGAAGAGGACGTTCCAGTCCGCGGGAACGCCGAGCGCGAAGACGTACCACATCGTCATGAGGCCGACGGAGACCGGGACGGTGTAGAAGAGGTTCGAGACGATGAGCGCGACGACCTTGTAGACCGGCTGGCTCAGCCACGAGAACCGCAGGCGCAGCCGGAAGAGGAGGTAGCGGTTGCCGTGCCAGATGGCGAAGGCGATGAGGATGAAGTACAGATAGCTGGCGATGAGCGGTCCGGCCGCGAACGCGCCGTTGTCGATCATCCCCGTGACGTTGGGAATGACGACGCCGAAGAACGGGATCATGATGATCCGTATCGTCCGGTCGTTCAGTTCGCTGTCGATCGCTTCGTCGTTCATCGTGATCGTTTCAAGTTTCCCGCAGACGGCGCCGATGTACACAGAAAGACATGCTCGGCAATCTGCGGTGATCTGCGATATCTGCGGGAGTCTTTTGTATTCCATTCACCGCAGCGTCACTCGAAATGCCAATCCCGAACATTCAGGACACCTCTAGCACCACAATCATTCAGTGAGATTGTTCACTTTCCGATAGATGGATGCCGCAATATTGTCGGTGTTGAAATTGACAAGTATGCCCAATCTTTTCCCGGTCAGCCGCAAATACGTCAACACCTGCTTGTGATGCACTTCGGCAAGATGTTCCACCGACTTGATCTCAATAATCACGAGATCGTTCACCAGAATATCCAGCCTGAATCCAAGTTCGAGTTTTACGTCGCCGAACACGACGGGGACGGGAACCTGTGTGCGGACGAACATTCCGTATTGCTCGAGTTGAAACGCCAGAGCTGCTTCATAGACCGTCTCAAGCAGTCCCGGACCAAGTGTATTATAAACGGTGAAGATAGCGCCTCGCACTGCGAACGAAACATCGTTCTCTACCATATGACTCTTTCCGGGCGCTGTCCTCCATGAACAAAAATTTCCCGCAGATTACGCGGATGTACGCAGAAGTATTGCGTCTGCCATCTGCGGTTATCTGCGACATCTGCAGGAGAATATTTCCCGCAGATTACGCGGATGTACGCAGAAGTATTGCGTCTGCCATCTGCGGTTATCTGCGAAATCTGCGGGAGAACATGTCCCGCGGATCACGCAGATGTACGCAGAAGTATCCCGTCTGTTATCTGCGGTGATCTGCGACATCTGCGGGAGAACATTTCCCGCGGATTACGCGGATGTACGCAGAAGTAATGCGTGTGCCATCTGCGGTTATCTGCGACATCTGCGGGAGAACATTTCCCGCGGATTACGCAGAAGTACGCAGAAGTATTGCGTCTGCCATCTGCGGTTATCTGCGAAATCAGCGGTAGAATATTTCCCGCGGATTACGCGGATGTACGCAGAAGTATCCCGTCTGTTATCTGCGGTGATCTGCGACATCTGCGGGAGAACATTTCCCGCGGATCACGCGGATGTACGCAGAAGTATTGCGTCTGCCATCTGCGGTTATCTGCGAAATCTGCGGGAGAATATTTCCCATTGTGGAACAGGGGTGCTCGGCATTGCCGCCGTCGTCCGCGCTAAAATAGCGAATTTGTCATGCCGGCGCAAAGGGATGCTTCGGACCCCGTGTCTCCCGTTTCAGACACGGAAAATCCGGTTTCGGTCCGATCGGTGTTGCACAAACAGGACGCAAGGTGTAGATTGTCCCATCGTTCTATCGCACCATTTTCCTCACCGAAACACCATCACAACCACAGGAGGTTCTATGGACATGGGAGCCGCATTCTCGGCCATCAACTGGTGGGCGGTCATCGTCGCCGCGCTTTCCGCCTTCATTCTGGGAGGGGTCTGGTACTCTCCGCTCATGTTCGGCAACGCCTGGATGAAGGTCGCCGGCATGACGCCGGAAGCGGTGGAGCAGGGGAACAAGGGGAAGATCTTCGGAGGCGCGTTCGTGCTCACCTTCATCGCCGCCGTCAACCTGGCGATGTTCCTCGGTCCCAAGAGCGACCTCTCGTTCGGCATCGCCGCCGGCGCCGCCACCGGCATCGGCTGGATCGTCCCCGCCTTCGGTGTCGTCTACCTCTTCGAACTGCGCCCTACGCTTCAATGGTTCATCAACGGCGCGTACTGGGTGGTGACGTTCATCGTCATGGGAGCCATCATCGGCGCGTGGCACTGAGCCGTGCGCCGGCAGACCTCGATCCATCCTCCACGGGAGACCGCATGAACCGCATCGTCCTGTTCTTCATCCTCTCCGCATCGCTCCTCACCGCACAGGTCCGGCGGGAGACGGAGCGGGAGCTGTACCGCGCGCACATCGCCGCGGCCGCCGCCCTGCTGGAACTGCGCGAGACCGGCGAAGTGAAACGCCATCTCGCCGCCGCGCCGGCGAAGCACCGGGGATGGGAATGGCAGTACCTCACCGCCGCGTCGGACGCTTCGGTGCGCACCTTCACCGGACACACCGCCGCGGTCACCGCGGTCACCGTGGCGCCGGACGGCCGCATCGTCACCGGCTCCGCGGATTCCACCATCCGCCTCTGGTCCGCGGAGGGAACGCAGACAGCGGTACTGCGGGGACACGGCGGACAGGTGAGCACGCTCGATTGCTCGGCGGACGGACGCCTCCTCTCGGGGTCGACGGACAAGAGCGTGAAGCTGTGGGACCTCGGTACGTCGTCGCTCCTGCGCACCGTCACGGACGGTCTCTCGCAGGGGGTCTACGCCGTCCGTTTCCATCCGGACGGAGAACGGTTCGGTGCGGCATCGTGGGACTTCACCCGCACCCCCTTCGCGGTCCATGGGTTCGCGGCGATGTATGACCTCGCCTCCGGAAACCGTCTGGCGCGGTTCGAAGGGACCGGGCATCCCATGTCCTCCATCGCCTTCACGGCGGACGGGACGCGGATGCTGACCGGCGACTGGGGGATGCTGCTCCAGGTCATCGGACTCGACTCGGGACGCGTGCTGCAGCGCATCGACATCGATGACCGGGACGACTACCGCGCCATCCAGTCGGTGGCGCTCCGTCCCGGCGACGGCGAGTTCGCCGCCGCGGGGAAGGACAACCGCATCCGCATCTTCGACACCGGTAATGGAACGCTCCGCCGCGTCATCGAAGCATGGGAGGGGCACTTCAAGGATGTCAACGCTGTCGTCTATGCTCCCGACGGACGCCGCTTCGCCACCGGTTCCGGCGACGGCACGGTCATCCTGTGGGACGCGGAGCGTTTCACCGTCGTCCGCCGTTTCCTGGGACACACCGCACCCGTGACCTCGCTCGCGTTCTCGCACGACGGTTCCCGGCTCTACTCCGCTTCGCTGGACCGGACGGTGAAGGAATGGAACACCGCCCCGGGTCCCGCTGCGCTCTTCGACGTGATGCAGGCCGGCCCCTGGAGCGCGCCCGTCGCACCGGACGGTCAGCTCTTCGCGGCGACCGGATCGGACACGGTCACCGGCTTCTGGCGCATCGACGGAACGAAGCACGGTGAGATCCCCGGTCTGGCGGGGAACGCCGCCGCGTTCTCGTCCGATGGACGCTTCTGCGTCATCGGCAACCACGCACCGCACGTGGTGCTGTGGGACATGACGGCGATGCGCGAAGTGCGCCGCTATACCGCACACACCGCCGGCATCTTCGGCGTCGACATCAGTCTCCGCAACGGCCTCATCGCGTCCGGCAGCACCGACCGCACCGTGCGTGTGTGGAGCCTGCACGACACCGCCGAGGTGCGGCGCTTCACGTTCGAGAAGACCGCGCCGCGGTACGTCGCCTTTTCGCCGGACGGGTCACTGCTCGCCGCCGGAGCGACGGACGGAACGATCACCGTATGGGAGACGAACGGGTGGACGCAGCGCGCCGTGATGCGGCAGGACCAGTCGGTGGCGAACATCGTCTTCTCCTCGGACGGGAAGCGTCTGGTCTCCGGCTCCGGTTCGGGCACCTGCTATGTGTGGGATATGAAGCGCTTCGTCCGGAACGCGGCGCTCGAAGGACACACGGCACACACCGTCGGCGTGGCGGTGCATCCGGACGGCAGCCGCATCGCCACCGCGTCGTACGACCAGACGGTGCGCATCTGGGACACGACCGACGGTACCTGCGTACTGACGCTCCGCGGCTTCCCGAAAGAGCTCTACACCGTGTCGTTCGTAAACAAAGGGACAGGTATCCTCGTCACGCAGACCGACGGCATGGTGCATGTCCTCTCCGCCGAACGCTGACCCGGCATCTTGACGATCCTCAACGGCGGTCCCTAGGGACCGCCGCTTTCCCTTGCCTCACCGGCGCAGAAACCGGTATATTGCATTCCATCGCTCACCACCGGACGTTCGCCGCATGAGATTGTTCGCCGTTCTCCTCCTCCTCATCGTGCTCCCGCTCGCCGGGACCGCGCAGACACCCTCCATCTCCGTCCATCGCACGACGGTCCCGCCGGTCATCGACGGGTACGGCACGGACGCTGCATGGTCCGATGCACCGCCGGCTTCCGGATTCCTGCAGCGCGAGCCGCGTGACGGCGCTCCCGCGACGGACCGCACCGAGTTCCGCGTGCTGGTGGACGACGGATATCTCTACGTCCATGCGATGATGTACGACGACCGTCCGGACAGCATCGTCACCCGTCTGGCACGGCGGGACGAGTTCCCGGAGTCCGACTGGTTCGGCATCACCGTGGACAGCTACCATGACCGGCAGACCGCCTTTGTCTTCGTCGTGTTCGTTTCGGGGAGCCGGTACGACGCGCTCAACTACAACGACGGCCGCAATGAGGATGCGTCATGGGACCCGGTGTGGCAGGCGGAGACGCGCGTGCTGCCGAACGGCTGGAGCGCCGAGTTCCGCATCCCCCTCTCGCAGCTCCGCTTCACCGAGGGGAACGACGTGTGGGGCTTCAATGCGGCGCGCAAGGTCATCCGCCGCGGGGAGGAGACGAACTGGAGCCTGATGAGCAAGAACGCCGGCGGCTTCGCCTCGCTCTTCGGTGCGCTCACCGGCATGGCCGGCGTGAAGGAACCGGCGCTGTTCGAGGCGCTGCCGTACGCGGTGGCTAGCTCCGAACACCGGGCGGAACGTCCCGGCCGCGCGCGCATCGAACGTCTCCGCCCGAACGCCGGGGCGGACGTCAAGGTCGGGCTCGGCTCCGGCTTCACGCTCGACGCCGCCGTGAACCCGGACTTCGCGCAGGTGGAGGCGGACCCCGCGGTGCTCAACCTCACCACGTTCGAGACCTTCTATCCGGAGAAGCGCCCCTTCTTCATCGAGGGGACGCAGATCATCCGCTTCGTCACCTTCGGCGGCGACTTCGGTCCCGGCCTCTTCTACTCGCGCCGTATCGGCCGCCCCATCGATCCGCCGCTTCCGGCGGACGGTGCCGCCGTCACCGACGAACCGGGCACCGCCACCATCCTCGGCGCGGTGAAGGTGTCGGGCAAGACCGCCGGCGGCACGTCGCTCGGCGTGCTCACCGCGGTGACGGAGGAGGAATCGTTCACGTACCGCGACACGCTCGGCGGCGAGCGCACGCTGCGGGCCGAACCGGCCGCCTTCTTCTCCCTCGTGCGGGCGAAACAGGACTTCTGGGAGAACTCCAACATCGGCGGCATCCTCACCGCCACGGCGCGGGACGGACGGCGACCGGCGTACACGATGGGGACGGACTGGGACCTGCGGCTGGCGGGGAACGCGTACCGCATCAACGGGTTCCTCGCGCATTCGCGCACGATGACGCCGGCAGGGGAACTGCGGGCGGGCGGCGCGGGCAAGTTCTCCGTCGCGCGCGTGAGCGGTGACTGGACCTGGTCCGCCAATGCGGACTTCACCACGAAACGGTACTACATCAACGACATCGGCTTCTTCCGCAGTCCGAACGACTACGGCGTGAGCGGGAGCGCGGCGCGCCGGAGCTTCGAACCGGGATCATGGTACCGCCAGTACAACGTCTCGCTCAATCCCCACCTCCGCTGGAACTACGACCGCGTCACCATCGCGCGCGAGCTGCGGCTCAACACCTACGTGCAGTTCCTCAACTACTGGCAGTTCGAGACCGGATGGGGGTACAGCGCGCCGGCGCAGGACCCGTACGATCCGCGGGGGTTGGGCGTGTACCGGACGCCGGGAAGTTACTTCGTGCGGGCGGAGGTGGAGACGGACGGCCGAGCCGCGGTGGTGGTGAACGTGGAGGAGAACGTCCGCCGCAACACGCAGGGGGCGGTCATCGCCAATACGGCGGGGAAAGTGACGGTGCGTCCGGCAGAGGCGGCCGAAGCGGCGGTCTCGTTCGGCTATGCGACGGAGCGGGGCTTCAACGCCTTCGCGGACGCGGTGACCGATGCCGCCATCGCCTTCTCACCGTCGTCGCCGGTGGCGATGTTCGGGAAGCGGGACGTGGACGGGACGGACCTGACGCTGCGCGGTTCGTTCCTCTTCACGCACGCCTTGTCCCTGCAGCTCTACCATCAGTTCTTCTGGGCGAAAGGGAGGTACCGCGAGTTCTCCGTGCTGCGGCCGGACGGCGGCCTCGACCCGTACCCGTACACCGGCACGGTCGAGTTCAACGGAACGTCGTTCGTCTCCAACATCGTGCTGCGGTGGGAGTACCGTCCGGGGAGCACCGTCTACCTCGTGTGGTCGCACGGCCGGGAGTTCGAACAGGCGGGGGGATACGGGACGTCGCCGGCGGACAACGTCCGCGAGACGTTCCGCGCGAGCCCGGACAACGTGTACGTGGTGAAGGCGAGCTACTGGATGGAACTCTAAAAAAACAATTAGGAATGAAGAATGAAGAATTAATAATTGAAGATGAGGAACGACGATGATGCGTTGATGTCTTCTCCCATCAATTCTTAATTCTTTTTAGCCTGTCGCCACCCTCTTCACCACCCCGAGCTTCCGTCCCAGGAACCGCTCGCCGATGGCGGTGAACTTCTCCGGCGCGTCGCTCACCAGGAACTGCACGTTCGGCCGGTGCGGCGAGGTGTTCCGCAGTCCGTGCTCGTCCAGCATCCGCTCCACCTCCGCCGCCGTCGCCTCGCCCGAGTCGATGAGCGTCACCATCCCCTTCGTCACCTTCGCGATGACGCTCTTCAGCAGCGGATAGTGCGTGCAGCCGAGGATGAGCGTATCGACCTTCTCCAGCGTCAGCGGAAAGAGGTACTCGGTCGCCACCAGTTCGGTCGCCTTCGTCTCCAGCCATCCCTCCTCCACCAGCGGCACGAACAGCGGACAGGCGCGGCTGTGCGTCTGGACGGCGGGGTCGAGCCGCTGCAGTTCGTTGGCGTAGGCATTGCTGTTCACCGTGGCGGCGGTGCCGATGACGCCGATGCGCCGGTTCTTCGTGGCGCGCGCCGCGGCCGCCGCGCCGGGCGTGATGACGCCGGTGACCGGCAGGTTGGCCCGCTTCTGCACCACGTCCAGCGCCACGGCGGAGACGGTGTTGCACGCCACCACGATCATCTTCACGTCCTTCGCCAGCAGCACGTTCGTGTCCCCCAGCGTGTACTCGCGCACCACCTGCGGCGATTTGGAGCCGTACGGGACGCGGGCGGTGTCGCCGAAGTAGACGATGTTCTCGTTCGGCAGCCGCTCCAGCAGCGCGCGCACCACGGTCAGCCCGCCGATGCCGGAGTCGAACACGCCGATCGGCTTTTCGTTCTGTGTGCTCATGGGATGAATGTACCGGTATTCAGGGTGAGACGCAAAATCGGCGGGGCCCGTCACGCCTCGCCCATCTGCACGGTGATGAGCTGCGAGATGGTGTGGAGGATGCGCTCGCGCAGGTTCGCCTGCTCGCGCTTGGAGATCTTCCCGCCGCCGTACTCGGAGATGTAGAAGGTGTCGACGATGCCGTCCCCCCGCGTCGCGAGCTTGGCGAAGCTGATCTGCAGTCCCGCCTTCGAGATGGTCTGCGTCACCTTGTAGAGGAACCCCGTCATGTCCGGCGCGTACACGTCCGCGATGGTGTGCGTCGCGTCCTCGTGGAACACCACGTCCACGCGGATGTTGGGGTGGAAGAGGGAGCGCGAGCGCCGGCGCCACCGCTGACGGTGCCGCTCGAACAGATGCTCCAGCGATTCGGTCCCCTCCAGCACCGCCGTCAGGTCCTTCGTCACCTTCGTCTCCTGCTCGGGCGTCAGCAGTCCTTTGGACGCCGCGTCCGCCACGCGGAACTGGTCGATCGCCGCGCCGTCGTTCCGGGTGAAGATGTGCGCTTCGATGATGGCGATGTTGTTGGCGGTGAAGACGCCGCAGAGGGTGGAGAGGAGGAACTGCCGGTCCCGCGTCACCACGGTCACCGTGCTGTGCGTGGTCCCGCGCCGCATCATCACCGCGGCGGTGCCGAGCGCCGCGATGGCCGAGCGGTGCGCCTCCATCTCTTCCACCGTGAAGAGGGAGGGATAGAGGCCGTCGTTCATCGCCTCGATGTGTGCGCGCAGCGCCGACGGGTAGGAGGGGACCGCGGCCGCGGGCTCGTTCCGCAGCAGACGCCGCGTGCGGAGGTAGAGCTCCTGCAGCAGCGTCTCCTTCCAGCTGGACCAGACGTTCTTGTTCACCGCCGAGAGGTCGCAGTACGTCAGCACGAAGAGGAGGTCGAGCCGCTCCGGACGGTCGAACAGCGCCGCGAACTCCCGCACCGTCCGCTCGTCGCCGGTGTTGCGCCGGAACGCCACCTGCTCCATCACCAGATGGTGGCGGATGAGGAACGCCACGTCCCCCCGCGGGTCGTCGAACCCGAACCGCTCCCGCACCCGCTCCCACACCGCCGCGCCGGTCACCTCGTGTCCCTGCACCCCCTGCGGCTTCGCGATGTCGTGGAAGAGGAGGGCGAAGTGGAGGATCTCCCTCCGCGGCAGTCCGCGGTACGTCTCGCCGAGCACGCTGTTGCTCCCCGCCAGCTTCTCCGCATGTTCCAGCGCGATGAGCGTGTGCGCGTCGGTCGTGTAGTAATGGTACATGCTGTGCTGGAAGAAGGCGACGAGCTCGCCCCACTCCGGGATGAACCGGCCGAGGATGCCGCACTCGTTCATCGCCTGCAGCGTCGCCGCGGCGTTGGAGGGGAGCCGCAGCAGGTCCGTGAAGGTCTCCGCCGCCGCCGCGGTCGAGGCCGCGTCCATCGCGAAGAACCGCTCGTCGTGGCTCAGGGCGTCGAACCGGGACTGCAGCGAGGGGCTCAGGTCGAGCCCGTGGAGTCCGCAGTAGTAGAACCCCTTCAGCACCGTGAGGGGGGAATCGACCGTGTGCGCCGTGTTCCGCTGCAGCAGCTGGCCGTTCCGCACCATGAAGTCGTCGTCCAGCACCTGCTCCGTGCGGAAGGACCAGAGGGAGCGCGCCGCGCTCCGCCGGAAATGATGCACCAGCCGGCGGTTGATCCGGTACACCGCACGGGCGTGCAGGAAGTACTCGCGCATGCACTGCTCCACCGCGCGCACGGGGTCCTCGTGCCGGTAGCCGAGCCCCTGCGCGATGGCGAACTGCCGGTTGAACTCGAGCGTGTCCTGCAGCGAACCGGCGCCGTAGTGCGTCTCGTTCCGGATGCGCAGCAGGAAATCGAACGCCGCCGCGAGCTGCACGTGCTCCTCCGCCGGAACGATCCCTGCTCGGCGGAACTGTTCCAGCATCTCGTGACAGGCGGAGCTCCGGCCCCGGAACGGCGCGTCGCCGAAGAACGCGGCGTCCGCGCTGCGGTAGATCCAGAGCAGGGAGTGGAGGTCGCGCAGCCCGCCGGCGCTGTTCTTCAGGTTCGGTTCGAGCAATTTGACGGAGTGCTCGTACTTCACGTGCCGCTCGTCCACCCCCGCCACCACGGAGGCGATGAACTTCAGGTCCTGCTTCTTCCGCACCGTCCGCAGCATCGCGTCGGTGTACGCCTCCATCACCGCGGCGGGACCGCACACGTACCGGCTCTCCAGCACCGACGCCCAGACGTCCACGTCGGTCTGGTACAGGTTCACGCAGTCCGGAATGGTCCGCACGCTGTGGCCGATGTCGAAGTTGAGGCTCCAGAGGGAGTGGAGGAACTTCTGCGCGGCGTCGCTGTGCCGCCGCTTCGTCTCCTCGTCGGCGAAGAGGAGCATCAGGTCCACGTCCGAGTGCGGGCACATCTCGAACCGCCCGTACCCGCCGAGCGCCACCACCGTCATCGCCGCGCGCGTCTCCTCCGGCGTCCGCTCCCACGCCCGCGTCACCATGCGGTCCACCAGTTCCGTCAGTTCGGCGCTCGTCTCCACCCCTCCCGCGCCGGCGCGGTGGAAACGGAGGATGCAATCGTATTCCTGTCTGAAGAGCTCCTTATCGGTCATCAGGGACAATATACGCAACACCGCGGTGACTTCCGAAAACCGGCGTCACAGCTTCCGCGCCGCCACCGCAACGTCCTTCATCGTCCGCAGCGTTCCGCCGAAGTTGTCGAACGCCTCCACCAGCACGATGTACATCCCCATCCGCACCCGCGCGCCGTCGTCGTTCCTTCCGTCCCAGAGCACCGTACCGGACGAGGGGACCGGTTCTCCGGTGACGAGCCGCCGCACCAGCCGCCCGGCGGCGTCGTAGATGCGCACACGGAGCGTCACGCTCGCTGCCGGGAGCGTGTAGGAGATGGAAAGGAAGTCCTCGAATCCGTCCGCGTCGGGTGAGAAGGGATTGGGCGTAAGGGTGAGCGAGGCGTTGGACGGCGCCGCGTCGAGCCGGATGGAATTACGCCCGCCCGGTGTGGCGCCGGCTCCGGAGACGGAGGAGCTCCAGTTCCGGCCGTCGACAGAAGGACCATCCGGCATGATGCGCTCGAGCGAACGCCCCGCGGAGATGACGGAGGGGAGATGCCAGCCGGGTTGATACCGGACGCTGTCCATCCGCGCACCGGTCAGGTCGGTCAGCACCAGGTCTTCACCGCTGTTGCTCAGACTCAACGTGCCGTCGATGACCGGGCGTGCGGAGAGGAGCTCCGGAAAGCGTAATAATAGAGAGGAGTCGGTCCCCACGACGAGATACCCGCCGGGCGGGAACGCCCGCGGCGATGCGGACAAGGGAATGTGCGCGCGCGTGCCGGAGGCGGAAAGCTGGTCCAGCAGCGCCCAGCCGGAGAGGTCCAGCGTGTCGCCGGAACGGTTGTACAGCTCCACGAACTCGCTCCCGCCGCTCCGCGGTTCGTAGAGCACTTCGTTGATGACGACGCTCCCTTCGGTGAAGGAACGGACCGCCTCGCCGGTACCGGTATTGTCCCCGCTCCGTTCATCCTCCGCGTACTCCGCGCGTACCAACACCGCGTGGCGTCCGGAGGGGACGCCGCT
Organism: Bacteroidota bacterium; assembly: GCA_008933835.1. Taxonomy (GTDB): domain Bacteria; phylum Bacteroidota; class Ignavibacteria; order UBA10030; family UBA8401; genus SpSt-333. Next base: position 13,240 of record WBUG01000007.1, on the reverse strand, counting down.
CCAGACGTACGGCACATCCGCGCTCTCCCCGGGTGCGAGCGGAGGAATGGGGAGCGACGCGAGCATCTCGTGCTGCTGCATCACGGAATCGCGGTTCGCATCGTGAGCGATGCGGATCTGCACGGGGGATGCATTCTGCCGGCCGTTGTTGCGCACGGTGCCGGTGACGGTTGCGGAGGAACCGAGCATCGTGACGGTGACCGCCTCCACCGCGACGTCGTGCTCCTTCCGTCCGACGGCGTTCTCCGCGCCGGGGGTGGGTGGAGCGGAGCGCCAGTCCGCCGAATCCATCGCGGTCGTATAGAGATCGTACCGCTGCAATGAACGCCCCTCCGTTCCTCCCCAGGAGGGACGGTACCACACGCTGTCCATCACCCGGCCGAGGTCGTCGAACAGCACCACGGCATCGGGCGTCGTGTTGTTCAGCGTTCCAATGGAGGCCTGCAGTGCCGGCACGCCGGGATGGAACGCCGCGAACGAGAGCGTGTCCGGCGTGATGACGCGGAATGAGCGCGGCGGAACGACGACCGCGGCTCCGGACACCGACGCCCGCGTCGCTCCGGCGTCGGACGCGCGCCAGCCGCTCAGCGTCACCGCTCCCGATGTGGTGTTGTACACCTCGAACCATTCGGGCCCTTCGTTCTCCGGCGAGTAATGAACTTCAGATATGAGCACGCGGCGGGGGGATAATCCGCTCCGCAGCGAAGCGTACCGTCGGTCGTTCCCCGCATCATCGTCCGGTATGGCGTGCGTTTCGGCGATGAAGCGGTGCGTTCCGTGCGGCAACGGCGGAAGCAGGAAGAGGAACGACGCCGAATCGCCCGGCGGCAGGGAGGGAACGTTCCGCTCAAAGAGGAACTCATCCTTCTCCGCCAGCGAATCGCCGTCCGCGTCGCGGTACACGCGCAGCGGGAACGGCTCGAGCGCGGCGAGTCCCGCGTTCCGTACGCTCACCGTCATCTGCACCTCCGTTCCCGCTTCCGGTGCGGCGGGAGTGAAGAAGATCTGCCCCGCCGCCGCATCGAACGCTTTCCGGCTGACGGAGTTCGCAGCGCCGGGAGTGGAACCACCGGCGCTGAGCGAACCGCTCCAGTTGCTCTGCAGCGCGGAGAGAGCGGCGGTGTCGATGCGCTCCAGTGAGCGGCCGGACGTTCCGCCCCATTGCGATGTGAACGACAGACTGTCGATCGCCGAAAGCGTCGCGTCGTACAGCACCGCCGCGTCGCCGGAATTATTGAGGGCGGAGAATGAAGCCTGCGCCAGCGGTACATCCCCCTCATACGCGCTGCGGAACGCGTTGGTGTCCGTAGTGACCACCAGGTACGACCGGGGAGCGAGCCGCAGGGAGGAAGGGAGGAGGAGCGCTTTCGTCGTGCCGGCGTCCGAAACACGCCACCCGGCGAGCGGTACGGTGTCCGGACCGACGTTGATGAGCTCCATCCACTCCGGCGACCCGGACGGCGGCGTGTACATCAGCTCGTTGATGAGGAGCGTCCGGGCGGGATATCCGGCGGTGAGAAGGAGCGTGCGGACATCATTGGTGCTGTCCTCGTCCCCGTCCGTCTGCAGCACGAGCCGCAGCGGATGGCGTCCCGCACCGATCGAAGGAAGGGAGAGCATGACCGTCGTACTGTCGTTCGCCGCCAGTGTCCGTGTGAAGGGGGTGACGGAGACCGTCTGCAGTGAATCGAAGAGCGTCAGCGTGCCGGAGAATGTTCCCGCCAGTGCGCGGTTGCCGATGAGGGCGGTGAGTGCGACGTTCATCCCCTTTTTCAATGGGGCGGAAGAGGCGGTGAGTGCGGTGAGCGCCAGGTCGACCGCTTTCTTCACGGTGATGGAAACATCGTCGAAGCGGATGACCCCGGTCGTTCCCGTACCGGTGCCGGTGACGCGCCAGCGGAAACGGACCTTCTCCTGCCCGTTCAGGACGGAAGGGAGAGCGACGGCACGCCGGACGTATGCGGTGGAGGATTGCAGATGCAGCGTGTCCGTCAGCGCGAGGGAGAATGTCGTATCATCGCCGGCCGCCGCTTCGACGAGGAGTCCGGAGGTGTGGGACGCGGTGCGCCGTTCGTAGAACTCCAGCGTGTCAACAAGATGTCCCGCGAACGATATGACGGGGGAGATGAGGTATTGCTCCTTCGTTGCGTCGGTGGAGCTGACCGCGTTCGGCGCGGAACGAACGGTGGAAGTGGTGAGGGTGAAATCACCCGAGGGATTCTTGGCAGCCGAGGTGGACCATCCGGAAGGAAGCAGGGGTGCAACGGTGGAATCGAACCGTTCCCGGTACGGGAAGGAGGTGGTCTGGGCGCTGATGAATGTCGGCAGGAGGAGCGCTCCCAGCAGCAGTCGTTTCATCGGCGTGGGGGAAGATGGGAAAGCCGAAATACAAAATCAAGAAAAAAGTAGGCCGGGACGGCAACTGGTGGGCCGGGACTCCGTCCCGGCGAAAAGATTTCCGGACTCCGTCCCGGCAACTTAAATTCCAAACTCCTTGTGGGCCGGAACTCCGTCCCGGCACAGAGTCAGGAACTCCGTCCCGGCAACAAGAATTCTAACTCCGTCCCTTCCCCCACGATGCACAGCCATCACATTCCGCGCTGTACAAAAAAAATCCCCGTCGCCTTTCGACAACGGGGATCTTGAAGACAGCGGTCACTTCCGCGCGAGGTCGAAGCGGTCCAGGTTCATCACCTTCGTCCAGGCCGCGGCGAAGTCGCGCACGAACTTCTCCTTCGCGTCGCTCTGCGCGTACACCTCGGCGACGGCCCGCAGCTGCGAGTGGGAACCGAACACCAGGTCCACCCGCGTGCCGGTCCACTTCACCTTCCCGGTGGCGCGGTCGCGTCCTTCGTACGTCCCGGCATCCCCGTTCACCGGCGTCCATTCGGTCCCCATCTCCAGCAGGTTCACGAAGAAGTCGTTGGTGAGCGTCCCGGACGGGAGGTGAAGACGCCGTGCGCGGAGCCGTCCGCGTTGGCGCCGAGCGCGCGCATGCCGCCGACGAGCACCGTCATCTCCGGCGCGCTGAGCGTGAGGAGCTGCGCCTTGTCCACCAGCAGCTCTTCGGCCGGCACGGTGAAGCGCTTCTTGAGGTAGTTACGGAACCCGTCCGCCTGGGGCTCGAGCACCGCGAACGAGGCGGCGTCGGTCTGCTCCGGCGACGCGTCCGTGCGGCCCGGGGTGAAGGGGAGCTCCACCGGCGTGCCGGCCGCTGTCGCGGCGGACTCCACCGCGGCGCAGCCTGCGAGCACGATGAGGTCCGCCAGCGACACCTTCATGCCGTTCTTCTGCGATGCGTTGAACTCGGCGCGCACCTTTTCCAGCGCGGTCAGCGTCTTCGCCAGCTGCGCCGGACGGTTCACCTCCCAATCCTTCTGCGGTGCGAGACGGATGCGGGCGCCGTTGGCTCCGCCACGCTTGTCCGAGCCGCGGAAGGTGGAAGCGGACGCCCAGGCCGTCAGAACGAGCTCCGTGACGGAAAGACCGGAGGCGAGCACGGACTTCTTCAGCGCCGCGATCTCGTTCGCGCCGATGAGCGGATGGTTCACGGCGGGAAGCGGGTCCTGCCAAATGAGGTCCTCCTTCGGCACGTCGGGACCGAGGTAACGGGACTTCGGTCCCATGTCGCGGTGCGTCAGTTTGAACCACGCGCGCGCGAACGCGTCGGCGAACGCCTGCGGATCCTTGTGGAACTTCCGCGCGATCGGCTCATAGACCGGGTCGAAGCGGAGCGAGAGGTCCGCCGTGGTCATCATCGGACGGTGCTTTGTGGAGGGATCGTGCGCGTCCGGGATCATATGCTCGGGCTTCACATCCTTGGCGAGCCACTGCTGCGCGCCGGCGGGACTCTTCACCAGTTCCCATTCGTAGCCGAAGAGCATGTCGAAGTATCCGTTGTCCCACGTCGTCGGGTTCGGTTTCCACGCCCCTTCGATGCCGCTGGTGGTGGTGTGCACCCCCTTTCCCGTTTCGAACGCGTTCTTCCAGCCGAGTCCCTGCTGCTCGAGCGGCGCCCCTTCGGGGTCCGGACCGATGAGCTTCGGGTCCCCCGCGCCGTGCGCCTTGCCGAACGTGTGTCCGCCGGCGGTGAGCGCCACCGTCTCTTCGTCGTTCATCCCCATCCGCGCGAAGGTCTCGCGCACGTCGCGTCCCGACGCGACCGGGTCGGGCTTTCCGTTGGGACCTTCGGGATTCACGTAGATGAGCCCCATCTGCACCGCCGCCAGCGGGTCCTCCAGGTCGCGCTCACCGCTGTACCGCTCGTCGCCGAGCCAGCTCTTCTCCTTGCCCCAGTAGATGTCCTCCTCCGGCTGCCAGATGTCCGCCCGGCCGCCGCCGAAGCCGAACGTCTTGAAGCCCATGGATTCCAGCGCGCAGTTGCCGGCAAGGATCATGAGGTCCGCCCAGGAGAGGCGGTTGCCGTACTTCTGTTTGACGGGCCAGAGCAGCCGGCGCGCCTTGTCCAGGTTCGCGTTGTCCGGCCAGCTGTTCACCGGCGCGAAGCGCTGGTTGCCGGTGCCGCCTCCGCCGCGTCCGTCACCGGTGCGGTACGTGCCGGCGCTGTGCCACGCCATGCGGATCATCAGTCCGCCGTAATGACCCCAGTCCGCCGGCCACCAGGGCTGCGACTGCGTCATGAGGGCCATCAGGTCCTTCTTCACCGCGGCGAGGTCCAGCTTGCTGAACTCCTCCGCGTAGTTGAACTTGTCTCCGAGCGGATTGGACGCAGGGGCGTGCTGGTGCAGGACGCCGAGGTCCAGACGGTCCGGCCACCAGTCGCGGTTGCTCGTTCCTTTGGAGGGTCCGTGTGGGACGGGGCATTTTCCTTCGGTGCTCATGGGGGTTCCTTTCGATGTCGATGGAGGTTGGGTATGGAGACAATCTCTGCAGAATCCGCTTATCAATCAAGGCGATAATTCAATGATCAATTATCAATGAACAATGAACAGTAAACAGTGAACAGTGAACAGTAAACAGTGAACAGTGGGCAGTAAACACAAGTAGGGACGGTGTCACCTGTTCTCCGAAGTTCGTTCTATGAACGCAGGAGAATCACCGTCCTACCATACTCCGACAAACAGTGAACAGTGAAAAGTGACCAGGGAACGGGGGACAGAGAGCAGGGAACAGAGGAAAATCAACAATGATCAATGAACAATGATCGGAACATTGTTGATTGCGATATTGTCCAACACCACATTTCTCAATGTTTATGTGGCATCACCGCGGCGACGGCCAGTCCCGTCACGGTCCAGCCCGCCGCCGTGCGCGCGGCGAGGAGCAGTGCGGTGGAGAGCGGAGCGCCGCCGATACCGTACTCCGACAGGTCTCCCGCGACGGCGGCGATGAGGCCGAGCGCCGCGAAGAACAGCACCCGGTCCGCGTACCGCGCACGGAACCGTTCCGACGTCCCGGAGAGCAGCCATGCGCCCGCCAGCGGCAGCAGCAGGTACTGCGCCAGTCCGAACAGCATGCCGGCACCGGCGGCTTCGTGACCGACCCCCGCGGTGCGGACGCCGAACACCGGTTCGTTGCCCGGGAAGCGTCCCTCCGCCGTCAGCGCGGGATTGCAGAGATAGACCCCCGGTTCGGTCACGTGCCGCTTCAGCACCTCGTACAGCTCCCGCTCGTTCGGAAGCGGCTGCATGGTGTACCGCACGTTGAACCCGAACATCACGTTGATGACGACCGTCCACACCACCAACGCCCCTGCACCGGCCAACGCCGAAAGTAATAGTTTGGTACGCATGGTGACCTCGATTGAGATTGATGAACAGGAATGTGGACGGCTGCTCAGCGCTTGAACGCCATGAGCGCCGCGCCGGCGGTGACGAGGGCGATGCCCAGCCAGTCCCGCGGCGAGGGGCGTTCGCCGAGGAAGAGGACCGCCAGCAGGGCGACGAGCGCCAGACTGGAACGGTCCACGGCGGAGACGGCGGACGCGTCCCCCGACTGCAGCGCGCGGAAGTAGCAGATCCACGATGCGCCGGTGGCGAGGGCGGAGAGCAGCAGGAAGGACCAGGTGCGCGGCGGAATGAGCCGCGGGTCGGTCCAGGCGCCACTCTTCCACACGAACGCCCCGAGCACCATCACCACCACTGCGGTGCGGATGAACGCAGCGAGGTCCGGATGCACGCCCTGCACCCCCGCCTTGGCGAAGAGGGCCGTCAGCGCCGCGAAGAAGGCGGAGAGCAGCGCCCAGAAGAACCATTGACCGGTCATGTCCATGAGAAGACCCCCTAACAATCGACTGGAAGCATGAAAAAAGAATCACACATCACAAGACACAAATCACAAGACTCTCCGCCATACACGTGCCTTTCCTATTCCTCGCTCCCGACCAAGCAATCTTCGAAAATCGGTTTTCATTATGTATCATTCCTCAGTCCTTCTTCTCTTTCCAGATCTTCGGTTCCCACAGTTCGATCTTGTTCCCGTCGGGGTCCATGAGCCAGGCGAAGGAGCCGTTCTCGTGTGTTTCGGGGCCTTTCAGGAGGGGGATGCCGGCGCGGGAGAGGCGCTCGATGATGCCGGCGAGGTCGTCCACGCGGTAGTTGATCATGAAGGGAGAGTCGCTGGGGGCGAACCACCGGCTCTGCGGGCCCGCCAAGTGCCAGACGGTCATTCCCTTGTCCTCCGCCGTGTCGTCCGGCCAGCGGAGCACCGCCCCGCCGAACTCCTCCAGCGTCAGACCGAGATGGTCCCGGTACCACGCCGCGAGCGCCGCCGGTTCGCCGCGGCTCTTGAAGAAGATCCCTCCGATGCCGGTGATGCGTGCCATGTTCTCCTCCATTGAGTGACGAATGTGAGATCACCTGATGAGCGCCGCGCCTTGACAATACCACGCTTCAATTCACACAATACCGTCGTAACCAGCATCAACATTCATAATTCTTAATTCTTAATTCTTAATTCTTAATTATTCATTCTTTCGTTTCAAACCTTTCCAGCCTCCACCGTGGACCGTAGGAGTAATCGATGGAGACCGGGCCGACGCCGCGGCGGTACGTTTCGGTGTGCTCTTCGTCCACGGCGTTGGGGACGTCGAAGGAGAACGAACGTTCGTCATCGTTCGGGCGGCCGACGGTGACGGTCCACCGCCACTCCTGTCCGTCGGGAAGGGTGAAGGAGTAGGTCTCCCCGGAAGCGAGCGCGAAGTCCCCCGCACACATCTCAGCTGGGAGGCCGTAATCGCGGACGAAGCGGTACAGGCGGCTGCCGGCGGTGCGGTAGTAGACGGTGTCCATCGCGGCGAACGGCGCGCCGGCGGTGTCGCCGTACGGACGTTCCTTCCGGACGATCATGGCGTACGACGTTCCGTTGAGGAGCGTCCTCCCGGCGCATTCCATCAGCGTGAGCCGCGCGGTGTCGTAGCCGGTCAGGTAATGAAAGTTGCTGTAGTACCACCGGTTCCCGGTCTCGAGCGGATAGAACGACGCCGCATCGTCAGCGTTCGAAGTACTGTCCGTGGAGCAGGAGGTGAATGTCAGAAGCAGAGGGAGGAAGAGGGGAAGAGGCCGCATCGGAACCTCCGGACAATGAACAATGAACAATCAACAATGATCAATGATCAACGAAAACCACAACAAGCACATCGACGTCACAATTCACAAAACACACATCACAATGTGATTTGTCAACAGCGATTCAATGCCGAACTCAGGTGGAGGAGAATAAGCAATGTATGTTCAATGCAGGTTTTTCCGTACCGTCGACCAGCGGTCCTCAAATTCTTCGACCTGTTGAACGGAGAGTGCGACGTGGGTCGAAAGTAGGTTCTTGGGACGCACTCCATGATGCCGTTTCAGCCACCGTCCGTGGTTGAGAGCGTTTGGGTAATGATGAGTATATTATTTCTTGTCTGTTTTTTTCCTCAACTCTATCCGCTTCATCATGTCTTGTTTGTACTCACCGTGGCGACGACCATATGGTATTGCGGTAAACAATTTTTCGTTCACCATTCTAGCAACCGGGACGTAATCAGTGGTTGCTGTTTTTATCGCTGTTGTTGCAGCTTGAATCAATAAACCTGCTAAACCTCCCTGATTGCCGCTGTCTCCAGAAGTGTTGACGGTAACCTCGTCGTAGTAATACCAAAGCGCTCTCCCCGATTTTGTTGATATAATCTCTGCTTCGATGAGCACTTTAACGTTACCCGCCGTGATCGCATACGTAGTATTCCATTTGTGGATCGTAACATATAGCACGGCATCTGCACCAAAGAAATCACGGAACTTCTGAGGGGGCGCCGAAAGTATAGTCTCCGTATCCGACAGACCTTCTTGCTTTAATATATCAGTGACCATTTCAACTGGAAATACATAATAACCGGTGTTCGTCAAAGGTTCCGCCACCGTTGTCATGTAGTAGTCTTTGGCGTCAGCCGCTGTTGACTTGTTAATTGGAGGTAACACCAGAATAGACTGTGGAGTCTCTTTGAACATTTCGGGTGCAAACTCAAATTTCGTAAGCGTTGGAGTGCAACCGATGAGCAGGGAAGAAAGGCACGCTAGAATAAATATTCTCATTGGCTTGCTCCTCGTGTTGATTCAGTATTGATTCGGTTCAGGAATATCGAAGACTCCGGATACAAAGAAATTTCTTTTTGGAAATATGAATTGCTCTCGTTCATTTTGCCTTCTTGATATGCGAAGTATCCCAACTCTGCGTACACGCCCGGAGGGACGGCTTTTCGTCTAAGTGTGGATTCGGATACTATCTTAAGCAGTGCTAATTTATGCTTAGCAAGCGTTTCAGCGTTGGGTGACTTTTTGTATGCATAATACGTTTCTGAATAATCCCCCCAGTAATAGAGGGCGTCGGGCTTGCATCCGACAAAACATACGATTAAAGCAATGATTGGCACTGTCATTTTTGTGATCATGGTATTTCTACCTCCATTGTCGCACCACTATCAATAACGACTGAGCGAGCAACAACGACCTGACCGTTTTTCTTTACCGTAAGAGTGTGTGCTCCCGTTTTGACTTTATATACAATGTTGCCGGATTCGAGCATAAATGTGTAACCATCATCAATAGTGACGACCGCACCTATCGTATTTCCTATGAATCGTATTTCGCCATTGGAGTTCAATTGAGTCACAGATTCGGAATAACCTCCGCAAGAGCTAATGAACATCGCGAGTATCCCGAGATACCACAATAATGTATGTCGCATGATTTCCTCCTATTTCTCTTCAATGTAATAATCGGTCAAGGCGTCTTTTAATATATCTCCCTGAACTAACGCACAAATAGATATTTCAGTGGTCACAGTGCCAGGAACTGTTGATACGACCTTCAATTTCCCAACAGATTTACCTGGCAATTCTATCGGAATTCCCGTTTGCGGGTTGTTGACAGTGATGCCCCGCTTGTAGACGGTGAACTCCTTGCCCTCAGTGATGCCCTGACTTGCTCCACCTGCAATGATGTAGTTGCCATCGTTGATGGTTAATATATATGACCGCCACGGTTTGTTTGTAAGATTCTCAGCAATATTGCTTACTAATTTCCCTATTGCCGCCGAAATAACTTTGTCGTTCAACGTTGCATCATAGTCGGCAGTTTCTCCGACCCCCATAACAGTGCCAGCTTCGGAAGAAGCTTCCCCCGCGCCCTCTTCAGAATAAATGATCATGCCTGTTTTCACTTCAACTAGTCTCACGCTCACTTTAGCATAGGCTGTTTGCTTCTTCGTTCTGCTAAAGACGCCTACATCGCTGGTGGCCTTTCTGCCAAATTCATTCACGGAACCGAGAATCAAGTAGTCGGCTGGAATACCCGCTTCATTCAATTTGGATAGCTCTTTTTCCTTGTTTAAATATTCCAGATCAGCGCGTTCTATCAATATGAATTTGTTTGTTGCAGCCAGTTTATTAGAGAATATGTCCATGGCCTGCTTACCGAGTCTATCCTCGTTCTTGTCATAAAAGAAACCCTGCCCATATTTTGTTTCATTGGAGAAGCGGGCTATGGCCACTTTGCGTTTGAGCTTCTGGCTTTCGGTTCCTTGTTGAGCATTGGTTTGGATGGTAGGTTGCGCCGGAATCGTACGCCTCTCGGGAGGTTTCACGGTGGTGCATGAAGAAAATATGATCATGACAATCAATGGGAACAGCGAACGAAGAATAATCATAGTACTCCTTATAATGAAATAGAATGTCGTTAATGATTGTATGGCATCAATCCGTTGTGAAGACACCAATATGGGCTAATTTAATCGGAATATAAATCCAGCTCTCAAACCAAAAGCGGTCTCATCATTGTGAATGCTCATTGATGGACTTATACCGAAATACGTCGTCGGCGTCGATTGGAAAATACCCGCCAAACCGATAACCACCACGGTCCCAGTCTCTTCATCGTTGACGGAGTTACCGAAAGAGTCCTTTAGCACCGCTTCGGTGCTAAAATAATTAACGCCTAACGATGGTTGAATGATCATCGTCGGTGTTGTCTGAACATTCCCATAGATCGTCGCGCCGATGGTATACCCCGTTGCGCTCAGTTCCAGTCTATTGTCCGTCAAAGCCTTGGATGAGTATGAATCGCTTTCGTACGACGCTGATAGAGAGACGGAGATCGGGGTCGTTTCGTTCTGCTTCACTGCATGTATCGCAATGAATGGGGCAAGCGCAGTGGCGGAAACATCTTCACCGAGAAGTTTCTCTTTGAACGAGATGCTGGAGATCGAAAGTCCGAAATCGAACACGCCGGATGCAGAGTATCCGAGGGAGCCACCCAGTGATGTCGCATTGTCTGTCGAAGAGAATGATCCTTGGATACCGAATCCGTTCTGCCCCCGCTCTAAAAACTGACCCTGTGAAAACAACAAAGAGGAGCCGCATACGGCAAGAATCAGAATTGCAAGATATTTCGATGACATAAGAAACCCCCCAGATGTTGGTGAAACACCCATTGCGATGCTAAATATACCGGCAGCTCAAAAGTCTCATACATCTAATATTCATGTATACGGTCAGTGAAACTTGGGATTCTTATGTATCACTTATGGCATTTATTTGAATCCTACCGACTGTAAATACCAATATTTGTTCAGATTCCAGAGCGCTCCCTCAACATCATCTCCCCCCACCTCCGATGCGCCTCGACATCCAGTCCGAACCCCGCCGCCATGAGGAGGTCGCGGTAGTCGGTCTGCGCTTCGGCGACGGCGTGGACCAGGCCCTCCATGGCACCGTTGCTCACTTTTAATGCCGAGAACCAGAGCCGCTCCATCTCCGCCGGTGTTGCGCGGTCCCATACATTGTCACTGCAGTCGTTCTGGAGGAGCCGGATGACCTCCGCCCGTTCGCCGGATGAAGGGAAGAGGCGCTTCACGATGGCAAGAGTGTTCGCTGTTAACGGGACCATTTCGGAACGTGGAAGCTATATCTGAAAGGGAGAACGGAGTTGAATATTGATGTATTCTTGTTGTTCGATGTATCCCTCTCTCTATTTTTACTGGAGAGTGAGCAGGGTGTTATTTGTCTGTTGTGATGCGCTGTATGCATCACTCCGCGATGTGTGCGGGGACTTTTTGCCTATTAAAGAGGTTAGGCGGTTATTTTAACGATCAAGCCGAATATACTTGAGGAAAAGGTCTTCGGTTTTTTTATACTGATTCTTGAACCACGAATAATGAGCACCAATTTGTCTTCCACACTCAGTCCTTTCATCGCCGATCGGAAAATCCCTATCATTCAAATCTCGTTTTAAGTACTGTAATTCAGTTGCATGCTTGTAAATTGAATCAAGATGTTCCTTCATTTCACCTTTAAACAAAAATTTAGCCTCATTGGTATTTTCCAAAAATTCGAGCACCTCCTCCCACGAGGAATCACCTTTTTTCGATATACCACCCAGGAATTTCATTATTGCGCCATATATTTTAAGGCGACGTTCATAAAGGTCTAAACGCACTTTGTATTCTTGGATTTTAAATTGTCTATAGGCAATCCAAAGAGCTATAAGAGCAATAATTGGAGTGAGCAAACCCGATAATTGAGTCATAATACTTGGTTGTCGAAACATTATAAAAACCGTCTAACGGATTGGAGCTAACCTGTGTGGTAACGTTTCAGCGCACGGGAATCCGTTTTTAAAATAAAACAATGTATCGTATCATAAATTGTGATTTGAAGACTCAATACGTGCAAAATCAAAGCGTGTCGCGGTTACCGCGTCAGATTGAGCGACTTGATATTTCCAATGAGTAAAAAGGTGGCAACATTATAAGAGAGCCGACCCATATATTGGAGGTGTCACATATTGCGCCGGTATCGACCTACATATATTCGCATAACACTTCGACACGTTAAATCTCATCGGAACGGGGTGCCCGCTTCTGATTAGGACCGATACGATAGATTCGTTGGCCGGGCGGTACAAGTGAAGCGCGTAGTCCAAAATGACTTGTGAACGCATCATTATACTTCATGATACGAACGGGGACAATATATCTCTTGACTAGGTTCTATTCAATATGGTTAGGTAGTTAACGATTATTTATAATGTAGTATTACCGCCAGCAAATTGTTTTTCCATTTAGCCCAATCAGTTCCGACTTCTTCAAAATATTGAGAGAAAATTTTAAGTATTTTATTACGATTGTCGTTAGCAAGTTTTGCAGACAAGATTGATGGTATTAATTTCATTGCACGAGAATCGTGAGCATATGAAACAGATAATTGTTTTATAGGATCAAGAAATATCTGAACAGTGCCATTCAAATCAGCAATACTGCCTTTCGTTTGCCATTCATAAATTAACAAATCGAGTTTCTGAATAAATACATCCGAAGAAGCCGTACCACCGTTTTTCAATACATCACTTTTCCATTGGTCGATATTTCTCAAAATCGTATCTACAGCTTTATTCCAGTCTTCCATGTATTGAGAATGATGATTGAAAAAATACTCAAATTGTTTTATCAATATTGGATTAGCCCGTTCATAATAATTTAGTGCGTCAAGCATGACAACAAAGAAAGATATTCGTTTCTTCTTTTTTGAAAAAAAGCCAAACACCAACGATTCGAATACATCAATTTGCGACAGCGATTTAATGTAGGATGCATTTACAGAACTGTCTTGAAAAACAAAATCTATGAGTTCTACAAGGAAGTGCAACGCTCTAAAAGAAATATTACAATTAGAGCATGGCACAATCCCGAAGTTACAACCAGCTAACGCAGGAAGAGCGTGACACGATAGCAGCTCTTTATGCACAAC
>WBUG01000071.1 GCA_008933835.1 Bacteroidota bacterium | reverse complement strand
TGACGAGACAACTCACCATGCCGGCCGCAGGAGTGTACGTTCCGTTCGATGTGAACGTTTGAACCGCCACCGACGTGATCTTGGGCACGGCCCAGGAACCGTCTCCCCGCCAGAACGAGAGCGCCGTCGCGCCGGTACCGCTGTTCAGGTTCCCGACAGGCAGATTCCCGCTCACATCGGCGCCAAGATCCACCGGACCGTACGTCGGAGCGCCGGAGGCGTTCCCGTGCAGCACGGTCGTGGAGGTCCCCATACCGATGGTCGACGGTGCTCCGCCGGCACCCCCTCCGACCATCAGCGCGTTGGCGGTGAGGAGCGAGGACGATGTCATAGACGTCGTTGAAGAGAAGTACGGAATCCCGCCGGAAGTCGTACCGCTGAACGAGAAGTACGACGCCCACGACGAACCGTCATAGACGTTGAATTCATCCGTGGTCGTATTGAAGATGACGAGGCCCTCCGCGGGCGAAGCGATGGCGTCCCGGCCGGCGGTGTTCATGCGCGGGACGAGCAGTCCCCTCGCGGTCGACCGTAGTTCGAGGATGGCCGACGGGTCCGGCACAATGGACGATTCGCTGATGCCGACCCCCTGGGCGTTCGCGGAGGATGGAACGAGAATGGACAGGAACGCTGCGATGCCGAACAGCAATGTGACGGAACGACGGAAGGCCGTTGAACGATTGATGGTCACGATTCTTCTCCCCAATGGAATGGACGAACGACACCGCCGCAACGTCACGAGGCATGTCGGTTCGATGATGGATACGATGGATGCGGTCCGCAGACAGCGGCCGCGGCGTCAGAGGAGGAGGAGGATCGGGGGAGCCCGGGGAATTCGGACGGAGGCGTCGAACGGCACGGACCGCAACGGATCGAGCGCCGCATGGTACAGATACGTCCGCACCGAGACGGTGGAGGAAACGGGGAGCTGATGGACATCGGCGATGCTGAATACGGGGACCGGAGGGAAGTGGCGCTTCTTCGTCCAGAGCGGTCTCTGGGTGACCGTCACCGAAGCGTCCTTCTTCTCCGTGACCTGAAGCTCGGTTCCCGTATAGACGTCGTCATCGCCGACGGAGAGGTGTCCGAAGAGCCCGGCGCCGATGTACGCGGTGAGCACCGCCGCCGAAACGAGCCGTCGGAACAATCCTGCTGCCGTTTGGAACGGATGGGTCATCGTTGCAGCAGTTCGGTCAGTTCCGCCGTTCCGATCCTGAGACCGGCGGCCGCCTTCCGCATGGCATCGGCTTCGGACGCTCCGACCCCTTTGGCGGAGAACTGGACCGAACCGACGGTGGCCTTCGCCGTGTTATCGCGGCGGGAGACCGTGACGTTCATGGTAAGATTGTACAATGTACCGGCCATGCCGTCGATGGTGGAGACGGGACCGTTCGTCACGTCGATCTGCAGCGCATGCTTCGACATCGTGACCACTTTATAGCCGATCTGGGAGACCGCGGCGGAGACCTTTGCTAACACCGCTTCGCCGGTCCTGGTATCGGCGGCGGTGACGGAAAGCGAAAACGCCTTGTCCGACGCTGCAGCCGTCCAAGTGAACTGCGCCGCCGAGGCGTTGAGGTTCTCTTCGAACTCACGGCCGAGTCCCGCAATCGACGCACGGGCACGGATGCCGGTCCCGTTCTGCGCCGTTGCGACGTACTGAGCGGAACCATCAATGCCGGTGGCCACCTCCGCCAGCGGCGTCTTCCCGTCGAGCAGGAACTGGACGGTCACGCCGGCACAGGGAACACCGTTGGCGGATACGACGACGACGAACGGCTTCGGGAGCTTCTCGCCGATGGTACCTCGCTGTCGGTCCCCCCCCTTCTTTTCGACGGTGAGCGACGAGAGGAACTTACGGACGTCCGCCTGCAGGGCGGCGGGATTGAACGCGGCGGGGAAGACGAACGGCGCTTTGGCGGCGGCGTTGTGCAGCACCTGCTTGGCGAGCAGCGGCGCGATGACCAGGCGGACCTGCGCGATGCTCTGCACCGCTTCGGCCGGACGGCCCGCGGCGAAGAACTCTCCCGCGGCCTTCCGCAGGTCGGCGGCCTGCTTCCATCCGCTCTCCAGTTCGCCGCGGAGCGATGCGCTGTACCTTTCCCGGTCGAGGGCGACGAGGGCATACGCCGTTCCGCTCGAAGGATCGGCCGCCGTTTCGACCACTTCGGCGCCGGTGATCTCATCGCTCACCATGGTGCGCGACTGACGGCGGAAATCGGAGTAGACCTGTTCGTCGTCGTTCACGGCGAAGGACTGCGTCACGGTGCGCATTTCGGACTGCACCTGCACGCGCAGCTGTGCGGCGATGTCCGCCAGCGCCCCTTTGCGGGCGCTCTCGGCGCCGTTCGCCCCGCCGCCGGTCCCCACGCCGATGATGTAGTCCGATGCGGGATAGCGCGGATGCGTATGGGTGGAGAACCACTGCGGCACCTGCGCCGAGGCCGGCGCACAGAGCAGGGCGGTGACGATGAGGATGCGGGTCATGTTCGTCATATCGAAGTCCCGGTTGATGACGGCGAGCGCCGGCGGTTCACTCCACGCCGACCACGATGAGCTTCCGGTTGAGGGTGATCTGCTTCAGTTTCGCCTGCGGATAGGCGTTGGAGAACTCCCGCCGCAGCTCCCGGAAGAGCGCGGACGGGCTCTGCAGTTCCTTGTCCTGGATCCACGCGAGGTAATCGATGGTGTTGTCCGCCACCACGTTCTCTTTCGTCTTCGCGGCGATCTTCTTCAGCGTCTTGGCAGCGGCGTCCGCGATGTCGTACCGGGCGTCCTCGTCGAACGCACCGGTGATGCTGAAGACGATCTTGTACTGGGCGCCGTTCTTCAGGTCGTCCTGCCAGTAGGCGCCGAGGCGGGCGACGACGTTGTTGAGGGCGTTGGCGACCGCCGCTTCCACCAGCGCGTTCGCCGGCGCGGCCGATTCCTCGCTGTAGCCGGTCTCGGCGCCGAGCATGCGCGCCGTGGTGGTCTCGAACGCCCGGACCGAGACCGATGCTTTCCGCACGTCGGTGGTGCCGACCTTCCGGGTGTCCACCGTGACGGTGTACGAGACGTAAATGTCGCTCCCCACGGAGAGGGCGATCATGTACGACAGGTCCTCCTCATGCCCCTTTACGCTCAGCTGCGCCTTCTGCTGTTCGTAGATGCGCTGCGCCTGGTCCGGCGCGACCACGTTGTACTTCCGCTGGGTGAGGTACGATTCGATGACCGATGCGGCCTGCTTGAGCGCGTTGTCGCTGCGCAGTTCGTCGAGCGGGTTCCGCCCCGGCTTCACCTCCGGCAGCGCCATCAGGGTCGGAAGTCCGAGTTCGTCCGTGACGTCCTCCAGTCTCTCGATGACGCGGCGGTCGGTCAGGAACTGCTGAAGCGCCGACCGCCGTACGCGGAACTGCTTCTCGACCCGGATCTTCCCTCCCCCCGCCACCTTCACACGGCTGTCGAACGTGTTCGCTTCCCAGGCGATGAACGAAGCGACGTTCCCGTCCGAGAAGAGCTCCTGTTCCACCGGAGCGAACTTCCGTTTCTCCTCGTCGCTGCGCACCAGTCCGTCCAGTCCCGCTCCGCCGTACACGACGATGTAGACCGCCGATTTGCGGGCGTCCTGTTCCGCCAGTTTCACCGACTCCTCCTCCTTCAATCCGAACATCCCCGAGACCCCTCCGACCCCTTTCGCTTTGATGAGCACCTCGTCCCCCGTCACCGCTTCGACGAACGTGGCCTGCCGGGATTCCGGGAGGTTTCCCTGGGCGTACGCCGCGGTCAGGGTGAAGAGCGACAGTATCAAAATCGTCCGCATCATGGTAGTCCTTTTCGTTCGATGGAATGGCGCCGTCACGGGCGTTCAGAAGAGACGCGGCAGCGCGTAGTTCACCCAAAGATACACACCGAGGCCCGAGTACCGTGTGTCCGGACCCACAACGTCCGAATTCACCGTGTCGTTATTGTCCGTATCGGTCGCTTTCGCCTCCCAGCTGGTGGACGCCGGGAAGAAATTGTACTCCGCTCCGGCGCCGAGGGAGAGCATCGGTGTGAGGTAGACCTCCAGCCCCGTCTTCACATCGGCGCCGAAGAGGTCCTGCGTGAGCGTGTACGTCAGGTCGTTGCCGCGCTTGTCCTCCCCCGTTGCCGTGAGGGTGGTGCGCCAGTACTTGAGGTCCGCCTGCAGCACGAGTCCGAACCGGCGGAAATAAAACTTCTTCACCAGGCCCAGGTTCGCATATCCGGTCCATGATGCGCCGATATCGTTGGAAGAATCGGTTCCGACGCGTGCGCCGGACGAGTTGAGACGGGGGAGATAGAATTTCCCTTCCATGCTGAAGAAACCGACCGCCGCTCCGGCGTGCACCCACAACTCCGACACCTTCGCCGCATTGCCGATGTGAGCCTGGAACATGGCGAACGGTCCGATGGCGTTCTTCACCTCTTCGGTCACGGTAAGACCGAAACTGAAATTGTCGTCAAGGGAGAAAGCGGGGCCCCGGTCGTCGAACGTCGAGATGCGCACCGGGACCGACGCGAGTCCGAAGACGGCGTTCACCCCGATCATGGGGATCTCGCTCACGGAGAGTCCCGGCGAATAGTCCGTGCCGGTGATGGTCTGTGCGTACGTGAAGGCGGACTCATCCGTGCGGTTGTCGCCGATGTCGCGCACTTTCACGAAACCTCTCCGCTCCTTCACGATGTCCCCCGCATCCGTCTCCACGTCCTCCTCCACCCAGTACGCATCGTCCAGACCGACCCCCTCCCTCCGTCCCAGGTTCATCTTCACACCGAAGGTGGTCACTTCCGTGATGCCGCCGGCGAGGCGGAACTGCTCGATCTTCTTCGATTCGTTCCCGATGTTCACCGCGCTGACGTTCACCGCCTGCACGAAGGCGCTCCAGTCCGCGTTCGTATCGGTGCCGTCGTCCTGGTCCTCCGAACGCGAGACGCCGCTTCCGGACCAGCCGCGGGCGGTCGCGATGTACCGGACGGACGGAGTGTTCGACCGGTCCACCGTGAGCTGGAACCAGAGGAGGCCGACCTTCAGTTCGTGGTCGTACGTGGTGTACCGCTGGATCCGCACCACCTTCCCTTCGTCGTTCTTGATCTCTCGTTCGCCGCGGGCGACGGTGCGGCGGTACCGGTCCACGAACGGCACGTAGAAGAAACCGGAATTGAGGATGGATTCCAGCTGGACGGCGGAGAGCCCCGCAGACTGCGCCTTCGTCGCCAGGAACGTGTTCCGGTCAGCTTCGGAGAGGTTCTGCGTGCTGAGCATCTCCTTGTTGATGTCCAGAATGCCGAGAAGCCCCGGCGCCAGCGTCCGTTCGATGACGGGCCGGAGCACCTCCGCGGAGGCGGAAGCCGCGTTGGCGGCTTCGTCGGCGTACGTGCGGATGACCGGTGCGGGCAGCGGAGCGTAATTGAAGCGTTCCATGCGCACGCTCTTCGCCACGGTGGATGCGATGTACTCCTTCTGGCGGTCGGACAACCCGACGGACGCCGGTGCGGCGACCACGTCCACGAATGAGACCACTTTCTTTTTATAGCCGGTCTGTGCCGAGAGGTTCGAAGCGGTGAGAATGACGGCAACAACGACGATACACAGGCGTCTCATGCTGTCCTCTGGATAGATGATGGAGAGTGTATTCCGAAGGGTTGAAATGGAATCGAATGAAGAACTCGTGGGCGTTGCCCACCTACGCAAAAAGAACAAGCGCATTGTAATGCTTCGGTGGGCGTTGCCGGGATCGAACCAGCGACCTTCTGCTTGTAAGGCAGACGCTCTAGACCAGCTGAGCTAAACGCCCAAAAGATGATTGCTCACCAGGACTTTACCAGCTGCCGTTCCGCTGGAATCCCGGAGAGAAGTAGGAGGAATCAACATGTCCGGATATTGCACACATCAAGAATCGCTCGGACCCATTTCCTCAACATAAAAGACGTAACAATATACCGAAATCCGTGGATTCATCAAAGATGACACATCAAATGTGTCCGACAGAAGGGATTTGTAGCGATAGACGCAGGAACGAGGAGGTCAATGCTGCGGATAGACGGTCAGGAACCGGTCGACGGCATCCTGCCAGGCAGGGATGGGCCGGCCAAGCGCCGATGTCATTGCGGCATTGGACATTGCCGAGTATTTCGGTCGGCGGGCCGGACTGGGGAATTCGTCCAGAGAGGCAGGCTGGATCTCCGAGGAAAGGGCCAGTTTTTCGGCGACATACCTTCCCCAGTCATAACGGGAGGCGACGCCGGAGTTCGTCAAATGGTACAGCCCTGAGAGCCGCATCCGGACGGCGTCGAGCGTGACGTCCACGATATCGAGGGTGCAGGTCGGCACCGATGTTTCATCGGCGGTGAGCCGGAGCACCGGATTCTTCTTCGACCATTGGAGAAGCTTATGGATGAAATTCTGCGGGCCGTTCCCGAAGACCCAGCTCGTCCGGAGCAGGAGATGCTCCCCTCCGGCGTGCAGCACCGCTTCTTCCCCCGCCCGTTTGCTCCGGCCGTACACGTTCAGTGGACCGGCGGGGTCCTGTTCGGTATACGGAGATCCTTTCCGGCCATCGAAGATGTAATCCGAGGAGTAATGCACCAGCATGATGCGGCGCTGCCGGCACAGTTCCGCGACGGTGCGCACCGCCTCCGCGTTGATGCGGTACGCCGTATCCGGAGCCGCTTCCGCCTGGTCCACCGCATTGTATGCCGCACAATTCAGCACGACGGACGGTCGATGTCCGTCGAGCATCGTCGCCATCGTCTCTGTCGACGTGATATCGCAATCCCGTTCGTCGGGCGCCGTGAACGGGATGCGGCGCGCGGTGAATTCCTTCACGAACTCCCTGCCGAGCTGGCCGTTGGAACCGAGGATGAGGAAGGAATCAGACATGGTCCAATGGAAGGTAACCGTCCGTTACCGAATCGATGGATAGAGGGAACAGGATACCGATTGTCGAATGCGGCATTGCGTTCGTCAGAACACGAAATCGTGCTGCAGTTCCGCCAGAAGGCTTCCCTGCCGGTCCTTATCGGACACAATGGGCGCCTTCACCTTCCAGTCGATGCCCAGTACGGGATCATTATAGAGGAGACAGCGTTCAGCCGCCTTGTGGTAGTACCGTGTGCACTTGTAGTGGAAGAGCGCGGTTTCGGAGAGGACAGAAAAACCGTGGGCAAAACCCGGGGGAATCCAGATCTGCCGTTTGTTCTCCGCCGACAGTTCGACGGCGACATGCCGGCCGTACGTCGGTGACCCTCGGCGGAGGTCCACCGCCACGTCGAGCACGGTACCGGTCAGGACCTGACAGAGCTTCCCTTGAGCGTGAATGCCGTTCTGGAAATGAAGGCCCCGGACGGTCCCCCGTATCGAAGACGAGAGATTGTCCTGGACGAGGTCGAGTTCGCCGAGCGCCGGCGTGTACTTTTCACGATGGAAGGATTCCAGGAAGAAACCGCGGGAGTCCTGAAAGACGTCCGGTTCGATGATGACGATCCCTCCGATGTCCGCCGGAAGGAACTTCATACTTCGTCGGTCGCGATGATGCGGTCGAGGTACTCCCGGTAGGAGGATCGGGGGATGGCCGCGACGACCGCGTGAAACTGGTCTCGCGTGATGAACTTCTTGTAGTAGGCGATCTCTTCGATGCACGCGACCTTCAGTCCCTGCCGCTGTTCGATGACGCCGAAGAAGTTCGAGGCCTGCAGGAGCGCCTCGGGCGTGCCGGTGTCGAGCCAGGCGACGCCGCGGCCGATCTTCTCGACGAACAGCTGTCCGCGCTTCAGGTATTCCACGTTCACATCGGTGATCTCCAGTTCCCCGCGGGGGGAGGGTTTCAGGTCCGCGGCGATGGAGACGACGGAATTGTCATAGACGTACAGTCCGGGAACGGCGAAATTCGACTTCGGCGACTTCGGTTTCTCCTCGATGCTGACCGCCCGTCCGGTCCGGTCGAACTCGATGACGCCGTACCGTTCGGGGTCCGACACCCGGTATCCGAAGACCGTCGCGCCGGAGGTCCGCTGCAACGCCTGGTAGAAGAAGTCGATGTTGCCGTAGAAGATATTGTCGCCGAGGATGAGCGTGACGGGTCCGTTCCCGATGAACGATCGTCCGATCAGGAAGGACTCGGCGATGCCGTTGGGGGCCGTCTGCAGCGCGTACGAGATGTTCAGTCCGAGGTGCGACCCGTCGCCGAACAGCGTCCGGTAGTGCGGGATGGTCTCTTCGTTGGAGATGATGAGGATGTCGCGGATGCCGCCCAGCATCAGCACCGAGAGCGGGTAGTAGATGAGCGGCTTGTCGTAGATGAGGGTCAGCTGCTTGCTGTAGATGCGCGAAACGGGGTACATGCGTGAGCCGGAACCGCCGGCGAGGATGATGCCGCGCATCTAGTACGCTCCTTTACCGAAGAGGACGACCGGAACGGTCTCGAAGAGGATCTCCAAGTCGAACAGCAGCGAATGGTTCTCCACGTAGTAGAGGTCGAGCAGGATCATCTCGCGGAACTTGATGTTGCTGCGCCCCGACACCTGCCACAGGCCGGTCATGCCCGGTTTCACCGAACCGCGTTCCTTGATGGCCTCCCAGAACTCTTCGGGTTCGTTCGCTTTCTCGAAGTCCGACGGGGGAAGCGGTCTCGGCCCGACGAGGCTCATATCCCCCTTGATGACGTTGATGAGCTGCGGCAGCTCGTCGATGCTCAGTTTCCGGATGATCCGCCCCACCTTCGTCACGCGGGGATCGTTCTTCATCTTGAACAGCGCGCCGTCCGATTCGTTCTGCTCCATCAGTTCGGCCTTCAGCTGCTCCGCGTTGGTGACCATGCTCCGGAACTTGATGAAGTCGAACGGCTCGGCCGTCTTATGGGAGGAGCGCTTCTGCAGGAAGAAGACCGGGCGGCCCGATTCGATGAGGATGGCGATGCCGGTGACGATGAAGATGGGCGAGAGCATGAGCGTGATGATGACCGCGCCGATGAGGTCGACCGCCCGTTTCACCCACCGCTTGATGATGGCGACGCGGGACCGGCTCGGGAACAGGAGCGTGATGCCCGCGATATCATAGATACGCGCGAGATTCAGCACATGTTCGGTCTCGTGCGAGATCATCTTCACCTTGATACCTCGTTCCACGGCGATGCGTTCCACGTCGCGCATCGCCGGCGACCGGAAGAAGTCCGACGTCACGAAGATACGGTCGATGGAGTAGTCATGTACCACCTGCGTCAGCTTCTCCATGGGGTATTGCGGGAACTCCAGGTCCGGCACCACGCCGTTTCCGCTCAGATACCCGCGGACATTGTATCCCAGTTCCGGGAAGAATGAGAAACGGGAGAACAGCCGTCCGAACTCGCCGTTGCTGCCGACGATGAGGGTCTCATGGATGCCGTATCCGAGACGCTGGAAGTAGATGTTAAGACGGGTGAGGAGGAACCGGGCGGCGAAGAGGGAGACCGGCAGAACGATGAAGAACGCTGCCAGCGAGAGCCGCTGATAGAAGAGTCCGGAGAAGAGGATGACGGTGTTCGCCAGAAGTACGGAGATGAGGAAGGCACGGAACATGATGAAGTTCTGCAGCCGGAGACTGAGGTGGTACGAGCCGCGGTAGAGCCCGAGCATGCTGGCGACGATGATGTAGACCGCGGAGAAGGTCACAAGAGGGAAGAAGAACCGCGGATCCTCGACCTCAACAACGCCCGCCGTGGCGAACTTCACGCCGAACCGGGTGCACGTCACCGCAGCGATGTCAACGAACTGCGAAATGAAGATGAACAGTATTTTCCAGTTCCGTTTTATCAAGCTGTCGCCGCGTCTATGTGTTGGCCGAAGGCACGAAGGGGTCGTTCGATGCACCGGCTCCTATCGGCCGAAGGACGGTCCGTCAACGGCGCGATACGGTGAGAAAGGTATGAAGTATTTTTCAAATTCTCAACGTGATGATGCCGTTCGTTGCGTCCATACCCGGCAGGCTCGGTGCCGCTCGGGAGGAGAAGAGGAATACGCCCCGGTACTACTGTCGGTTCGCCATCACTTCGCCAATTCCATCAAAAATCCGAGGTATTGCCGATAGATGGACTCCCACGACATGGTCGTTCGGACCGTCGCACCCAATGATTCGGCATCCTTCCGTCTGGCATCGGGGTCCGACTCGAACCGCCGGATGGCGTCCGCGACGGAAGCGCTGCTCTTATCGAAGACGCACGCCTGCAGCCGCTTGTTCGGCGATTCGAGCACTTCACGGTTGAAGACGGTGTCGACGGCGATCGCCGGAACGTCCAGTCCGGTCACCCGCACGAGCGCCGGATTGATCCCTCCAAGACTGTGGCCGTGCAGGTAGGCGCGGGCGTTCATGATGAGCTGCGTGAGGTACGCCTGGTCCCGCACGAGCCCGAGGAAGATGACGTTCTTCCCTTCCGCTCTCCGCACCATCGCACGGAACCAGTCGGAATCGGGCGTGTGCCCTGCGACCAGCAGAGGCCGGGTCGAACCCGACGCGATGAACCCGTCCACCATGATGTCCGTGAGATTGTGCGGAGTGATGCGGCTCATGATGAGATAGTAGCCGTCCGGATACCGCTCTGTGACATCGATCGGCCTCTTCTCCGGCCGCACAGCCTGACATCCGTACCCTGCCCAGTCGATCGACACTCGAAACTTCTTGCGATAGATCGCCTGCATATGGACGGAATCGGTGATGGCCTTCCCCAAGAGGATGGCGAAATAGGCCGCGGCCGGGAAGAACACATGCCGGACCAACGGCGGCCACTTCGGGTCCTTCCACATGATGCCGTCAATGTTCGTGAAGACCTTCTTGCCGAACAGCCGGGGGATCCAACCGAAGATAGCGCTGTTCACGAAGATGTAGAAGACGATATCGCTGTCGGAGCGGGCGGCGGCGATGGACGCTTTCAACGCGACGATGAACTGACCGGAGATCTTGCCGGGACGGGTACGGTGGAACTTACGGACGATGCCGTCAAGAACATCCTCCTCCTTCCCTTTGATGGACGGATCGTAGTCGGCCCACCCATGGACGGTCACCGTGTGGCCGTCGCGAACCAGTCTCGGTCCGAACTCCCGTACCATGTCCTCCGCGCTGGCATAGCTGAACGGATACCCGCGGGAGCCGATGATGTCAATCTTCATGACGATGTCGTCCTTTCAGATCCTCGGCATAATCCTTCCAGAAGGGGCTCTCATCATGCTCGTAGCGGACCTCATCCGTGAACTCCTTGTCCCTCCCCCATCCTTTGTACAGCGTCGTCGGATAGTTCACCAGCAGAAGGTCTTCGGCGGAATCATTCTCCACCACATGGACGATCCCGGGCGGAATGACCACCAGCCGGGGTTTCGAGGCCCCTGCGGCGATGACCATCTTTCCGTTCCGGGTCGGGCTCCATTCCCTGTTGTCCCACAGTGTGACGAGCGCGTCACCCGGACCCGGGAAGGCGAACACTTCGTACCGAACATGATGTTCATGGGGTCCGCGGTACCGGCCGGGACGTGTGAAGCTCACATAGCTCATCACCGGCCGCACGAACTCGGGAAGGTCATCGATGCGGAACGTCTCCACCAGCCCTCCCCGATGGTCCGAGAACGCCGGCAGTTCTTTCACGATGACACCTTCCAACGCCTCGACCGTCTTCACTCGTACCGTCTCCACACGGTGCGATTGACGTATCCGATATAACTGAGGATGATCCGCAGGACCTTCTTCGAAACGTTCTCCGGTTCATAGTCATGGATGACCCGGAACGGACGG
>WBUG01000006.1 GCA_008933835.1 Bacteroidota bacterium | reverse complement strand
CGCAATGATTTTGCATTCACCTTCCCCCAGTCGAACGCGCAATTCCTGGTCGCCGTGGATATCGACGGCGATGGTGACATGGATGTCGTCACGAATGACATGACGAACAATTACCTCCACATCATGAAGAATAATGGAAGTGGTTCGTTCACGTCAACGGATAAGGAGTTCACCACCAAGTTCGGGGCGCTGTCCGCAGGCGATCTGGACAAGGACGGCGACATGGACATCCTCGCCGCCTGTGCGACGGTCGATTCTGTGGAGCAGATGAACAACGACGGGGCCGGGAATCTGAGCATGGCCACCCGGTACTATTGGACCAGTACCGATGGCCCGACGGCGACGTTGATCGCCGATATCAATTCTACGTTCGGTGACAAGCAGGATCTCGTTTGGCTGAACGGCCTGTCGGACCGGCTGACCTATTTCAAGGACGGCAGCGGTATTCCGCTCTTCACGGCCGACAATGTTTCTGTGGGCGGGTATCCGACACAGGTGAGCGCGGTGGATATCGATACCGACAGCGATCTGGACCTGGTGGTCGCCAATTACAATGATCAGACCTTCTCGGTCCTTACCAATTCGGGCAGCGGCACCGGAACGTTCTCGCAGACCACGCACAACGTACCCGACAATCCAGACGATCTGTCGACCGCTGATATCGACGGCGACGGAGATATGGACATCGTGACGATCAATAATGACGCTACCGTGTCCGTGTTCAAGAACTATAACGGCGGACATGTCGCCAGCATCACACCGGCCAACGGCGCCCTGGACCAGTCGGCATCTGCCAATATCGTCGTTGTGTTCGATGAGAATATCGATCAAGCAACACTGACCTCCAGCACCGTCAAGCTGGTCGGTTCGATCAGCGGCGTACATTCTTGGGCCTTGTCATCGTATGACGCCGGCACGTACACCGCCACGATCAATCCCAGCGTCGATTTCGTGCCGGGTGAGATGGTGAGCGTTGTTGTTTCCAAATCGGTGCAGAGCAGTGTCGGTGTTGCTTTGGAGCGGGGATACGCATCACAATTCGTCACCGCTGCGGGGAATGGTGCTTCGTTCGCTGCGAAGACCGATTATGCCGCCGGTACCACACCGAAGAACATCATCCTGACGGATCTGAATGCCGACGGCGATCCGGATCTCGTAGCGGTGAACAGCGGCAGTGACAATGTGTCCGTCCGGCTGAACAATGGAGACGGCACATACGCCGCTGAGGTGCTGCTGAGCACGGGCTCCAACCCTTCATCGGTCGCAGCCGGAGATGTGGATGGTGACGGGGACATCGATCTGGTGGTGACCGTGACCAGTGCCGATCAACTCGCGAAATTCACCAACCTTGGTTCCGGTACATTCTCTTCCGCGACGACATACAGCACTGCCCCCGGTCCGAACAATGTGAAATTGTCGGATATCGATGCCGATGGTGATGTCGATGTAGTGTATTCAACATCGATTCAGGTCTATATGCAATTGAACAATGGCTCTGGGGTCTTCTCGGCTGAGGATAACGCCTCCGCGGGGACCTCACCGGTCGGTGTGGTGGTATTGGACATGGATAATGACGGCGACCGTGATTTCATCTCGGTGAACAATGGTTCGAACAACGTTCGTGTCGCCTACAATAATGGAACCAACTGGTATGCCTCGGGCAATAACTACTCAGTTGGAACGGCTCCGACGGCTTTGGTGTCGGGGGATTTTGACAACGACGGATATGTCGATGTCGTGACTGCGAATCTTGCAGGCGGCAATGGAACCATCTCATATCTGGAGAACAATCATTCCGGTGGTTTCAATGCCAAAGTTGATTATAGCGTCGGTACCGGATCACAGCCGCGTGGATTGGCTGCAGCTGATATCGATGGTGACGGGGACCTGGATGTTATGGTCGCCGATGGGGCCAATGATGCCGTGAAACTCTTCATCAATGACGGCAACGGCATTTTCTCCAACGGCGGCGAGTATGCCACCGGCGACAATCCGTATGCCATCGCCACCGCCGACGTGAACGGCGACGGACTGATGGATGTTGCGGCGGCAAATTACGGCGGCGGGAGCGTCTCGGTGAAGCTGAATGTTCTTTCCGCGCCGAGCGTCACGACCTCAGCCGCGACGAGCGTGACGTCGACCGGTGCCACGCTGAACGGTGTCGTGAATGCCTTGAATCTGGGCACGGTCACTCGGTTCGCCTACAAACTCAATTCTGCCGGGTCGTACGCGGCCGGTGATACCGTCACCGCCACTCCGACCGGATTCGCCGGCGGTGCCGCGACGAGCATCTCCGCCGCATTGACCGGTCTGCAGCAGAACACCATGTACGACTTCAAAGCGATCGGTGTGAACAGTGTCGGCGCTTCTGAAGGCAGCGCACTGAGTTTCACTACCTCCGAGGATGCTCTCGTGATCAGTTCCATCTCGCCGACCGCCAATGGGCTGGATGTGGATACGGCGGCGAACATCACCGTGACCTTCAACGTTCCTGTGCGTTCGGACTCCTTGAATGCCTCGAATGTGAAGGTCTATGGTTCCATCTCCGGTCCGATCGCCGGCAGTATCTCGTACGACGGCCCGTCCAAGACCATGACGTTCAATCCCACGGGATATTTCCGTGCCGGGGAAGTGGTCTCCATAACGCTCAAGAACAGTATAGCAAGTAGCAGTGCTTTGAGTTTCCTGACGCCGAAGACCTCCTCGTTCACGGTTGCGGCAACCGGCACCGGTCCCGGCTTCTTTAGTGCGACGACCGTATCGAGTCATTTCAGTAAGTCGGAATCGCGGTTTCTCTCTGCTGATGTCGATAACGACGGCGATCCGGACCTGGTTGGTTGGTATTATAATCAAGGTTTCACGGTGAGCAAGAATAATGGCGCAGGATTTGATGCTCCGGTGAGTAATGCCTTGGTTACCGACCTGAGCAATTCCGAGGCTGTTCGATACGGAGATATCGACGGAGACGGATATGGCGATATCATTGCGGCACGTTCCAACAGCTCAACGTATATCGTCATATTAAAGAATAACGGCAGCGGAACGTTCTCACTCTACGACAGTATCAATACCGGCAGTTCAGCTGTTTACTATGGGCACGAAGTGAAAGACTTTAACAATGATGGCAAGCTGGATATCGCCTATTATGCAAATGGCGCGAGCCAATTTACAATAGCGTATAATTCAACCGGATGGACAAATACAGATTCCTATCCCGTCACTGCGGGACAATATCGTATGACATCCGGAGATGTCGACAACGATGGTGATGTTGATATTCTGTTTGCAGCGGCGGGAAACCTGCGCATTTTGAAAAACAATGGGAATGAAGTGTTCGCCTCCGCTGTTTCCTATGCGTTCAATGCTTCGGACGTTCAAGAGATTATTGCCCAAGATTTTAACGGAGACGGTTATCTTGACGTTATGGCGTCCGGGGGGAATAACAATGATGGATTTGTCGTTATTTTGAATAATGGTGACGGCACATTCGGATCAGGAACGACCTATACATTGAGTATTCTGCCCGCTGTTGGTAGGGCTGGCGATCTTGACGGGGATGGAGACATCGATCTAGCGTTTGTGTTTCAGAATGTGACGGGTATGAATGTCGCCTACAATAACGGTAGCGGCGTTTTCAACCAGCAGGCAATGTTCAATGTCCGCATGCCCGGTATGACGATCATGGATTATGATGTGGATGGGGACCTCGATATCATTGGGAAGGATTATCTCAGCAACGTCGATTTGAAAATTCTTGAGAATACGACGCCGTCCGCACCGACGACCAGTGCCAGCGGTGTGAATATCACGAATGATTACGGCACGCAATTGAAGGTCAATTGGACCAACGGCAGCGGTACGGGACGCATCGTCGTGATGAAACAAGGTTCGGCGGTGACATGGACTCCGTCGGACAATACAACATATACCGCCAATGCATCGTTCGGATCCGGCACCGATCTCGGTGACGGCAGTTATGTGGTCTATAACGGCGTCTCAACAAATGTTCCTGTTACAGGGCTGACCGTTAACACGACCTATCATGTTGCTGTGTTCGAGTACAACGGCCTATCGGGAATTGAAAAGTATAAAACGTCGGCTCCCGGAACTACGTCCGATCAAACCAACAGTGTATCCGGATATCCGTTCGACACAACATCCGGGCATGCTTTTCAGTACGACGGTAACGGATATTCTTCCTCCAACAGCTCATTCGCCATTCCGAATGCCTTCACCTACGAAGTGTGGGTAAAACCAGCGTCGATCGGCTCGCAAATGGTGGTGCTGGATCACGGAGAGGATTACCTTTGGATCGCCCTGGATGCAACAGGGAAGTTCTTCGGCCGCGTGTATGATAACAATGCGGCCAGTGATATCGACATCACCGGGACAACCACGGCGGTAGCCGGTCAATGGTATCATGTGGTGCTGACCGGCGCGGAAGGAAGTCCGGCGAAACTCTATGTGAACGGAGTGCTCGAAGCGACATCGAGCGGCAATATCGGCGCGCTCATGACCGGGATGCAATGGTTCTATCCTGCAACGGACTACTTTGAGAACTACTATTATTCCGGCGATATCGATGAAATACGGATCTGGGGCGATGTCCGCACGCAATCTGAGATCCGGGAGAACATGTTCAAGACCCTGTCGGGCATCCCGGCGGATCTGCTGCACTATTGGCAGTTCAACGAAGGAAGCGGAAGTACGGTCGTTGACCTGGTGAACGAAAATTCACTCTCTCTAGGCGATGCGGCATGGGTAGCCTCCGGTGCACCGGTCGGCAGCGCGAACATCTCGACCGGTTCCGTGGCAGCCTCCAACAACGGTCCGCACACATTCGGCGATGTCACCCTTACCATGACCGATGGGTTCGATAATCCGGTCGATGTGGTGGTCTCCGAGCTGACGGCGGACCCGAGCAATTATCCGGCCGGTTTTGGCTCATCGGTTGGCGGGAAGTATTTTGTGATCAATCTGTTCGGTGATCCCGGCACGTTCTCGACCAGTCTTACGCTCACCTTCGGCGCCGGCGCGATCACCATGGCCCAGCAGAACGAACCGAGCCTGCTCTCGCTCTATAAGCGCGAATCCAACTCGAGCGGTGCCTGGACGCTGGTGGCGACCGCAACAGCGGCGGACTCCGTGACCGGTCAGGTGACCTGGGCCGGCATCACCTCCTTCAGTCAGTTCCTGGCGGTGAGTGAGGACAATGAAGTTCCGCCGACGCTCACCATCACGAAGGAGGATGGTGCCGACTGGACATTGGCGGAGAATCAGGACCGCATTTCAGACGATATCTGGCTGACACGCGAGGATTACGGCGTTCTGTTCAACATTAAAACGGAATCATCGCCAAATAGTGATTCTTCGCCCGCCGGAACCGAATGGGCGTTGGGAAAAATATCCGATGGTATTGAAACATTGACCTTTGATGCCTTCCGGAATCTGAGGGATGGTGATGGTATGGACGGAAGTCTGTCAAATCTTCCGGGAAAGGATGTCGTTCTCCACCTCATCGCTGAGGATATCTATTTTGATGTCCACTTTAATTCGTGGTCTTCCGGTGGTGACGGCGGATTCTCCTATACACGTTCGCTGAAGCCGTTAGAGCTCATCCAGAACGGTTATTCCAACCTTACTCCGACATCCGTCACGGTCTCCGGACAGATTCATTCAAAGACGACCACGGCCACCGCCTATGTGATCTATGGGACGGTCAGCGGCACGTATACGGACAGTGTGCTCATCACGCCCGGCACGATTCCGGCGGATACGGTGTACACGCTCTCCAAGACGCTGACCGGCTTGAGCGACGGAACGACCTACTACTATCGTTTTGCCGCCTCGAACGGGTCCTTGTACGCCCGCAGCTCTGAACGCAGTGTACGGCCGCACACGGTCCAGTACTGGAACAAGGACAACGGCACGATCACGTTCACGAAGGACGATTATGATGACTGGAACCTGGCCGAGAATCAGGACCGTATCAATAACGATGTGTGGCTGACCCGGAAGGATAACGAAGGCCTCTTCAATATCCGCTCCGAATCCGGTTATGATGGCGACCAGGACACATCGCCCGCAGGGACGGAATGGGCCGTCGGCTCCATCAATGACGGTGTCGAGAACCTGACATTCGATACCTGGTACAACACGCAGCAGGCGCTCGGCGGAGGCGGCGGACCGGAACCGGCGAAAAAAGGGGATGTCCAGACCACCAGTGCGGCGGGTCCGCCGGATATGGTCGGTCTTGACATGGTGATGCACTTGATCGATGAGGATATTTATATCGATGTCAAATTCCTCTCGTGGACACAAAGTGATGAAGGGGGCGGCTTCTCGTATCAGCGCGCATCGGCTCCACTGATGGGTTCTGCAACCCACGCGACGAATGTCGGCGCTGCCACAGCGACCGTCCATGGATCGGTCTACTCGACCGGTTACAACGCCACGGCGAAGTTCTTCTATGGAACGAGCAGCGGAGTCTACACGGACAGTATCGCTGCGACCCCGTCGTCGATCACGATGAACACCGCCACGAGCGTCTCCGCGGATCTGACCGGCCTTTCCCCCGGGGTGCTGTACTATGTGAAGCTCAAATCACAGAACGATACCATGAGCCACCGCAGCGGCGACATGACGGTCATGACGATGTCCGGAACACAGGCGAATTCGCTCCGTTTCGACGGGTCGGATGACCATGTCCGGATCGAGGATGCGAACGCGTTCGATCTGACGAACACGTACACGTTGGAAGCATGGATCAAGCCGAGCGGCTTCAGCAGCATGGCGGGGATCATCTCGAAGTATCATTCCAACGGTTCGAACGGATACTTCATTCGTTTGTCGAACAATCATCCCTACACGGGAATTCGTTTCGACGAACAGGAGACCGCCAGCGGGATCCTGACGGCCGGAAACTGGTACCATATCGCCGCCGTCAATAACAACGGGACGAGAACGCTGTATGTCAACGGAAGTCCTGTGAGCATCGACGGTGAACCGTTCACCACCAGTTCGAACTCCGACCATATCGCCATCGGCTCGGATTTTGGCGGGCGGTTCTTCAACGGTGATATCGATGAGGTCCGTATCTGGAACGTCGCCCGCACGCAACAGCAGATCCAGGACAACATGAACCTTCCGTTCACGTCGGCGCAATCGGGTCTGGTGGGATACTGGCAGCTGAATGCCGGCACCGGAACGGTCGCCCACGGTCATGGAACGGCCGGAGGCGATGGTCGGTTGATGAACTTCAATTTCACCGGTTCGAGCGGATGGGTCAACAGCGAAGCTCCGCTCTCGGTGGAACTGACCTCTTTCACGGCGACGGCGAAGCGGTTCAATGCCGAACTCGCCTGGGGGACCGCCACGGAAACGGACAATTACGGTTTCGAGGTCGAACGGAGACTGGCCGGTACCGTCAACGCCGGCGTCGCACCGGCTGAAGCATGGAGCAAGGTCGGATTCGTCGAAGGGAACGGCACCACCAACGCGCCGAAGGAGTACAGCTATACGGACCGGAACCTGAAGGCGGGCAAGTACGTCTACCGCCTCAAACAGGTCGACCGGAGCGGGAAGTTCGGATACTCCGCTGAGGTCGAAGTGAACGTCGGCGTCGTGCCGCTGGTGTTCACGCTGGAACAGAACTACCCGAACCCGTTCAATCCGTCGACCACCATCGGCTTCACGCTGGAGAAGTCCGGTATGACGACGCTGAAGGTGTACGATATCGTCGGACGCGAAGTGGCGACACTGGTCAACGGAACGCTGGATGCCGGCGTCTATCATCAGGCCCGCTTCGATGCGTCGCGGTTCGCCAGCGGCATCTACTTCGCACGCCTGCAGAGCGGCGGCAAGACGATGCTCAAGAAGATGATGCTCGTCAAGTAATCGGCATCAGTACCAGCTTCAGGGAAGCCTTGGCATCCGCATACCGCGGATGACCAGGGCTTCTTTATGGATGCCCTGCAAAACGTGTATCGGGTTTCTGAATACAGACGTTCATTCACTGCATCTCACTCGTATGAAGGATATGTTCGTGAAACGGCATGCACTCGTAGTGTACCTCTTCATCGTCACGCCATGGATGCTCTCCGCTCAATCCGTATGGACGAGATCGAACGGCACGGTCACGTTTTCGAAAGCGGCGTTTGCGGATTGGAAACTGGCACCGAATCAGGACCGCATCTCCGATTCGGTCTGGATCACCCGTGCGAACACGCAGAGCATCTACAATATCCGGAAGGATACGTCGTATGCGGCCAATGCTCCATCCGGGACATTATGGGCCTTCGGCACCACCGATTCGTTCAGTACTCTGTCCTATCTGAATTTCCTCCCTCTCTCCGGAAACAGTCCGCAGAGCCTGATCGGAAAGGATCTGGTGCTGCACCTGACGGCGGAGAACATCTATCTTGATGTGAAGATACTCACCTATTCCGGCGGGAACACCGGCGGCGCGTTCTCGTACACGCGGTCTGTCAAACCGGGAGCGACCTCAGTCGATAATGAGCGTGCAGCACCCGCGAGATTCTCTCTGGACCAGAACTATCCGAACCCGTTCAATCCCACGACCGCCATCGGCTTCACGCTGGAGAAGTCCGGTATGACGACGCTGAAGGTGTACGATATCGTCGGACGCGAAGTGGCGACGCTGGTCAACGGACCGCGTGATGCCGGCGTCCATCATCAGGCCCGCTTCGATGCGTCGAGGTTCGCCAGCGGTATCTACTTCGCACGCCTGCAGAGCGGCGGCAAGACGATGCTCAAGAAGATGATGCTGGTCAAGTAGCGGATTCCGCCCCGGGCAGCGGAATCGGCCGGTACATAAATGAAGAATGACGACAGCCCGCGGAGCGATCCGAGGGCTGTGTCATTATTTCGGCGTCCGCCGGACCGGCTTTAAAATGGAAAACCCGGATATCCTCCGGGTTCTTTGAAGTGGACGTTGTAGGACTTGAACCTACGACCTTTCGCGTGTGAGGCGAACGCTCTGAACCAACTGAGCTAAACGTCCAAATATGTATGAGAACTGAAGAACGCTCTGAACTGCCAATTCGGCCCACGAGCGATGTGTGCGAGTGGTTGCCGAATTGAGCATCCCGACGCCTTCTGTCGGGTCAACTGCCTGCTCACCGAAGCTCCGAGTTTTCCGCGGAGCGCAGGTGGAGCCTGTTCACCGAAGCTCCGTGTTGTTTCGGAGCGCAGGTGAGAGCTGAACGTTCTTCCGCATCAAATATACGCAGGAATGAGCGCTTCTGCAAATGGTAAATTTCGCACCGGTGGATGATATTCTACAAAATTCTCGATCCTCGAAACTGTATTGTTGAAAATCGGTCGATCTGGGGGAGAAAATTTACGGCACATAATTTGTCATTTTATTCTTCGATCAGTCGGTGAAATCGTGGGAGGTTCATATGTATGTGACGATCGGAATTCTCTCGTACCTGATGCTGCTCGGTGCGTTCCTGCTCTTCGGACGGTTCCTCCGCGAATGCGATGAGGATATGGAGCAGCATCTCATCGAACAGCGCTGACGCCGCGCATCTCTTCGTTTCCGGAACCTGACATGCTCCTGCATGCCGGGAGAACGGTGTTTTCCCTCCGTTGTTCCTTCCTTTCCTGCCGAAAAAGTACACCTTGCTTCGGAACTCCGTTTTCCCGATATTGAGCATATGCTCATAATGATACGTCCGACGGAAGGGAACCCCGCGCATGGCACGACCTAAGAAACGGCGGCGCATCGGCTGCCGTCCCGCCTCCGTCTACTTCAAGCCCCGCGGCATCCCGCTCACGGAACTGGCCGAAGTGGTGCTCGAACAGGATGAACTGGAGGCGATGCGGCTCGCGGACTACCTCGCGTTCTCCCATGAACGGGGCGCCGCCGAAATGCGCATCTCCCGCGCGACGTTCGGACGTATCGTGGAGCGGGGACGGAAGAAAGTGACGGAGGCCATCCTCCGTGGCAAAGCGCTCCGGATGGATTTCGCTCCCATGAGCACGGAAACGAAATCGAACGAAAGGGAACGACCATGAGAATCGCCATCGCCAGCAACGACCGGAAACGGGTCGCCGGCCATATCGGCCGCTGCCGGACATTCATGCTCTTCGACGTCGAGAACGGGACCGTCCGTCCGGCCGGCGTCCGGGAGAACGGATTCACCGCCCATCATGACGGCGGTGCTGCGCATGCACACGAAGCCGGAGAACATCGACACGGGGAAGGGGCGGGAGCCCATCATGCCCGGTTGACCGAGGGACTGAAGGACTGCGCCGCGCTCATCTGCGCCGGCGGAGGCTGGAGGGCGGTGGAGGACCTCCGGGCGCACCGTATCGACGTCCTCTTCACGGACGTGGAAGGGGTCGAAGAGGCCGCCGCCCGGTTCGCGGATGGGACCCTCGTCCATGACGCCGAACGGACCTGCCGCCGCCATGAATGACGACGGATTGCTCGCACGTCTTCCGCATCTGGCGGGTGAGACGCTCCGCATCACCCTGCTCGTCGCGGTGATGATGGTGGCGGTGGACCTGCTGAACGTCCTCACCAAGGACCGGCTTCACCGTTTCTTCGAAAGAGCGGGACGTTCGCGGCAGTACGTCGTGGCGTCGCTCATCGGCACCGTGCCGGGATGCATCGGCGGGTTCACCAACGTGTCGCTCTACATCCACGGCATGATCAGTTTCGGCGCCCTGGCCGGTTCCATGATCGCGGTGTCGGGGGACGAGGCGTTCGTCATGCTCGCCATGTTCCCCCGCGATGCGGTGCTGCTCTTCGGTCTGCTGTTCGTGTTCGGCATCGCCGGGGGATGGCTCATCGACCGGGTCTCGGCGCGGCTGAACCTTCGCACCTGCTCCAACTGCGGCGAAATGGGCTACCATCAGCCCGAACGCTCCGTCCGGCACTACCTGGTCGACCATGTGTACCGTCACATCATCCGGAGGCACCTGCTCCGTACCGCCGTCTGGACCTTCGCGGCGCTGGCGGCGGTGGACGCGGCGATGACGGTGCTTCCGCTGGAACGCTTCGCATCGGAATACCGCTCCATGTTCCTCCTGCTGGCGGTGGTGACCGGCCTCATTCCGGAATCGGGTCCGCATCTCTTCTTCGTCACGCTCTACGCGCAGGGGTTCGTGCCGTTCTCGGTACTGCTCACCAGCGCCATCGTGCAGGACGGACACGGCATGCTCCCGATGCTCTCGTACTCCGTTGCGGACGCGGTCAAGGTGAAGGCGTTCAATGCGGTGCTCGGTCTGCTGGCCGGTTCGCTGGTGTTCGCGGCGGGATGGTGAACGGGTTCGGAGGGGGTCCGAGACCACTGTACACGGCGAAGCCGGAGGGGACTCCGGCTTCATCGCTTTCGTGCTGCGCTGACACGGGAGATGCGGCTAGCACCCTCCCGCCACCTTCTTGACGATCTTGACCGGCTTGACGCTCTTCTGCTTCGCCTCCTTGATCATCGCCTGCATCGCGACGCTGGCCTTCGTGCGGAACCGTTCGGTGTCCTTCGCCTGCCGCAGTTCGTCGTGGGGCGGGACGGCGGTCTGCGGGTCGTACGCTGCGCGTTGGAAACGGCACGGTTCGTCCGCCGTCGACGGCGTGTTCATGATGATCTGCGCGACGAAACGGTCGATGCCGCCGCAGAGGACGTAGACGTTCTCGTACCCCAGATGCCGGGCGATGAGCGCGGCCTTTCGCGCCTCGGCCTCGTCCGACGAGACGAACACCTTGCGCGTGTGCCGCTGTCCGAGCAGCTCGCTGTACTCCTTCTGGAAGACCTGGCGCGGCTCGATGTTCACGGCGCCGGGGAGGGAGAGCGAGGCAAAATCGGCGGCGGCACGGACATCGATGACGGAAACGCGGGGGTCCCTATCGATGAGGCGGAACGCGAGTTCGTCCGCCGTCATCTCCTTCACCGGGTGCGTTTCCAGGTACTGCGTGTCCGAGACCGCCGTCAACATTCGTTCTTTATAATCAGGCAGAAAGACGAGCACCGCGCCGACCGCCAGCACGGCCAGTCCGGCGAGCCGGTGCGTCGCGGCGTTGAACTCTTTCGCGGGACCGTCGGGATCCACCTTCCGCTCGATGACCGTCGTGGCGATGAACGCCCCCACCGCCATCGCGATGAGCGCGAAAGCGAAGAGCCCCTGGGACATCCCGAGCGAATCGAAGATCCGCAGCGGACCCATCGCATCGGCGTTCGTGATCCCCTCGAACCAGGGATACAGCTCGCCGTAGACGAACACGCCGATGAGGCCGCCCCCCACGAACACCATCGCGTCGATCTTGCCGATGGCCATGCCGCAGACGCTCGTGCCCGGACAGAACCCGCCGATGATGAACCCGAAGCCCATGATGACGCCGCCGAGGACGGCCGCCTGCATGAAGGTGGGGTTGATGTACATGAAATCGGTGTCGAGCCAGCCGAGGTAACCGAGGATGATGACGCCGCTCATCGCCGTGACCCCCGCGGTGAAGAAGACCCGGAGGACGGTGAAGTCGTAGCCGTAGAAGACCCCGGCCAGTTTCCGCGAGGAGGAGAAACCCGCCTGCTCGAGGATGAAACCGAACGCGATGCCGATGAGCAGCGCGACGATGAGATTCAGCTCTTCGCTGATAAGGTTGGGAACCAGTGGGAACATGAGAGCCTCAGTCCGAGTAGTGAAGAAACGTTCGTATCCGCATCACCGTCCGCCATCCGCTATATCCACAGCCTCCGGAAGAAGTACGCGATGGCGTACCCGGTGCCGAAGATGGCCATCATGGTGATGATGCCACCGGTGGAGAGGACCGCCATACCGCTCAGCGCCGCGCCGCTCGTGCACCCGCGGGCGAACTGCGCCCCCAGGCCGAACAGCAGTCCGCCGATGAGGGCGAAGCCGAGCCGCATCGTGGAGGTGATACGCGGGCCCTTCTCCGTGACGAAGGCGAGCCGGTCGGACACCACGCCGGACAGGAACCCGCCGATGACGACGCCGAGCACTTCAAAGACGAGCCACGCCTTCAACGGATTCTCATGGAGCGACCGCAGATTCTCCGCATAGAACTTCGACTCGTGCGCATGCTGGGGAGCGACGGTGTTCACCGCAGCCACCACGGCGCTCTTGAGCGCGCCGCTGGCACCGAGCCCGCGTCCGGTGATGACGATGGTCGCCAGCAGCGTCAGTCCCAGCAGGAAGCCGGCGAGATAGGGATTCATGTATGTGGTCTTCATGGCGGATCTGTATGGGTGAAATGGATAAAATATTTCAGAAGGAGAATTGATTCATTCATTCATTGATTCAATGATTCAATGACGCAATCAAGGCTCGAAGAAACCCACGTCTCCGTTCCATCAATGTTCCAATGAACCGATGAATCAATCACTACAGTATCACATTCGTTCCTTTCCCTCTTCCTCCTCCACCTCCTCATATCCCGTGATCATCGCTTTCAGGTTCGAGGTCGGCGTGTGGCCGGTGGTGATGAGGTAGACGTGGGCGATGACGAACGCGATGAGGAAGAACGCTCCCGCGGTGTGCAGCAGTGCGACGTCCTCGAGACCGTCCAGGCGGAGCGATTTGATGGCGCCGGACTGCGGATACCGGTAGTACATATAGAGCAGACCCGAGACCACCATCACCGGAATGACGAGCATCTTCAGCGCGAGGTACACGAGCCGCTGCAGCGGATTGAGCTTCGTCAGCGCGCTCTTCCGGGTGGGATGGGGGGCGTTCCGGAAGATGCCGGTGATATAGTATTCCGCCTGGGCGCGCAGGTTCTCCCGGGTGGGGATGTACTGGCGCCACTGTCCCGTCGTGAAATGCCAGAAGATGGCGAACGCGATCAGGATGAGGAAGAGGTACGCCGCGGTGTTGTGCAGCGACACCGCCTGTGCGAACCCGAAGAAGGTGAGCGAGCCGTGGATCTCGAACCCGGTGAGGGCCAGGAAGAGGATGAGCACGGTCTGCGACCAGTGCCAGAGACGGTTGAACCGGTTATAGACGAGGATTTTTTTCATGGACGGGCTCCGGAGGAACGTTTGCGGCTGAGGACGATGCGGACGCCGGCGTGGATACCGACCCCCAGCAGGGTCATGACGATGGCGCCGGTGCCGAAAAGTTCGACGGCCGCGTTGGTGTCGCGTCCAGGCATGTAGAAGTCCTTGAGGTTCGCGATGCGTCCGTTCTCCCGCGTATGGCATTCGGTGCAGCCGACGGCCTTCCCTTTGGGGGAGACCATGTGGTTCACCGGCCAGTACATCTCCGTCCGGGCGAACGTGTACTGTCCGCTGTACGGCAGTCCCACGTACGCCATCCCGGTGCGGATGGACGTGTTCCAGTCGAAGTCCTTCCAGAACCCCCCTTCACCCTTGTTCGCCGCGTACGTCTTGGGCTGGATGATCGTCCGGTTCACCGGGTCGTACGGCTGCAGTGCGCGGTGCACCTTCACCGGGATGATCTTCGCGTCGGGATCGTCATAGCTGCCGTGGAGCGTGTTCATCGGAATGGGAGCGGTGTCCGGCACGCGGTCGCCGGTCAGGTAATGCGACGCCGTGCCGTTGAACCAGACGTACTCCGGCTTCACATTGCGTCCCCAGGTGAAGGTCCCTTTGATGGACGCGTAGAGAATGTTGCCGAGGGAGTCCAGTTCCTCGTACGGTTCCCCCTCCTTGAGTTTTCCGGCGGTGGACCAGTCCCAGGCCAGTTTGGTGGAGTTCACCTTGGCGTACTCCGGGATGTGACAGGTCTGGCACGCCACCTTCACCACATGTTCGTTGATGACCTCGTTCTCGTGCGGGGTAGCGGTGTGACACTGTTCGCAGGTGGAGCGGTCGCGGTTCATGGAGGAGAGCGAGTAGACCTTGCCGAGCATCTGGTGCTTCTCGGCGGTGTGGCAGGCGACGCACTCTAGGTTCGCGCCGTCGCTCCCCATGTGCACGTCCACCTCGCGGTCGGTGTCGAAGAGCGCCTTCTCCAGGTCGCCGTGCTTCACGTTGTTGCCGCCGCCGCCGAAGAAGTGGCAGGTGCCGCAGTTGGTCCGGGTCGGGCGCCCCACCTTCTGGGCGACCACGGTCAGGTTCACGGCCGGGTCGGGCATTCCGGCGCCGCCGCTCTTCTTCATGTACGTCTCGCTGTTGTCGTGGCAGGCGAGACAGTCCACGTTCAGTGCGTCGGAGAAGTCGAATCCCTTGTCCCCCCAGCCGTAGCCGATGTGGCACTTGTTGCACGACTGCTCGTTCGTGTTGATGCCGATGCAGAAGTTGTTGAGGATGTTCTTCTTTCCAACGTACCGGATCCCGCGGCCCTCGATGAACTCCTCGCGTTCCCAGTTCCAGTGGGAGGACTGCATCACTTCGGTGTGCCGTCCGTTGTGACAGTCGATGCACGCCGCGGTGACCTCCTGCGGACGGCGGAAGGTCCGCTGGAGCTGGGTGAACTTCGCATGGTCGACGGAGGGCTTCGCCTTCACCGCGTACTTCGCCTTGAGCGCGGCGACGCCGTCCGGTCCGGGGTCCGTTGAGGTGATGGAGGCGACGTAGAACACGGCGGTGATCGCCAGGGCGAGCAGGGGGATGATGAATCGTTTCATGGTCGGGTCGGTTGGTCCGGTTCGGCCGGACGTTACGGATGTACGGTGGAACGGATGATGAGGTCGCGGACCTTGCCGCAGTCGCTCGACAGTTTGTAGACCTCGCACAGCCGGCACTCCTTCGAAGCGCAGACCGAATGCTCGTGCTTGTACGTCCAGCAGCCGCCGGCGTGGTTCCGGAAGGCGGGGCAGGCGTCACGCTGCTCCGCCGGACAGCCGATGATCTGCCAGCAGGGGATCATCCCCTGGATGCGCTTGATCCCTCCGATGCTGATCTTCTCTTCGTTGATCGCCTTCCGCAGACACCGCACCCGCTCAAGGTCCGCATCAGAATAGAGACGGTGGCCGCCGCTGCTCTTGTGCGGAGCGATCAATCCCTCGTTCTCGTACAGCCGGAGGGTCTGTACGGAAATACCGAGAATGCGCGAAGCTGTCCCGATAGAATAGAGAGGAGTATCAGAGGATTGCGTAGACATATCTACATTTTTAATTGGCAAGTTATGTGCCAATCAAAAATGGCGTTTTTTTACGAAATTGCTTTTTTCAGACGAAAAAGCCTTCTATGTTTTGCAAATCAATCTCCGTACATTCCTACTGATGGAAATAGTATCGGCACGAAGGGGCAAAAAATCAGCAAAATCAGACTTTTGTGGAGGATTAACATGGCATTGTAATTGCAATAATCGCTCAAGGTTTTCACCATCATAAATATGACGAAGAAGTCTTATTTCAATCATCCATCGCATTCTCATTCGAACTAGAAAGGACGCAATTCACTATGCCGAAATATGTCTATAGTTTTGGCGGAGGTCGTGCGGAAGGCAAGGCCGACATGAAGTCGTTGCTCGGCGGCAAGGGAGCCAACCTCGCCGAGATGACCAACATCGGACTGCCGGTGCCGGCGGGCTTCACCATCACCACCGAGGTCTGCACGTACTACTACGCGCACAACCGCCACTATCCCACGTCGCTCGCGAAGGAGGTCTTCCAGGCCATCCAGAAACTGAACAAGGCGATGGGAAT
The DNA here is from genome assembly GCA_008933835.1 of Bacteroidota bacterium. Taxonomy (GTDB): domain Bacteria; phylum Bacteroidota; class Ignavibacteria; order UBA10030; family UBA8401; genus SpSt-333. The sequence continues at coordinate 69,092 of WBUG01000006.1, read as the reverse complement.
GAAGTTCGGCGACGCGGTGAATCCGCTCCTCGTCTCCGTCCGCTCCGGAGCACGCTCCTCCATGCCCGGCATGATGGACACCATCCTGAACCTCGGCATGAACGACACCGTCGCCGAAGGGCTCATCCGCAAGACCAACAATCCGCGCTTCGTCTATGACTCGTACCGCCGCTTCGTGCAGATGTACGGCGACGTCGTGATGGGCGTGCGTCCGGTCGGCAAGCACGACAAGGACCCGTTCGAGGTCATCATCGAGCACAAGAAGAAGCAGAAGAAGGTGCACCTTGACACCGACCTCACCGCGGAGGACCTGAAGGACCTCGTGGCCGAGTTCAAGAAGGCCATCAAGAAGAACACCGGCAAGGACTTCCCGAACGATCCGGAAGAGCAGATCTGGGGCGCCGTCGGCGCCGTGTTCGGTTCGTGGAACAACGACCGCGCCATCGCGTACCGCAAGATGAACAACATCCCCGGCTCGTGGGGGACCGCCGTCAACATCCAGGCGATGGTGTACGGCAACATGGGCGAGAACTCCGGCACCGGCGTCGCCTTCACGCGCAACGCGGCCACGGGCGAGGACGAGTTCTACGGCGAGTACCTGATGAACGCCCAGGGCGAGGACGTGGTGGCGGGCATCCGCACGCCGCTCCCCATCGTGGAGCTGAAGAAGGCCCGTCCGCAGATCTACAAGCAGCTGGACAACATCCGCCGCATCCTCGAGAAGCACTTCCGCGACATGATGGACATCGAGTTCACCATCCAGGAAGGAAAGCTCTACATGCTGCAGTGCCGCGCCGGCAAACGCACCGCGCTGGCCGCCCTGCGCATCGCGACGGACATGGTGAAGGAGCGCCTCATCGACGATAAGGAAGCGCTCGCCCGCATCGAACCCGACGCCCTCAACCAGCTCCTCCGTCCGGTGTTCGACCAGAAGGAGAAGGCCGCCGCGGTCCAGAAGGGCCTGCAGCTCGCCTCCGGCCTTCCCGCCGGTCCCGGCGCCGCCACCGGACGCATCGTGTTCAACGCGGCCGACGCCGAAGAGTGGAAAGCGAAGGGCGAACAGGTCATCCTCTGCCGTGCGGAGACGTCGCCGGAAGACATCCGCGGCATGGACGCCTCCGAAGGCATCCTGACCGCGTTCGGCGGCATGACATCCCACGCGGCCCTCGTGGCGCGCCAGATGGGCAAGGTCTGCATCGTCGGCTGCTCCGCGCTGCACATCGACTACGCGGCGCACAGCATGAAGGTGAACGGCAAGACCATCCGTCAGGGCGATTGGGTCTCCATCGACGGTTCGACCGGCGAGGTCATCGAGGGCAAGGTCCCGACCCGTCCGTCCGAAGTGATGGAAGTGCTCATCAACAAGACCCTCGACCCGAAGAAGGCGCCGACCTACCAGCTCTACGCCAAGATCATGTCGTGGGCGGACACGTACCGCAAGCTCAACATCCGCACGAACGCGGACCAGCCGGACCAGGCCCAGAACGCCGTCGCGTTCGGCGCCGAGGGGATCGGTCTGTGCCGTACGGAGCACATGTTCTTCGGCGAAGGGAAGATCGGTCCCATGCGGGAGATGATCCTCTCGGACACCGTGGAGCAGCGCAAGAAGGCGCTCGCGAAACTGCTGCCGCTGCAGCGCGAAGACTTCGAAGGCATCTTCACGGCAATGGGCGGCCGTCCGGTCACCATCCGCACCATCGATCCGCCGCTGCACGAGTTCCTGCCGCACGATAAGGCGACGCAGAAGGAACTGGCGAAGGAGATGGGCATCCGCGCGGAGCGCATCCACCAGCGCGTGGCGGAGCTGCATGAGTTCAACCCGATGCTCGGGTTCCGCGGCTGCCGTCTGGGCATCATCTATCCCGAGATCACCGAGATGCAGAGCCGCGCCATCTTCGAGGCGGCCGCGAACGTGATCAAGGCCGGCACGCCGGTCTTCCCGGAGGTGATGATCCCGCTCGTCGGCAACGCGCTCGAGCTGGAGCACCAGGCGAAGATCGTGCACAAGTGCGCCGAAGAGGTGATGAAGGAGAAGAAGTGCTCCTTCAAGTATCTGGTCGGCACCATGATCGAAGTGCCGCGCGGCGCCGTCACGGCGGACGAGATCGCCAAGACCGCCGAGTTCTTCAGCTTCGGCACCAACGACCTGACGCAGACCACCATCGGCATCAGCCGCGACGACTCCGCGCGCTTCCTCATGCCGTACGTGGAGAAGGACATCTACGCGAAGGACCCGTTCGAAGCCCTCGATCGGGCCGGCGTGGGCGCCCTGATGAAGATCGCAGTGGAGAAGGGGCGCGGCACCAAGCCCCATCTCAAGATCGGCATCTGCGGCGAGCACGGCGGTGAGCCGTCGAGCGTCGAATTCTGCCATCAGATCGGTCTCAATTACGTGAGCTGCTCGCCGTTCCGCGTTCCCATCGCGCGTCTGGCGGCCGCCCGCGCCGCGCTGAAGGAGATGAAGAAGCCGGCGAAGAAGAAGTAAGGACACGCACCACCGCTTCCGGGACCTTTGCCGGTCCCGGAAGCGCTCACGGGGAACCAACGTATGAACTCCAACGACCGGATGCACGGCATCCTCGAAACGATGCTCGGCGACGTCATCACGATGCAGAACATCGCCATCCAGCTCTCCCGCGCGACCTATCAGCTCCATGTGGCCGGAGAGCACCGCGAGAAACACCATCTGATGAAGGAACAGCTCGCGCAGCTGCAGACCCGCCTGGACCGCCTGCAGGGTTCGCTCGTCAGTGCGGAGATGCGCACCGTCGTCCGCGAACAGGTGCTCACCGAAGTGGACATCGCCTCCTGAACTCCGTTCCCGTTCCCCGCCCGTGCCATGCACGGGCTTTTTTTTTTACCGCACCCGTCCGTCACGAAAGGTCCTCAATGGCCGCCATCCGGATATCCTTCCTTCTCTTCATCACCGGTGTTTGTTCCGTCTCCGCACAGCGCTCCACGCTCACCGTCGCCCCGCTCTTCACCGACAATCTCGTTCTCCAGCGCGGGAACAGCGTGCCGGTGTGGGGGTACGGCGTTCCCGGCGCCTCGGTCACCGTCACGGGCACATGGGGGAGAAGCGCGAAGGGGACCGTGAGACCGGACAGCACCTGGAGCGTGAACATCGCCGCGCCGAACGCGGGGGGTCCGTTCACGCTCTCCGTCCGTTCCGGGCGGGACACCCTCCGGTTCCGTAACGTCCTCATCGGCGAGGTCTGGCTCTGCGCGGGACAGTCCAACATGGAGATGCCGCTCATCGGATGGCCGCCGACCGACACCATCATGGGTTCGGCGGAGACGATCCGCTCCGCGGACGACCCGATGATGCGGCTCTTCACCGTGGAACGCCGGCTCGCCGAGACGCCGCAGCGGGAGTGCGGCGGCGACTGGAAGGAGTGCACGCCCGAGGAGGCGGCGCGGTTCAGCGCCACGGCGTACTTCTTCGGGAAGCGGCTGCGGGAGGAACTGAAGGTCCCCGTCGGCCTCATCGTCTCCTCCTGGGGCGGCACGCCGGTGGAGGGATGGACGAGCCGGGAGTACATCGTGCGGCATCCGGACTATGCGGACTTTCCGGAGCGGCTGGAGGAAGGGAAGCGGCAGTTCGCGCGGTACATGGAATGGCTGCGCGCGCATCCGGTCCTGCTGCCGAACGATGCGGAAACCGACGCGCGGTTCCGTGCGCTCGACTTCGGCGACTCGGTCCTCGCGAATGCGGAGTACGATGACGGCGCATGGAGAACGATGCGCCTTCCCGGCGGATGGGAGGCGGGCGAGGTCGGGAACTTCGACGGGACGGTGTGGTACCGCCGGAGCATCGAGATACCGCGCGCCTGGCTGGGGCGCGGTCTGGTCATGTCGCTCGGTCCCATCGACGATGTGGACCGGACGTACATCAACGGGAAACTCGTCGGCGGGATGGAGACCGGCAGTCCCTGGAACGTCGAGCGAGTCTATTCCGTTCCGGCGGGCGTCATCGACACGACGCGGCTCGTCATCGCCGTCCGCGTCATCGACAACACGGGGGGTGGGGGCTTCTGGGGGAGGGAGGAGCAGATGCGTCTGCGTCCGGCGGACGATACCTCCTTCGTCGCTCTCTCCGGTGATTGGAAGTATCGTCCCGTGGCGGAGTACCGTGACGGACGTTTCTACCGCTTCGATATCGCCAACGAGGACTTCCGTTCCCGTCCTCCTCTCGTGCTCGAGGTGACCGCATCCACGCCGACGCTGCTGTACAACGGCATGATCGCGCCGCTCGTTCCGTACCGGCTGCGGGGCGCCGTCTGGTACCAGGGGGAGTCCAACACCTCGAAACCGGAGACGTATCGCGAGCTCTTCACATCGATGATCCGGAACTGGAGAAGTGATTGGAAGAATGACTTTCCGTTCTATTTCGTACAGATCGCTCCCTTCGCCTACGGTCCCGCGGTGGAATCGCAGCGTCTCCGCGAAGCGCAACGCCAATCGCTTTCCCTGGCCGGCACCGGCATGGCGGTGACGCTGGACATCGGTGCGGCAGGGAACATCCATCCCGCGAACAAGGAGGATGTCGGCGGACGGCTCGCCCGCTGGGCGCTCGCCCGGGAGTACCGGAAGAAGGTCGTACCGTCCGGACCGCTCTACCGGTCGTACGCCGTGAAGGATGGGAGCGTCGTTCTGTCGTTCGAGCAATCGGACGGATTGCGTCTCACACCGCAGAACGGTTCGACATCGTTCACCATCGCGGGTGATGACAGCGTGTTCCATCCTGCCGTTGCCGTGGTGAAGGGCAAGACCGTCATCGTCTCTTCACCGCTCGTACGTGTTCCGCTCGCCGTACGGTATGCGTGGGAGAACGTTCCGGAGGCGACCCTCTTCAACGGCGCCGGACTTCCGGCCTCCTCCTTCCGCACCGACGACTGGAAGTGATGCCGTCACCGCCGGAGGGGAGGAACAACTCCTTTCCGGCGGAACGTTCACTATCCATACAGTGATGAAGAATGCATCGCTGAATTCTGCATCACCCAATTCTCTCTTTTGCATACGTTCTTCAACCCTCTTTGCAAAATCGCTAATCCCCGCCGATTCATCCTCACAATTTTCAACGCAGTCGCGATATAAAATTAGCACGGGAATTGCTTCAGAATGGTCAGTGCCGGTGAACGGCAGCTGCAGCAGATCCTTGCGGATACCTCTCTCCGAATTCAATCGTTGGACACATCATGTCTCCCGTCGAACAACCGAAACATCCGAGCGGTGACAACCGGTTCAAGCTCCTTGACCGCGCCATCACCAAGCATCAGGCCCGCGGCGATGCGCTCATCGAGATCCTGCACGTCGCGCAGGGTATCTTCGGCTACCTCGAGAACGACCTCCTCATCTACGTCGCCCGTTCGCTGAAGCTTCCGCTCAGCCGCGTGTACGGCGTGGCCACCTTCTATCACTTCTTCAATCTGAAGCCGAAGGGGGAGCACACCTTCGTCCTCTGCATGGGAACCGCCTGCTACGTGAAAGGGGCGGAACAGATCCAGACGGCGCTCGAGGAGCACTACCAGTGCCGGTTCGGCGACACGACGAAGGACAATTCGGTCTCGTTCATCACCGCGCGGTGCGTCGGTTCGTGCGGTCTGGCGCCGGTGGCGGTGCTGGACGACGCGGTGGTCGGAAAGCTCACACCGGACGAATCCATCCGCCGCGTGGAACAGGTGAAACTCTCAGTACCGGAGGTGGTATCATGACCCTTGAAGATCTCCAGGACCTCGCCGAACAGGAACGGGAGCGTCAGGACCAGAAGAAGCACCGCGTCCTCTTCTGCTCCGCGGCCGGCTGCGCCTCGTGCGGCGCGGACAAGGTGAGCGCGGCGCTCAAGGCGAAGGTGAAGGAACATGCGCTGGACAAGGAGTGCGAGGTGATCGGCACCGGCTGCATGGGACTCTGCGGCGAAGGACCGCTCGTGAAGGTGCAGAGCGACGATACGATGTACCGCAACGTGGACGTCCGGACGGCGGAGAAGATCGTCGAATCGCACATCGTGAACGGGAAGAAGGTGGACGCGCACGTGTGCGATACGAACGTGCCGTTCTTCACCTCGCAGACGCGCATCGTGCTCGAGAACTGCGGCCGGACCAATTCGGAGAGCATCGACGAGTACGTGGCGGCGGAGGGATATGCGGGACTGGCGAAGGCGCTCACCGAGATGCAGCCGGCGGACGTCATCGAAGAGGTGCGCAAGAGCGGACTGCGCGGCCGCGGCGGCGCCGGATACTCCACCGGACTGAAGTGGGGCATCGTGCGCAAGGCGCACGGCGAACAGAAGTACGTCGTCTGCAACGCGGACGAGGGGGACCCGGGGGCGTTCATGGACCGCTCCGTGCTCGAGGGGGACCCTCACCGGGTGCTCGAAGGGATGGCCATCGCCGGCTACGCGGTCGGCGCGCAGCAGGGGTACATCTACTGCCGGGCGGAGTATCCGCTCGCCATCGAACGGCTGAAGCTCGCCATCAAGCAGGCCGAGAAGGCGGGACTGCTCGGCAACCGCATCCTCGAATCGCAGTTCAACTTCCGTATCGACATCCGCATCGGCGCCGGTGCCTTCGTCTGCGGCGAAGAGACCGCGCTGCTCGCCTCCATCGAAGGCAAGCGCGGGAACCCGCGCCCTCGGCCGCCGTTCCCCTCCGAAAAAGGGCTCTGGGGCATGCCGACCGTCATCAACAACGTCGAAACGTACGCGAACGTCGCCCCCATCATCCGCAAGGGCTCGGACTGGTTCGCCGGCATCGGCACGGAGAAGAGCAAAGGGACCAAGGTCTTCGCCCTGGCCGGGAACATCCGCAACACCGGCCTCATCGAAGTGCCGATGGGCATCCCGCTCCGCACCATCATCTTCGACATCGGCGGCGGTACGCCCGACGGGACGGAGTTCAAAGCGGCCCAGACCGGCGGTCCCTCCGGCGGCTGCATTCCGGCGGACCAGCTCGATCTTCCGGTGGACTATGAATCGCTGATGAAGGTCGGTTCCATCATGGGAAGCGGCGGTCTCATCGTGATGGACTCCACCTCCCGGATGGTCGAGGTCGCGAAGTTCTTCATGCAGTTCTGCATGGACGAGTCGTGCGGCAAGTGCATCCCGTGCCGTGTCGGCACCCGCCACATCTACGGTCTGCTCGACAAGATCTCCAAGAAGAAGGCGACGCAGGACGACATGGTGCTGCTCGAAGAGCTCTGCATGATGGTGAAAGAGACCAGCCTGTGCGGCCTCGGACAGTCCGCTCCGAACCCGGTCCTCTCCACGCTCCGGTTCTTCCGTCACGAGTACGAACAGCTGCTGCAGCCCGTGGAGACGTTCGAAGGAGAGCCGGGGATCGTCGTCGATTTTGAGAAGTAGAGAGCGAGGTACCGGATCGTCTGCACCTGTACCATGAATCCTGAATCCATCATCGAGTATCCAGTTCCACGCCAATTTTTGTGAGCATGTCATGGCTGTCAAGACACTGACCATCAACGGCGAACAGTACAGCGCGCAGGAAGGGGAATCCGTCCTGTCGGTCTGCCGCCAGAACAAGATCCCCATCCCGACGCTGTGCCATCTGGAGGGCCTCTCCACGGTCGGCGCCTGCCGGCTCTGCCTCGTCCAGATCGAAGGCATCCCGAAGCTCCTGCCGGCCTGCACCACCAAGGTCGAGGAGGGGATGGTCATCACCACCTCCAATCAGAAGCTGGACAAGTACCGCCGGATGATCGTCGCGCTGCTCGCGTCCGAAGGGAACCATGTCTGCGCCGTCTGCGTCGCGAACAACCACTGCGAACTGCAGGACCTGGCGTACGAAGTGGGTCTTGTGCGGGTCCGCTACCCGTACCTCTTCCCGAAGAAGTCGCTCGACGCCACGCACAAGGAGTACGTGATGGACCACAACCGCTGCGTCCTCTGCACGCGGTGCGTCCGCGTGTGCGACGAAGTGGAAGGTGCGCACGTGTGGGACGTGGCGGGACGCGGCATCGACTGCGAGATCGTGACGGGGCTCGATTATTCCTGGGGGAGTTCGCAGACCTGCACCGAATGCGGTAAGTGCGTCATGGTCTGTCCCACCGGAGCCCTGTTCGAGAAGGGGGTCACCGTCTCCGAGATGGAGAAGAAGAAGGATTTCCTGAAGTACATCATCACCGCCCGCCAGAAGCGGGAGTGGGTCGCGTTCACCAACGAATAAGGGGACCCCGTCATGACCGACGTGTATGAACGGACCATCTCGCCGGAGGAGGCGCGCAGCGGATACTTCCTGGTCCTCAAGAACATGCTGCCGTTCTTTCCGGAGGTCGGTGCGCCGTTCTCCGTGAAGCGCGGCGTCCGCGAGGAACGGATGAAGGTCGAAGCGTACCGCTGCATCTGCCGCGGGGCGGACCGTCCGCATGAACATTATTTCGTCCGCTGGAAGGGACTCGCGCCGGGAGACCGGCTCATCGTCCGTCATCCGCACGAGCGGCGTCAAACGTACACCATCAGCATCGAAGAACATCTATGAGTGACACCATCCAGAAACCACGGGTCGCCACCGCCTGGCTCGGCGGATGCTCCGGCTGCCACATGTCGTTCCTCGACCTCGACGAGCGGCTCATCGAACTGGCGGACAAGGTCCAGCTCGTCTATTCGCCCATCGCGGACGTGAAGGAGTTCCCGAAGGACGTCGACGTCACCCTCGTCGAAGGGGCGGTGACGAACGACGAGAATGAGGAGATGGCGCACATCATCCGCCGGCGTTCGAAGTACGTCATCTCGTTCGGCGACTGCGCCACCACGGGGAACGTCACCGCCATGCGGAACCGGTTCGGCAACGCCGAACTCATCGACCGCGCGTACAAGGAACTGGCGGACCTCTGCAACTCGGTGCCGAACGACCATACGTTCCTGGCGTCGCTCCGCGAGCAGGCCATCCCGCTGCACCATCTCATCCGGGTGGACGCGTTCCTGCACGGCTGTCCCCCCACGCCGGACGAGATCTGGTTCGCCATTTCGGAACTGCTGCAGGGGCGCATCCCGGTGTTCAAGACGCAGTTCCTCCGGTACGGTTGAGAGGGCGCGCCCGGGCCGCGGCGGAGGTTCCGCCGTGCCGGCAGAGTCCAGTGGAACAGAACGTTCATCAGCGAAGAATCCGACCATGTCCGAAACCATCACGATATCGCCCGTCACGCGCATCGAAGGCCACGCCAAGATCACCATCCACCTGAACGACAAGGGGGAGGTGCAGGACGCGCGCTTCCACGTCAACGAGTTCCGCGGCTTCGAGAAGTTCTGCGAAGGACGCATGGTGTGGGAGATGCCGGGGCTCACCTCGCGCATCTGCGGCATCTGTCCCGCGAGCCATCTCGTCACCTCCGCCAAGGCGGGGGACGACATCCTCGCCATCGGCATTCCCGAGACCGCCGAGAAGCTCCGCCGCATGCTGACGCTCGCGCAGTGGATCCAGTCCCACGCCCTCAGTTTCTTCCACCTCTCGTCGCCGGATTTCCTCCTCGGTTTCGAGGCGGACCCGGCGCTCCGGAACATCTTCGGCCTGCTGGCGCATGACAAGGATTTCGCGGTCCGGGGTATCCGCCTGCGGAAGTTCGGACAGCAGGTCATCGAGATGCTCGGCGGACGCCGTATCCACACCCCCTGGGCCGTGGCCGGCGGCGTACGCGAGGCGTTCACCAGGGAGGAGCGGGACGCGCTGCTGGCGTGGTATCCCGAAGTTCGCGAGACGGCGCTGCTCGCCATCAAGACCATCAAGAGAGTGCACGAACAGTATTCGAAGGAGATCCCGAGCTTCGGGAACTTCCAATCGCTCTTCATGGGCATGGTGGGACCGAACGGCGAGCTCGAGTACTACGGCGGGAATCTTCGCGTGATGGACAGCGCCGGCAACATCATCGCCAACAACATCGACCCGCGGGAGTACCGTCAGGATTTCGGTGAGGCGAGCGAATCGTGGTCCTACCTGAAGTTCCCGTACTACAAGCCTCTCGGCTATCCCAAGGGCATCTATCGCGTCGGTCCTCTTGCCCGGCTGAACATCTGCGATTCCATCACCACGCCGCTGGCGGAACAGGAACGGCGTCTGTTCAAGAAGCTCGCCCCCTCCTCTGAGGCGGTGAACAACTCCTTCTACTTCCACTACGCGCGTCTCATCGAGATGCTCTTCGCGGTGGAGAAGCTGGAGGAACTGCTCCACGATCCGGCCATCTTCGGCACGCAGGTCCGCTCCAAGGCGGAGATCAACCGACTGGAAGGGATCGGCGCGTGCGAAGCGCCGCGCGGGACGCTGTTCCATCACTACTGGGTGGACGAGAACGGCGTGCTGCAGAAGGTGAACATGCTCATCGCGACGGCGCAGAACAACATGGCGATGAACCGCACCGTCCGGCAGATCGCCATGCAGTTCATCGACGGGCCGAAGGTCTCCGAAGGGATCCTGAACCGCATCGAAGCGGGCATCCGCTGCTTCGATCCCTGCTTGAGCTGTTCGACCCACGCCGCCGGCGAGATGCCGTTGGAGGTGCAGCTGCTCGGCGCCGACGGCCGTGTGCTGGATGTGAAGAGGAGGTAGGACGCTCTCCTTCGCGGGAGGAGACGTCAGCATCGTTCCATCGATACGCTCCACAGTTTCATCGTGCCGTCCGGCGGTGCCGGCGGCGAGCGGCGTGAGAGGATATGAAGGAACTCGGTCATCAAGCGCTCCCGTCGTACGACGGGAGCGGATGTTTCCGTTGTCATTCATCGTCAGCGTCCAACGAAAACTTTGCGAGTCCCCCCGCGGTCCGGCCGTTGCCGGACCGGCCGTAGATTGAGCCGTGCACAGAGCGGTCCGTCCGCAACGGACGCCGCGCCGCAGCACGGTCGCTCACCGCAGCAGCACCCGTGTCGGCATCGGAGGCCCCGATGTCTTCTGAGAGACTGCCTATACGATACCGCGTCGGATCCCGTTCGTGCGATGCCGCCGTACGGTCATGCCACTGCATGACCGCCGGCGGCATCGCCGTTTCATGACGCGGCGAACACACCAAGACGAAAGGATACGCTCATGGATGGTACGGAATTCCCGACGGCCGAAGAGCAGGAGATCGACGAGATCGTGCAGCAGCGCGCCGGAACCCACGGAGAACTGCTCGGCATTCTGGAGGAGGTGCAGCGGCTGAACGATGCACGCTACCTGCCGGAGGAGGCGCTCGAACGTGTCTCGCAGCGGACCGGCGTTCCCCTCTCCCGCATCTACAACGTCGCGACCTTCTATTCCTTCTTCAATCTGAAGCCGCAGGGGAAGCACACCGTGACCGTCTGCCGCGGGACGGCGTGTCATACCAAGGGGTCGCGCTCGCTGCTCGACGATATCGGGCTCATGCTCGACTGCAAGAAGGGGCTCGAGGAGGGTGAGCCGCTCGTGACGACGCCGGACCGCCAGTTCACCGTTTCCACGGTCGCCTGTTTCGGGCAGTGCGCCCTCGCTCCGGTCGTCGCCGTGGACGGCAGCATCGACGGGGCCATGACGAGCGCGAAACTGCAGAAACGCATCGGAAGACTGTCGAAAGGGAGGAAACGGCCATGACCATCATGGATGATGCCTCGCTCGCCGCGATGCGTGCCAGCGGGATGAAGAAGCTCATGCCCCCCGTTCCGAAGGTCTCCGTCGGCATGGGCACGTGCGGCATCGGCAACGGCGCGCGCGAGGTCTTCGCCGCCCTCCGGAGCGCCATCGATACGAAGCACGCCGGCATCGCCCTCTCCGTCACCGGATGCTTCGGGTTCTGCGCGGAGGAGGTGCTCGTCAATTGCTACCTGCCCGGGATGCCGCTGGTCATCCTGCACCGCGTGACGCCGAAGGACGCCGTGAACATCGTCGACAGTCTCTCCAAAGGTCTGATGCCGCTGAAGAAGGCGCTCTGCAAGATCGAGCGGTGGGACTTCTTCACCGGCGCCGTCGAGTTCGGCACGGGACTTCCGGGCGTGCCGCTGTGGAACGAACTCCCCTTCTTCAAGGGACAGAAGAAGATCGTGCTGCGGGAGGCGGGGCTCATCAATCCCGAGGACATCGAAGAGTACGCGGCGGTGGGCGGATACCGCGCACTGCTGAAGGCGCTCACGGCGATGTCGCGCGACGAGGTGCTGGAGGAGGTGAAGAAGGCGAAACTGCGCGGACGCGGCGGGGCCGGATTCCCCACGGCGGTCAAGTGGGAGATGATGAAGAAGGTCGAGGTCGACACGAAGTACATCATCTGCAATGCGGACGAGGGGGATCCCGGCGCGTACATGAACCGCAACGAGATCGAGAGCGATCCGCACGCGCTCATCGAAGGGATGCTCATCGGGGCGTACGTGATGGGGGCGGCGGAAGGGGTCATGTACGTGCGGGCGGAGTATCCGCTGGCGGTCGAACGGTTCCGCAACGCCGTCGCGCAGGCACGTCATCACGGCCTCGTGGGAGAACGCATCTTTGGTTCCCCGTTCTCGATCTCTCTCTCGTACGTCGAAGGGGCCGGAGCGTTCGTTTGCGGCGAGGAGACCGCGCTCATCGCCTCCATCGAAGGCCGGGCCGGCCGGCCGGTACCGCGTCCTCCGTATCCGGCCCAGAAGGGGCTGTGGGGCAAGCCGACCAACATCAACAATGTGGAGACCTGGTTCAATGTTCCGGTCATCGTCGCCATCGGCGGCGACGCGTTCGCCCGGTTCGGTACGCCGGCCAGCACCGGCACCAAGGTCTTCTCCCTCGTCGGCAAGGTCAAGAACACCGGACTGGTCGAACTCCCGCTCGGCACCACGCTCGAGACCATCATCTACCAGATGGGGGAGGGGACCGGAACGAAGAAGAAGATCCGCGCGGTGCAGACCGGCGGTCCGTCCGGCGGATGCATCCCCGTCGAACATTTCAACACGCCGGTCGATTACGAATCGCTCGGGAAGCTCGGCGCCATCATGGGTTCGGGCGGCATGGTGGTGATGGACCAGGACAACTGCATGGTCGATGTCGCCCGCTACTTCGTCGAGGTCACCGCCGGCGAGTCGTGCGGGAAATGCACGCCGTGCCGCGAAGGGCTTGCGCAGTCGCTCGCCATCCTCAACCGCATCACCCGCGGCGAGGGGAGCATGGACGACCTCGACACGCTCGAGCGTCTGTCGTACGTCATCCGTGACTCGTCCCTCTGCGGTCTCGGGCAGACGAGCGCGAACCCGGTCCTGAGCACGCTGCGGTACTTCCGGGACGAGTACGAGAAGCATATCATCGAGAAGCGGTGCAGGGCGGGCGTGTGCGAGAACCTCTTCATGGCCCTCTGCGAGAACAGCTGTCCGCTCCACATGAACATTCCGGGGTACCTGCAGCTGCTGAAGGAGGGGCGCATCGAGGAGGCGTTCGAACTGACGCTGCGCGACAATCCGCTGCCCGGCACGGTGGGACGCATCTGCTACTTCCACTGTCAGATGCGCTGCCGGCGCGACCAGGTGGACGACCCGGTGAACCAGGGAGAGATCCACCGGTACCTGGCCGACACGATGTACAAGATGGGGAAGGAGCGCGAGATCTACCAGCGGCTCATCCGCGAGAAGCTCTCGCCGACCGGGAAGAAGGTCGCCGTCATCGGGGCCGGTCCGGCGGGTCTCACGGCGGCCTACTACCTTGTCCGGCTCGGTCACGCCGTCACCGTGTACGACGGCCACGCGCGGGCGGGGGGCATCCTGCAGTACGGCATTCCCGCCTACCGCCTGCCGAAGGATGTCGTGAACAAGGAGCTCGAACTCTTCAAGAAGCTCGGAGTACGGTTCGTGTTCAACACGAGGGTGGGGAAGGATATCGCGTTCCGGACGCTGCAGAAGCAGAACGACGCGGTCTTCATCGCCGTCGGGGCGGAGAAGGACATCGCGCTCAGCATCGACGGAGGGGGACTCGACGGCGTGCACCAGGGGTACGAGTTCCTCGAGAGCCTCGCCATCGGCCGGCGGCTCCGCATCGGGAAGAAGGTGGCGGTCGTCGGCGCCGGCAACGTCGCCATCGACGCGGCCCGCTCCTGCCGGCGTCTCGGTTGCGACGTCACGCTCGTCTACCGGCGCGACCGCGACGAGATGCCCGCCAACGAGCACGAGGTGAGCGACGCGATGGACGAGGGGATCCGGTTCCGCTTCATGTCCGCCCCCGCCCGCATCATCGGCGACGCGAACGGCCGGGTCGCCGGGCTGGAGGTCGCCCGCATGACGTTCGACGGGTTCGACGCGTACGGACGGAAGAGACCGGTGGACACGGGCGAGAAGGAGATCATCGAATGCACCAACGTGGTCCTCGCCATCGGCGAGAAGGTGGAGTTCGAGGCGGCGCGGGACGCCGGCATCGAGCTCCGGAAGAACGGGGCCATCAAAGTGCAGCAGCCGAGCGGCCGCACGAACCTGCCGCGGGTGTACGCCGGCGGCGACGCCGTCACCGGTCCGGCGACCGTCTCCGAGGCGATGGGCCTCGCCCGGCGCACCGCGGAGACCATCGATCTGGACCTGATGAAGGAACGGCGGTTCCAGAAGCTCTTCCGCGAGTTCACGTACAAGGACGAGGTCGAACTCGAACCGGAGGAGACCCGGAAGATCGATCCGAAGAAGATCCCGGTGAAGGAGCGTCTCTCGAGCTTCCAGGAGGTGCTCACGGGCTATACCGGCGAAGAGGCGCTGCTCGAAGCCACCCGCTGCCTGCGGTGCGACGTGAAGTGCCACGAGTACAACGACCAATAACGAGGGAACAATGGACACCACCATGGTCACCGTCAAGATCAACGGCAGCGAATACCCCGCCCCCCGGAATGCGACCATCCTCGATGCGTGCACCCGCGCGGGATTCAAGGTGCCCACCCTCTGTTATTGCGAGGATGTGGCCAAGAACGCCTCCTGCGCCGTCTGCGTCGTCGAAGTGAAGGGGGCGAAGTCACTCCTGCGTTCCTGCACCGCCTGCGTCCATGAAGGGATGGAGATCGTCACCAACTCCCCCCGCATCCGCGACGCGCGGAAGACGAGCGTGGAACTCCTTCTGGCGAACCATCCGAGCGACTGTCTCGCCTGTCTGCGGAACCAGAACTGCGAACTCCAGACGCTCGCCGCCGATCTCGGGGTGCGGGGAAGCCGGTTCGTCCGGACGAAGAAGGCCGAGAAGCTGGACACGACCTCCCCCTCCGTGCACCGCGATCCGAACAAATGCATCCTCTGCGGACGGTGCATCGCGGTCTGTCAGAACGTTCAGACCGTTTCGGCCATCGGTCTGTCGGGCCGCGGCATCCGCACGAAGATCTCCACCTACATGGAGAAGGGGCTCGGGAACGTGGCCTGCACGTACTGCGGTCAGTGCGCCCTCGTCTGTCCCACCGGTGCCATCGTGGAACGGGACGAGACCGACGAGGTGTTCGAGGAACTGTCGAACCCGGACAAGGTCGTCATCGTCCAGACCGCTCCCGCCATCCGCGTCGGAATCGGCGAGGCGATGGGTCTCGAACCGGGCAGCCTCGTGACCGGCCAGATGGTGGCCGCCCTGCGCCGCCTCGGGTTCCGGAAGGTCTTCGATACGCAGTTCGCCGCCGACCTCACCATCCTGGAGGAGGGACACGAACTCATCCGGCGCCTGCGGACCAACGGGACGCTGCCGATGATCACCTCCTGCTCGCCGGGGTGGATCAAGTTCGCCGAACATTTCTATCCCTCCTCCCTCGCGCACCTCTCCACCTGCAAATCGCCGCAGCAGATGTTCGGCGCGGTCGCGAAGACGTACTACGCCTCCAAGACCGGCATCGATCCGCGGAACATCGTCGTCGTGTCGGTCATGCCGTGCACCGCGAAGAAGTTCGAGGCCCGGCGGCCGGAGATGATGAGCGCGTTCGAGTACTGGAAGGACAAACGGGCGTGGTCCGAGACCGACGCGTTCTACGACGTCGACTATGTGCTCACCACACGGGAGCTGGCGCGGATGTTCCGGGAAACGGGCGTCCGGTTCTCGTCGCTCCCGTCCGAAGAGTTCGACCATCCGCTCGGGGAATCGACCGGCGCCGCGGTCATCTTCGGCGCCACCGGCGGCGTGATGGAGGCGGCGCTCCGCACCGCGTACGAGGTGGTCACCGGGACCCCGCTGACGAACGTCGAGTTCACCGCGGTCCGGGGGATGGAAGGGCTCAAGGAGGCGTCGGTGGACATGAACGGGACCGTGGTGAAGGTCGCGGTCGCCCATACGCTGAAGAACGCCCGGACGCTGCTGGACCAGATCGAACGGGGCGAATCGCCGTACGCCTTCATCGAGATCATGACCTGCCCCGGCGGCTGCCTCGGCGGCGGCGGACAGCCGATCCCCACCACGTGGGCCGTCCGGCGTCAGCGGGCGGAGTCCCTCTACCGTGAGGATGCGGGGAAACCGGTGCGCAAATCGCACGAGAACCCGCACATCACCGCTCTCTACAAGGAGTTCCTGAAGGAACCGCTCGGCGACATGTCGCATCATCTGTTGCACACCTCCTATGAACGCCGCGGACTCCGTCCGTGGACGGCGGGAAGCAACGGTCAGCAGCACGCGGCATCGGTCCGCCCCGCCGGTTGACGGCGGACCGGGCCGCTGGAGGACGCGGCGGCCCCGTGCCGGCATCGTCGTACGTTTCGCAAGAAAGGACGGACTATGAAGAGCACATTCCCCGAAAGTCCCGGCGATCTCGAGTTCGGTGAGATCGCGTTCCAGGACACGATGATCAAGTCGGTCAGCGGGATCATCGAACGGTACGGACGCGATCCGTCCCGTCTGATGGACATCCTCATCGACACCCAGGCGGAGTTCGGTTACATCCCGCGCCCCGTCGTCTCGTTCATCGCCCGCGACCTCACCATCTCCGCCGTCGACATCGAGCAGACCCTCTCGTTCTACCACTTCTTCGCCACCCGTCCGTCCGGCCGGTACACCGTCTATCTGAACGACAGCGTCATCGCCAACATGATGGGACGCGAGGAGGTCGCACGCACCTTCGAACGGGAGGCGGGGTGCCGCTTCGGCGACGTGTCGGCGGACGGGCTCATCGGACTCTTCTCGACCTCCTGCATCGGCATGAGCGATCAGGAGCCCGCCGCGCTCATCAACGGCCGGGTCTTCACCCAGCTGACGCCGTTCCGCGTGAAGGAGATCGTCCGCGACCTGAAGTCGGGGAAACGGCTGGACGAGGCGATGGTCGAGGGGCTGGGGGACGGCGCGAACGCGCTTCCGGAGATCCGCTCCATGGTGCGAAACAACATCCGGAAGAAGGGGCCCATCCTGGCGGACGGGTACCGGCCCGGCGACGCCCTCAAGAAGGTCGTGAAGATGCGGCCGGAGGAGGTCATCGCGGAGGTGAAGCTCTCGAACATCCGCGGACGCGGTGGCGCCGGGTTCCCGACCGGGATGAAGTGGGAGATCTGCCGGAACGCCCGCTCGGAACAGAAGTACATCTTCTGCAACGCGGACGAGGGGGAGCCGGGAACGTTCAAGGACCGCGTCATCCTCACCGAATATCCGAAGATGCTGATGGAGGGGATGGCCGTCGCCGGGTACGCCGTCGGAGCGACGCAGGGGATCCTCTACGTTCGGTACGAGTACATGTACCTCCGTGAACACCTCGAAAAGGTCATCGAGGGTGGGCGGAAGAAGAACTACCTCGGCACGAACATCTGCGGAAAGGAAGGGTTCGAGTTCGACATCCGCATCCAGTTCGGCGCCGGTGCGTACGTCTGCGGCGAAGAATCCGCCCTCATCGAATCCGCCGAAGGGAAGCGGGGGGAACCGAGGGACCGGCCGCCGTTCCCGGTGGAGAGCGGATACCACGGCCGCCCGACCATCGTGAACAACGTCGAGACCCTCTGCTCCATCGTCAAGATCGTCAACAACGGCGCGACGTGGTACCGCTCCATGGGCACGAAGGAGTCCAGCGGAACGAAGGTGCTCAGCATCTCCGGTGACTGCAAGTATCCCGGCGTGTACGAGATCGAATGGGGCTTCTCGGTGAACGACGTGCTCGAGATGGTCGGCGCGGCCGATGTCCAGGCTGTGCAGGTCGGCGGACCCTCGGGAACGCTCATCGGACCCAACGAGTTCGGCCGCACCCTCAGCTATACCGACCTCTCCACGGGCGGTTCCATCATCGTCTTCGGCCGGGAGCGTGACCTGTTGAAGGACGTCGTGCTCAACTTCCTCGATTTCTTCATCGCGGAATCGTGCGGCTCGTGCTCCACCTGCCGCAACGTGCCGGTCCTGCTCCGCCAGAAGCTGCTCAAGGTGCTCGACGCCCGGGGCGTGCCGCGGGACATCGACGAGATGCTCGATTGGTCGAAGGTGCTGAAGGCGAGCCGGTGCGGACTGGGACTCACCGCCGCGAATCCGGTCGTCTCGAGCATCCGCAATTTCCGCCCCTTGTACGACCGCAAGATCCAGCACGGGAAGGACTACGACAGCAGTTTCGACATGCTGGCGGCCGTCCGTGCCTCGTGCGACGCGGTGGGCCGCGTGCCCACGCTCATGGCAGACGGAGGAGGTGCCGCATGAACCCGCCCATCGTGAAGTTCACCATCGACGGCAAGGAGTACCTCGCGGCCGCCGGAACGTACATCATCGACGTCGCCCGGGAGAGCGGCATCTTCATCCCCACGCTCTGCAACATCCCCGGCGTGAAACCGCGCGGCGCCTGCCGCATGTGCACCGTCTCGGTCAACGGCCGGTTCATGGCCGCGTGCACCACCCCGGCCTCCGACGGCATGGAGGTGCGGACCTCGTCGCCGGAACTCGAGGACCTCCGCCGCGCCATCCTGGAGGTGATGTTCGTCGAAGGGAACCACCTCTGTCCGGTCTGCGAGAAGAGCGGCAACTGCGACCTGCAGGCGCTGGCGTACCGGTACCAGATCATGGTTCCGCGGTTCCCCTTCCAGTTCCCGCACCGCACCATCGATGCGGCCAATCCGCGTCTCGTGAAGGACCACAACCGGTGCATCCTCTGCAAACGGTGCATCCGGACGGTGAAGGACGCAAAGGGGCGCAGCTTCTTCGCCTTCCGCCGCCGCGGTCACAAGATCGAGATCAGCATCGACCACGAGATGGCGGACCTGATGACCGATGAGATCGCCGGCCAGGCGGCCGACATCTGCCCGACCGGAGCGCTGCTCCGGAAGGAGGGAGGGTACCGCATCCCCATCGCCGAACGGAAGTACGAAAAGGTCGCCATCGGAGCTCCCGATGGGACCGACACTCGATAGAACAGGAGGGAGCATGGAGAAGAAGAAGACCGTGGTCGCCACCGCGTCGCTCGCCGGCTGTTTCGGCTGCCACATGTCCATCCTCGACATCGATGAACGCATCCTCTCCCTCATCGACCTCGTCGAATTCCACCGTTCGCCCATCACCGACATCAAGCACTTCACGGAGTACTGCGACATCGGCATCATCGAAGGGAGCTGCTGCAACAGCGAGAACGTGCAGGTGCTCCGCGAGTTCCGCCGTCACTGCCGCGTCCTCGTCTCGCTGGGGGAGTGCGCCATCATGGGAGGGGTCCCCGCCATGCGGAACGGTATCCCCGTCCGCGAGTGCATCGAGGAGGCGTACCTCAACGGTCCGTCGGTGAAGGGGCACAATCCGGAGATGGTGCTGCCGAACGACCCGGAACTGCCGATGCTGCTCGACCGCGTCTATCCCTGCCATGAGATCGTCAAGGTCGACCATTTCCTTCCCGGCTGTCCGCCGAGGGCGGACCTCATCTATGACACGCTGGCGGCCCTCATCACGGGAGGAGAACTGCACCTTCCCTATGAGACCGTGAAGTACGATTGAACCGTTCCGGAGGTCCTATGTCGCAGAAGATCACCATCGAACCGGTCACCCGCGTCGAAGGGCACGGGAAGGTGACCATCCATCTCGATGACCAGGGGAATGTCGTCCGTTCCCGGCTGCACATCGTCGAGTTCCGCGGTTTCGAACGCTTCGTGCAGGGACGTCCGTACTGGGAGGCGCCCGTGCTCGTCCAGCGGCTCTGCGGCATCTGCCCCGTCAGCCATCATCTGGCGGCGGCGAAGGCGCTGGATGTCATCGTCGGCGCCGGTACCGGCACCGGACTCTCTCCGACCGCTGAGAAGGTGCGCCGCCTCATGCACTATGCGCAGATCTTCCAGTCCCACGCCCTCCATTTCTTCCACCTGGCGTCTCCGGACCTCCTCTTCGGCGTGGACGCCGATCCGAAGATCCGCAACATCGTCGGCGTGGCACGACTCAATAAGGGACTGGCGGTGCAGGGGGTGATGATGCGGAAGTTCGGACAGGAGCTCATCCGCATCACCGCCGGCAAGAAGATCCATGGGACCGGCGCCATTCCGGGAGGGGTGAACAAGAACGTCAGCGCCGCGGAGCGCGACGAGTTCCTGAAAGGCGAAGCGCCGATGAACCCGGACGCCATGGTGCTCTGGGCGGAGGAGGCGGTCGATTTCTTCAAGGACTATCACCGCAAGAACCGCGAGTTCATCGACGGGTTCTCGGAGTTCCCGTCCAACCATCTTTCCCTGGTGCGGAAGGACGGCGCCATGGACCTGTACCACGGCGTCCTGCGGGCGGTGGACAGCGAGGGGAAGGTCATCCTTCACGACATCGACTATCAGGAGTACTTCAACGTCATCCACGAGGAGGTCCGTTCCTGGAGTTACATGAAGTTCCCGTACATCGCCGAACTCGGGGAACAGGCGGGCTGGTACCGCGTCGGACCGCTCGCCCGGCTCAACACCTGTTCCTTCATCCCCACCCCGCTGGCGCAGAAGGAGTTCGAGCGGTTCCGGGAGGTGAGCGGCGGTAAGCCGAACAACCGCTGTCTGCATACGCACTATGCCCGTCTCATCGAGCTCCTCCACGCCGCCGAGGTCATACGGGTCTTGCTGAACGATCCCGACCTGCAGGGCGAGGAACTGGTACGGCGGGGCGAGAAGCGGCATGAAGGTATCGGCGTCATCGAAGCGCCGAGAGGGACCCTTTTCCACCATTACCGCATCAATGACGACGACCAGATCGCGATGGCCAACCTCATCGTCTCCACGACGCACAACAACGAGCCGATGAACCGCGCGGTCAATGTCGTCGCGAAGCGGATGCTCACGGGCCGCACCGAGGTCACCGAACCGATGCTGAACGCCGTCGAGGTCGCCATCCGCGCCTACGATCCCTGTCTCAGCTGCGCGACGCACGCGATGGGACAGATGCCGCTCGAGATCACGCTCGTCCGTCCGGACGGCACGGTCGTCTCCCGCGCCCGTTCGGGCGGGACGGCTTGACTCTCTCCGCGGTATTTCGGAAGTTCCCTCATGCGGAAGAGCATTCTGGTGCAGGCGTACGGGAACCCCGGCCGCCGCGATGACGGTTTGGGCGACGCGTTCGCGCAGCGCATGGAACGGTGGATCGTCGCGGACGGGCTTCGCGACATCACCGTCGATAGCCGCTTTCAGCTCAACATCGAACATACTGCGGCGATGGCCGGAGTCGACATCGTCGTCTTCGTCGATGCCTCGAAAGGGGAGGTCGAATCCTTCTCGTTCGAACCTGTCCTCCCCGGATCCGCTCATTCCTTCACCACACACTCCCTGTCCCCTTCGGCGCTCCTTTCGCTTTGCATGGAACTTTACGGAAAAGCCCCTTTGGTATATTTATTGCAGATCAAGGGGTATGATTGGGAGTTCGCCGAAGGCCTCTCCCCGGAAGCGGCGAAAAACCTCGAGAAAGCGGTGATTTTCGCGGTCGAACGCTTCACTGCTTTCCAGAATCAAGAATGAACTGTCCGTTTTTTGCAGGAGAGAGAATAGCGTGCACGAACTGTCGCTCGCCCAGAACATCATCGACTCCGTACGGGAGCATGTCGGCGATGACCGCCTGCCGAAAGTGACGGAGGTGGTGATGGAGGTCGGCACCGCATCGGGCGTCGTCGGCGAATCGCTGCAGTTCGCGTACGAAGCCATCGTGCAGGGGACCCCCCTCGCATCGTCGGTGATGACGATGCACTCCGTGCCCTTCACGGTGACGTGCCACGCCTGCGGAACGGAGAGTGAAAGTCCCGCCGGATACATGGTCTGCCCGAACTGCGATTCGATGGACGTGAGCGTGGTGAAGGGGGCCGAGATGATCCTGAAGCAGATCGTACTGAACGATGATTGAACGAACGAAAGGAACGCCATGAGCGTCGTGACCATCGAACGGAAAGTGCTGGAGAAGAACGACGAGATCGCGATGAAGAACCGCGCCCGGTTCGCCGAACGGAAGGTCTTCGCGGTGAACATCGTCAGTTCCCCCGGCTCCGGAAAGACGAGCATCCTCGAACGCACGCTGGACCACTTCCAGGGGAAGGTCCCCGCCGCCGTCATCGAAGGGGACGTGCAGACCGACCTGGACGCGCAACGCATCGCGAAGCACGGCGTACCGGTGGTGCAGGTCGTCACCAACGGTATGTGTCACCTTGAAGCGAAGTTCGTCGCCGATTCGTTCGATGCGTTCGACGGGACGGAGGTCCGCCTCCTCATCATCGAGAACGTCGGCAACCTCGTCTGCCCGTCGGGCTACGACCTCGGCGAGGCGCATAAGATCGTCGTCCTCTCCACCACCGAAGGGGATGACAAGCCCCTGAAGTACCCCGCCATGTTCCGCAACGCGTCGGTCCTCCTCATCAACAAGATCGACCTCGTCCCGTACGTGAACTGCGATCCGGATCTCATGACGCGGAACGCGCTCACCGTCAACCCGAAGCTCACCGTCTTCCGCCTCTCGTGCACCACCGGCGAGGGGATCGCGGAGTGGTGCGCCTGGCTTCAGCGCCATGTGGACGCGCTGGGCTGACCGCCGCACCGCGCGGCGGGGAGTGATGTCGTGAACGGCGTCGTCCGCGCCAAGATCGCGCTCCGCGGGGTCGTGCAGGGGGTCGGCTTCCGTCCCTTCGTCTACCGCCTCGCGCGGGAGCTCGGCGTACACGGCTGGGTCAACAACACCTCCGCCGGTCTCTTCATCGAGGCCGAAGCGTCTCGGACACTCGTCGAATCCTTCCTGCACCGCCTCCGCTCGGAACGCCCGACCCTCTCCCGCATCGTCAGCGAAGAGGTGGCGTGGGTGGACCCGGCCGGGTACGGCGCGTTCGACATCCGCCATAGCGACGCCGAAGGACGGCCCGCCGTCCTCATCCTGCCGGACATCGCCGTGTGCGGCGACTGTCTTCGCGAGATGAACGATCCGGCCGACCGCCGCTACCGCTACCCCTTCATCAACTGTACCAACTGCGGACCGCGCTACTCCATCATCCGCTCCCTGCCGTACGACCGTCCGAACACCACCATGGACCGCTTTCCGATGTGCCCGGAGTGCGAACGGGAATACCGAGATCCGGCGGACCGCCGCTTCCACGCGCAGCCCACCGCCTGTCCTGTCTGCGGTCCGCACGTCGAGCTGTGGGAAGCCGACGGAACGGTGACAGCGGCACACTATGACGCGGTCCAGAGAGCGGCCGGTGCGGTGTGCGGCGGACGCATCGTCGCGATGAAAGGTCTCGGCGGGTTCCAGCTGCTGGCGGACGCGGCGAACGATACCGCTGTCCGCACGCTGCGGGAACGGAAACGGCGCGACGAGAAACCGTTCGCGGTGATGTTCCCCTCCATGGAGAGCGTTCGGCAGGTGTGCATCGTCTCGGAGGACGAGGAACGGCTTCTCCGCTCCCCCGAATCGCCCATTCTCCTGATTCGGAAGAAGGAGGGTGGGGCGACCGCGGTGTCGGAGAATGTCGCACCCGGGAATCCGTTCCTCGGCGTCATGCTTCCGTACACACCGCTTCACCACCTGCTGATGAGCGCCGCCGGCCGTCCCGTCGTGGCGACGAGCGGCAACGTGTCGGACGAACCGATGTGCACCGACGAACGGCAGGCGCTCACGACGCTCGGCGGCATCGCGGACCTCTTCCTCGTGCATGACCGTCCCATCCATCGGTATGTGGACGATTCCGTCGTCCGGATCGCCGCCGGCAGACCCGCGCTCCTCCGCCGTGCCCGCGGATACGCCCCGCTGCCCCTCATCATGCCGTACAGTACCGATGAGCCGGTGCTGGCGCTGGGGGGACATTTAAAGAGCACCGTCGCGCTCCAGGACCGGAACATGCTCTTCGTCAGCCAGCACATCGGTGACCTCGAAACGCTGCCGGCGCTCGAATGTCTGAAGGAAACGGTCGAAGATGTCGTGACGCTCTACGATGCACGCCCCTCCGTCGTCCTTCACGACCGTCATCCGAACTACGCCTCCACCTCCTTCGCCCGCAATCTTCCGCAGCCCAAAGAGGAGGTGCAGCACCACTTCGCCCACATCGCCTCGGCAATGGCGGAGAACGAACTGGAGGGACCGGTGTTCGGTGCGGCATGGGACGGAACGGGATACGGTCTGGACGGCGCGATCTGGGGAGGAGAGTTCATCCGGTTCGACGGCCGTGAGTTCACGCGCTTCGGTTCCCTCCGCGAATTCCCCCTTCCCGGCGGCGATGCCGCGGTGAAGGAATCGGCGCGGAGTGCGGCGGGACTCCTGTACGAACTGCTGGGACCCGCTGCGGAAGAGCATCCGTTCGTCACGGGACATTTCGGTCCGTCCGAACGGCGTCTGCTCTTGCAGATGATGGTGAAACGCATCAACACGCCCCGCACGACGAGCATGGGACGCCTCTTCGACGCGGTCGGGGCGCTGCTCGGCCTCCGCACGCGCGCCGCGTTCGAAGGACAGACCGCGATGGCGGTGGAATGGGCGGCGATGGGTTCGAATACGGCCGATGCGTTCGCGTTCGGAGTGGACGACCGTGACGGCCGCATCCAGTACGACTGGGCGGACATCGTCCGCGGCGTCTGGAACGGCCGCGTCTCCGGCCGGTCCGCCGCCGATGCCGCGCGCATGTTCCATACTACCGTCGTCGACATGCTCGTGGACGCCGCCCGCCGTTCCGGAGAGCGGAAGGTCGTGCTCTCGGGCGGATGTTTCCAGAACGTGCTCCTGCTGGAGACCGCCATCCGCCGGCTGCGGGAGGAGGGGTTCGTGCCGTACTGGCACCAGCGCCTCCCGGCGAACGACGGCGGCATCGCGGCAGGTCAGCTCTATTATCGGTATCTTACAACACGAACAACGGCGAGGTGAACCATGTGTCTGGCGATTCCCGGAAAGATCGAATCGTTCGAGGAGGGTTCCTTCCCCAGGATGGGGAAGGTCAATTTCGGCGGCATCCGGAAGGCCATCTGTTTCGAGATGCTGCCGGAGGCGAAGCTGAACGACTACGTGCTCGTGCACGTCGGGTTCGCGCTCAGCATCGTGGACGAGAAGGAGGCGCAGGAGACGCTGCGCATGCTGGAGATGGACGAGGTGCGGAAAGAACTGGACGGTGAGGCGTGAAGTACCTCGACGAATACCGCGACCCCGCGCTCGCGAAACGGCTGTCGGAACGCATCCACGCCGTCGTGAAACGTCCCTGGACCATCATGGAGATCTGCGGCGGACAGACGCACTCCATCGTCAAGTCGGGTCTCGAGCGGCTCGTCCCCCCGTCCCTCACCATCGTGCACGGGCCGGGCTGCCCGGTCTGTGTCACGCCGCTCGAGATCATCGAGAAGGCGGTCCGCATCGCCGCCCAGCCGGGGGTCATCTTCACCTCGTTCGGCGACATGCTCCGCGTTCCGGGCGATACCACGGACCTGCTCCACGTGAAGGCCAACGGCGGCGATGTCCGCATCGTCTATTCGCCGCTGGACGCCGTCGCCATCGCGCGCAAGAATCCTGACCGGCGCGTGGTCTTCTTCGCCGTCGGTTTCGAGACCACCGCTCCCGCCAACGCCATGGCGGTCTGGCAGGCGCACAAGGAGGGATTGACGAACTTCTCCATCCTGTCGTCCCACGTCCTCGTTCCCCCCGCCATCGAGGCGCTCCTCTCCGCGGAGAACAACCGCGTGCAGGGTTTCCTCGCGGCGGGACATGTCTGTACGGTGATGGGATACCACGAGTACTTCCCGCTCGTCGAACGGTACCGCACCCCCATCGTCGTCACCGGTTTCGAACCCATCGACATCCTGCAGGGGATCCTGATGCTCGTGACGCAGCTGGAGGAAGGACGGCACGATCTGGAGAACCAGTACGCCCGTGTGGTGACGCGGGAAGGGAACGCCGCGGCGCAGCGGATGATCTTCTCCGTGTTCGAGGTCGGTCACCGCACCTGGCGCGGCATCGGCGAGATCCCGATGAGCGGATACCGGCTTCGGCCGGAGTTCGCCGCCTTCGACGCCGAACGGCTCTTCGATGTGGGGGACATCGCCGTCCGGGAGTCGCCCCTCTGCATCGCCGGTACCATCCTCACGGGAATGAAGAAGCCGTTCGAGTGCCCCGCGTTCGGAACGCAGTGCTCGCCCGAACATCCGCTCGGCGCGCCGATGGTCTCCTCCGAAGGGGCGTGCGCGGCCTACTACAATTTCAAACGGCAGGGGAGCGCGGTCTGAGCGCCCCGCCGAAAGGAGCATGAACGCATGTCCGCACCGACCATCGCCGACGGCCTGAACTGCCCGCTCCCCATCGGGGAGTACGACACCATCGTGCTCGCCCACGGCGGAGGAGGGAAGCTCACCCACCGGCTCATCGACGGCGTGTTCAAACGGCACTTCAGCAATCCGGACCTCGACCGGCTCCACGACGGCGCGGTCGTCGACATGGGGAGCGGACGCATCGCGATGACGACGGACGGATATGTGGTGAGCCCCATCGTCTTCCCCGGCGGGACCATCGGCGAACTGGCGGTGAACGGCACGGTGAACGACCTCGCCATGTGCGGAGCGCTGCCGCGCTACCTCACCGCGTCGTTCATTCTGGAAGAAGGACTGCCGATGCCGGAACTGGACTCGGTCGTGGCATCGATGGCGGAGGCGGCACGGAAGGCGGGCGTGGCGGTCGTCACCGGCGACACCAAGGTCGTGCCGCGCGGGAAAGCGGACCGGCTCTTCATCACCACGTCGGGCGTCGGCGTCGTACCGCCGGAACGCGTCATCGGACATGAACGCGTCGCTCCCGGTGACGCGGTCATCCTCAGCGGCACCATCGCGGACCACGGCATGGCCATCATGTCGGTGCGCGAAGGACTGGAGTTCGAGTCGGAGATCCGCTCGGACACGATGGCGCTGAACGGACTGGTGGAGGCGATGTTCACGGCGGCACCGGACCTCCGGTTCCTCCGGGACCCGACGCGCGGGGGAGTGGCGAGCACGCTCAACGAGCTCGCCGCGTCGGCGAAGCTCGGCATCGTCATCGATGAGACGGCGGTGCCGGTGGACGGCGTCGTCCGTTCGGCGTGCGAGATCCTGGGTTTCGATCCGTTGTACGTGGCGAATGAGGGGAAGC
Source organism: Bacteroidota bacterium (assembly GCA_008933835.1). Taxonomy (GTDB): domain Bacteria; phylum Bacteroidota; class Ignavibacteria; order UBA10030; family UBA8401; genus SpSt-333. The sequence goes on along the minus strand of WBUG01000006.1, from coordinate 41,724 downwards.
TGTTGGCGGTGACCGCTGCGAAGGACGCGGAGAAGGTGGTGGCGGCGATGCGAGCGCATCCGGCGGGGAAGCATGCGGCGGTCATCGGCCGCATCACGGAGGGCCATCCGGGAGTGGTGGTGCTCCGGACCGCCATCGGGGGAGAACGGGTGGTGGATATGATCTCGGGCGAACAGCTGCCGAGGATCTGCTAATCGTTCCTTTCCGGCAGACGCCCTTCGAGCCTCCGCCAGATCTCCTCCTGCACCGCTTCGACGGTCTGCAGTCCGTTGATGACCGTGAACCGCTCCGGTTCCTCCTGGGCGATGGCATGGTATCCCTCCCGCACCCTCTGAAAGAACTCCTCCGTCCCCATCTCCATCCGGTCCGCCTCCTGCCGGCTCGCCCGGCGCCGTTCATGCATCTCCTTCACCGTGATGTCGATGAAGAAGGTCAGCGCCGGCATCACGTCCATCGTCGCCACCCGGTTGATGGTCTTCACCGCCCCCAGCGGCAGGCCCCGGCCGTACCCCTGGTACGCGGTGGTCGAGTCCACGTACCGGTCGCAGATCACGATGCTCCGCTGCTGCAGCGCCGGTTTGATGACCTCGTTCACGAGCTGGGAACGGCTCGCGGAGAAGAGGAGCAGCTCCGAGATCTGCGTCATCTTCAGGTTCCGCTTGTCCAGCAGGATCTCCCGGATCTTCTCGGAAATGGTCGTCCCCCCGGGCTCGCGCAGCAGCAGCACGCGGTGGCCGAGAGACTGGAGCCGCTCGATGAGGAGCGCGACCTGCGTCGTTTTTCCGCAGCAGTCGATGCCTTCGAAGGAGATGAACATGGTGCCGGTCCCTGTTGGTGATGGTCCGTCGTCTATGTACGGTTTTTTCGGGCGGTATTCAACGTCCCCGCCGGGACCGCCCGCATCGGGAGGATTGACACTGGGGTCTTTTAGTAGTACAATACCGGCGCCCCATCATCCATCCTAAAGGAGAGAATCATGCCCGAAGAGATCCGTGTCCCTGACCAGACGCCTTCCATGTCGGTGCTCGACAAGTTCATCGGCGTCATATCGTCACCCGGAGAGTTCTTTCAGTCCGTCGCCGGCACGGAACCGAAGACCTCCAACTGGGCGCTGCCGCTCGTGCTCGCCATCGTGGTCTCCATCATCTTCACGGCGGTCGTGTTCAACCAGCCGGCCATCCAGGACGAGATGTTGGGGCAGCAGATGAAGCAGTTCGAAAAGCAGATCGCGGAGGGGAAGATGACCCAGGAGCAGGCGGACCAGGCGATGCAGTTCTCCAAGCCGGGTTCGGCGATGTTCCTGGTCTTCGGTTCGGTCGGCGTCGCGGTGGTCATCGTGTTCGCGCTCTTCGCCTACACTACCGTGTACTTCGTCGCCGGAAAGGTGGCGTATAAATCGACGGTGTCGTACAGCAAAGTGCTCGAAGTGAACGGGCTCGGCATGTTCATCATGCCGGTCGCCACGCTGGTCTCGATGGTCACCGTCATCGGCATGGGGTCCCTCTTCGCCCAGCCGAGCGGCGCCCTCTTCGTGTCGGACTTCGACCCGAACAACTCCACGCACAAGCTCCTGGCGGCGCTGAACGTGCTCGAGTTCTGGGGCCTCTACGTGACCGCGGTGGCCTTATCGAAGGTGTGGAACGTCTCGCTCGGCAAGGCGTTCGGCGTGGTGGGCGGCGTGTTCGTGGTGTGGACCCTCATCAAGGTGTTCGGCGGTCTCTCCCTCGGAGGGATGTAAGCCTCACATCGTTCCGACGGCGTCCACATCCACCGTGATGCGGACGCCGTTCCCTTCCGCGGCGGCGCGGAGCCCTTCCGCAGTGCGGGCGACGGCATTCCTCGCCCGCGCGCCGTTCTTGTCCTTCTCCTTGTACGCCTTCACGATGATCTGCCATCGGTGCTCGTCCTTGATCTTGGCGAGTACCGCCGGCGCCGGTCCGAGCACCGCTTCGCGCGGCAGGCTCCGCAGCAGCGCCGCGCCGAACTGCTGCGCCGTCCGCTCCACGTCGGCCTCCTTCCGGCCCCGCACCTCCACGGCGATGATGCGTGCGTACGGCGGATAGCCGATGGCGCGCCGGTACGCCGTCTCTTCGGCGTAGAATCCGGCAAAGTCGTGCGACCGGGCGTGCTTCAGCGCGTAGTGCTCGGGCTGCGAGGTCTGGATCACCACCTCGCCGCGCAGCGTGCTCCGTCCCGCCCGTCCCGCCACCTGCGTCAGCAGCTGGAACGTCCGTTCGGCGGAACGGAAGTCCGGCAGCATCATCTGCGTGTCCGCCGAGATCACCCCCACCAGCGTCACCCGGGCGAAGTCGAGTCCCTTCGCCACCATCTGGGTGCCGAGCAGGATGTCCGCCTCGCCGTCGCCGAACGCCCGCAGCATCGTGTCGTGCGAATGCTTGCGCTGCGTCGTGTCCAGGTCCATCCGCAGGATGCGCGCGGCGGGGAAGAGGGAGCGCAGTTCCTCCTCCACGCGCTGCGTGCCGAAACCGCGCAGGGCGAAATCGAAGCCGCCGCATTCGGGACACACCGTCGGCGGCGCGGTGACGGAACCGCAGTAGTGGCACCGCAGGTGCTTTTGCGCCGCATGGTACGTCATCGTCACGTCGCACCGCGTGCACCGCTCCACATGCCCGCACCCGGTGCATTCGATGAACGGCGCGAATCCCCGCCGGTTCTGCAGGAGGATGATCCCTTCCCGGCGCTCGAGCCGTTCGCGGATGCGTTCCTCGAGCAGGAGCGAGATGCTCCGGGCGGCGTCCTCGAACGCCTTCTTCCCGATCTCTTTCGCCTTCACCTTCATCTCGGCGAATCGCCGCTTCCGTTCCTCCACCATGTTCACCACCTCCACGGGCGGCAGCACCGCTCCGTCCGCCCGGACCGGAAGTTGCAGCAGCCGGTACTTCCCTTCGAGCGCGTTCGTGTACGTTTCGATGGAGGGGGTGGCGGAACCGAGCAGCACCACGGCGGACAAATGCTGTCCCCGGACGATGGCGGCGTCCCGCGCGTGGTACCGCGGCATGGCGTCGAACTGCTTGTACGACGCCTCGTGCTCTTCGTCCACGATGATGAGCTTCACCTCCGGCAGCGGGGCGAAGAGGGCCGAGCGGGGCCCGATCACGATGCGGTGCGTCCCGTCCTTCGCGAACCGCCAGGCGTCGTGACGTTCTCCGTCGGACATCCGGCTGTGCATCCACACGACGTCGTTCCCGAAGTGCGCCTGGAAACGACGCACCGTCTGCGGTGTGAGCGAGATCTCGGGCACCAGCACGATGGCGCTGCCCCCCTTCGCCCGGACATGGCGGATGGACTCGATGTACACCTGTGTTTTGCCGCTCCCGGTCACGCCATACAATAGAAAGGTCGCCGGCGTCCCCTCGTCCGATGCCGCCGTCACGGCCTCCACCGCCCGCCGCTGGTCGGGATTGAGCGTGATGGTGAGCGACCGTTGCGCCTGCTCGTCGGTCCCGGTCGCTCCGGCGGCGCGGGAGCGTTCGCGCTGCTCGAGCACGGCGAGTCCGTTCTTGTGCAGCGTCCGCAGGACGGTCATCGACGCTCCCGTCCGCCGCATCGCCTCTTTCGCCGGCATTCCCTCCGTTCCCGCGCCGGCGAGAAGGTCCAGGACGGCGCGCTGCCGCTCGTTCTTCGCGCCGGACGCGTCCGAGACCGAACCAAGCAGATGCCATTCCGTTCGCGCTTCCGGTCCGGACGATGCACGTTCCGAGAGCGTGAGCAGACCGGCGCGCCGGAAGTACTGCACGGCGGCATGGATGGCCTTGACCGCGGTGGAACGCTGGAGCTGTGCGACCGTCATCGGTCCGGCGGCGAGCGCGGCGGCGAGCTGCTTCCATTGGCGCTGCCGGTACGGTTCGGTGCGGTCCGGAAGTGCGGGCGCTTCCGCGGCGAGTTCCACGACCGTGTCGCTCGTGCGCGAGAGCGCGACGGGAAGGAAGAGACGGTAACATTCGCCGACGGGGGCGCTGTAGTAGTCGGACATCCACTGCGCGGTCGCCATCGCATCGGGGGAGAGGGACGTGTCCGGCGCGAGGATGTCGATGACGTTCTTCAGCGTCGCGTCCGGCCGTTCGGTGGTCCGGCCCGTGATGACGCCGGTGAGCACTTTGCGTCCGAACGGAACGACGGCGGCCGCGCCGGGAACGGCGGACGAGCGGAGCGGTTCCGGGACGATGTACGTGAAGAGCTGCGGAAGCGGCACCGGCAGCGCGACGGTGACCAGGTGGTCGGTCATCGCTCGAGCAGCGGCTGGAGATGGAGGAGGAAGCGGTCGGTGGCGCCGCAATTGGCCGCGACGAACGTCCGGGCGGTCTCGCCGGCCTTCGCGCGCTGCGGTGCGTCGTCGAGCAGGGTGCGGAGCGTCCGGTACGCCGAACGCTCGCCGGTGACCACGAAGGCGCCGCCGAGCCGTGCGAGCTCGACCGCCTCCTGCGAGTTGGTGTGCCGGGGACCGAAGAGGACCGGAGCGCCGAACACCGCCGGTTCGAGCACGTTATGGACACCCTGACGGAAGCTTCCGCCCACGTACACGACGTGCGCGTACTGATAGAGCGCCACGAGGATGCCGATGCTGTCGATGAGGATCACCGGTTCGCCGGCGTAGCGGCCCATCTCGGAGAAGCGTATGCTCCGGCATCGTCCCTCCAGTGCGCTCTCCAGGTCGTCGAGATGTTCCACCGTCGGTTCGTGCGGGACGATGATGGTGATGAGCGACGGTTCCTCCGTCTGCAGCTTGAAGAGCACCGGCAGCAGCACCGATTCGTCCTCTCCCCAGCTCTGTCCCACGATGAACACCTTCCGTCCCGCGGTGACGGCGGGAGGGAGGATCTGTTTCATGCGCGCGTCGTCGCTCCGCCGTTTCACCTGGTCGAAGCGCGTGTCGCCGACGGGGGCGATGAGCGGCGTTGAGGTTCCGAAGAGGGCGAACGCCGCCGCGTCCGCGGCCGAGACGGTGAGGATGGCGGAGAACAGGTCGTAGAGACGGCGGTGGAACCCGCGGGCGACCGCGGAGAGTCGGGGGGAGCGCGCGGTCATCGTCGCGTTGACGATGAGGACCGGGATGCTGCGGTCGTGCAGCGTCCACACCATGTTCGGCCAGACGTCATAGCGGAGGATGATGGCGGCGGTGGGACGGGTGATGTCGACGAAGCGCTGCATGTTCGCCGCGGTGTCGAACGGCAGATAGCTGATGAGCGACGCGAGCTTGTAGTTCTTCGAGTTGTCGTAGCCCGACGGCGAGAAGAACGTGGCGATGATCTCCGTGGACGGGTGGCGCTCCTTCACGGCGGCGATGATCGGCTTCGCCTGTTCGAACTCCCCGAGGGAGGAGGCGTGGAACCAGAGCCGCTGCGTGCCGGTGAGCTTCGCGGCCTGTTCCGGCAGGCGCGTGAAGAGTCCCGCCCGCCCTTCGACGCCGCGGCGGACCTTCGCGTTGACGAATTTTCCGACGTGGAACAGGAGGTAGAGCAGGGGAAGGATGATGAGGGAGTAGAGTGCTCTGGTGACGGTCATACGGTTCTATCGCTTGCCACAATATAGCCATCCCTCGGTGAGAGTGCAACGAGCGTTACGGGGACAATGCGGAGTGTCATGTCCGATACAAAAAACATAGGAGAACCGAGGAATTTGTGGAATAATAAAAAGAGAAAAAAACTTGACAACAGGGAATAAAAAGTTTATATTAGGAACTCCTCTGAAACAAAAGTGGAGAAAAAAGTAAAATAGTTGTTGACTCCGGCTGTTTTGCTTGCTATATTAGAGACCCGTTTGAAACGCAACTCAACGGATTCGTTCTTTGAAAATTTGTGTGCACGGCTTCTAATCAAGCCTATTGTTTCAAAAAACAGATCTTATTCTCCGTTGAAATAAAGTTATTTATTACAATGGAGAGTTTGATCCTGGCTCAGGACGAACGCTGGCGGCGTGCCTAACACATGCAAGTCTGGGAGAATTGGGTAGCAATATCCATAGTAAACCGGCGCACGGGTGAGTAATATGTAGGTAACATACCTCTTGACTTGGAATAACCCCGCGAAAGCGGGGCTAATACCGAATGATGCAGCGGCTCCGCATGGAGATGTTGTTAAAGCTTCGGCATCAAGAGATTGGCCTGCATCCCATTAGATAGTTGGCGAGGTAACGGCTCACCAAGTCTACGATGGGTAGCTGATCTGAGAGGATGATCAGCCACACTGGAACTGAGACACGGTCCAGACTCCTACGGGAGGCAGCAGTGAGGAATATTGCGCAATGGAGGAAACTCTGACGCAGCGACGCCGCGTGAAGGATGAAGGCCCTCTGGGTTGTAAACTTCTGTAGAGTGGGAAGAATTTCCGCTTCTTGCGGATTGACGGTACCACTAAAGTAAGGGTCGGCTAACTACGTGCCAGCAGCCGCGGTAATACGTAGGACCCGAGCGTTGTCCGGAATCACTGGGTGTAAAGGGAGCGCAGGCGGACTTGCAAGTCGATGGTGAAATCTTACGGCTCAACCGTAAAACTGCCGTCGATACTGCTTGTCTTGAGTGTGGAAGAGGGTGGCAGAATTCATGGTGTAGCGGTGAAATGCGTAGATATCATGAAGAATACCGGTCGCGAAGGCGGCCACCTGGTCCATTACTGACGCTCATGCTCGAAAGCGTGGGGAGCAAACAGGATTAGATACCCTGGTAGTCCACGCCCTAAACGATGAATACTCGGTGTTGGTCCGCAAGGATCAGCGCCTAAGCTAACGCATTAAGTATTCCACCTGGGAAGTACGATCGCAAGGTTGAAACTCAAAGGAATTGACGGGGGCCCGCACAAGCAGTGGAGCATGTGGTTTAATTCGATGCAACGCGAAGAACCTTACCTGGGCTTGAAAGGTTGGATTTTAGTCCTTGAAAGAGGATTACCCGCAAGGGGTCCAATACAGGTGCTGCATGGCTGTCGTCAGCTCGTGCCGTGAGGTGTTAGGTTAAGTCCTGCAACGAGCGCAACCCCTACACTTAGTTGCCATCAGGTTATGCTGGGCACTCTAAGTGGACTGCCTACGCAAGTAGAGAGGAAGGTGGGGATGACGTCAAGTCCTCATGGCCCTTACGCCCAGGGCCACACACGTGCTACAATGGCCACTACAAAGGGTTGCCAAAGCGCAAGCTGGAGCTAATCCCATAAAAGTGGTCTCAGTTCAGATTGTGGGCTGCAACTCGCCCACATGAAGCTGGAATTGCTAGTAATCGCGGATCAGCACGCCGCGGTGAATACGTTCCCGGGCCTTGTACACACCGCCCGTCAAGCCATGGAAGCTGAGGGTACCCGAAATCGTCGCGCTAACCGCAAGGGGGCAGACGCCTAAGGTAAAATCAGTGACTGGGGCTAAGTCGTAACAAGGTAGCCGTATCGGAAGGTGCGGCTGGATCACCTCCTTTCTTATGGAGACAATGATGCGAAAGCATCGTTGAATTCAACGAGATAAGACCACTGGCTTGATTGTTCCGTGCACACAAATTTTTTAAGTACCATCTTCGGTTTCCCGGGCCTATAGCTCAGTTGGTTAGAGCGCACGCCTGATAAGCGTGAGGTCAGTAGTTCAAATCTACTTAGGCCCACGTTGTCAAGCAGGAGGTTCTACTGACGAGGCTATGGGGCTATAGCTCAATTGGGAGAGCGCCTGCCTTGCACGCAGGAGGTTAGCGGTTCGATCCCGCTTAGCTCCACAAGTTTTTTGTTCTTTGACAATCAGGATGAATCTGTCGAATGGGACTCAGTCGTCCGCGCGAGCGGGCAAACGGTCCTGCAGTAGGCAGATTGTAGTAAATTGCATATGCTCTTAACAAGTTTATTGATGCACTGACGTATATGTCTTCAATAAAGATTTTTGGTTAAGTTACTAAGAGCGTGCGGTGGATGCCTTGGCACGAGAAGGCGATGAAGGACGCGGTTACCTGCGATAAGCGTCGGTGAGGCGGAAGCAGCCTTTGACCCGACGATCTCCGAATGGGGCAACCCACGTGGCGTCATGGCCACGTACTCCGCGATGAATACATAGTCGCGGCAGAGCAAACTGGGAGAAGTGAAACATCTCAGTAACCCAAGGAAGAAAAAGAAACTCGATTTCCTTAGTAGCGGCGAGCGAACAGGAATCAGCCTAAACCGCTGTGTACGTAAGGGTGCAACCGTTGTACACTCGGTGTTGTGGGACTTTCAGGCCGTATTGCACGTCGGCCGAAGAGTGACAAATCATCATGCTAGCTGAAGCTTCTGGAAAGTTGAGCCATAGAAGGTGATAGCCCTGTAGGCGAAAGTATGATGACTCTTGAAAGTATCCCGAGTAGCACGGAGTAAGTGAAATTCTGTGCGAATCTGCGAGAACCATCTCGTAAGGCTAAATACTCTCTCGTGACCGATAGTGAACCAGTACCGTGAGGGAAAGGTGAAAAGAACCCTTCAGAAGGGAGTGAAATAGTACCTGAAACCGCATGCTTACAAACGGTAGTAGGAAGTCCTGTGGCTTCGGCCACGGGAGGACTGACTGCGTGCCTTTTGCTTAATGAGCCTACGAGTTGCTCGTACGATGCAAGGATAAGTCTCTCAGAGACGAATCCGTAGCGAAAGCAAGTCCTAACTGGGCGCTTGAGTATCGTGCGGCAGACGCGAACCCGTGTGATCTACCCTTGGTCAGGGTGAAGTGGGGGTAAAACCTCATGGAGGCCCGAACTGATGTGGGTTGAAAACCGCTCGGATGAACTGAGGGTAGGAGCGAAAGACCAATCAAACTCGGAGATAGCTCGTACTCCCCGAAATAGCTCTAGGGCTAGCCTCAAGTTATAGTATTGCGCAGGTAGAGCACTGATTGGGCTAGGGCTGTCACAACAGTACCAAACCCAGACAAACTCCGAATTGCGCTAATATGTTTCTTGGGAGTCAGGCGACGAGGGATAAGCTTCGACGCCAAAAGGGAAACAACCCAGACCGCCAGCTAAGGTCCCGAAATCGACGTTAACAGAGAAAGGATGTTGAGTTGCTCAGACAACTAGGATGTTTGCTTAGAAGCAGCAATCATTTAAAGAGTGCGTAATAGCTCACTAGTCAAGCGACTTAGCGCCGACAATTCTCGGGACTCAAACGTCGTACCGAAGCTGCGGACTTCGCCTTGTGCGAATGTGGTAGGGGAGCATTCCATGTGCATCGAAGGTGTCGGGTGACCGATGCTGGAGCGCATGGAAACGCAGATGTAGGCATAAGTAACGATAAGAAATACGAAAAATATTTCCACCGAAAGTCTAAGGTTTCCTGAGCAACGTTAATCGACTCAGGGTCAGCCGGATCCTAAGATGAGGCCGAAAGGCGTAGTCGATGGAAAACAGGTTAATATTCCTGTGCTTGTTTGCAATCGTTTGACCATAAGGAGTGACGCAGAAGTGACGTCCAGCCACCGAATGGATGGTGGTTTAACCGCGTAGGGTGGGTGTGTAGGCAAATCCGCACATCCGTTAAACCGAGACGGGAATAGGGTGCCCGCAAGGGCCACAACTGGGCTTAATCAGACTGCCAAGAAAAACTTCGTATGGGAGATTGCAGGCGAACCGTACCGCAAACCGACACAGGTAGATGGGTTGAATATACTAAGGTGCTCGAGTGAGCCGTGGTTAAGGAACTCGGCAAACTGACCGCGTAACTTCGGGATAAGCGGTGCCCCTAGTATGTGGCCGTGTACAACGGTTGCAGAATGGGGTCGCAGTGAAACGGGCCAAGCGACTGTTTAACAAAAACACATGTCTCTGCTAAGACTTTATGTCGACGTATAGGGACTGACACCTGCCCGGTGCTGGAAGGTTAAGGAAGGGGGTTAGCGCAAGCAACGCTCTCGACCGAAGCCCCAGTAAACGGCGGCCGTAACTATAACGGTCCTAAGGTAGCGAAATTCCTTGTCGGGTAAGTTCCGACCTGCACGAATGGTGTAACGACTTGGTCACTGTCTCAACCACGGGCTCGGTGAACTTGTGGTACCGGTGAAGACGCCGGTTACCCGCATATGGACGGAAAGACCCTATGCACCTTTACTGCACCCTATTATTGGGTTCGGACAATGCATGTGTAGCATAGGTGGGAGACTGTGAAACCGGGGCGCTAGCTTCGGTGGAGTCAACAGTGAAATACCACCCTTGTATTGTTGGAATTCTAACCTCGTGCCGTAAGCCGGCACAGGAACAGTGATAGGCGGGTAGTTTGACTGGGGCGGTCGCCTCCTAAAATGTAACGGAGGCTCTCAATGGTTCCCTCAGCATGGTTGGTAATCATGCGGCGAGTGTAAAAGCACAAGGGAGCTTGACTGTGAGACGGACAAGTCGAGCAGGTACGAAAGTAGGATTTAGTGATCCGATGGTTCCGCGTGGAAGGGCCATCGCTCAAAGGATAAAAGGTACGCTAGGGATAACAGGCTGATCTTGCCCAAGAGTTCATATCGACGGCAAGGTTTGGCACCTCGATGTCGGTTCATCGCATCCTGGGGCTGGAGAAGGTCCCAAGGGTTTGGCTGTTCGCCAATTAAAGCGGTACGTGAACTGGGTTCAGAACGTCGTGAGACAGTTCGGTCCCTATCCTATGCGGGCGCAGGAAACTTGAGGAGTCTCGTTCTTAGTACGAGAGGACCGGAATGAACGGACCGACGGTGTATCTGTTGTCACGCCAGTGGCATAGCAGAGTAGCCATGTCCGGATGGGATAAGCACTGAAAGCATCTAAGTGCGAAACCCGCTCCAAGATTAGGTTTCCCGGGGCAACCCCTAAAGGATCCAAGGAGATGACTTGGTTGATAGGCTGCAGATATAAACACAGTAATGTGTGAGTCGAGCAGTACTAATAATCCGTGCGACTTGCCAATTTTTTTATTGAATGCATATCGCGTGCATCAATAAACTTGGAAGATCATATGCAGCATCCTGATCGTCAGAACTTTCAGGTGTCTTTATCGCGGGTGTTACACCTCTTCCCATTCCGAACAGAGAAGTTAAGCCCCGCAGAGCCGATGGTACTATATGGGTAACTGTATGGGAGAGTAGGTCGACGCCTGATTTTTTTTTCCAGTCCCGTTGAACGAGAGTTTGACGGGACTTTGTTTTTTAAATGGAATGGATTGATTCATTGAATCATTGACTCATTGAATCATTGAACCGATCACCGTTCATTACTTCCTTCCGCTCTGTTTCCGTTCTCCTTTTTTTCGTATCTTCCTCCGTCCTTCCAAACGTCAACGGCATCCTATGAAAGTGCTCATCACCGGCATCGGCGGTTTCGCCGGCAGCCATCTCGCCGATTACATCCGGGCGAACACGACGGCGCAGATCTTCGGCATCCTTCGGGACCTGGAGAAGGCGGACAACATCCGCGCGCACGGCGATGACGTCACCCTCTTCCACTGCGAGATCGGCGAGTTCCAGCCGGTGTTCAAGGTCATCAAAGAGGTGAAGCCGGACATCATCTTCCATGTCGCCGGCCAGGCCTTCGTGCCGAGCTCGTTCGAGTTCGCCGCCGAGACCTTCCGTACCAACGTCATCGGCACCATCAACATCTTCGAAGCGGTGAAGGCGTGCGAGATCTCCCCGCGCATCATCGTCGTCACCTCCGGCGAGGTGTACGGCGAGACCTTCGGCCTCCCGCAGCTCCACACCGAACAGTCCATCCCTCAGCCCGTCAACCCGTACGCCGCGAGCAAGACGAGCGTGGACTACATCGCCCAGACGTACAAGAAGTACGAGGGACTCAACATCGTCATCGCGCGGCCGTTCAACCATACCGGCCCGCGACAGAAACCGAACTTCGTCTGCTCCTCCCTGGCGAAGCAGATCGTCGACATCCGACGCACCGGCGCCCCGCGCGTCCTGCGGGTCGGCAACGTCGCCGCCCGGAGGGACTTCACGGACGTCCGCGACATCGTGCGCGGCTACTGGATGCTCTCGCAGATCGACAACCGCACCAACTACATCTTCAACCTCTGTTCCGGCCGCATCTTCTCCATCCGCGAGATCATCGACCTGTATCAGGACATCACCGGCGAGACGTACGAACTGAACGTCGACGCCAAGCGGCTCCGCGGATACGACATCCAGCTCCTGGCCGGCAATCCGAGCGCCATCGGACACTCGGTCGGCTGGAGGGCGGACATCCCGTTCCGGACGACGCTGACGGACCTCATCGACTACTGGACCAACAAGGAATTGTGACATGGCACGCATCGCGCTCATCACGGGCATCACCGGTCAGGACGGATCGTACCTGGCGGAACTGCTGCTGGAGAAGGGATACGAAGTGCACGGCATGATCCGCCGGAGCAGCTCGTTCAACACCGGCCGCATCGATCATCTGTTCAACGACCCGAAGTACAGCGGAAGCCGGTTCTTCCTGCACTACGGCGATATCACGGACACGAGCAACATCAACCGTCTGCTGGAAAAGGTCCGGCCCGACGAGATCTACAACCTCGCGGCGCAGAGCCACGTGAAGGTGTCGTTCGAAGTTCCGGAGTACACCGCCGAGGTGGACGCGGTGGGGACGCTGCGGTTCCTGGACGCCATCCGCGAGACCGGCATCCGGACGAAGTTCTACCAGGCCTCCACCAGCGAGCTCTACGGCAAGGTGCAGGCGGTGCCGCAGGACGAGTCGACCCCCTTCTATCCCCGCAGTCCGTACGGCGTGGCGAAGCTGTACGGCTACTGGATCATCGTGAACTACCGCGAAGCGTACGGACTCTATGCCTGCAACGGCATCCTGTTCAACCACGAGTCTCCGCGGCGCGGCGAAACGTTCGTGACGCGCAAGATCACGATGGCGGCGGCGCGCATCAAACTGGGGATGCAGAAGAGCCTGTCGCTGGGGAACCTGAACGCGAAACGGGACTGGGGATACGCGCCGGAGTACGTGGAAGGGATGTGGCGGATGCTGCAGCAGGAACAGCCCGATGACTTCGTCCTGGCCACCGGCGAGACGCGCGAGGTGCGTGAGTTCGTGCAGGCGGCCTTCGCGGAGCTCGGGATGTCGCTGCGCTGGGAGGGGGAAGGGGAGTCCGAGAGGGGTCTCTTGGACGGCCGCGTCGTGGTGGAAGTGGACCCGAAGTACTACCGACCCACCGAAGTGGAATTGCTCATCGGCAATCCGGCGAAGGCCAAACAGAAACTCGGCTGGGAAGCGGCGACGAAGTTCGCCGACCTCGCGCGGCTGATGGCGAAGGCCGACTACGAACTGGTGAAGAAGAGGGGATACTGACCGTGGAGAAGCAGTCGAAGATCTACGTCGCGGGACACCGCGGTCTCGTCGGTTCGGCCATCCTGCGGCTGCTGCAGGCGCAGGGGTATGCGAACCTGGTCCACCGCACGCACGCGGAACTGGACCTGACCGACCAGATCGCAGTGGAGCGTTTCTTCTTCGCCGAGCGGCCGGAGTACGTCTTTCTGGCGGCGGCAAAGGTGGGGGGGATCCACGCCAACAACACCTACCCCGCGGAGTTCATCTACCAGAACCTCGCGGTGCAGAACAATGTCATCCACGCATCGTACCGCCACGGCGTGACGAAGCTCTGCTTCCTCGGCAGTTCGTGCATCTATCCGAAGCACGCACCGCAGCCGATGAAGGAGGAGTACCTCCTCACCGGCACGCTGGAACCGACCAATCAGCCGTACGCCCTGGCGAAGATCGCCGGCATCGAGATGGTGCGCTCCTACAACCGGCAGTACGGCACACGGTACATCTCGGTGATGCCGACGAACCTGTACGGTCCGAACGACAACTTCGACCTGCAGAACTCGCACGTGCTGCCGGCGCTCATCCGGAAGTTCGTCGATGCGGAGAAGAGCGGCGCCCCGTCCGTTACCCTGTGGGGAAGCGGGAGGCCGAGGCGGGAGTTCCTGTACGTGGAGGACATGGCGGACGCCTGCATCTTCCTGATGAACACCTACGACGGGGATGATTTCGTGAACATCGGCACCGGCACCGATATCACCATCCTCGAACTGGCCGGGATGATCAAGGAGGCGGTGGGATACCGGGGAGCGCTGGAGTTCGACCCCTCCAAACCGGACGGAACGCCGCAGAAACTGCTGGACGTCTCCCGCCTCACCTCCCTCGGCTGGAAAGCGAAGATGGGATTGAAGGAGGGGGTGCAGCAGACCATCCGGTGGTACCGGGAGCATGGTCCGGGCAAAGAATGACCAAAATTCCAGTTGAATCTTCCTCCGCTTTTTGCTATATTTGAATCAGTTGACGGATTTTTCGGTTCAACGGGCCTGAAGGATCGGCGGTGAACGCCGTGAGACGGTGGGGGCAATGACCTCCGTCCAGGGTTCTTCGGGAAGTGAGAGATGTTCTTGATAGTTCTGGGGCTGTAGTCCCGACAAAAAGCGTCGGGATTTCGTGCCGAACAACGGCACTCAACTCAGTCCCAGAATATAGGTCAATTTCCCAGGGGGCAACGGAGCTCTCGAAGTTTTTGGGATTTTTGCCTTGTGATTTGTTCTTCGTACATATTGGGGCTGTAGCTCAGTTTGGGAGAGCGATTCGTTCGCAACGAATAGGTCGGCGGTTCGATCCCGCTCAGCTCCACGATACGATGAGGAAAGATGCCGGATCCTTTGGCCTTTCCCTTGGTTCATAGCCAAGCCCTGTGCAACTTCTTGTTGGACAACCCTGCCAGGTCCGGAAGGAAGCAACAGCCTCCAAACAAAAGTGTGATGCAGTAAGCTTGGCTTTTTTTATCTCCTCCCCCTTCCATTCTCACCTTGCACACCTCGCAGACATTTCGTAAATTTCAAGCAAATTGTGAAAAAATTCCGGCAGGTCGTTGATTTTTCGATGTGTTGCGCCGGACAGAAGGGGTGTATCCGTTGGGTCACAATCGAGAGGCAGTCGGCACCCTGCACACCACCGACTCTAAACAAGAAGACGCGTTCCAAAGGCTGGAACGGCGGCAGGGAGTGGACCAAAACAGAAAGGATGTAATGAAGAAAGAGATCCTCATCAATTCTGTCGGGAACGAGATCAGGATTGCGATCACGGAGGACGGGCGGCTGGCAGAATTGTTCGTGGAGACCCCCGAGAAAGAGCGGATGGTGGGTGACATATACTTCGGGAAGGTCGCCAAAGTGATGCCGGGGATTCAGGCAGCGTTCATCGACATCGGAATGCAGCAGGACGGATTCCTCCATTTCTCCGACATCAGCAGTTATCAGGACGAGTTCAACACCATGTTGGACGACGACGACGATGATGACGACGGCACCGACGAGGGCGAGGGGAACGGCGCTCCGGCGCGGCCGAAGCCGGCCCCGAAGCGTCTCCGCGAGGACCGGCGCCGCGAAGTGAACCTCCAAAAGGGGCAGGAGATCATCGTCCAGGTCACCAAGGAACCGGTCGGAAAGAAGGGGGTGCGGGTCACCTCGCAGGTCTCGCTCCCCGGACGGTTCCTGGTGTTGCTGCCGTTCGACGGCAAGGTCGGTATCTCGAAGAAGATCGTCAGTTTCAAGGAACGCCGCCGGCTCCGCCGGCTCGTGAGGACCATCCTTCCGCAGGGATTCGGCGTCATCGTCCGCACGAACGCGGAGAACCAGGATGAGACCCTCTTCCTGCAGGACCTGGAATCGCTCCTGAAGACCTGGCACGACATCGAGGCCACGGCGAAGAACGAACGTCCCCCCGCGCTCCTCTACAAGGACATGGCCACCACCTCCAGCGTCATCCGCGACCTGTTCAGCGAGCAGGTGGAGCATGTGGTCATCGACGACAAGAAGCTCTACCGCGAGATCAAGTCCTACGTCAAGACGGTGTCGCCGGAGATGGAGGACCGCATCGAGCAGTACGGGAAGCGGCAGCCCATCTTCGATTCGTTCGGCATCGAGAAGGAGATCGCGACGCTGCTCACCCGCAAGGTGTGGCTGAAACACGGCGGGTACATCATCGTGGAGCAGACCGAAGCGATGGTGGTGGTGGACGTGAACAGCGGCCGGTACGCGGCGAACAAGGAGCAGGAGGAGAACTCGCTGCGGACCAATCTGGAGGCCGCGCGGGAGATCTGCCGGCAGATCCGGCTGCGGGACCTCGGCGGCATCATCGTCATCGACTTCATCGACATGTCCGACGAGCGGAACCGGAAGAAGGTGTACGACGAGGTGAAGAAGGAGTTCAAGCGGGACCGGGCGAAGCACACCATCCTTCCGCTGACCGAGTTCTGCCTGATGCAGATCACCCGGCAGCGCCAGCGGCAGAGCATCATCCACAGCTTCACCGAACCGTGTCCCACGTGCGGCGGCAGCGGCAACATCCAGTCCAAGACCACCATCCTGAGCAACATCGAGCGGTGGATGCAGCGGTTCCGGGCCGAGTCGGGAGAGCGCCGGCTGCGACTCCGTCTCTCGCCCACCATGGCGGAGTACATGTCCGACGGCCGGTTCTTCAACCGGAAGAACCGTCTCGCGTTCCGTTTCCGCACGCTGCTCACCATCGAACCGGACAAGTCGCTTCCCATCGACGAGTTCCAGTTCGTCTCGGTGAAGCAGGACAAGGACATTACATCGGAATTCACCACCTGAACCGGCGCGCGTCCCGGCCCCGGCCGGGGAGGGACGCGCTCCCGACGGAGCCATCATGAAGTTCTTCATCGACACCGCGAACCTTGCCGAGATCACCGAGGCGAACGCCCTCGGCGTGCTGGACGGCGTCACCACGAACCCCTCCCTCGTGGCGAAGGAGGGGAAGGAGTTCATCCCGCTGCTGAAGGAGATCTGCGCGGTGGTGGACGGCCCCATCTCCGCCGAGGTGGTTTCGACCGACCTCGCCGGGATGATGGCGGAGGCGCACACCCTGGCGAAGATCCACAGCAACATCGTCATCAAGGTCCCGCTCATCAAAGAGGGGCTGAAGGCGGTGAAGGCGCTGCACGGCGAGGGGATCCGCACCAACGTCACGCTCTGTTTCTCGCCGACGCAGGCCCTCCTGGCGGCCAAGGCGGGGGCGAGCTACATCAGCCCGTTCGTCGGCCGGCTGGACGACGTGAGCACGGACGGCATGCAGCTCATCGAACAGATCGTGACCATCTATAATAATTACGGGTACGAGACGGAGGTGCTGGTGGCGAGCGTCCGGCATCCGCTGCACGTGGTGCAGGCGGGACTGATGGGGGCGCACGTCTGCACGATGCCGTTCAAGGTGATCGACCAGCTCATCAAGCATCCGCTCACCGACCTCGGTCTCGAACGGTTCCTCGAGGACTGGAAGAAGGTGAAGAAGTCATGAAACGGACGCCGTTCCATTCCCTCCATCAGCGCGCCGGGGCGAAGCTCGTCCCGTTCGCCGGGTACGAGATGCCGGTGCAGTACGCGGGCATCATCGACGAGCACCGGGCCGTCCGCACGGCCGCCGGTGTGTTCGACGTATCGCACATGGGAGAATTCTACGCCGAAGGGCCGAACGCCCTGGCGTTCCTCCAGAGCGTCACCGTGAACGACGTGTCGAAACTGACGCCCGGGAAGGCGCAGTACTCGGCCCTCTGCTACGAGCACGGCGGCATCGTGGACGACCTGATCGTGTACATGCTGGCGGAGCGGTCGTACATGGTGGTGGTGAACGCCGCGAACATCGCGAAGGACTGGGAGTGGATGTCGAAACACCGGCCCGACGGCGTCACGTTCACGGACCGCAGCGACGAGACCGCGCTGCTGGCGGTGCAGGGCCCCTCGTCCCTTGCCGTGCTGCAGCCGCTGACGGGGACCGACCTCGCCTCCATCCCGTACTACCATTTTGTCCGCGGAACGCTCGCCGGCACGCCGATGATCATCTCGCGGACCGGATACACGGGCGAACCCGGTTTCGAACTCGCCTTCGATCCGGCGGCGGCCGGTGCCGTATGGGAGGCGATCTTCTCCTCCGGTGCTCCGCACGGCATCCAGCCCATCGGACTCGGCGCACGGGACACGCTGCGGCTCGAAATGGGCTACTGCCTGTACGGCAACGACATCGACGACACCACGCACCCGCTTGAGGCGGGCCTGGGATGGATCACGAAGCTCGGCAAGGGTGACTTCGTCGGGCGGAGCGTCCTGGAGAAGGCGAAAGCGGAGGGGCTCAAACGCAAGCTCGTGGGGATGGTGCTGAAAGAGAAGGCGGTGCCGCGGCACGGATATTCCATCGTCGTGGGCGGAACCCCGGCCGGTGCCGTCACGAGCGGTACGTTCTCCCCCTCGCTCGAGAAGGGGATCGCCTTGGGTTACGTGCCCGTGTCCGCGGCGGAGCCGGGGACGACGGTGCACATCGACGTGCGGGGGAAACATGCGGAGGCGGAGGTCGTTCCGCTGCCGTTCCTGAAGAAAACGTGAGACCGCTCCACGCGGGGGGAGAACCATGAAGATCGAAGTATTCTTTTCACTGTCTCAGATCGACGACCTGTTCCTTCGGGACAAGAACGTCGTGGTCATCGACGTGCTCCGCGCGAGCTCGACGGTGATCGCCGCGCTGTCCAACGGCGCTCGGGAGATCATTCCGGTGAACACCATCGAATCGGCGGTGAAGGTGTCCGGCAACCTGTTCGGCGACGTGGTGCTCCGCGGCGGAGAACGCAACGGGCGCATCATCGAAGGGTTCAATCTCGGCAATTCGCCGGCGGAGTACACGGCCGATGCGGTGAAGGGGAAGTCCATCATCTTCTCCACCACCAACGGAGCGCCGGCGATGTGGAAGGCGCGGTATGCGAAGAACCTGCTCGTCGCCGGATTCGTGAACGTGACCGCGGTGGTGGAGCGCATCAAGGAGTTGAAGGAGGACGTCTACATCCTCTGCGCCGGGAAGCAGACGCAGTTCTGCATCGAGGACGCGGTGTGCGCCGGCATGGTCACCAAGCTGCTCATCGACGACGAGGAGACCGAGACCGAGTTCAACGATTCCGCGGTCGCCGCCGTGGCGCTGTTCAAGAGCTTCAGCAAGAACCTCCTCAAGATGGCGAAGAGCTGCGATCACGGGAAGTACCTCGCGGAGATCGGGTGCGCGAAGGACCTCGAGCTCTGCACCACCATCGACCTCTACGACGTCGTGCCGGAACTCTCCGGCAACGTCATCAAGCTCCGGAAGAAGACCGAACCGCCCGGCGCTCCGCACGTCCCCATCAGCATCGACACCACGGGCGGCAAGGGAGAGTGATGGAGGACTTCACGCTCACGCAGGACCCGTCGCCCGTACCGCCGCCTCCCCGCCGGAAGCGGACCGAGGCGCCGAAACGGACCTTTTCGCAGCGCCGCCAGGTCCTCTCCTTCCTCGTCATCGTCTTCGCCCTCATGACGCTCCTCTCGCTCGTCTCGTACACCGCGGCGGACGAGGCGAACGGCGACATCCGCTTCACGGACCTCTTCAAGGTCTTCACCAACGATCCCGTGGTGCAGCAGAAGGCGGAGTCCACCTCCAACTGGCTGGGACTCTTCGGCGCGCTCCTCTCCAATTTCCTCATCAACGGCACGGTCGGCCTCGCCGCGTTCGCGCTTCCGTTCCTCCTCTTCCTGTGGGGATGGACGATGCTGCGCAACGGCGACGTCCGGCGGCTCGTCTACTTCACCAACTACGCCGTGGTGCTGGCGCTCCTCGGCTCGGCGTTCTTCGGTCTCGCCCGGAAGGCCGGGATGGCGGAGGTGCTGACGCCGGAGTGGCACGGCAGCGTCGGGGCGTTCTTCGCCACCGTCCTGCAGCAGTCGGTCGGTCTGGCCGGTGGCCTCATCGTCACCTCCGCGCTCGCCGTCATCGCGGTGACGCTGGCGGTGGACCTGGACCTGCACAAGACCACCGAACGGATGACCGCGATGCTGTCGGCGGCCGGAGGGTCGTTCGGCGCGACGCTGGACCGGTGGAAGGAACGGCAGGAGGAGAAGGCGTTGGCGAAGGAGGAGGAGCGGAGGACCGCCGCGGCGGAGATAAAAGTCAAACGTCCGGACGAAGAGCTGCCGGAACTGCGCGAGACGCCGGCGCCACGACGCGCCACGGTCCGTCGGCCGGAGCCGGCCGCGGAGGACGATGAGGGGATGCCCGAACCGGTGATCCCGCATCTGCCCGCGGTGCCCGGCGCGGAACCGCCGCTGGAGATCCTGGAGGGGGTGCAGGAGAAGGAAGCGGAGCTGGAGGAACGCGAAGTGGAGGACGAGGAGATCGACTATGTGTTCCCCTCGGTCGAACTGCTGGACCCGCGGAAGTACGAAGAGAAGATCAGCGACGAAGAGCTCAAGAACAACGCCGCCTTCCTCCAGGCGAAACTGGCGGACTTCGGCGTCGAGATCGCGAACGTGAGCGTGACGCCCGGACCGGTGGTGACGCTCTACGAGCTGGTCCCCGCCACGGGGGTGAAGGTCTCGAAGATCACGTCGCTCTCCAACGACCTCGCGCTGGCGATGCAGGCGCGCGGCATCCGCATCGAGGCCCCCATCCCCGGGAAGGGGACCGTCGGCGTGGAGATCCCGAACCACAAGCCGCAGATCGTCACCATCCGCAGCATCCTGAACTCCGAGAAGTTCCGCGACAGCAAAGCGGCGCTCCCCATCGCGATGGGGAAGACCATCACCGGCGAGATCTACATCGACGACCTGGCGAAGATGCCGCACGTGCTCATCGCCGGCGCGACCGGCATGGGAAAATCGGTCGGCATCAACACCATCATCGCGAGCCTGCTCTACCGTCTCCATCCGTCCGAACTGAAGTTCATCCTCGTCGACCCGAAGAAGATCGAACTGAGCCTGTACCTGCAGATGCAGAACCACTTCCTGGCGGTCTCGCCGGACATCGACGAGAAGATCATCACGCAGCCGGCCAACGCCGTGCTCGCGCTGAAGTCGTGCGTCACGGAGATGGAGCGGCGGTACGACCTGCTCGCCTCCGCGGGGGTGCGGCACGTGACCGACTACAATCAGCGGTTCAAGGAGGGGAGGCTGAAGGGGAAGGACACGGACACGGTGAAGCACCGCTTCCTGCCGTACATCGTCGTCATCATCGACGAGCTGGCGGACCTGATGCTGACCACCGCGAAGGAGGTGGAAGAGTCCATCGCCCGCATCGCGCAGCTGGCGCGTGCCGTCGGCATCCATCTCGTGCTCGCCACGCAGCGGCCGTCGGTGGACGTCATCACCGGCGTCATCAAGGCCAACTTCCCGTCCCGCATCGCCTACGCGGTGTCGTCGCGCATCGACTCGCGCACCATCATCGACGGCGGCGGCGCGGAGCAGCTCATCGGCCGGGGCGACATGCTCTACCTCTCGGCCAGCACGCCGAAACCGGTCCGCATCCAGAACGCCTACATCTCCACCGAGGAGGTGGAGGAGCTCGTGCAGCACATCGGCAAGCAGAAGGGGTACAGCCGCATGTACGAGCTGCCGTCCGCGCTGGAGAAGAAGAAGGGGAACGGCGCCGGCGGGGCGGGGGACCGCGACGACATGTTCGACGAGGCGGCCCGCATCATCGTCCGGCACCAGCAGGGCTCGGTCTCGCTCCTGCAACGCCGGCTCAGCGTCGGCTACTCCCGCGCCGCCCGGCTGGTGGACCAGCTGGAGGAGGCGGGAGTGGTGGGACCGTTCGACGGCAGCAAGGCGCGCGAAGTGCTCATCGAGACCGAAGAACAGCTCGAGATCCTCCTGAAGAACATGGATTGATGCGTTCCCTCCTGCTCCTCACCGCCGTCACCGCGTTCTGCGTGGCCCAGCCCTCCCCCGATGAGGTGCTGCGGAACGTGCGCCGTACGTACGCCGGCGTCACGGACGCAACAGCGTCGTTCACGCAGACCGTCGCCATGCGCTTCGGCGCGCCGAAGGTGCAGACCGGCACCGTGACCGTGAAGAAGGGGAACCGGTACCGCGTGGAAACGGCGGAGCAGACCATCTGTTCCGACGGTACGACCGTCTGGATGGCGACCCCCGCGTCGAACCAGGTGCTCGTGGACGACGTCCGGACCAACGGGCGGCTCTTCTCGCCGGACGCGTTCCTTGCGGGACTGCCGGCGGAGATGCGGATCGATTCGTTGCGTACGGAGGGGAACACCGGCCGGCTGTCGATGACGCCGACCGGCGGCGCGGCGGTGCGGACCGTCCGTTCCCTCACCGCGTGGGTGGACCTTCGGAGTTGGACCGTGACGCGCGTCGAGTACACGGACCGCAGCCGCACGACGTTCACCATCCTCCTCAGCGGGTTCACCTTCGACGCCGGCCTGCCGGACTCCCATTTCCGGTACGTCCCGCCGAAAGGGATGAAGACCGTCGACCTCCGTTCCGTGCAATGAGGACCATCGTCAAGAACATACTGCAGACCCTCTTCAGCCTCGCGCTGGCTTCGGCGTTCCTGTACCTGGCGTTCCGCGGAAAGGACCTCGGCGAGACGTGGCGGTCGCTGACCGACGTCCACTGGAGCTGGTTCGTCGGACTCTTCCTCGGCAGCGTGGTGAGCCATCTCATCCGCGCCTGGCGCTGGACCTATCTGTTATCGCCCGTGAAGTCCGATGTCTCCCTGCGCAACGCCTTCTCGGTGACGATGATCGGCTATCTCGTCAACAGCGTCATTCCCCGGCTCGGCGAATTCGTGCGGCCGTACGCGCTGGGGAAGCTCGAGGGGGTCTCCAAGAGCGCGACGATGGGGACCATCGTGCTGGAGCGCATCCTGGACATCGTGACGTTCGCCCTCATCGTGCTGACGGTGCTGGCGGTGTACGCCGGGCCGTTCGCCGTCTGGTTCCCCTCCATGGCGCGGTTCGAATGGCTCTTCTTCGCCGGCGCGGCGGTGATGCTGGTGCTCTTCCTGCTCATCTTCCTGAAGGCCGAAGTGCTCTTCCGTTTCGTCCGTCATCTCACCTTCCTGCTGCCGGCACGCGTGCGGACGCAGGCGGACCGCATCGTGGACTCCTTCCTCTCCGGTTTCCGGGCGGCGCAAAACCCCCGCCACTTCCTCATGATCGCCGTATCGAGCCTGCTCATCTGGATCTCGTACATCGTGCTGCTCTACGCGCCGTTCTATATCTACGGGTTCACACGGACGTACGGGCTGGATTTCGGTTCCGCGGCGGTGCTGCAGGTGGCCTCCGGGCTCGCGTTCGCCCTGCCGACCCCGAGCGGCATCGGAAGCTACCACGCCTTCACATCGTTCACGCTGACGCAGCTCTTCAATGTGGACGCCGAACAGGCGCTCAGCTACGCCTTCTACACCCACATCGTCGGTTTCCTGACGACGACGCTCATCGGTTTGTACTACCTGCTTGCGGACAAGATCCACGTGAGGGACATGATGGAGAGCGGCGGCGGGGAGGTGAAAGGATGAAGAGCCTGTTGCTGCTCATCGTGACGGCCGTGCTGGCCTCGGCGCAGCCTCCGTCGGAACTGCGCGGTGTGTGGATCACGAACGTGGACAGCGACGTCCTGACGAGCGACGCCAAGATCGCCCAGGCGATGAACCATCTCGCCGCCGTCGGCGTGAACGTCGTCTTTCCGGTGGTGTGGAACGCCGGATACACGCTCTATCCCAGCTCGGTGATGAAGGGGCTCATCGGCACCGAGATCTTCCCCGGCACGGCGTACCAGAATCGGGACCCCCTCCAGCGGCTCATCATCGAAGCGCACCGGAACGGCATCGAGGTCATACCATGGTTCGAGTACGGACTGGCCGCGAAGTACGCGACGAGCGCCGCGTCCGTGGGGGAGATCCTGACCGCGCGTCCTTCCTGGGCGGCGCGCAACAGCGACGGGAAGCTCACCACGAACGTCTACGGCGGCGGGCTGCCATCGTTCGTCTGGATGAACGGCATCAATCCCGAGGTGCAGGACTTCATGCTGTCGCTCATCACCGAGGTGACGGACCGCTACGATGTGGACGGCATCCAGGGTGACGACCGCCTGCCGGCGCTTCCGGTGGACGGCGGATACGATTCGGCCACGGTGGCGCTGTACCGCTCTGAGCACTTCGGAGGGGACCCTCCGGTGCAGTACGCCGATGCGGAGTGGATGCGCTGGCGCGCCGACAAGCTCAATCGCCTCATGATGCGCATCCGCGATTCCGTGAAGGTCCGCAGCCCGCACCTCATCGTTTCGACCGGACCGAGCGAATACGCCTGGGGGTACGGACGGCTGCTGCAGGATTCCAAGACGTGGGTGGACAGCGGACTGGTGGACAACTTCATCCCGCAGCTCTATCCCGACGACGGCGACCGGCAGACCCCCTCCGCTGCGACGAACGCGTACATCTTCCGGCTGGACCGGGCGCTCGGCGTCGTTCCCGCCGTGAAGAAGGGGATCTTCTTCGGCGGCGTGCTGGCCAAGGTCGGTCCGTACGTGGCAGACCCTGCGACATTGATCGGGAACGTCAGCGCCAACCGGGCGCGCGGTATCATGGGCGAAACGTACTTCTTCTATGAAGGCATCGCGAACGCCAACAAGAAGAACGGCGACTCGCTCCGGGCCACCGTGTACAAGAAGGATGCGCTGCTGCCGTACCGCAACGGCACCGTCTGGAGGCCGAAGGCGGCGGTGGTGAACGAGAACGATCCCGGTGCGGTGACCGCCGGACAATGGGTTCAGAACATCGCTCCCGGATTCACCGGGGGGATATTGGTGGCGCGCGACACCGGCTTCGCCCGCATCGACTACCGCTTCAGCGTGCCGGTCTCGGCGCACTACGACGTCTATGCGTTCATCGGCGCTTCCCCCTCCGTCTATACGACGAAGGCGCTGTACCGTCTCCGGTCCGGTAACGATTCCCTTCCGGTGACGTTCGACCAGTCGAAAGCCGCCGCCTCCACCTGGCAGAAACTCGGAACGGTGTACGTGGAACAGGAGCTCCGGACGGTGGTGACCCTCACGAACGAGGGGATCGAATCGAACCGGATGATCATGACCGATGCGGTGATGCTGATGCTCAACCGGCGGCTGTCGCCGGAGGTCGTGATGCCGATGGGCGTGACCGGACGGGAACCGGACGCTCCCGCGGGCTTCCGGCTCCGGCAGAACTATCCGAACCCGTTCAACCCCTCCACCTCCATCCGGTACGACCTGGAAAGGACCTCCGCCGTGCGTCTGACGGTGACCGACATCCTCGGCCGCCCGGTCGCCCGGCTCGTGGACCGTGTGCAGGGTCCCGGTAGTCACTCGGCGGAATGGAGCGCCGCGTCGACGTCCAGCGGTGTGTACCTCTGCCGGCTCGAGGTGGACGGTTCCTCCGTCACCCGGAAGATGGTCCTTGTGAAATGAAGTTCGCGGCCCTCGTCCTGTTCGCCGGTGTGATGATGCTTCCCGCGCAGACTCCCGGCGACGCCGGGACGGTCTCCCCTTTCGGCATAGGATTCTACGGAGGCATGGGGGTGCACGGGATGCTGGGCGGCGGTCTCGTCGACTACATCAACGCCTCTTCGGCGTTCGGCGATGAGACATCTCCGGCGGGCGTTTCGGTGGATTTCTTCGGCGGAGCCGAGGCGGAGGTGACCGGTGCGTGGGGCCTGCGCGCGGAGTACGCTTACCATTTCAAATCGTATTCGTTCCGCGCCCCATCCGGTGCGCTCCACGATCTCTTCGCCTCGTTGAAGATGCCGACCCTGTTCGTGCAGCGGTACTGGAAGGGGAGGGGGTACCGGTTCACGCTCGGTGCCGGGATCGGGTATCATGCCGGAACGGTGGAACAGACGGTCTCCACGTTCGGCGTGACGACCGTCCACTCGGCGGAGGGTCCCGCGATCGCGGTGGAGGCGGCCGGTCAGACCGCGTTCGACGGGCATCTCTACGGATACATCAGTCTCCGCGCGGGACATGAGTTCATCGGCACGGTGACCGACGGTTCCGGCGCCGAACTGAAGAACGCGCTCCGCGGAACGAAAGCAACGCTCGGCATCACGTACGGGGGCGTACGGTTCGGGCTCATGTACCACATCTAGGAAGGACGAACAGGGGATATGACACACCGCATCTTCACGCTGTGCGCCGCCGTCATGCTGACGACGGCCGTGAACGCACAAACCGCCGTCAAGACCATTCCGAAAAAGGAGAAGACCGTGACCGCACCCGCACCGCAGTACCCGAAAGGCTCCGTCGTCATCGAAACGAGCCTCGGTTCCATCGTCATCGCGCTCGACGACGCCGCCGCACCGAAGCATGCGGCCAACTTCCGGAAACTGGCGAAAGAGGGATACTACGACAGCACCACGTTCCACCGCGTCATCCCCGGCTTCATGATCCAGGGGGGCGACCCCAACTCGAAATCCGGCGACCGTTCGACGCACGGCATGGGGGGGCCCGACCACCGCATCGATGCCGAGATCGGACTGTCGCACGACCGCGGAGTCATCGCCGCCGCGCGGCAGGCGAACCAGGTCAACCCGGAGATGAAATCGAACGGGAGCCAGTTCTACATCACCGTGGCGGACGCGAAGTTCCTGGACGGTCAGTATTCGGTCTTCGGACGCGTGGTGGCGGGAATGGAAACGGCGGACCGCATCGTGGCGGTGAAGCGCGACATGCGCGACAATCCGGTCGAGAAGGTCCTCATCCAGCGGATGACGGTCGTCGAATAGACCGGACGGCGTACACCGTGGCCAAAGCACGAGAGAAATTCGACTTCACCGCGTTCCACGCCGCCGTCCGGAAACGGCAGTTCGCGCCGGTGTACTTCTTCTACGGGGACGAACGCTTCCTCGTGGACGAGTGCGTCGACGCCATCGTCCGGTACGGCGTGGACCCCGCGATGAAGGAGTTCAATTTCGACCTCATCCAGGGGTCGGAGTCCGACGCGAAACGGATCGTCGCCGCGGCGGCCGCCTACCCGATGATGGCGGACCGGCGCGTGGTGGTGGTGAAGGAGTTCGAGCGGACCGTGCGGAAGGAGAGCGAGGAGGTCTACGCCGCGTACATCGAGCAGCCGTCCCCCACCACCGTGCTGGTGCTCGTCGGCGCCTCGGCGGACTTCCGGCGGAAGCCGTACACCACGCTGAAGTCCAAGGCCGTCGTGGCGGAATGCCGGCCGTTGTACGAGAACGATGCGATGGCGTGGATCGAAGCGCGCGTGAAGGGGCTCCAGCGGCAGATCGAACCGGCCGCGGTGGCGATGCTCCATTCCTACGTCGGCACCTCGCTGCAGGAACTGGCGAACGAACTGGAGAAGGTGCTCATCGCCGTCGGGGAGCGTCCGCGCATCACCGCCGCGGACATCGACCGCGTGGTGGGGGTGTCCCGGGAGTTCTCCTCGTTCGAACTGGCGAACGTGACGGGGGAGAAGAACGCCGCCCGTGCGCTGGAGATCGGCGGGCGGATGCTGCGCTCCGGTGAATCGGCCGTGGCGGTCATCGCCGCCCTGACGCTCCACTTCGTGAAGCTGTACAAACTGCAGGACGGCATCCGGCAGCGGAAGTCCGAGTCCGAGCTCGCGGCCATCGCCGGCGTCCATCCCTTCTTCCTCAAATCCCTGACCGCGCACGCACGACGCTATACGCCGGCGGAGGTCGAGAACGCCTTCCTCGTGCTCGCCGAAGCGGACCTGGCGGTCAAATCTTCGGTCGACCCCTCCGTCGCCCTCACCAAAGCGCTCGCCGAGATCATTTCCGGCGTGCGGCCCGAGACCCCCGTCCTATGAACCTGCTCGCCCGCCCGACGACCGACGAATGGGAGCTCTTCGCGCTGCTCTTCGCCTCCATCACCGTGTTCATCGCCGCCGCCGAGCTCCTCCGCCGCGCCTTTCGCGGTTCGCCGGAGATCACGCGGAAGAGCGTCCATATCCTCACCGGCGTCCTCATCTACTTCGCGCCGCAGCTCTTCACGTCGGGCGTCCCCGCCATCCTGCTGGCGCTCATCTTCATCGCCGTCAACTATACGGCCATCCGGCTCGGACTGCTCAAAGGGATGCACGGCACCAACCGCGTCTCATACGGCACCGTCTACTATCCGGTCTCCTTCCTCATCCTCGTCCTCGTGTTCTGGGACGCGGCGCCGTTCGTCATCTCGCTCTCCATCCTCATCCTGGCGCTCGGCGATGCGGCAGCCGCCATCGTCGGCGAGAACCTCCGCTCGCCGCACGAGTACCGGTTGACGAGCGACAAGAAATCGTACGAAGGCTCCCTGGCGATGTTCGTCACCACCACCGCGGTGACCGTGTTCGGCCTCCGGGCGTTCGGTCCGGAGCTGTCGTGGAACCACGCGGCCCAGGTCGCGTTCGCGGTCGGTCTGTTCGCCACCGCGTGGGAGGCCATCTCGTCCAAGGGGTTCGACAACCTCACCATCCCGCTCGGCGCGTCGTTGATGATCTACTACTTCTTCATGCCGGATCCCGCGCACGACCTCCAGCGGATGTTCCACGGCACGGTGCTCGGCGCGGGCATCTCCCTGCTGTCGCTGCGGCTCCGGTTCCTCTCGCCGAGCGGCAGCATCGCCACCTTCCTGCTCGCGGCGACCATCTATGGGCTCGGTGGCTGGCGCTGGACCGTTCCCATCCTCGTCTTCTTCGTCGCCTCCAGTCTGCTCTCCAAGTACGAGAAGTCCCGGAAGCGGAAGTACGACACCGTCTTCGAGAAGACCGACAAACGGGACGAAGGTCAGGTGGCCGCGAACGGCGGCGTCGCCGGACTGCTGCTCGTCGCTTCGTACGCCTTCCCGGGAACGGAGGAACTGTACCTGCTCTACATCGCCGCCATCGCGGCGGCCACCGCCGACACGTGGGGGACCGAGATCGGCATTCTCGGCAAGGGACGACCGGTCTCCATCGTCTCCTTCCGCCGTGTGGAACCCGGCACGAGCGGCGGCGTTTCGTTCATCGGTCTCCTCGGCGGCACGGCGGGAGCTGCTCTCATCGCCCTCACGGCCGCTGTGATGGACCCGGCAGCCGTTCCGTTCCGGACCGGCATGCTGCTCGCCGTCGCCGGTATGGCGGGTGCGCTGACGGACAGTCTGCTCGGCGCCACACTGCAGGCACAGTACCGCACGCGGGAGGGGAAGCTCACCGAACGGACGGTGTCCGACGGCGTACCGAACGAACTCGCGAAAGGGATCCGGTGGTTCGACAACGACATCGTGAACTGGGCGTGCGCCGCGGCGGGACCGCTCGCGCTCTGGCTGATGCTGTAACGGCCGCGTTCTTTGCATAAACAGAGAAAGAATGGTACCTTGACCTCCATGAACAGTGTGCACATCGGCTCCATCCCCGTGGGCGCGGGACATCCGCTCGTGCTCATCGCCGGCCCCTGTGTCGTCGAGAGCCGCGAGATGATCTTCCGCACCGCCGAGCATCTCACAACGATGGCCGGACGGCTCGGCGTTCCGCTGGTCTTCAAATCGTCTTACAAGAAGGCGAACCGGACGAGCATGCAGGGCTTCACCGGCATAGGCATGGACGAGGCGCTCGGCATCCTTGCAGAGATGAAGGCGCGGTTCGGCCTTCCGGTGCTGACGGACATCCACACGGCGGAAGAAGCGGCGTCGGCGGCCCGGGTGGCGGATGTGCTGCAGATACCGGCGTTCCTCTGCCGGCAGACCGACCTGCTGCTGGCCGCCGGGGAGACCGGCCGGGCGGTCAACATCAAGAAAGGGCAGTTCCTGGCCCCGGACGACATGCGCCATCCGGTGGAGAAGGTCGCGTCCACCGGGAACCGGAACATCCTCGTCACCGAACGGGGGACGACGTTCGGTTACCACAATCTCGTGGTGGACATGCGCGGACTGACGATGATGCGGTCGCTCGGATATCCCGTGGTGCTCGACGCCACGCATTCCGTGCAGCTGCCGAGCGGCGGGGGAGGACAGAGCGGAGGGCAGCCGGAGTTCATCGCCCCCCTCGCGCGGGCCGGAGCGGCGGTCGGCATCGACGCGCTGTTCATCGAGACGCACCCGGACCCGGCGAAGGCGCTCAGCGACGCCGCAAGTCAACTGCCGCTGGACCGGGCCGAAGGCCTGATGCGCCAGGTACTCGCCATCGATGCGGCGTACCGTTCCACCACCACATGACCGGACAACGGCGATGAACGACATTACGACAGCGAAAGAGGTCATCCGGATGGAAGCGGACGCGGTCGCGTCCCTCGAATCCCGCATCGGCGCCGATTTCCAGAAGGCCATCGACATCCTGTTCGCCTGCGCGGGACGCGTCATCGTTACCGGCATGGGCAAGTCCGGCATCATCGCCCGGAAGATCGTCGCCACGATGAACTCCACCGGCACTCCCGCCATCTTCCTCCATCCGTCGGACGCGGTGCACGGCGACCTGGGCATGGTGCGCGGCGACGACGCCGTCATCTGCATCTCGAAGAGCGGCGACACGCAGGAACTGCGGCAGCTGATGCCGATGTTCAAACGCATCGGCGTTCCCGTCATCGCCATGGTCGGGAACCTCTCGTCGCCCCTCGCCCGGATGTCGGACATCGTCCTGGACATCTCGGTGAAGGAGGAAGCGTGCCCGCACAATCTGGCGCCCACCACCTCGACCACGGTCACCCTCGCCATGGGTGACGCCATCGCGGTGACGCTGCTGGAGAGGAAGCAGTTCACCGCGGACGATTTCGCCCTGTTCCATCCGGGCGGAAATCTCGGGAAACGGCTGCTGCTGAAGGTGGAGGAACTCGCCATCACCGGAGACCAGGTGCCGGTCATCGGTCCCGCCGCGAGCCTGAAGGACGCCATCCTGGAGATCACCGCCAAACGGCTCGGCGCCACCTGTGTGACCTCGGGAGACGGTACGCTCGCCGGCATCATCACGGACGGCGACCTGCGCCGGCTGCTGCAGAAGACCTCCGACGTCTCCGGTCTCACCGCGGAACAGGTGATGACGAAGGACCCGAAGACCATCCGCGCCGGCATGCTCGCCTCGGCGGCCCTGCAGGAGATGGAGGCGCACAGCATCACGCAGCTCATCATCGTTGACGACCGGAAACGGCCGGTCGGCGTGGTGCACCTGCATGACCTGGTGCGGGCCGGGCTGGGAGGGGATTCCGCCACGTGAAGCGCTCCCTCGTCCTCGCCTTGCTGGCCCTGCTGCTGACCGCTTGCGAGGAGAAAGTGAAGCCTTCCGTCCTGAGCGGCGTCTCCGGACGGCAGCTCCCGTCGCAGGAGAGCTGGGGTTCCACCATCACCTTCTCCGACTCCGGCGTGGTGAAGGCGGTGGTGCGGGCGGGACATATCTTCGCGTACGACAACTCGCGGGTCACGCATCTCGATTCCGGCGTCACGGTCGACTTCTTCGACGAGAACGGGGCGCACACCTCGAAGCTCACCTCCGTCCGCGGTTCGGTGGACGAAGGGAGCAACGACCTGGAGGCGACCGGGAACGTGGTCGTCCGGTCGGACAGCGGAACGGTGGTGTACACCGAGACGATGTTCTGGGACAACCGCCGCCAGCGCATCCATTCCCCCGAGTTCGTCCGCATCGTCTCGCCGCGGGAGCGGCTGCAGGGGACCGGCTTCGAGTCGGACCATAACCTGCGCAACTACCGCATCTTCAAGGTGACGGGCCAGTCGGAAGGACCATGACGCGTCCCCTCCTCCATACGCTGACGCTGACGGCGCTGCTCCTGCTGACAGCGGCGGGACAGACGAAGGAACCGGTCATCCTCCAGAACGCCGACATCTTCTCGGGACGGCGGCTCGACAACGGGGAGGACGTGCGGGAGCTCGAAGGGAACGTCCGCTTCCGGCAGGGGAACGTGCGCGTCTGGTGCGACCGGGCGGTGCAGTACCTGAACCGGAACGAGATCGAACTGAACGGGAACGTCCGCATCGTCCGCGACACCGTCACGCTCACGTCGCGCAAAGGACGGTACTACGGCGACAAACGCCGGGCGGACGGCGAAGGGAACGTTCGGCTGAAGACGCCCCATGTCACGCTGCTGGCGGACATCGGTTCGTACGACATGGACCGGGACCAGGCGTTCTTCCAGCGGAACGTCCGGGTCATCGATTCGTCCTCCACCATCCACTGCGAGCAGCTGACGTACTTCGAGCGCGAACGGAGGTCCGTCGCGATGCTGAACGTCCGCATCGTCAATCCGTCGGACAACGTCACGATGTACGGGCACCATCTGGTGCACCTCGATTCGACCGGATACAGCCGCATGACCGAGGAGCCGCGGCTGCTGCAGATCGACACCGCCGCCTCGGGTGAGATCGACACCCTGGCCGTACGGGGAGTGGTGATGGAATCGTTCGACGATTCGAGCCAGAAACTGGTCGTGACCGACAGCGTCGTCATCGTGCGGGGCGCCATGGCGGCGCGGTGCGGCCTGCTCCTGTACCATACGCAACAGGAACGCATCGAACTCTTTTCGCGGCCGGTGGTGTGGTACGACGAGAACCAGGTCACCGGCGACACCATCCTGCTCCACCTGCGCGACGATCGGCTCGTATCGGCCGCCATCCGCACCCGGGCGTTCGTTGCCTCGCTCGCGGACTCGGCATTCCCGCTCCGGTACAACCAGCTGACCGGACGCAGCATCCTGCTGCGGTTCGAGGAGAACAAGCTGCGCGAAACGCTGGTGGAACGGAACGCGGTGAGCCTCTACTTCCTCTTCGACGAGGGGGCGGGCAACGGCGTCAATAAGACGACCGGCGATTTCATCCGGATGCTGTTCGAGGAGGGACGTCCGAAGACCATCCATGTCGCGGCCGGCATCGAAGGGACGTACGTCCCCGAGACGCTGCTGGAACGGAACGGCATCGGTTCTGTCAACCTGGACGGATTCACGCTGCGGAACGACCGGCCGGACCATTCGACCGTCTTCCCGCCACGGAAATGAACATGGACCAACAGAACGAACAGACACGGACCCCCGGCATGGTGCTGCGCGCCGAGGCGCTCGTGAAGAAGTACAAGAAACGGACCGTCGTCAACGACGTCTCCCTCTCCGTTCGGCAGGGGGAGATCGTGGGACTGCTCGGACCGAACGGCGCCGGCAAGTCCACTTCCTTCTACATGATCGTCGGGATGATCCGTCCCAACGGGGGGAAGGTGTTCCTGGACGACAAGGAGATCACCCGCCTGCCGATGTACCGGCGGGCCCGGGCGGGGGTGGGATACCTGACGCAGGAGGCGTCGGTCTTCCGAACCATGACGGTGCGGGACAACATCCGTTCCGTGCTGCAGCTGACCGGACTTCCGGCCGCCGAACAGGCGCAGCGGTGCGAACGGCTGCTGGAGGAGTTCGGTCTGACCCACATCGCGAAGAGCAAGGGATATATGCTCTCCGGAGGCGAGCGCCGCCGCACCGAGATCGCCCGCGCGCTGGCCACGGACCCGAAGTTCATCCTGCTGGACGAACCGTTCGCCGGCATCGATCCCATCGCGGTCGAAGACATCATGGGCATCGTCACGCAGCTGAAGTACCGGAACATCGGCGTGCTCATCACGGACCACAACGTGCACGAGACCCTCTCCATCACGGACCGGTCGTACCTCCTCTTCGAGGGCCGGATCCTGAAGGCCGGCAGCGCCGAAGAGCTCGCCAACGACCCGGAGGCGCGGAAACTGTACCTCGGCGAGAGCTTCAAGCTCGACCGGTACGAGTGACGGACGCGGTCACCGGCACCCCGTCGCACACGATTTCTCTTAGCTCTTTTTGTATTTCTATTCCCTCCATTTAGAGATCACATTATGGTCGTTGTCGTACAACAGAACGCCTCCGAGAAGGACATCGAAGGCATCATCAAGGTCCTGCACGATTTCGGGTTCGACGTGCACCGCTCCACGGGGGTCAATCAGACCGTCCTGGGCGCCATCGGCGTGAAGCCCGATTTCGACACCCGGCAGGTGGAACTGCTCCCCGGCGTGGCGCACGTCTACCGCATCACCGAACCGTACAAGCTCGCCAGCCGCACCTTCCTCAACGAGAAGAGCGTCATCGACGTCGGCGGCGTCCCCATCGGCGGCGACACCGTGGTGGTGATGGCCGGGCCCTGCTCCGTGGAGAACGAGCGGCAGATCGGCGTCATCGCGGAACACGTGGCGAAGGCCGGCGCGCAGTTCCTCCGCGGCGGCGCGTTCAAACCCCGCACATCGCCGTATGCGTTCCAGGGACTGGGAGAGGAGGGGCTGAAGCTGATGCGGAAGGCGGCGGACGACAACGGACTGAAGGTCATCACCGAGGCGATGGACGCGTCGCAGCTCGAACTGATGGAGCGGTACGCGGACGTCATCCAGATCGGCGCGCGGAACATGCAGAACTACAACTTCCTCCGGGAGCTCGGGAAGGCGACGAAGCCCGTCATGCTCAAGCGGGGACTCTCCGCCACGTTCGAGGAGTGGCTGATGTCCGCCGAATACATCCTCTCCAGCGGGAACAAGCGCGTGATGCTCTGCGAACGGGGCATCCGCACGTTCGAGACCGCCACGCGCAATACGATGGACATCAGCGCCATTCCCGTGGTCCACGCCAAGAGCCACCTCCCCATCATCGCGGACCCGTCGCACGGCATCGGCATCCGCGATAAGGTCATCCCCATGGCCCGCGCCGCGGTGGCGGCCGGAGCGGACGGCATCATCGTGGAAGTGCACAACGACCCGGACCACGCCAAGTCTGACGGCGCCCAGAGCCTTTTCCCGGCGCAGTTCGACGAGATGATGAAACAGGTCCGGGTCATCGCCGACGCCATCGGCCGGAAGATCGTCTGAATAGACCGTCAGAGTATATCCTTTTCGTTGATCAATGTTGATTGTTCATTGATGTTCCAGAGTTCTCGAGCATGCATCGTCGCACCATGAACATCACCATCATCGGTCTCGGGGTCATCGGCGGCTCGCTGGCGCGGGCGGTGAAGCAGTCCGTCCCGCGAGCAACGGTGACCGGGTTCGACCGGCCGGCGGTGACCGCGCAGGCGCTCCGCACCGGCGCGGTGGACCTTGGCGCCGCTTCGGTGGGCGCGGCGGTCCATGATGCGGACATCGTCTTCCTCTGTCTCCCCGTCCCCTCCATCATCGCGCTCCTGCCGGACGTGGCCCGCCACTGCCGCCGCGACGCCATCGTCACCGATGTCGGCAGCACCAAGGGGAACGTGATGGCCGCGGCAGCGAAGGCGTTCCGTTCCGGCGGAACGTTCGTGGGCGGTCATCCCATGGCCGGTTCGGAAGGGAAGGGGCTCGCATTCGCCGACCCGCTGCTGTTCCAGAACGCGACGTACGTCCTCTGTGCCTCCCCGTCCCGCCGCCGCCGCATCGCGCCGCTCACCCGTCTCCTGCACGCCATCGGCGCGCGGGTGCTCTTCCTGCCGCCGAAGCGGCATGACGAGGTCGCCGCCCTCATCAGCCACCTGCCCCAGCTCATCGCCGTGGGGATGATGACGACGGCCGGTGAGAGGAACCGGACCCTTCCCGCCGTCCTGCAGCTCGCCGCCGGCGGATTCCGCGACATCACCCGTATCGCCTCGAGCCCCTACGGCATGTGGAGCGGCATCCTGGAGGGGAACGCGGATGAGATCCGGAAGGCGCTCCGCGGTTTTGGAAGGCTCATGACGCGGTACGAACGGGACCTGCGGAGCGGGAGCGGCCGGGCACGGTTTGCCGGGCGGTTCAGCGCTGCGAAGAAGTGGCGTGACGCCATTCCGAAGAATTCGAAAGGATTCCTGCATCCGCTGCATGAACTGTATGTGGCGGTGGAGGACAAACCGGGCGTGCTGGCCAAGATGACGGCGGCGCTGTTCCGGGCGGGGATCAACATCAAGGATATCGAACTGCTGAAGATACGCGACGGGAGAGGGGGGACCTTCCGGCTGTCGTTCGAAACGAAACGGGAGGCGGACCGCGCGGCCGCCGTGCTCCGCGTGCCGAACGCCCGATGAACGGACCGGAACATGCCGCCCTCTACTCATCGGTGAACCGTCTGAACATCGACATCGTGACCGACAACTTCACCGCGGCGGGCATCCCCTACGCACTGAGCGCCTATAACCATGTCACCGGCGTCACCATCCTGGTGCCGGCCGGACGGCGCGAAGAGGCGGAGAGATTCCTCGCTTCGTTGCCGCTCTCTCGGGACGTTTCCGATGCGATGAGTGAGGATGATCCTCCCCGAAAGCCGTGGGGCCGAACCGTCTTCATCATTGCGGCCGTGTACATCCTCCTGCTTTGGTTTCTCTACCGTATCAGTTCATAACAGAAACGCCGCTCATGGAGCGGCGTTCTTCGTTTCGGTCCCTTTCTTCTCCGGTGCCGGAGCGGGCGGTGTCTCGCTTTTCGTCCCGCCCGCACTCTCCGTGCCCCCCTTGGCGGTCCCGCCGCTTCCTTTATAATCGGTGAGATAGAAACCGGTTCCTTTAAAGATCATCCCGCCTCCGGCGCCGATGACCCGCTCCAATTCCTCCTTGTGACACGAGGGACAGGACCGCAGCGGGTCCGCCTTCATGGACTGGAACTCTTCGAACTCGTGCCGGCAGCCGCGGCAGCGGTAATGGTAGGTCGGCATATCGTTTCGCTGACATCCTGAAATGAGAGGGACCCGGCGGACTCTCCGCCGGGTCCCGCCGTTTACTTCAACTTGGCGAACGCGTCGCGCATCCGGGTCACCGCCTTCTCCAATTCCGCCATGGAACAGGCATAGGAGAGGCGGATGTTGTTCTTCGCCCCGAACCCGGAACCGGGTACCGTCACCACCTGCGCCTCCTTGATGAGGAACTGGGCGACGTCGTCGCAGTTCCGGACCTTCAGTCCGTTATGGCTCTTCCCGAAGAACGCGCTCACGTTCGGGAACAGGTAGAACGCCCCC
This sequence comes from Bacteroidota bacterium, assembly GCA_008933835.1. GTDB lineage: Bacteria > Bacteroidota > Ignavibacteria > UBA10030 > UBA8401 > SpSt-333. The sequence continues at coordinate 5,038 of WBUG01000006.1, read as the reverse complement.
GCCGGCTTGGACGATGTGATGCCGGGGATGGAGGTCATCGCCGCGTAGAGGAAGTCCCGCCGCCGTTTGAACTCGGCGGTCATCTTCATCACCTCGTCGTCGCTCCCCGCGAACGCCGCCGTGGCGGCCTTCTGGGCGATGGAGTTCGGTGCGCTCGTCACCTGGCTCTGCACCTTGTCCGCCGCCTCCGCGATCTCCTTCGCCGCCGCGAGGAATCCGATGCGCCAGCCGGTCATGGCGTACGCCTTGGAGACGCCGTTCACCGTGATGACCTGCGGCGCGATGTCCGGGATCGAGGCGAGGCTGAAATGCGTCATGCCGTCATAGAGCACCTTCTCGTAGATCTCGTCCGCGATGACGAAGATGCCGGAGGCCTTCACCACCGCCGCCAGCCCTTTCAGTTCCTCCGGCGTGTAGACCGAGCCGGTGGGATTGGAGGGGGAGCAGAGGATGAGCGCCTTGGTCCTCTTCGTGACCGCCTTCTTCAGCTGCGCCGGCGAGATCTTGAAGTCGCTCTTCTCGGTCGTCTTGAGGATGACCGGAACGCCGTCCACCAGCTTCACCATTTCCGGGTAGCTCACCCAGTACGGTGCCGGGATGATGACCTCGTCCCCCCGGTTCACGATGGCCTGCAGGGCGTTGAAGATGGAGTGTTTGGCGCCGTTGGAGACGACGATCTGCGACGGGTCGACGGCAACGCCGTTGTCCCGCTTCAGCTTCGCGGCGATGGCCGAACGCAGTTCGGGGATGCCGGTGTTGACCGTGTACTTGGTGAAGTCCTCTTCGATGGCGCGAACGGCCGCGTCCTTGATGTGCCGCGGCGTGGGGAAGTCCGGTTCGCCGGCGGTGAGGCTGACCACGTCGACCCCTTCCGCCTTCAGTTTCTTCGCGAGCGCCGTCAGTGCGAGCGTCTGCGACGCTTCGGCCTGGGCGACCTTCTTCGACAATCCTTTCACGATGGTGCCGTCCTTTCTCATAATACGCACCGGGGAACCAGGGAGGGCTCCTTCGTGTGTGCGACGCGGGAACGCGTCACCGGTGCTTCAGTTTCTGTTGGAGCGCCCGGGCGACCGCCGCCGGGACGAGGTCCGTGACGTCGCCGCCGAGACGGGCGACCTCGCGGACGATGCTGGAATTGAGATAGGTGTACTTCTCGTGAGGCATGAGGAACACGGTGGTGATCTTCGGTGCCAGCTTGCGGTTCATCAGCGCCATCTGGAACTCGTACTCGAAGTCCGAGACGGCCCGCAATCCCCGGATCAACGCGGAAGCTTTCTTCTTCCGGGCGAAGTTCACGAGGAGGCCGCTGAAGGCTTCAGCGGTCACGTTGGGGAGACGCGCCTCCTTCACCGCCGCACGCACCAGCGTCAGCCGCTCGTCGGTGGTGAACATCGGCGATTTGGCGGAGTTCACGGCCACGGTCACGACGACCCGGTCGAACATCTGCGCCGCGCGGGCGATGATGTCCAGATGCCCGCGGGTGACGGGGTCGAACGTACCGGGATAGATGGCGGTCCTCATTGCGGTGCGCGTGTATGGACGAAGAAGGAGACGCAGGTCCGGCCGTAGGTCTTCTCCACGGCCGTTTCCCACGCCGGTCCGGGGGTGAACACGTGACCGGCGGGATGTTCGATGATGAGGTAGCCCTCCTCCGCGACGACGCCCGCGCCGAAGATGATGTTCGGCAGGTCGTTCAGGTTCTCCAGGGCGTACGGCGGGTCGGCGAAGACCGCCTCGTACCTCTTATGGGCCGTTCTCAGGAACCCGAAAACGTCCCCCGCGACCACCAGAGCGCCGCTGCCGGCGCCGACGGTGTCGATGTTCTGCTTCAGGAAGGCGAGCGCGGAACGGCTCTGTTCCACGAAGACGCACTTCGCGGCGCCGCGGCTCATCGCTTCGATGCCGATGCTGCCGCTGCCGGCGAAGAGGTCCAGCACCGTGGCGGCGGACCAGTCCACGCGCGACTGCAGCACGTTGAAGATGGCGCTCTTCACGCGGTCCGTGGCCGGACGCACGGAGAGGTCCGGCACGGTCTTCAGCACGCGTCCTTTATATCGTCCGGCGATGACCCTCATTCGTCCCGCACCGCCAGACCGACCGCGGCGGTGTACTCCTGCCGGTTCGCCTTGATGACGTCGATGTCCTTGATGGTGGAGGGGAGCGCCACCTTCCGGAACGGATCGGAGAGCTCCACCGGATACGGTGTCGCCGCTTTGAGCTGGTCCGCCAGCCGCTGGTTCACGATGCGGCCGTGAAGGTAGATGACGTCGGCGCGCTGCGCGCGCGCGTACTGGTCGATGCGGCCGAAGTCCTGACCGTCCCACGCCACGGTGCGGATGTCGGCGTTCCGGCCGTTCACCAGCAGGCTCAGGTCGAGCGTCTCCTCGTCCACCCCCACCACCACGGTCCGTTTGGCGGCGATGTGGGGGAAGCTGTACGTGAGGCACGATTCGGCGCAGAACTGGTCCACGTCCACGATGTGGAGCGAGCCGTGGAGCTGCGCACTGACGTTGTTCAGGAAGTTGGCGAACGATTTCTTGAGTGCGATGATCATCGCCCGGTCACCCGGCGCCCCGTCATCGTTGACGAGGGCGTAGGGGAGCACCACGTACTGTTCCGGTGTGGCGTCCGGAAAGAAGTTCTTCACCTCCCATTCCAGATGGAGGGCGAACTCCTCGTCCGTGAGGGACTGTTCGATGGGAACGGCCTGGACCATCGCCATGCGGCTGTTGAGGCCGAACGAGAAGAAGTGCGCCCCCGCGCCGATGCGCTTGATGAACGCCTGCACCTCCTTCACGAACGCCTTCTCGCGCGACTGCGCCCCCGTTTCGCTGAACACCTCCGGATCGTCGAAGTTGATGCCCGACTCGAACGAGCCGGCCGCCGTCAGGGTCTTCCCCTTGGGGCTGTGCGCGATCTCGACCGCGGTGATGTGCGACCGCTCGATGATGAAGGAGAGGTACCGTTCGGTGCCTTTCATTGAACCTCGATGTACGGGATGAGTTTTTCCAGTTTCTTCTCGCCGATCCCCTTCACGGAGCGCAGGTCGCGCACGCTCCGGAAACGGCCCCGCTCCTGGCGCGCCAGCAGGATGCGCTCCGCCGTCGTCTCGCCGATGCCCGGCAGGGACATCAGTTCGCTCTTCGTGGCGCGGTTCAGGTCGATCTTCGCGGCGGGGTCGGGGACAGCCGCGGCGGAGTCGGGTGCGTGCGACCGCGCGGCGAAGACCGAATCGGCGGCACGGTAGTCGAACCGCGGCCCCTCGTCATGCCTAACGTACCGCTTATAGACGTGAATTGCAATGCCCGACAGCAGCACGGCGGCCAGCAGAAGGAACACCCGCTGCTCGTTCTTAGTGAGGGCGAGGAATTCATTCAACCGGCGGAACACGGCGTCGCTCCGCGGTCAGGAAAAGACGTTCTTCATCTTGTCGAACAGCGACCGCTTCTTCTCATCGTCGGTCGGATTGATGTGGTCGCAGCCGGCGAGCTCCTTCAGCAGTTCCTTCTCCTTCGAGCTCACCTTCGGCGGTATCCACACCTGGATGCGCACCAGCTGGTCCCCGCGGCCGTAGCTGTTGAGGCGGGGGAGCCCCTTCTCCTTCAGCCGCAGCATCTTGCCGGGCATCGTGCCGGGATCGATGCGGATCTTCGCTTTGCCGGTGAGTGTGGGCACTTCCAGGTCGGTGCCGAGCACCGCGTCCGGAAAGCTGATGAGGGCGCTGAAGATGACGTCATCGCCGTTCCGGACGAACTGGTCGTGCTTCTCCTCGACGAACTCGACGATGACGTCGCCGGCCGGGCCGCCGCGGCGCCCGGCGTTCCCCTGTCCCTGCATCGTCATGTACTGTCCCTCGGAGACTCCGGCGGGGACGTTGATCTTGATGGTCGTCTCGCCCTGTTCGCGGCCGTCGCCGTCGCACGAGGCGCACTTCTCGCGGATGACCTGTCCCGTGCCGCCGCAGTAGGCGCACGAGGTGATGTTGACGAACTGCCCGAACATGGAGCGCGAGACCTGGCGCAGCTCGCCGGTGCCGTTGCACTGCGGACAGGTCTGCTTGGAGGAGCCGTGCTTGGCGCCGCTGCCGGAGCAGGTGCCGCAGGTCTTCCATTTCTTGATCTTGATCTTCTTCTCCACGCCGGAGGCGATCTCCTCCAGCGTCAGTTTCAGGCGGATGCGCAGGTCGGAACCCGGTTCCCCCTGCGCGCGGCCGCGGCGGGACTGCTGCCCGCCGAACATCTCGTCGAAGATGGAGCCGCCGAAGATGTCGCCGAACTGCGAGAAGATGTCGTTGAAGTTCGAGTACTGATGGAAGTCCTGTCCGCCCCGCATCCCCTGGTGGCCGAACTGGTCGTACCGCTGCCGCTTCGGCTGGTCCGACAGCACCTCGTACGCCTCGGTGGCCTCCTTGAACTTCTCCTCGGCCTCCTTGTTGTTCGGGTTCCGGTCGGGATGGAACTGCAGCGCCAGTTTCCGGTACGCCTTCTTGATGTCGTCGGCGGAGGCGGTGCGCTGGATCCCGAGCACCTCGTAGTAATCGCGTTTGGAGGCCATCAGTGTTTCCCCTCCCCGTCGGCCGGCGCGGCGACGATCACCTTCGCGTGGCGGATGACCTTGTCGAACAGCTGGTATCCTTTCTCGACCTCCTCCACGATGGTGTGCGGAGGAACGTCCGCCCGCGGCACCTGCATCAGCGCGTCATGGTAGTCCACGTTGAACTCCTTCCCGGCGGCGTCGAGCGCCTTCAGGCCCTGTCCCTCCAGCGTCTTCAGGAACTTCGCCAGGACCAGTTCCGCCCCCTTCAGCAGGGCGTCGGAACCGGGATTCTCCTTCGCGCTGCGGACGGTCCGCTGCAGGTCGTCCAGCACGGGGAGGAGCTGGGTGATGAGGTTCTCCGCCGCGAAGCGGGAGAGCGCCGCGAACTCCCCTTCGGTGCGGCGCTTGTAATTATCGAACTCCGCCGCCTTGCGCAGCAGCTGGTCCTTGAGCGATGCGGCCTGCTTCTCCAGTTCCGTCACGCGGTCCGCCGCGGGCTCGG
>WBUG01000124.1 GCA_008933835.1 Bacteroidota bacterium | reverse complement strand
GGTCGTACGAGAGCCGTACCGTCGCCGTATCTCCCACATCCAATCCCGCCGCGCGGCGCATCGGGGTATTTAGATACAGACGCCACCGTCCCTTGAACTTCACGAGCGTTTGAATGAAGCGGTGACCATTCAGCGTGCCGCGCACGGGGATGGGACCGCTTTCGCGTCCCGCCCGCGCGAAGAGCGCCGCCAGCACCGCGGCGGGCGGTATCATGTACGGATTCACACCGATGATGCCGATGCGCGCGGTGAACGGGGGAATGCGGCGTGACGTTTCAGCGGCGGACATGCTTCCTCCCATCCGCATCAACACGCACGACGCGGACCGTATCGTTATCGAAGAATTCGAGAATACAGTGAGAGCCGTCGGGTCCCGCCGTGCCGCCGACCGGAAGCCAGCGGGCATCGGCTTTATACAGCGTCATGACACTCCCCTGCGCATCGATGCGCTTCACACAGGAATCGGACGGAACAGCGGCATAGATGCTGCCGCGTCCGTCGGACCATATTCCCATCACCGCGTACTCTTTGGAGAAGAGAGGAGCGGTCGCGCCGTACCGAGCGATGCCGCGGGCGAGCGTGCGGGGAGTGTCGCCGGGAGGGATGATGACGACATCATACATATCGATAAGATAGAGCGTGCCGTCATCGGCGACGGTCATGTGCCGAACGTTCGTGAAGCGGGAACGGGCGACAACGCTGACCTTACCGTCCACCGAACGCTTCTTGATCGCGGTGACAGTTCCCCGGTCCGCCCAGTACATTGCGCCGGAACGGTCCCGCACGAAGAACGCATCGCCGAAATCCTCGCGCACTCCCCGCCGCGCGGGGATGAGGTCGGCCACCTGCCCGTCCGGTGTACGCCGCCAGATGCGGTGCATCCACGGGTTGCTGCCGCCGGCGTCGTACCACAGATGCTCGCCGTAGAGCGTATCGCCGGGACTCATCCACAGTTCGTGTGTGTGCACGCCCGGGACCGCCACGCTCTTTGTGCCGTCGGGAGTGAGCTTCCAGACCTGTTTCAGGTCGGTATAATAGACATTCCCCCGGCTGTCGCGCACGATGCCGATGCCCGGATGCGCCGAAAGGAGCATTGCCAGCAGCATGAGCAATGCGGCTATGCAGGCGGTTCGTGTGCGTCTCCGGGCGATGTTCATACGCGCATCATCCCTGCGGCGTGACGATGGAGCGCATCTTCGCTCCGGTGATGAGTCCGAGCAGCGCACCGGAACCGATGATGGAGGAGAGATTCATGATGAGCGTGATGATGTTCGGGGCGCCGAGGAGCCGCAGACTGTCCGACGCCGGGAGCAGCATCGGCGCGACGGTCCAGGCGACGAACGAGACCGGGAACCACGACACCGCCGCGCCGAACCGCGCGCGGAGGATGCGCTGGTGCCATAGGCTCAGCACGAGCGCTCCGGCAACGATGTTGACCGGCAGATACCAGAAACCGAGCGAATAGACGGCGAAGCGGGAGAGGAGGTCGTTCACCAGAAAGGGGAATCCCATTCCTGCGCACGCCCCCCAGATCCAATCCATACCGATACCGGCATGACGGAGGAGCCTCCACTGCATATATCCGATGGCGCCGCCGATGCTGATGCCGAGGTAGAACTGGAATCCTTCCAGTCCCGCCGCATCAAAGAGCGAAGAGGTGAGAATGACGGCGAACGCGCCGGCGAACCAGCCGAGGAACGAGGCGGTGATCCAGCGTTTGACGGTGAAGAGGGGAGCGGGAGCGTCGGTCATAGTCTCTCTTGTGTTAGAATCTACATTAATATCACCAATATTGTCATTCCGACCCCGAGCGAGTCCAAAAGCTTTTTTCTGGACGAGTCGAGGGGGAGGAATGACAAGGTCGCTCAGTTTTGTGAGATGAGCGCCCGTGAGATTCAAAGCGAATACGTGAAATGCGTGACCGCCTCTTCCGACGCGCCGCTCTTGCGGTAGAAGCGGAGCGCATGTTCGTCCACATTGTCCGCCTGCACGAACACCTCATCGCACCCCCGCGCGCGGCAATGTTCGCGCAGTTCCGTCATCAGGCGCAGTCCGATCCCCTGCCGCTGCCGCGCCGTCTCCACCGCCAGGTCGTACACGTAGGCGGTGGGGCGGGTCATATAATATTGACGGAGGATGTACGC
>WBUG01000070.1 GCA_008933835.1 Bacteroidota bacterium | reverse complement strand
CTCCACCCCGCGATGATAATCTAGAAGAACGTAACCAATAGTTGAGCGGCATTTTGTGCCGCGAAATCCCGACGTTGTTTGTCGGGACTCCACCCTGCGGTAGTAAATCAATATACCAAAATTTTCCCCCCCAGTCAAGGAAACAGAACGATATATTCCATCGACTGAATATCACCGGAGGAAATTTATGTGTTTTAACAGAAGAAGTGTGCGAAAAGGAAGAGAGGCGGGGACTTGATTCTTCTCACTTGTTTTTTCATTTTGCAGTAGGTTTTTTCCATCCACCCCGTCATACATGAGCAAAAAACTCTCCATTCTCATCTCGAACGACGACGGAATCTTCTCCGAGGGGATCGCCACGCTCATTCGTGAGATCAAGGCCATCGCTGATGTCACGGTCGTCGCCCCGGAGACGCAGCAGAGCGCCGTCGGTCATGCCATCACGGTCCATCGGCCGCTGCGTGTTCGGGAGGTGCAGAAGGAGGGAGCGTTCTTCGGCTATGCCGTGGACGGCACGCCGGCGGATTGCGTGAAACTGGCGACCCGGCATCTGATGCCGTCCAAGCCGGACCTCGTCATCTCCGGCATCAATCACGGTTCCAACACCGCCATCAGTGTCATCTACTCCGGAACCGTCTCCGCCGCCACCGAAGGGACCATCCTCGGCGTTCCCTCCTTCGCGGTGTCTCTGACCTCGTTCGAGAGCAATGTGGACTATTCCTACGCCGCGCGATTCGCGCGCAGGCTTGCACTGACCGTCATCGAACGAGGACTCCCGAACGGTACGCTGCTGAACGTGAACGTCCCGCCCGTCCCGGAAGAACAGATCCGCGGCGTCGTCATCACCAAGCAGGGGAAGTCCATCTGGAACGACGAGTTCGAAGCACGCCGTGATCCCGGTAACCGCCAGTATTTCTGGCTGAAGGGGGAGCTCGTCGAACTGGACAATGAGGAGGACATCGACCAGCGCGCCATCCTCAACAACATGGTCTCCATCACCCCGATCCAGTACGACCTGACGAACTACGCGTTGATCGCTCCGTTACGGGAATGGAATATCGCTCCGTGACCGGAACACCCCGGCCACGTCATCGGAACGAACTTCCTGCGGGGAACGACCTGGTGTTTACTGCTGCACCGGGGGCTTCATACCTCCGCCCCAAATGGGTTCGGCGGCGACGGCGGCGACGGAGGAAGTGACGGAGAGAAGTACGAGTGCGGTCAAGACGCGGAGAAGGAGGCGTTTCATAGGGCGTTCCTGTTTATTTTAGGATGTGGGCTTCGGCGGGTGGGTCCCGCTACCTCCTTATATCCATTTTTTTTCGTTTTCGGACATTTTATTTTTTAAAAGTGAAATATTTTTTTTGGACCGGCTGAATCCATATAGAATAGCCCTCTTTTTCATCCTCCTTGTCGGAACGGCTGAACTGCGGGCGTTCCGACCGGAAGACACGGTACGGGCCGCCGTGCATTCCCGTTTCGGCGACTCGCTCTTCGCACGGCAGCAGTTCGCTCTCGCTGCGGATGCGTTCAAGCGGGCCTCGGACGTTTGGGCTGCAGCCGGGGAAGTGCGGAGTGCGGCGATGGAGCTGATGAAGAGCGGCCGGGCGCTGAACTACCAGGGACGCTTCGCGGACGCTGTGAACGTGCTGGGAGATGCCCTCACGCTGTTACGCCAGACATCCGCCGCTGCGCCGTCCGATGTGGCGGACGTTCTGGTGCTCCGCAGTTATGCGCTCTGCGGTGCGGACCGGGTCGGCCAGGGTTTGGACGATGTTCGGGAGGCGATCGCACTCTACGAATCATCACCGCAGGTCGACGGGAAGAAGACCGGCTGGGCGTACTATACGCTCAGCAGCGTGTACGACCGGAAGGGTGTCTATGATCTGGCGATCGATGCCTCACAGAAAGCCGTGCATCTGCTCGAGCGGGCACTGGGCCCCGGTCATCGGGACCTTGCGAAGATCCACTGCGGGATCGGCGTCGATCACTATTACCGCACGGAGTACGGTAAGGCGGTTCCGGCGCTCATGCGGGGACTTGCCATTCTGCAGCACCACGACGCGGTCGCGACGGTGGACGGGCTCTACCACTTCATGATGCTGTCGTCGGTGAATCTGGAATTGGGCGAGCTCGATTCGGCCGTGTGGTACGGGCGGAAGGGTCTGGAGATCCTGGAAACCCTGCCGGATGCTCCGTCCGGTTTCTACCTTTCGTTCTACGGCGGCCTGGGGAACGCCTACCGTCTCGCCGGCGATGTGGCGAACGCGAAGGTCTACCTGTACCGTGCGTTGGACCACGTCGAGAAGGATGACCGCAGCGAACCGTCCGTCCGCGGGGGCCTGTGGCGGGACCTCGCGCTCGTGCATATGCGTGCGGGGGAGATGGAGCTCGCATCTCAATACTCTCAGCGGAGCATCGCGGAGTTCCTGAAGGTACGTACACCGGCGCATCCGCAGATGGGATATTCCTACCGGCTCGCGGGAGAGATCGATGCGGCGCGCGGCCGTTATGACAGCGCCGTGCTCTCCTTCCGGAAGGCCGTTGAAGCGCGGGAGACGGTCGGTGACGGCGGATACCGGAGCGATGTGGCGGTGCTGCGGACCCTCGCCGGAGAGGCGCTGCTGCGCGCCGGCCGGAACGAAGAGGCGGAGAGGGAGTTCGACGCTGCACGGAACGGCTTGATGGCCGATGCGGCCGCCGGTCCGTCCGAACGTGCCGAAGTGCTCTACCGCATCGGCGAGTTCCACCGCGCACTCGGCAGAACGGACAGCGCGCTCACCGCGTACCATCACGCGATGCAGGCGCTCCTGCGCATTTCGCCGGACACCGATGTCATGACGCTTCCCGAAGGGGTCGTGTCCGTCCCCACGCCGCTGATGCTGCAGGCGGTCTCACGGTCCGCCTCTCTGCTGGCCGCCAAACGGACCGTCCCCGCCATGCTCGCCGCCGCGGTGCGGTACGATGCGGCGATGGACCTCGCCGACGCGCTCCGGCGGAGCTACGCCGCGGAAGGTTCGAAACTGCTCCTGGCGGGCGAAGTGAACGGCATCTTCACCGCCGCAAGCCGGAACGCTCTGCGTCTTGCCGCCACCACCGGCCGGGCCCGGTACCGCGAACGGGCGTTCCTCATCGCGGACCGCGGCAAGGCGAACATCCTCGCCGAACGCCTGGCGGAGGCCGGAGCGAGACATTTTGCCGGAGTGCCGGACGACCTCATCGAGCAGGAGAAGCGGTACCAGCGCGAGGCCGCCGCCATCGAGATACGGCTCCATACGGGAGAGGGACGCGGCCTCTCGGAGGGGGAACGGCGCTCGCTGAACGACCGTCTCTTCGTGCTGCACGAGGAACAGCAGCGCCTCACCGAACGGCTGCACCGCGACTATCCCTCGTTCCATGCCTTGCGCGTCCCGCCGAGACCCGGCGAGGTGTCGCTCATCCAGCGCACCCTGCCGCCGGAAGGGGCGCTCGTCGAGTACACGGTGCACGGCGACGAGCTGCTCATCTTCACGCTCACCCGGACGGCGCTCCACGCCGACGTCGTGCCGAACGCCGGCCGCATCGAAAAGGCGGCGGAACGCTTCACGTCGGCCATCCGGCGGTATGAGGCGGAGGATTTCCGCGCGTCGGCCGGTACGCTCACCGCGTCGTTGCTGTCGCCGGTGCTGCCGCACCTGCGCGGCGTGACATCGCTCATCATCGTGCCGGACGGGTTCCTGCACGCACTTCCGTTCGAAGCGGTCCCGGTCGCGGCGCTGCCGCGCGAAGGGTCCGCTGCCGCGGCGGTCCCCTACCTCATCACGCGCTACGCGGTCTCGTACAACCATTCCGCCACGCTGCAGGCGGGCCTGGACGGCGCAGCGCACGGGACGCATCCGGACGCGCTGGACTTCGCCGGGTTCGCGCCGGTGTTCCGCGATTCGGTGGGGAACGGAGACTTCCTGGCGCAGCGCTCCGCCGTGAAGGCGAGCGGACTGAGCGACGTCCGCTCCATCACGCTCGACGGCCGCCGGTTCGCCGAACTTCCGTACTCCGAGGAGGAGATCGGCGCCGTGACGCGGGCCTTCAACGGCAAAGGGAAGAGCGGCCGTTCGTTCCTGCACACGGAGGCGACCGAAGAGGCGTTCAAACGCAACGCCGGCGGCGCCCGCATCCTGCACGTCGCCACGCACGGCTTCATCAACGAGCGTCAGCCGGGGCTCTCGGCCATCCTCTTCTCGCAGAACACGGGGGGCGGTGAGGACGGCATCCTGCATGCGCGGGAGACGTACGGACTGGACCTGGACGCGGACCTGGTGGTGCTGAGCAGCTGTGAGAGCGGCGTGGGGACCATCGTGCTGGGCGAGGGGGCGATGGCGCTGATGCGGGGGCTCTTCTACGCCGGCGCGCAGAACGTGATGTACTCCCTGTGGAAGGTGTCGGACCGGCACACGAGCCGGCTCATGGAGCGTTTCTATGAAGGGGTGCTGGACGGACGTCCGTACGCCGATGCGCTCCGCCGCGCCAAACTGTCGATGATCGCGGATCCCGAGACCGCGTCGCCGGGCAAATGGAGCGGCTTCGTCCTCACCGGACGCTGACGTTCACCCTACCGAACGAAGAACTTTCCGACCGCCAGCAGTTCCTCCGCCGATTCGAGCTTCCAATAGTACAGTCCCGGCGACAGCCGTCCGCGGAACACGTACGATTCCCCCTTCACCTCCGCCGTCGCGACGGTCTTTCCCTTGTTGGTGACGATGCGCATGCGCGACGCTTCGGGAGCGTCCGTCCAGCGGAAGGTGACCGGCGGTACGACGTCGTCCGACGGACGCGGAGCGATGAGCTCCGCCGAACCGGAGCGGAAGCCGGTCTGCACCAGATCGTCCAGGTCCGGCAGCGGAGCGAAGGCGTCCGCCAGGAGCGGCGCTTCGGCGGAGGGAGCGTACGCTCCGGCGGTATCGGGCGCGGCCGCGGTGGAGTGTACCGGCGGCAGAGTCGGGAGCGGTTCGGTGCGGTGCATCAGCAGGTACGAACCGCCCGTCACCACGGCGAGCGCGGCGGCCGCGGCGGTCCAGCGGTAGCGGCCGTACATCGGGGCCGGTTCGCGCACGGCGCGGTCGAAGTACGGATGCGGACGCTGCGGCGCGTAGCCGGTCGCCTTCATCATCTCCCGCAGGGTGATGACGCGGCGCTGGCACGGTTCGCACCCCTCCACATGGCGCCGCAGTTCCTCCGGCAGCGCGTCGGGACGGTCGAAGAAGATGGCGTCGACGTAGAGGGCCGTTCCCTCTTCGGTCAGGTGCATGCGGTCGTCGTGGAAATGCAGAGTGGTCATGGTCGTTGCCCGGTATGGATGATGGTCATTGTGGATAGTGTTCCGAACGGGTGTACCGTTCGATGAGCGCCGCCAGCGTGTCATGGTCGTGGGCCGAGAGCGGCGGGTCGCCGTTGAGCAGGCTCAGCACGTGTTCCATGTTGCGCTGGGTCCAGCGGCGGAGCGAATCCCCCTCGATGATGTGGCTGCCGAACCGCTGGAGCGCGTCGGCCACGACGGCGAACCGTTCGTCGAGCCGCTTCGGGCGTGTCGCCGGCTCGTTGAACGCGAGGATGGATGCGGCGGCGGCCGCGCTGATGTTCGGCAGGGCGCGCCGGATGTCGGAGGCGAAGATCTCCAGGTCCAGGTACACCTTGGCGCAGAGCAGGAAGCGGTGGCGTTCCCGGTAGAGCAGCACCATGATGACGTGGAACTGTTCCACTTCGCTCTCCAGCAGCAGCGGCACGGAGGGGTCCGCGGAACGGTCCGCCTCCGCTTCGTGCAGGAGCGGCACTTCCGTCATGTCACGCTGGCCGCGGCGGAGTTTGAGGATGATGTTATGAATGACGGCCCCCATGTACGGTTGGAAGTTGGACTGTTCCCGGAAGCGGGCGGTGATGACCGGGAGCCGTTCGATGAGTTCGGCGGTCACGGATTGGGCGAAGTCCTCCTCGTCGGCGAGGCGTACCATTCCCTTCCGGATATAGTAACCGATGCAGGCGCGGATGAACGGCTGACAGCCGACGATGAACTCCTGCGGCCGGTCCCGGAGCGCGGAGTAAGAGAACGTCCCTGGATCTGACGGCATCGGACGAGTGAACGGTGTGATGAGGGGAAGGTGCCGGCGAAAGGGGGCCGCCGGTCCGTTCCCAAAATATACGAACAGCAGGACTCGCCTGCAAACGCCCTGGACGCGTGTTCATCGTGCCCCCCGCACCGCGCCGTTCTCCGAGATCCCCCAAACGGGGTAGAGTTCTCCCTTGGCGGCGTTGTTCTCCCAGTGGAGCGCCTGCAGGTTCGACGGTTCGTCCGTACCGCCGCACGAGACCGGCACGATATGGTCGATCTCCCAGCCGAACTGGGATTCCTGTCCGAATTCCATCATGGACATCGTTCTGCCGCATACGTCCCTCCGGAAATAGGAGAAACCGAAGTCCTTCTCCGCTTTTTCCCATACCAGCGCGATCACCGACTGCGAAAAGGTGCTCCCGTCGACGCGCCGGTTCCTGATGCGCTGTACCGGATACAGCAGTGCTCGTGGTTCTAACACAGCAATCCCCAGATCGTGCCATGCCCTGGAGTCCGAGAAGGCGGTCGGGCATGAACTCCCCTTCCATATCCTTCTATCCATTTCTTGCCCGAATCGGACAAATTATTTTTCGCCGGACGAAAAAAAAGGTGCTCAAGGTCGGGAGTGGTCTTTTTTGCTATTTCTGGGGATTTTCGGTATCTTATTGTCCATTTTTTTGGAAAACCTATGCGCGCCATCATACCCGTCGCCGGGGTCGGCAGCCGGCTCCGTCCGCACACCTATACGGTGCCGAAGGTGCTGCTGAACGTCGCCGGCAAGCCCATCATCGGGCATATCATGGACAAGATCATCGCCGCGGGTTTCGATTCGGCGACCATCATCGTCGGTTACCTGGGCGAGCTCATCAAGGAGTACATCACCGCGAACTACAGCATCACGGTCGATTTCGTGGAGCAGGAGGAGCGGCTGGGACTGGGGCACGCCATCTATCTCTCGCGGCACACGATGTCCAAGGACCCGGTGCTCATCATCCTGGGGGACACGGTGTTCGACGTGGACCTGGCCGCGATGGTGCGCGGTGAGCATTCCTCCCTCGGCGTGAAGGAGGTCGCGGACCCCCGGCGCTTCGGCGTGGCGGAGGTGAAGGACGGGTTCATCGCCAAGCTCGTCGAGAAACCGGAGCATCCCGTGAGCAATCTGGCCATCGTGGGTCTCTACTACATCAAGCGTCCGGACGTGCTGCTCGACTGCCTGAAGGAGATGATCAAGCGGGACGTGCGGACGAAGAACGAGTATCAATTGACGGACGGGCTGCAGATCATGCTCGAGCGCGGCGAACGCATCACCACCTTCCCGGTGGAAGGGTGGTACGACTGCGGGAAGCCCGAGACGCTGCTCGAGACGAACCGGCACCTGCTCCACACCACCAAGACGAACGGGGTCCACGACGGCGTCGTGGTCATCCCGCCGGTCTACATCTCGCCGACCGCCTCCGTGAAGAACTCGGTGGTCGGGCCGTACGCCACCATCGCCGAAGGGGCGACGGTGGAGGACTCCATCGTCCGCAACTCCATCATCAGCGAGAACGCGGCGGTGACGAACGCCCTGCTGGAGGACTCCATCATCGGCAGCAACGCGCAGATCAAGGGGGGCTTCAAGCGCATCAACATCGGCGACTCGTCCGAACTCGAATACTACTGATCACCATTCAACCATAACAGGAGCGATACCCTTCATGCGTTACCTCTTCACCTCCGAGTCGGTGTCCGAAGGGCACCCGGACAAGGTCGCGGACCAGATCTCCGATGCGGTCCTCGACGCCCTGCTCGCGCAGGACAAGTACTCCCGCGTGGCGTGCGAGACGATGGTCACCACCGGCCAGGTCATCGTGGCGGGCGAAGTCACCTCCACGGCGTACGTGGACATCCATGACGTCATCCGGCGCACCATCACCGAGATCGGCTACACCAAGGCGGAGTACATGTTCGACGCCAACTCGTGCGGCATCCTCAACGCCATCCACTCGCAGTCCCCGGACATCGCCATGGGCGTGAACACCGGCGGCGCGGGGGACCAGGGGATGATGTTCGGGTACGCGAACAACGAGACTCCGGAGTACATGCCGGCCCCCATCATGTACGCGCACCAGCTCGTGAAGAAGCTGGCGGACATCCGCAAGAAGAACCTGAAGCTGATGCCGTATCTCCGTCCGGACGCGAAGTCGCAGGTCACCATCGAGTACGACGGACGCCGCCCGGTACGGGTGGACGCGGTCGTCATCTCCACGCAGCACGACCCCTCCGTGTCGCAGAAGCGCATCAAGGAGGACGTCGTCGAGCACGTCGTCCGCAAGGTCATCCCGGCCCGGCTGCTCGATAAGAAGACGAAGTACTACGTGAACCCGACCGGACGCTTCGAGATCGGCGGACCCCACGGCGACAGCGGCCTCACCGGCCGGAAGATCATCGTGGACACGTACGGCGGACGCGCCCAGCACGGCGGCGGTGCCTTCTCGGGCAAGGACCCGTCCAAGGTGGACCGCAGCGCGGCCTACGCCACGCGCCATCTCGCCAAGAACGTCGTCGCGGCCGGTCTGGCGGACGAGTGCCTCATCCAGGTCGCCTACGCCATCGGCGTCGCCGAACCGGTCTCCATCTACGTGAACACCTACGGCACCGGCGTGATGCCGGACGCGGAGATCTCGCGCATCCTGTCCAAGACGGTGGACATGACGCCGCGCGGCATCATCAAGCGGCTGAACCTGCTGCGTCCCATCTACCGGAACACCGCGGCGTACGGCCATTTCGGCCGGAACGAGTTCTCGTGGGAACAATTGGACCTCGTCGCGGCGTTGAAGAGGGCGGCGAAGTAAGAGCATGCATCATCACTTAACCCCGTAAGGTTAATTATCATCAATCAAGGAGCAACAATGAGCGCAGTCATGGAGGCCGGAGCGGCGGTGACCGGAAAGATCACCAAGCCGTCCGTGCCGTACAAGGTGAAGGACATGTCCCTGGCGGAATGGGGACGCAAGGAGATCGCACTGGCCGAGGCGGAGATGCCGGGTCTGATGGCCATCCGCGAAGAGTATAAAGGGAAGCAGCCGCTGAAGGGGGCGCGTATCGCCGGATGTCTGCACATGACCATCCAGACGGCGGTGCTCATCGAAACGCTGAAGGAGCTCGGCGCCGACGTATCGTGGTCCTCCTGCAACATCTTCTCCACGCAGGACCACGCGGCCGCGGCCATCGCGGCGGCGGGCATCCCGGTGTACGCGTGGAAGGGGATGAACGCCGAGGAGTTCGACTGGTGCATCGAGCAGACCCTCTTCGCCTTTCCGGGCGAACGGCCGCTCAACATGATCCTGGACGACGGCGGCGACCTCACCAACATGGTGTTCGACAAGTATCCGGAACTCGCCGCCGGCATCCGCGGCCTGTCCGAGGAGACCACCACCGGCGTGCACCGTCTGTACGAACGGATGAAGAACGGCACGCTGCTCATGCCCGCCATCAACGTGAACGACTCGGTCACCAAGTCCAAGTTCGACAACAAATACGGCTGCCGTGAGTCGCTGGTGGACGCCATCCGCCGCGCCACGGACCTGATGCTCGCCGGCAAGGTCGCGGTCGTCGCCGGCTACGGCGACGTGGGCAAGGGTTCGGCCGAATCGCTGCGCGACGCCAAGGTGCGCGTCATCGTCACCGAGATCGATCCCATCTGCGCCCTGCAGGCGGCGATGGAAGGGTACGAAGTGAAGCGGATGGACGACGCGGTGAAGGAGGCGGACATCGTCGTCACCACCACCGGCAACAAGAACATCGTCACCGCACGGCACTTCAAGGCGATGAAGCACAACGCCATCGTCTGCAACATCGGCCACTTCGACATCGAGATCGACATGGCGTGGCTCAACACGAACTACGGCCATACGAAGGACACCATCAAGCCGCAGGTGGACAAATACACCGTCGACGGCAAGGACATCATCGTCCTGGCCGAAGGACGCCTCGTCAACCTCGGCTGTGCGATGGGCCATCCGTCGTTCGTGATGTCCAACTCGTTCACCAACCAGGTGCTGGCGCAGATCGAACTGTGGAGCCACACGGAACGCTACGAGAAGAAGGTCTATATGCTTCCGAAGCATCTGGACGAGAAGGTGGCGCGGCTGCACCTGAAGAAGATCGGTGTGGAGCTGGACGTGCTGTCCGAAGACCAGGCGCAGTACATCGGCGTGGCGGTCGAAGGACCGTACAAGCCGGAATACTACCGCTACTGAGGCGTACGAACACGAAGCCCTCCGGCGTCCGCGGACACCGGAGGGCTTTTTTTTATTGTCCCTGCCGTTCCTTCAGCGCGGCGGCGGCCACGTCGTTGAGCCGCAGCCACGCCTTCACCTGCTTCGGATGCACCCAGTCCCGCCCGATGGTCTCCCATTCCGGCAGCGTGTGGGGGATGCCGATGCTGTCGACGAAATGCTCCTCCACGATGAAGTACTGGTTCCGGTACGGGAGGAGATAGCCACCCCCGTCCTGCAGCACCTTCTTCGCCTGGGCGTACTTCGCGAACCAGATGTTCCAGTACGTCGTGAATCCTTTGGGGTAGAACTGGTCCTTGATCTCCGCCAGCGGCGAGCTCTCCGCCGCACGGTCGAGCGCTCCTTTCAGTTCGGTCCATGTCGCATAACCGTTCTCCGCGGCGACGACCGCGAGCGAGTCCTTCAGCTGCAGTTCATCGGTCCGGGAGGCGTACGGCTCGACGGCACGGAACCGCGCCAGAGCGTCCGAACGGTCCGGAGCGGCGGCGTTCTGCGCCCGCTTGAGCAGGATGGAGGCGGATTCTTTGAGGAAATCGTAGTGGGATGTGAATATATTCATGCAAACTCCCGTTGGTCCTGCCGTTCGCCCTCGGTGGCAGAAGAGTTCGTGAATATATGTCGTTCGATGGGCCGCCGGGACGGCGGCCGTCGGGGTCACAGTGAAATCTTCTTTCAGGGCCCAGGCGCCTGTGCGCACCTGCAGAGGAAAGATACGGGAAAATCGGCACGGGAACAAGCGGGCGGGATGAAACAATTTTCCGTATCATGGTGTTACTATGATGTACGATCCACCACGATCATCCGGAGCATCCATGAAATATCTTCTGCTGGCGGTCCTGACCGTCACGGTCCTCACCGCCCAGCCCAAAAAGGAGAACGCCATGTCCACCTTCCACTCCTTCACCATGACGACCATCGACGGCAAGGAACGTCCGCTGTCCGAGTACAAGGGGAAAGTGGTGATGGTGGTGAACGTCGCCTCGTTCTGCGGGTACACGCCGCAGTACAAGGAGCTGGAGGCGGTCTATAAGAAGTACAAGGACAAAGGGTTCGTCGTGCTCGGTTTTCCCGCCAACGAGTTCGGGAAGCAGGAGCCGGGGAAGGACGAGGACATCGCCGCGTTCTGCGAGCGGAACTACGGCGTCACGTTCGACCTTTTCTCCAAGATCGTGGTGAAGGGGGATGGGATCCATCCGCTCTATCAGTACCTGACAAAAGAGACGGGGGAGGAGATCGGCTGGAACTTCACGAAGTTCCTCATCGATAAGAACGGTGCCATCGCGGGACGGTACGCGTCGCGGGTGAAACCCGACGCGAACGAGATCATCGCCAAGATCGAATCGCTCCTTGTGCAAAAGAAGTGATCCATCCGCGACAAGGGGAGAAGAAAAAAAAGGGAACCATCGGTTCCCTTTTTTTATCGGGTCATCACGCGTTCCCGAACGGGGTTTGGGCACGACGGGAGGCTGTTGCGGTGATATCGCGGACCGGATGTTTGCCGTCCGATTCACCTTGGCGTTTGTGTGATATCTTCGCTCCTCATTCCGCCGCCTCAGCAATTCCACACTTCCGCAATTTCACAATTCCCTTATTCCATGAATCCGGAGTCTTGGTGTGTCAGCGCAACGTGACGTCCCGCCGAATGCCGTTGAACCCGTCGTTGACATGGTATGTCATTTGTATGGACGAATAATAAAGGGAACCGGTGGTTCCCTCTGTCCAAGTGTGAATCTTTCGAAACGAATTGCACCAATTCCGCAATTTCACAATTCCCAAATTCAGCAATTCTTTGTAGCGCGTACGGTTGAGCCGTGAAGTTGTTCCTCGTCGGCGAAATCCCGCCCTGGCAGATGCATTCGGCGGGAGAATCGAACATCATCCCAATGAAAAAGCCTTGCCGGGTGACCGGCAAGGCTTTCGTGTTGTGCGCGTACGGTTGAGCCGTGAAGTTGTTCCTCGTCGGCGAAATCCCGCCCTGGCAGATGCATTCGGCGGGAGAATCGAACATCATCCCAATGAAAAAGCC
>WBUG01000123.1 GCA_008933835.1 Bacteroidota bacterium | reverse complement strand
CGCAACATGGTGAAGGGACTGCGGGCGAACGGCATCGAAGCGTCCATCATCGTCACGTTCCCTCCGCCGGACCGCTCTTCGACGCCACTCTTGCGGCGCGAAGAGTCGTTCACGCTGGGCCCGGCCGTTTTTCCGCTGTCCGGTATCCGGAAGGTGCTCCTCAAGGTCTGGGGCACTGTCGCGGGATTCCGGATGCTCCTCCGAAAGCGGCGGGAGGTCACCACGGTGTTCCTCACCGCACCGGGTTTTCTTGAGGGGGCGCTGGTGCTCCTGTTCTGCCGGCTCTGGAAGGTCCGCTTCCTCACCGAACGAGGCGATGTCATCCGGTGGCGGTACTCCGAAGTACGCATCTCTCCGGTGCAGCGTCTCGCCATCCTTCAGGATACGCTGTTCGACCGGCTCATTCTCCGCAATGTCGATGTTCTGTTCGTCGTGTCGTCGTTCCTGGAGGACCGGTACAAGCGCATCATGACGCCAGGAACCGTCCGGCGGATCACTCCTGCGCTCATCGATCTCGAGGAGTACCGGAGACTGAAGAGCGCCCCCCTGTCCGATCGGGCGAAGAGCGACGTACCTCCACGAACCGCTTCCCGGGTCCGTATCTTGTACGCCGGGAGCTGTCTGGAAACGAACGGCATCAAACACATGCTCCGGTGCGCCGATGCGGTATACGCACAGCATGGTGAGGACATCGAGGTCGTGCTGGTGCTCAGCGTGGGATTGATCGACGATGTCGAACGATTCGTCCGTACGCTGGCGGTGGGGGATCGTTGCCGCATCCTCCGCGGCCTCTCCTTCCATGACGTGGTCCCGCTGTATCAGACGGCGGACATCCTCGTCATTCCGGAGATGGGGGATGTCGTCGCCAATGCAGGATTCCCGAGCAAGACCAGCGAATGTCTCGCTTCCGGCAAACCGGTCATCGCCACCGAGTTCAGCGACCTGTCGACGTACATCGTCCACGGACGTTCCGGTATGTTGTCTCCGGTCGGAGACGAATCGGGGTACACCGAGAACCTGCTTCGCTTGGTGCGCGACGCTTCGCTGCGAGAAACGATGGGGGCGGAAGGGGCCGCCGTCGCCCGTACGCAGTTCGAGAATTCCGCTGCGGTCTCCATGCTCGTCGAAGCGGTGCGGGGCAGACCATGAAGACCACGATGGTGTTCCTCGTTCACTACGGCCGCGGCGGATCGACCATCGCGATGCTGCCGTTCGTCAAGGCGCTCTCCGGTACACGGTGCATCCTCGTCACGCGAAGGAACGACGAGGGGGCCGCGCTCTTCGCCGGCGTCGTGTCGGAGACGGTCGTCTGCCGGTTTCCGCTGACCCTCAACGTGACGGGAATGGACAGGTTCCTGGCCCCCGGCGATGCGCTGATGAAATGGGTCAAGGACGCCGTGAAGGCTCCGGTCGCACTCCTTCTCGCGCTTCACCTGATGATGCGTGTGCGGCCGTCGGTGATCGTGGCCGGTGATTTTCCGCTGTTGCCCGTCGTCGCCGCAGCCGCCCTCCTGCGCATCCCGGCCGTCGTGTTGGTTCAGACCTCCGTATCGGTGCATCCGGTCAAACGCTGGCTGGTCCGGTCGCTCCTCCGGACAACGGACGCCGTCATCGGGATCACGGAGGCACACCTGGACGGTATTCGGTCCGAAGCGCCCGGACGAACGCGATTTGCGGTGATCCCCAACACCTTTCGTCCCGATGTGTCGGAGGACAGAGAGGGGAAATTATTCCTCGAGCGCATTCAGATTCATGGGAAAAAAATCGTATTATTCCTCGGCGGAGTGAGCAGAATCAAGGGCACCGAACTCTTCATCAGGGCGGCATCGCTCATCTGCTCCGAACGGAACGACGTGCTCTTCGTGGTCGCCGGTCCGTTCCACCGTGCGCAGACGAGTCCCTTCGGCGTCGGCACTTCGGACATCGATGCCGATGTGAATGCCCGAGTCTTCTCGGCCGCCGATGCGCCATCGGTCCGGGACCGGTTCCGCTTCATCGGGGAGACACCGCATATCGGCGCGCTCTTCCAGGCGTCCGAGTTCCACGTCGTCATGAATGAATACCCGCATTTCTCGCGGCCGATCATCGAAGGGTGGGCGTACCGGAGACCGGTGGTCTGCGTCCGGGACCGCTTCACTGAGCCGCTCGTGACCGACGGCTTGAACGGACTTTTCGTCGATCCGGGAAATGTCGACGCCTGCCGCACAGCGATGACGGCGCTGTTGAACGATGCCGACC
>WBUG01000122.1 GCA_008933835.1 Bacteroidota bacterium | reverse complement strand
TCAAGACCGGTCTGCAGGTCGGTCCCCTCAAACTGGTGGCCATCGCGTCGCAGAAGAAGGGGCAGATCCAGGAGAAGACGGTGGCGGGAGGGGCGCAGAACACGCCGTTCGAGAAACGGGCGTGGGATTACTCGAAGGAGCATTTCTTCATCGATTCGTCCTACATCCGTTTCTATGAGCGCTACATCAAATACCAGGAGTACCAGGGCGAACTCGAGGTGAAGGACAACGAGTTCGAAGTGTGGGTGCAGCATGTGGGGAAAGAGGACCCCAACAGCCGGCGGGCGAACGCGTACTTGAACCTTCCCGGCCGCCCGGCCGGAGGGACGTACGACGGTTCGTTCCGTTCTGTCACCCTCACCGAACAGCCGGGACTCGTCGAGACCGGGAAGTGGGATAAACTGGAGGTCGGCAAGGATTTTCGACTCAATCTGAAGTCCGGCGTCCTCACCATCAACCGCTCCATCCAGGACGGGCAGGCCATCGGCATCGCATATCGCCGTGAGAACGGACCGGGGGCGGACGATGACAGTCTGTACGGCACGCTCATCAAGAACGAGACCAGCGGCGATACCGTGCTGGTGCTCAAACTCGTCAAACCGAAGAACCTGCTTCCGCAGTACAAGTCCGCCTGGAACCTGATGCTCAAGAACATCTATCCGCTCGGCGGGCGGAAGATCTCGGAAACGGGGTTCACACTGGAAATCTTCTACCGCGAATCGGGTAAAGAGGACGAAAAGACCGTCGGAGGGAAGAACAACCTCGCACTCTTCGGACTGGACACCCTCACGGCCGGGGTGCCGCCCGGTGACGGACAGTTCGACTTCGTATCGGGGAAGACCATCGACCTGGAACGGGGAGAGATCATCTTCCCGAGCCTTCGTCCGTTCACCGACGGATTGCGTGCGGCCTTCGCGGCGTACGGCGTGACGCTGCCGGACACCACCTACACGTACGACAACCTCTACGACACGAGCTCCGCCGCGGCGCAGAACAACACGCTCAAGGACCGGTTCGTCATCAAAGGGACCTATTCGGCCTCGACCACCAACACCATCTCGCTCGGTTTCAACATCGTGGAGGGGAGCGTGCAGGTGCTGCTCGACGGGCAGCCGCTGACGCCGAACGTGGACTACACGGTGGATTACATCATCGGCCAGGTCATCATCAAGAACCAGGCGGCGCTCGAACCGGGCAAGAACCTGCAGATCAAGTTCGAACAGAACGACCTGTTCCAGCTCGCCTCCAAGACCCTTCTGGGCATCCGCGGCGAGATGGACCTCTCCGAGCGGACCAAGTTCGGTTTCACGGTGATGAACCTGGACCAGCAGACGCTGAGCGACAAGGTGCGGCTGAACGAGGAGCCCATCAACAACTCCATTTACGGGTTCGACGGTCAGACCTCCGGCGACCTCCCGGTCCTCACCAAGGCGCTCGACGCGCTCCCCTTCTTCGACACGAAGGCGAAGTCCGACTTCACGCTGCGCGGCGAGGTGGCGTACATGAGCCCGGACCCGAACACGAAGAAGAGCACCATCCCGGACGACCAGGGGGCGGGCATCGCGTACATCGACGATTTCGAAGGGGCGAAGCGCATCATTCCGCTCGGCATCGGGTACGGACTCTGGCGCGACGCCAGTCCGCCCCTCTTCCAGGCGAACGTCGATGCCGACATCAAGACTCCCGCCGAGGACACGACCCGCATCAAATCGAAGGCGCGGACGTACTGGTATAATCCATCGGAGATGACATCCATCAACGATATCTATGGTTTTGACGAGAACGGAGAATCCATCAAAAAGGTGGCGAAGGGGCAGGACCAGATCACCGTTCTGTCGCTGAACTACAATCCGACGGTGCGAGGAACGTACAACTTCTCTCCCGACCTGCGGACGACGCTGCTGGCGGAACCGAGGAAGAACTGGGGCGGGGTCCAGCGGCTCATCTCCACGACGGCGCTCGACCTGGTGCGGGAGAACATCAACTTCATCGAAGTGTGGGTACGGGTGAACAAGGGGACCATCGATTCCACCCGGAAGGTATACATCGACCTCGGCAGTATCAGCGAAGATGTGCTCATCGTTCCGAGGAATACCGCACCGGACACCGAAGACAAAGGGGCGTTCAAGAACGGTATCCTGAACGAAGGGGAGGACACCGGTATCGACGGATTGACGGACGAACAGGAACGGAACACGTTCGCTTCCTTCCTGGCCTCCAATACGTGGGGACCGGACCTTCCGGACCCGACCGATGACCCTTCCGGCGACAACTGGAGCTGGAACTTCG
>WBUG01000121.1 GCA_008933835.1 Bacteroidota bacterium | reverse complement strand
TGAATGGAGATGGTGGGCGGGGATGGTGAGTGTCACTTCGCGACGGTGCATGAAGTGACACTCACCATCCCCTTCCATCTCATCGACTCAGAAAATGTACCTTTTCATACCATCCCGCTCATTCCCGCGGTACTCCTCCACGAACCTGCGGTACCCGTCGCCGCCGCCGGCCAGTTGTTTGACGGCATCATTACGAATTGCTTCATCCGGTCCGGCTGCGGTCGCGGTCCGATAATCGCTGTACGGCCAGTCGGAGGGTGCCGCCGCGAGTCCGACACGGACCGGATTGCAGTGGATATAGCGGCTCACGTGTAGGAGTGAGAAGTCGCTGTCGACCATCTTGATCCGATAGGTCCCTTGAAAAAGATGGCCGTTGCGCTCCTGCATGGCATTGAAGATCTTCACATACGTATTGCACACCCTGCTCATCAGGTGAGATATGCCGCCGGATTTCCGTTGAAAAAGAAGCAGATGGAAATGATTCGGCATCAGGACGTACGCGGAGAGCTCGACCGGAACGTCCCGAAGCACATCGAGAAACAGGGTTTCGAACATGCGGTAATGACCGGGGTGGAGAAAGATCTTCCGCCGGTCGACGCCGCGGTTGTAGACGTGGAAGAACTCGTGTTCCGCGAGGATGAATGCGGTCTTGCGTGACATGCAGATGGTTTCCAGGGCGGGGGTGAGAGGGGACTGTCGTTCCGGGCGGGGCGGGTGACGAGCAATGATACGGAATAAGCTGCAAAGATGCACATAGGGAGAGGAGAGGTGAGTGTCACTTCGTTCAATTGCATGAAGTGACACTCACCTCTCCCTCTCCTTCACTTCTCCATCTCGAACACGATGCTCGCCCCGCCGGTCAGGTCCGCATGACGGAACCACCGTTCCTTCCACTCCTTCCCGTTCAGCAGCACCCGCCGCACATGCACGTTCTGCTCCCCCTGGTTCCGCGCCTCGATGGTCAGCGTTCTTCCGTTCTCCAGACGGATGACGGCGCTCTTCACCAGCGGACTCCCGATGACGTACCGGTCGGACCCCGGCGCCACGGGATAGAAACCGAGCGCGCTGAAAATGTACCAGGCGGACATCTGCCCGCAGTCGTCGTTCCCGCTCAGTCCGTCCGGCGTGTTCGAATACTTCGCGCGCAGGATCTGCCGCACCCGCTCCTGCGTCTTCCGCGGCTGATCGGTCCATGCGTAGAGGTACGGTACGTGGTGCGACGGTTCGTTCCCGTGCACGTAGTTGCCGATGATCCCCTCGCGGGTGATGTCCTCCGTCTCGGCGAAGAACTCGTCGGGCAGATGCATCATGAAGAGGGAGTCGAGATACCGCGTGAACGCCCTCTTCCCGCCGAGCAGCCGCATCAGCTCCGGCACGTCGTGCGGAACGTGGAGCGAGTAGTTCCACGCGTTCCCCTCGATGAACCCCTGCCCGTGCGTGCTCAGTTCGTTGAACCCGTTCCGCCAGGAACCGTCGCTCAGGCGCGGACGCGCGAAGCCGAGTTTCGTGTCGAAGACGTTGCGGAAATTGCCGGAACGCGCCGTGAACTCCCGTGCGGCGGCGCTGTCGCCGATGCCCTGCGCCATCTGCGCGATGGCCCAGTCGTCGTACGCGTACTCGAGCGTCTTGGAGACGGAGGAGCCGCTCCGGTCCTCGGGCACGTAGCCGAGCTTCATGTAGTGCTCGAGACCGTCGTAGTAACCGGTGCGGGCGGTGCGGAGGCACGCCTCCAGCGCGCGGCGCGGGTCGCCGGGAAGGTTCCCTTTGGCGTACGCGTCCGCAATGACCGACACGGCGTGGTAGCCGATCATGCACCAGTTCTCGTTGGCGTGATGGCTCCAGACCGGCAGCATGCGGTGCACGCTCTGGTCCGCATGCGCGAGCATGGAGCGGATCATGTCCGCGTTGCGCGAGGGCTGCAGCAGATTGAAGAGGGGATGCAGGGCGCGGTAGGTGTCCCACAGCGAAAAGGTGGTGTAGTGGGTGAACCCCTCCGCGGTGTGAACGTTCTGGTCCACTCCCTTATACCGCCCGTCCGTGTCCATGTAGAGCGTGGGACCGAGATACGTATGATAGAGGGAGGTGTAGAAGGTCTCGAGGTCCTTCTGCGAGAGCATCGTCACCTGCACCTTCGAGAGTTCCTTCTCCCACGCCTCCCGCGCGGCGTGGCGGACGCGGTCGAAGTCATGGTCCGGCGCCTCGGCCAGCAGGTTCTTCAGCGCGCCGTCCGTGCCGACGGGGGAGAGGGCCATCGTCACCGTGACGCTCTCGCCGGCGCGCACCGGCAGGTCGAA
>WBUG01000069.1 GCA_008933835.1 Bacteroidota bacterium | reverse complement strand
GTCTCCCCTTGGGCGGGGGGGGGGTGGACAGGATATCCTAAGACAATTTAAAACGGAGCCGACGGAATGTCAAGTCCGCGTCAGGAACCGAACCGGATGTCCGCCACATCACCGGCCATGCCGTGGAAGAAGGCCATCTGGAAGAAAGTTTCCAGCGATTCGCGGGAGGCGTCGTCGAAGGTGTAGGAGAAACGGGAGAGGAATTCGCGGAGGTCGGACCGCGGAATGGAACGCTCCGCGGCGAGCGATTCGGCGACGGCGTCCAGTTCGAGCCGGCCCGCCTGCTGCGATGCGGAGAGCAGCTCCGCCAGCGGTGCGGAGTACGCTTCATCGCGCATCACGGCGATGGTATGAACGAACGGAAGTTCGGTGATGTCCGACCATTCGTCCACAAGGTCGAGGAACGGCTGCCTCGATGTGAGACCGAACAGCGCGTCCCCCGTGACGAGCGCGCAGTCCGCCTTGTCCAGCATCGCTTCGACCGTGCCGGAGAAGGGAACGACCGCCGGAGCGGAATCGTACTTCTCGCCGAGCACGACGCGGGCGAGCACCACGTCCGTCGCCGACACCGTCCCCACCGCCATCGTGCGGATGACGTCGAGCGTGCCGCGCAGGTAGAGGCGCGCGACGCCGCTGAATCCGGCGGACGAGACGCCGATGCCGGGGACGATGACGAGGTCCGAACTGTTGAGGGCGTAGTCCATCGGCGCCGCGAAGGCGGCGTCGCACTCCTTCGCCATCATGCGGTCGATGTGTGCGGCGGGGGTATCAAGCACGAGTTCCCCCGTGAAGACGGGGGAACTCGTGATGGTCCGGTACAGCGGCTGCGTGTGAAGGTCGCGGAGGGTCCCGATGCGGAACCGTTCGCTCACTGGCTCGCGCCGGTCTTCTGACGGATCTGCTTCGCGGCGAGACCGCGCAGATAGTAGAGCTTCGAGCGGCGGACGCTGCCGTCCTTCATCTTGTCGATCTTCGCGATGCGGGGGGAGTGGAGCGGGAAGATCCTCTCCACGCCGACGCCGTCGGAGATCTTGCGCACCGTGAAGGTGGCGCCCATCCCCTCGCCCCGGCGGCCGATGACGACCCCCTGGTACTGCTGGATGCGCTCCTTGTCGCCTTCCACGACGCGGACGTGCACGTTCACCGTGTCGCCCACCTTGAAATCCGGAAGGTCGGATTTCACGAATGCTGCCTCTACGAGTTTGATCTTGTCCATGACTGCCTCTGTTGTTTGGTCCCGGCCGTGCCGGGACGATGATGGGATAGTGTGTTCTTGTTCTTTCACATTCCGTTCACGGAAGGAGGTCCTTCCTCCGCTGTTCCGTCTTCGTCCGCCGCTGTTCGTCGCGCCAGGCGGCGATGGCGGCGTGGTTGCCGCCGAGCAGCACCTCCGGCACCGTCATGCCGCGGAACTCCGGCGGCCGCGTGTAGCTCGGCGCGTCGAGCAGTCCGTCCTGGAACGAATCGGTCAGCGCGGACTCGCCGTCGTTGATGACGCCGGGGATGAGCCGCACCACCGCGTCCGTGATGACCGCCGCCGCCAGTTCCCCGCCCGTCAGCACGTAATCGCCGATGGAGAGCTCCCTCGTCACCAGCGCCTGCCGCACCCGCTCGTCGATCCCCTTGTAGTGCCCGCAGAGGATGATGATGTTCGAGAGGAGCGAGAGCCGGTTGGCGCTCCGCTGGTCGAACCGTTCGCCGTCCGCCGTCACGTAGATCACTTCGTCGTACGTCCGCTCCGCCTTCAGCGCTTCGATGCACTCGAACAGGGGCTCGGGCTTCAGGATCATCCCCGCCCCGCCGCCGTACGGCGGATGGTCCACGGTACGGTGCTTGTCGTGCGCGTACGACCGGAGGTCGTGCACGCGGATGTCGGCCAGTCCCCGCTCCTGCGCCCGCTTGAGGATGCTCTCCGTCAGCGGACTGGTCAGCAGCTGCGGCACCGCCGAGATGATGTCGATGCGTATGCTCACCGTCGCTCCCTCACAGCATCTCGCCGTCGAAGAGTCCCTCGGGGGGACGGACGACGATGACCTTCGTCTCCACGTTCACGGAGAGGACGAACTCCGGGACCGCCGGGAGCATCACGTCTCCCCCTGCGGTCCGCACCGTGTAGAGCATCTGTCCCGGCAGCGCGTCCACGGAACGGACGGCGCCGAGCACCGTTCCGTCCTCGGTCCGCACGCTGCAGCCGATGAGGTCGTCCACGTAGAACTTTGCCTTCGGAGGCGCCTTGCGCCGTTCCTCTTCCACGAAGAGGAAGAGCCCGCGGTACGCCTCGGCGGCGGTCCGGTCCGGCACCCCCTCCAATGACACGTACATGTCGTTCCCCCGTGTGCGCACCGACGCGATGCGGCAGGGGCGCGCGCCCCGTTCGTCCGCTCCGCAGAACACCTCCCGCAGCCCCTCGAACTCGTCCGCGGTGCGGGCGTACGAGAAGAGCTTCATCTCGCCCCGCACGCCGAACAGCGTCGTGATCTTTGCGATGGCGCGCAGGGCGCCGGTGTGCTCAGTCTTCAACTTCCAGGATGGCCCGCTTTCCGTGTTTGGCGGCGACGGCGCTCAGCAGCACCCGCAGCGACTGCGCCGTCCGGCCCTGCTTCCCGATGATCTTGCCGATGTCGGGCTGCGCCACCGCCAGTTTGAAGATGATGCGGTTCTCGCTCTCCTCCTCCGAGATCCGGACGGCCTCGGGGTTGTCCACCAGGTGCTTCGCCATATACTCCAGGAATTCGCGCATGGACGCCTCCTGTACGTTGATGAGCGATGTGTCGAGCGATCGGCGCCGGCCGCCGTACGGGGCCGGTTACGCTTTGGCCGGCGCTTCCGCGGCGGCGGGAGCGGAGGCCTTCTTCTTCGCGGCCTTGCGCCGCGCCTTCTTCGCAAGCTCCTTCTCGCGCTTCAGCGGCTGACCCGCCTGCCACTTCTCGAACTCGGCGGCGATGGTCGTCTCGTCCTTCCCCTTCTTCTTCAGGTGCCACTTCAGGATGATCCCCTTGCGGCTGAGCAGGTTGCGCACGGTGTCGGTCGGCTGCGCGCCGACGCCGAGCCAGTACATCGCCCGGGTCTCCTTCACGTCGATCGCCACCGGATCGACGTTCGGATTGTACGTGCCGAGCTTCTCGAGGAAGCGTCCGTCGCGCTTGTAGCGCTCGTCCGCCGCCACGATGCGGTAGATCGGCTGTTTCTTCTTCCCGCCGCGCTGTAACCGGAGTTTGACTGCCATAGTGATGTGTCCTTTGATGCTGCTGTGATGGTGATGTGTGTGTTTGTCTTGAACGTTCTCGGGATCAGCGGCCGAGCCGCTGGCCCATCATGCGGGCGAAGCTCTTCCCCTTCGTGAAGTTCCGCATCATCTTCTGCATTTCGGCGAACTGCGTCAGGAGCTTGTTCACCTCCTGGATGGTGGTGCCGCTCCCCTTCGCGATGCGCTTGCGGCGCGAACCGTTGATGACGGACGGGTTCGCGCGCTCCTCCTTCGTCATGGAGAGGATGATGGCTTCGACGTACTTCAGCTCCTTCTCGTCCACGTCGTTCAGGTTCCCCAGCTTCGAGGCGCCGGGGATCATGGAGAGGACCTGCGACATGGAGCCCATCTTCTTGACCTGCTGCAGCTGCTCGTAGAAGTCCTGCAGCGTGAACTGCGAGGTGACGAGCTTCTCCTGCAGCTTCGCCGCCTCCTTCTGGTCGAACGTCTGCTGCGCCTTCTCGACGAGCGAGACGATGTCGCCCATGCCGAGGATGCGCGAGGCCATGCGGTCCGGATGGAACGGCTCGAGCGCGTCCATCTTCTCGCCGGTGCCGACGAACTTGACCGGCTTGCCGACCACGCTGCGGATGGAGAGCGCCGCGCCGCCGCGGGTGTCGCCGTCCAGCTTCGTCAGCACGACGCCGTCGTACTGCAGACGGTCATGGAACGCCTTCGCGGTGTTCACCGCGTCCTGGCCGATCATCGCGTCGACGACGAAGAGGGTCTCGTGCGGCTTCACGAAGGCCTTGATGTCCTCGACCTCCTGCATCATCGCTTCGTCGATGGCCAGACGGCCCGCCGTGTCGATGATGACCGTGTCGCGCGCGTTCTCCTTCGCGTACGGGATGGCCCGCTTCGCGATCTCGCGCGCCGTGGCGCCGGGGAGGGTGAAGACCGGCACGCCGATCTGTTCGCCGAGGGACTGCAGCTGGTCGATGGCGGCGGGACGGTACACGTCCGCGGCGACGAGGAGCGGCTGCCGCCCCTTCGCCTTCAGCATGTTCGCCAGCTTGCCGCTGAAGGTGGTCTTTCCGGAACCCTGCAGGCCCGCCACCATGATGACCGACGGGATGTCCGCCGCAATGGTGATGTCCGACCGTTCGGACCCCATCAGGGCCACCAGCTCGTCGTAGATGATCTTGATGATGAGCTGGCCCGGCGTGACGCTGGCGACGACCTCGCGGCCGGCCGCCTTCTGCCGGACGGTCTCGATGAACGAGGTGACGACGCCGAGGTTCACGTCCGCGTCGAGCAGCACGGTGCGCACTTCGTTCAGCGCCTCGGCAGTGTTCTCCTCGGAGATGCGGTGCTGGCCGCGCAGTTTGCGCAGCGCGCCGTCGAGCTTTTCGGTCAGGGTCTCAAACATGGGTCACGCTCATCCCGCCTTCTTCAGCGCTTCCGCTCCGCCGACGATCTCGAGGAGCTCCTTGGTGATGGCCGCCTGCCGCGCCTTGTTGTACGTGAGCTGCAGGACGCGGATGAGCTCCTTCGCGTTGGTGGAGGCGTTCTCCATCGCGGACATCCGCGCCCCCTGCTCCGCCGCGTTGGAGTCCAGCAGCACGCGCCAGATCTGGAAATCGAGATGCTTCGGCACCAGCGCGCTCACGATGGCGTCGCCGGAGGGTTCGTAGATGTAGTCCGCGCCGTGCGAGGCCGCTCCGTCCGTTCCGGCGCCGGTCAGCGGCAGGAACGGGGTGACGGTGAGGTTCTGCTGCACCGCGTTCTTGAACTCGTTGGCGACGATCTCCACCCGGTCGAACTCACCGCGGAGGAATCCCTCCGTCAGCCGCGCCGCGACCCCCTTGGCCGCCGCGAAATCGAGCTGGTGGAAGATGCCGGCGTACCGGCCGATGACGGTGTAGTTCCGCTTGCCGAAGAAGTCGACCGACTTCTTGCCGACGCAGACGACCTTCACCTTCCCTTCGGCCTGCAGCTCGGCGTAGTGCGTCTGGATGTGGTTCACCGCCGCCTTGATGACGTTGCTGTTGAAGGCGCCGCAGAGACCGCGGTCCGCGGTCACCACCACCACGCACACCGCCTTCACCTCGCGCACCTCGAAATGCGGGTACGCCGTCACGTCCACCCGGCCGGAGAGGTGCGACAGGAGCTCGCGCATCTTCCGGGCGTAGGGGCGCGCGGCCACGATGGCGTCCGTGGCGCGGCGCAGCTTCGCCGCCGCGACCATCTTCATCGCCTTGGTAATCTTCTGCGTGTTCTTGACGCCGCCGATGCGGCTGCGGATCTCGCGGAGTGTGGCCATCGGTTACGCCGCCTTGAACGTTGCGAGGAAGTCCTTCGCCGCCGCCTTGATGCGCGCGGTGAGGTCGTCCGTCAGGTCCTTCTTCTCGGCGATGCCGGAGAGGATGTCCTTGTGCCGGATCTCGAGCATCTCGAGGAACTCCTTCTCGAACCGGCCGATGGCGCCCACCGGCAGTTCGTCCAGGAACCCGTTGGTCCCCAGGAAGATCATCACCACCTGCTTCTCGACCGGCAGCGGCACGTACTGGCCCTGCTTGAGCAGTTCCACCAGACGCGCGCCGCGGCGCAGCTGCTGCTGCGTCGCCTTGTCCAGGTCCGAACCGAACTTCGCGAACGCTTCGAGTTCGCGGTACTGTGCGAGCTCCAGACGCAGACGGCCGGCCACCTTCTTCATCGCCTTGATCTGGGCGTTGCCGCCGACGCGCGACACCGAGATGCCGACGTTGATGGCGGGCCGGACGCCGGCGTTGAACAGGTTCGGCTCGAGGTAGATCTGGCCGTCGGTGATGGAGATGACGTTCGTCGGGATATAGGCCGACACGTCGCCCGCCTGCGTCTCGATGATGGGAAGCGCCGTGAGGGAACCGCCCCCTTCCTCGTCGCTCAGCTTGGAAGAGCGCTCGAGCAGGCGGGAGTGGAGGTAGAACACGTCGCCGGGGTACGCCTCGCGTCCCGGGGGACGGCGGAGGAGGAGCGAGACCTGGCGGTACGCCGCGGCCTGCTTCGTGAGATCGTCGTACACCACCAGCGCGTCGCGTCCGCTGTCGCGGAAGAACTCGCCGAGCGTGGCGCCGGAGTACGGGGCGACGAACTGCATCGGGGCCGGGTCGCTGGCGTTCGCCGCGATGACCGTGGTGTACGCCATGGCCCCCTGCTCTTCGAGCTTGCCCACCACCTGCGCCACGGTCGAGCCCTTCTGTCCGATGGCGACGTAGATGCAGTAGACGGGACGCACCCCCTGCTTCTTCGCCTCGTCGGTGTGCGTGTACTTCTGGTTGATGATGGTGTCGAGCGCCACCGCGGTCTTGCCGGTCTGGCGGTCGCCGATGATGAGTTCACGCTGTCCGCGGCCGATGGGGATCATGCCGTCCACCGACTTCAGGCCGGTCTGCAGCGGCTGCTTCACGGGCTGACGCTGAATGACGCCGAGCGCCTTCCGTTCGATGGGGGAGAACTTGTCGGACTTCACCGGACCGCGGCCGTCGATGGGGCGGCCGAGCGGATCGATGACGCGGCCGAGCATCGCCTCGCCCACGGGCATGGAGGCCACGCGGTTGGTCCGCTTCACGGTGTCGCCTTCCTTGATCTTCGTGTCGTCGCCGAAGAGGATGCAGCCGACGTTGTCCTCCTCCAGGTTCAGCACCATCCCGAACACGTCGTTCGGGAACTCGACGAGCTCGCCGGCCATGCACTGCGAGAGGCCGTAGACGCGCGCGATGCCGTCGCCGACCTGCAGCACGGTGCCGACGTCGTACACGTCCACTTCTTTTTCAAAACCGGCGAGCTGCTTCCGGAGGATCGCGGTGATTTCATCGGGTCGGACTTCAGCCATGGGTATCGTTCCTTCTCTTGAGACGGCCGGCGGTCTGCCAGCACGGCCTTAATTGGTGAAAGTGCCTTGTGTTAATCTCTGTTTCAGGAGCTCGAGCTGCCGCTTCACGCTGGCGTCCAGCACGGTGTCGCCGACGCGGGCGATGAAGCCCCCCTTCACGGCGGGGTCCACGGTCACCGTCAGCTCCACGCTCTTGCCGGTCATCGCCTCGAGCTGTTTCTGCAGTTCCTTCTCCTGTTTCGCGGAGAGCTCCGCGGCGGCGGTCACCGTCACGCGGGCGATGCCGAGCTGCTCGTCGCGCAGGACGAAGTACGCCTTCAGGATGTCGTGCAGGAGGCCTTCGCGTCCCTTCAGCACGATGGAATCCATGTACAGCAGCGCCAGGTCGCCGACCTTCTTCTTGAAGAGGTCGCGCACCACCGCGCGTTTCTTCTCCGTGCTGATGACGGGGCTCGCGAGCACCGCGCGGAGCTCGCGCGACGCTTCGACGGCGTTCAGGACGGTCCGCAGGTCCGCCGCCACGGCGTCCGGTTTCTTCTGTTCGCCGGTCAGCGCCAGGAGCGCGGAGGCGTACCGGTGGGCTACACGTTGGGTGCTCATCAGTTCTTCGGCAGTTGTTGCAGCGCTTTGTCGATCAGTTTCTTTTGACGGGCGCCGTCCAGGGTCTCGTCGAGGATCTTCTCCGCGGCGCTCACGGCCA
The DNA here is from genome assembly GCA_008933835.1 of Bacteroidota bacterium. GTDB lineage: Bacteria > Bacteroidota > Ignavibacteria > UBA10030 > UBA8401 > SpSt-333. The sequence continues at coordinate 6,252 of WBUG01000069.1, read as the reverse complement.
GGTCCGCCACTTCGCCGCGCAGCTGCTGCACGGCCGCGTCCTTCTCGCGGGCGATCTCGTCCTTCGCCTGCTCGAGCATCTTCCGGGCGGATTCGTTGGCGCGGGCGACGATGTCCCCCTTCACCTGCTCCGCCATCGCGCGCCCTTCGGCGATGAGACGGGCGGTCTCGGCGGCGGCCTTGTCCATCGTCGCCTTGTTCTCCTGGATCATCCGTTCGGCGTCCTTCTTCGCCTCCTCCGCCTTGCGGAGCGCGTCGGCGATCTCCTGCTCGCGCGTCTGCAGCGTCTGCAGCAGCGGCTTCCAGGCGAAGCGGCCGAGCACGAGCACCAGCAGCGCGAAGGTGACGAGGGTCCAGATGATGAGTCCGGGATTGATGTCTAACATACGGTTCTCTTCTCGTTACGCCGGCAGGACGGGGACGGGCCCCGCCCTGCGACGGCATGATGGTTTATTTCGTCGCCAGGATGATGCAGATGGCGAGCGCGAAGAAGGTGGCGCCTTCGATGAGGGCCGCCGCGATCAGCATCGAGGTACGGACCTGGCCGGCGACCTCCGGCTGACGGCCGCTGGCTTCCATCGCCGCCGCCGCGAGCTTGCCGATGCCGAGGGCGGCGCCGATGATCGACGCTCCGGCGCCGATGCCCGCCGCCAAGTATCCGAGACCGAGTGATTCCATGGTGTGTTCTCCTGTTAGGTGGTGTGAAGTGTGTTGATGGTTTCCGGTTGTTTCAGTGTCCGTGCTGATGCTCCGCGCCGTGGCTCTCGGTCTGCATGCCGAGGCCCATGAAGAGCGAGGTGAGCATGGTGAAGATGTACGCCTGCAGGAACGCCACGAAGAGCTCCAGCAGGTAGATGGCCAGCGCGAAGCCGACCGAGACCGGCGCGACCGCCAGCGACTGGAAGACGAAGATGAGTCCGATGAGCGCCACGATGACGATGTGCCCGCCGGTCATGTTCGCGAAGAGACGGATGCAGAGCGCGAACGGTTTCGTGAAGAGGCCGAGGATCTCGATGGGGACCATGATGGGCCACAGGGCCCAGTGCACGCCGCCGGTGAGGTGCGCCAGCCAGTGGCCGAACCCCTGCGCGCGGATGGCGGCGATCTGGATCATGAAGAACGCGATGACGGCCAGTCCCGCGGTGACGCTGATGTTGCCGGTGGCGGAGGCCCCGTAGGGGATGAGCCCGAGCAGGTTCATCACCAGGATGAAGAAGAAGTTCGTCAGCAGGTACGGCAGGTACTTCAGCCCGCCGGTCCCCATGTTGGCGAGCACGATCTCGTCGCGCACGAACACCACGAAGACCTCGACGAGATTGCCGAGTCCGGTCGGCACCTTCCGCTTCGCGTTGGCGCGGGCCACGAGCGTGAGCGTGACCATCAGCAGTACGGCGGCGAGCCAGAGGAAGACCACGTGCTTGGTCACCGACAGGTCGATGCCGAAGAGGTGGATGGCGGGCAGCGACAGTCCGTGCACCGTCGGGTCGGGATTGTGGTAGAACGGCAGCTCCAGCGTGCGGCTGTCGTAGATGTGGTGCAGCAGCTGCGTGAAGAGGTTCTCCTCGCCGCCGTGCGCGGCCGCGGCGCCGTGGGCGGCGGAGTCCGCGGCGGCGTGCAGCGTGTCCGCCGCCGCGCCGTGCGCGTTCTGTTCGTTCGTGAGGATCCAGGAAAGCACGTTCAATCCGTCCGTTGTCTGGTTAAAGGGGAGCGTTCTCCGGCGGCCGTTCACCGCTGCGGATCTTGTCCTGCCACTTCGTATGGATGTAGAACACTTCGAGCGCGAGGAAGACGACGTACATCGCGAAGAGCGACGAGACGAGCGCCACCGCGTGGAACCGGAAGACCGCGATGAGCACCAGCAGCAGTCCCGCCATCACGAAGAGCCGCACCACCATCCCCCCGAGCACGATCTGCACGAAGTGCGTGTACGACTTGCCGAAGGAGTACTCGATGGCGGCGTAGCCCATGAACACGTTCAGCACGCTCATCCCCGCGCCGCCGAGCACCGCCTGCAGCACCGGCGCCTCCGCGTACCGCAGGAGCGGATACGCCGCGGCGGCCGCCGTCACCGCCAGCGCGATGGCCACCTGGGCCGGAAAGCCGAGGCCGTTACGCGCGCCGCTCACGTTCTTCCTTCTCGCTCAACTGTACCACCGTCCTGTAGAATTTGATCATCACGCCCGCCGCCCCCGCCGTGATGCCGGCGAGCATCAGCCACGGCGCAGTGCCGAACTGTTCGTCCGCCCACTTCCCGGCGAAGAAGAAGACCGTCACCGTCGCGGCGAGCTGTCCGCCGAGCGTCAGGTACGGCGCCGCGCTCCGCAGGATGCCGTTCGTATCGTTCCCGCCGGCCACGCCCGCTCCGCGCGTCAGTAGTTCTGCTGGGGCGGACGGTTCTCCGTCATCGACACGCGTCCGTCGAACTGCGCCCCCTCGTCGATGACGAGCCGCGCCGCGCGCACGTCTCCGCGCACCGACGCCTTCCCTTCGAGCACGAGCTTGTCCTGCGTCGTGATGTTCCCCCGCACCTTGCCGCCGACGATGACGTTGCGGCCGGTCACGCCCCCCTCCACTTCTCCCGTCCCTCCCACCGCAAGGTTCTCCCCCGCGTACACCTCGCCGGTCAGCTTTCCGTCGATGCGGATGCTCCCCTGCGCGCGGATCTTCCCCTCCACCGTCGTTCCGACGCCGATGATGTTCAGCTCTTTCACGCCGTTCTTGTCTGCCATTAGAGTTCGCTCGCTATGATGTATTCGTTCGGGTTCTGCGCCTTCCCGTCCTTCCACAGTTCGAAGTGGAGGTGCGGTCCGTAACTCACCCGTCCGGAATTTCCGAGGAGCGCGATCGGCTCGCCGCGTTTCACCATGGCGCCGACCGTCGTCAGGACGGACTGATTGTGCTTGTACATCGTGAGGTACCCTCCGCCGTGCGAGAGGATGACCGTGAATCCGTCGTCCGTCGTGTACCCGGCGAACACCGTGTATCCGTCCGCCGCCGCCACCACGAGCGACCCGATCTTGCCCGAATAGTCGATGCCGAGATGGCCGTTCTCGGGAGTGAACCGCTGCGAGATGTACCCGACCGCCGGCGTGATGATGGGGAACGCCGCGCGGAACGACACCTCTTCGGTCGCCGCCGCCGTGCGGTACACCGCCGCGGGCGTCTGACGCACGGGCACTTCCGCCGGCGCTTCGGCCGGGGATGCGGCCGGCAGCGCGTCCGCCGCCTGTTCGGCCGTGACGATGCTGAACACGCTGTCGGAGGAGATCTCCGGCTGCCCTAAGGCTTTTCGTAACTTGTTGTTGTAATCGCGAAGGACCAGCACCTCGGACGAGACCGAGTTCAACCGCTGCTGTACTTCGAACAGCTCCGCGCCGTACCGCTGACGCAGCTGCTCTTCGGACATCGGGATGAGTAATCCTGCCGGCGTATAGATGATCGCTGCGATGGTCGCTCCGATGACCAGGATGACCGCGGCGCAGACCGCCAGGGATATCGTCAATACAGAGGCTTTGAAGGAGCGCGTTGCGCCGGAATCCCCTTGCGGTATCACCACGATCCGAAACGAATTTTCCTTCGATACGTGATGACGGCCGTCGGTGGGCATCACCTCTCCTGCAAAGCGTGTGACGTGCTAAATATTTGGACTATAAATGTATGAAAAAAGGGGGAGAGAGTCAAAGGTTTTTAAAGCGGCGAATCAATGTAAGTGCTTGTCAGAGAAGGTGTTGCCGTACTTTGTCCCGGATGAACTCCTGCATGCGCTCCTTGTAGTGCGGGCGCGAAAAACGCAGTGCATGCCGCCGGATGGCCTCCGGGTCCGGCCGGAATGAACGGAGACGCTGCATCGCTGAGGCGAGCGATCCGGCGGACTGTTCCGGAAAGAACACCCCGGTCACCCCATCCACCACGGTCTCCAGCGCCCCCCCTTTTCCGTAGGCGACCACCGGCTTTCCGGTCGCCATCGCCTCCAGCGGAACGATGCCGAAATCCTCCTCACCGGGGAAGATCAGGGCGGTGCATCCTCTATATAAGAGGGCGAGTTCCTCATCGCTCCTCCAGCCGAGGAACTCGATGTTCCCCTTCGCCATTCCGCGCAGACGCTCCGTCTCCGGCCCCTTGCCGGCGATGACCAGCCGCTCACCGGTCCGGTTGAAATGTTCGATGGCCAGGTCCACCCGCTTGTACGGGACCAGCGCCGTCACCATCAGGAAGTACCCTTCGTCCGACCGCGAGAGGGTGAACCGGTCGGTGTCCACCGGCGGGAAGATGACCTCCGCCTCCCGCCGGTAGTACCGCTGGATGCGCCGGCGCACGTTCTCGGAATTGGCGATGTAGTAATGGACGCGGGAGGAGGTGTGAACGTCCCACGACTGCAGGAAGGGACGCACCGTCCGCATGGCGGCGCGGACGGGCAGCGACGCGGTCTCCGGACCGAAGTACTGGCCGTACATCTCCCACACGTACCGCATCGGGGTGTGGCAGTAGCAGATGTGCAGCGCGCCGGGACGCACCTTCGCGTTCTTCGCCACGGCGTGGCTGGTGGAAAGGACGAGGTCGTACGCCGTGAGGTCCATCATCTCCATCGCCATCGGGAAGAGCGGAAGGTACGAACGGTACTTCGTCACCTTCCCCGGCAGCCGGTCGATGAACGAGGTGACGATGCGCCGCGACTCGATGAGCGGTGACATCGACCCGCGGTTGTGCACGAGCGTGTGGACGGGAGCGTCCGGGTACAGTTCGCACAGCACCTCGAGACACTTCTCCCCTCCCCGCATGCCGGTGAGCCAATCATGGACGAGAGCGACCTTCATGGGGACAAAGATAGGGAAATCGGAAGAAAGAATCTGCGCGAAGAACGGCCCGCAGGACCGGCGGTCAGCGTTGCGGCGGGAGCGCCCGCTCCAGGCGGGAGCGTGCATGCCGGAGGTGAAGGAGGGGCATGATATTCAACGGCAGATGGACCGCCAACGCCCCCGCCAGCGCGGACCACTCTGCACCGATCCCCCAAACAAGCAGCAACGGAATGCTCACGATCACCGCCCAGACATGCGCCGCTTCGGCGGCGAGCATACCCTGCGTCACCGCCGGAGCATCGTTCCGTCGGCCGTGGAGGTACACCGTCCCTCCCAACGTTCTGAGCGGTGTGGAGCGGAGCAGCCGGCCGAACGCACGGACGCCGCTCCATGGATTCCGGTAGAACGTTCGCTCGGCGGACCGGACCGTCATGTACCGCGACGGCAACGGGAGATGAACCGCAGCATTCATCGCCGCCGCCCAGGCGGTCAGCATGATGGTGACGGTCATCGCCAGCCGGACCGGCGCATCACCGAACAGCGAGACCGCCGCGCCGAGCGCGGGAAGCACGACGGCGATACCGGTGAACAGAAGCACGAGACGGCCGGGAGCCGACAAACCGGGACGCCGACGGCTCCACAACGTGAGCGCGGCGAGCGCAAATCCTGCGCCGCTCATCGTCAGCACGTCGAACACCATCGTCATCGGCATCGCGCACCTCTCCGTCCGGTCATTTCACGACGAGCATCTTCTTCACCGCCGTGAAGGGTGTTGCGTTCACACCGGTCGGTTCGACCTGCAGCCGGTACAGATAGAGCCCGGAGGAGAGCGATGCGGCGGAGAGTGTCCGTTCATGGTATCCTGCGGGCCGCACGCCGTCGTCGTACCGTGCGACCTCCTGCCCCAGGATCGAATACACCGTCAGCGTGACCCGGCCCGTCATCGGCAATGCGTACCGGACGGTGGTGACCGGGTTGAACGGATTGGGATAGTTCTGATACAGGACGAACTCGGACGGCACCGCCGCCGGACGTACGCCCGTCGGTTCTCCGTACTGGCTCGCCGCCGTGAACTCGAAGACATCCTCCTCCGTGAACGGCCGTGTGCTCCGGACGGTATACACGCTCCCGGGCGGGACCGGCGGAGAGGCTCCGGTGACCCGAGAGAAGATGACGCCGGTATGCGCGTTGTTGGATGCGGTGCGGTACTTCAGCGGCGTCAAGACGACCAGCTCTTCGCCAAAATCCCAACGGCCGGTCTTTCCGGTGAGGCTCATATCCCGTACGACCAACAGCGGTGCGGCCGTATCGCCCGACACCGTCACCTTGAACGGCAGGCGCACGTTCTTGACGGAGGGATTGTTCGAACCGGCGCTGTCCATCGGGAAGGCGTACTCTCCCGTCGCCGTGGTGTCGAACGAGCCGAAGGTGATCAGGACGTCGACCGGCGCCGGTTT
>WBUG01000120.1 GCA_008933835.1 Bacteroidota bacterium | reverse complement strand
CGGATGTTCGCCACCACGGCCGCGACCGGCACCGTGATCGAGCGGGTGATGAAGTACGCGATACCGGCGCCGAAGACCATCGCTGTCAACAGGATGACTTCGATCCACAGGATGTCACGGTCCGCAACAGCGCTCGATGCCCGGTAGAACTCCCCGGCGTACGTGCGGTTGAACGCGACCATATCTTCGAGCGCTTTCCGCAGGTCAGTCACGGAGCGGATCCCTTCGACGTACATCGTCTGCACCGCTCCCGCCTTGTTGCCCGACTCGATGAAACCCGCGGCCTTTTGAACGATGCTACGGTACTCCGTCCAGTTGGTCTTCGTGTTCTCATAATGCCGCCTTTCGTCGTCGGCCATATTGCTCACATCGGTTTGCGAGATGATCTTATCGGTCATCTCGACGAGTCCGTTCAACGTCGCAAGGTACTTCCTGCGGATGTCGTCTGACGGTGCGCTGAGGGCCGCCAGAAGGTTGCCCCGAAGGGTCAGTACGTTGCCGTTGATCTCCCCGTAATCGGCGACCATGATGAGGCCGTCGGTGTACAATTCTTCTTGATTATCATTCATGGTGGTCATGCCGCTGTATCCGAGGAATCCGATGGATGCCGTCAGGAACAGGAGAAGTCCGAAACCCATACCGAGTTTCGTGCCGATGCTGCGATTGGTGAACCATGTCATGGGCGTATCCTTTGCTGTATTGTTGGGCGTGTCAGTACAAACATGAAAGAACCGGATGCGTCAGGACCAATATCCACGGTCGGAACAGGACGGCGATGGACCTTCGCCGTTCGTCCTCCATCGTGCATGGAGGGCTCTCGAGCACGATACCCGCGGAAATGGAACGGTCAGGCCACCTTCCGCAGTTCGTCGTGCTCCTCCATGGTGAGCACCCGCTCGAGGTCCAGCAGGATGAGGAGGCGGTTCTCGAGCTTGCCGATGGCGGTGATGTACTCCGCCTTGATGCCGGCGATGATGGACGGAGGGGGTTCGGTGACGCTGCCGGGGATGCGGAGCACCTCGCTCACGGCGTCCACGACGAAGCCGAGCACCTTTCCGGTCAGTTCGACGACGATGATGCGGGAGTTCTTGTCCTTCTCCTTTCGCGGCATGCCGAACCGGCGGCGCAGGTCGATGATGGGGATGACCTTGCCGCGGAGGTTGATGACGCCGTCGACGTACTCCGGCGCGTTGGGCACGCGCGTGACCTCGACCATCCGGTTGATCTCCTGCACCTTCAGGATGTCGACGCCGAACTCCTCATCACCGATGTTGAAACTGACGAGCTGGATGAGCTCGTCCGAGCCGGACGTTTTCACGATGGATTCTGCCATGGTAGTTTTCCTTTGAACGGTTGATTATTGGTGGACGAATACCGATTCATTCTTCCGGACACGGTCCGCGCGCCGGCTTCGTGCATCAGGCCTGCTCAACGAACTGTCCGTTCGACGTGACCGCCTTGCGGGAGCGGACCACCGCCGATTTCGGGCGGCTTCCGCCTCCCGTCCGCGATCCTCCCTCCGACTCCAGCTTGAACTTCGCCAGGATCTGCTGCAGGTTCTCCGTCAGACGGTTGAGGTCTTCGGCCGTCCGCGCGATCTGCTGCGTGCCCGAAGCGCTCTCCTGGGTCACGGCGCTGATGCCCTCGACGTTCTTGCTGATCTGTTCGCTGGCCGACGACTGCTGTTCGCTCGCCGCGGCGATCTGCGACACCTTGTCGGTCACTTCCTGGCTGATGGTGACGATCTCCGCGAGAGAGGCACCGGCCTGGTCCGCCAGCGATATGCCCTCTTCCACCTTCTTCGTCCCTTCGTCCATCGACGCGACCGCCGCGCCCGTATCGGACTGGATCTGCTTGATCATCCCGGCGATCTCCTTGGTCGCCTTCGTGGTCCGTTCGGCGAGTTTCCGCACTTCGTCCGCCACCACGGCGAAACCGCGTCCCTGTTCTCCAGCGCGGGCCGCTTCGATGGCGGCATTGAGCGCCAGCAGGTTCGTCTGGTCCGCGATGTCGTCGATGACGGAGATGATCTCGCCGATCTGGTCGCTCGACCGGCCGAGCGCCTTCACCGTCTCGGCGGACGCGTTCACCACGGCCGATATCCCCCTCATTCCCTCCACCGTACGACGCACGACCCGGCTGCCGTTCTCGGCGTTCTCCCGTGCGCGTTTGGCGGTCTCCGCCGCGTCGCCCGCATTCCTCGAGTTCTCCATGATGGTCTTGGTCATCTCCTCCACCGCTCCCGCCACCTCGGTCGCCTGCGAGCTCTGCTCCTGCGCTCCGGCGGCCAGCTCTTCGGTCGACGAAGAGATCTGCGTGCTGGCGCTCGCCACTGCGGCGGACGCTTCCG
>WBUG01000119.1 GCA_008933835.1 Bacteroidota bacterium | reverse complement strand
GTCTGGGCCGAAACGCATGCGGACGGTTCCACCCTCTATGCGGCGTCGAAGAAGGGGGCCGGCTGTATCGGCTGCCACAGCACCGGCATCGACTTCACGCGCATGAACGACGCGCATCCGTAGAGGAGCACGTATTCTGTCGGACAGTACGTCCGGCGATCATCACCCATCACCAACAGGAGGAGTACCATGAACAGCACCACGCTCTCGAAACTGCTCATGACGGCCGCCGTGGCCGGCATGCTGAGCGGCTCCGTCGCCGACGCGCAGGAGAAGACCCCGGCGAAGCCGAAGGCGAAGAAAGAGACGAAGAAGGACGGCTGCAGCGGCAAGGACGGCTGCAAAGGGATGAAGGCGAAGGACGCCAAAGCCAAGTCCAAGGACAGCTGTAAGGCGAAGGACACATGCCAGGCGCATGACGAGAAGAAGTCCGACGCGCCGAAGGACGACAAGAAACCCGGCTGAGCACCGGCCATCGGATGCGCCGCCCTTGCGGGCGGTCCATCCGCCACTCTACGGAGGCAACCATGACACCCAACCGCTGGAACCTTCCCGACCTCGGCTTCGGCGTCGGACTGCGCAGTGTCCACTACCGGCACATCCTCGAACACGCGCCGCCGGTGGATTGGTTCGAGGTCATCTCGGAGACGTACCTTGGATCGAAAGGACGTGTCCGGTACGTCCTGGACCAGGTGGCGGAACGCTACCCGGTCGTCCTGCACGGCGTCTCGCTCTCCATCGGCAGCAGCGATCCGCTGGACCGCGGCTACCTGCGGCTACTGAAGGAACTGGCGGACCGCGTGCGGACGCCGTACATCTCGGACCACCTCTGCTGGACCGGCGTCAACGCGCACAACGTGCACGACCTGCTCCCCATCCCCTACACCGAGGAATCGCTGAAGCACATCGTGGCCAAGGCGCGCGAGGCGATGGACTTCCTGGAGCGTCCGCTGGTGCTCGAGAACGTCTCCACCTACGCACAATTCTCCTCCTCCACGATGAACGAGTGGGAGTTCCACGCGCGGCTGATGGAGGAGGCGCAGTGCGGCATGCTGATGGACGTGAACAACATCTACGTCAGCGCGTACAACCACGGGTTCGACCCGAAGGAGTACATCGACCGCATCGATCCGTCGCTCGTCTGTCAGTACCATCTGGCGGGGCACACGAACAAAGGGACGCATCTGCTCGACACGCACAACGACCATGTCATCGACGACGTGTGGGAACTGTACCGGTACGCGTACCAGCGCACCGGAGGCCGCAATACGCTGCTGGAATGGGACGAGGACATCCCGGAGTTCGACGTGGTGCACGCCGAGGCGCTGAAGGCGCGCCGGTACCGCACCGAGGCGCCGCTCCCCGGCCGGCCGTTACCGGTCCCCATGCACGCACCGGCGGTGCGCGTGACGCCGGTGGAGAAGAGCGAACGGGTCAACGCCATGAGCAGGTCACTATGACGATGATACAACCACCGATGCCGGCACGATCTTTGATCTTCGTTCTCTTCTGCGCTTTCGGTGCAGCGCTCCTCTTCGTATGCCGTGCGAACGCCCAGGGATGCAGCGACGCAGGAGTGTGCACCGCACCGATGCTGCGTCCGCAGGACGTGCATGAGCCGATGGAATCCCCCTCTTCGACCATCAAGGTCGGACTCTCCAACGGCAGAGCGGATCACGGCATCACCGTGTGGAACGGATTCGTTCAGTACCGGTATCCCCTCCTTCCGTCGCTCTCGGTCGACCTGAAAGCGAGCGTCGCATCGCTGTCGAACGGGGAGTCGACCGTGACCGGCGCTTCCGATCTGATCGCCTCGGCCTCCATCGACATCGGTCCGCACGCGGGAGGTGTCATCGGTGTGAAATTCCCGCTGGGAAACGGCGGCCGGTCATCGAACGATCTGCCGTTACCGATGGACCTCCAGCCAAGCTTGGGGACCATCGATATCATCACCGGAGTCACGCTCGGTCTCGGCCGATGGCTGGTAACGGCGGCCGTCCAGCAGCCGCTCACCAGGAATGAAAATCGTTTCCGCGCCGAGGAATATCCGGCGACGTCCTCGTTCGAACGCATCGCTTCTACCGCCGGTTTTCATCGGCGCGGCGACATCATGATGCGCATCTCGTATCCCTTCGAGGTTCATCAAGACATTCGGATCACTCCCAGCCTCCTTCCGGTCTACCACATCGCCGATGATTCGTTCGAAGGACCGTCGGGCGAGTCCGTGCCGATCCCGGGGTCGCAGGGAATGACGCTGAATGTGAACGTTCTCTCCACATTCACCGTCGATGACGGCCGGACGATGGATCTGAGCATCGGAGTTCCGCTCGTCACACGATCTGCCCGTTCGGACGGATTGACCCGGGCGTATGT
>WBUG01000068.1 GCA_008933835.1 Bacteroidota bacterium | reverse complement strand
TCGGCGAGTTCGGGCTCCGTCAGTTCGCCGAGACGCAGCATCACTTCCATCAGTTCCGCTCCGGTCCGCGCCCGGCGCGTGATGCCGGTGTGCTGCAGCTGCGCCTCCACCGCGTCGACGGCGTCGTTGCGCACCACGCTCTTCACCGCGTCGAGCTCCACCACGTCCGACAGCAGGTCGCGGTTCAGCCGGGCGAACGTCCCCTTCTCCGCGCTCTTCGGGTCGTCCCACTCGTACATGTACACCATCGTGAAATCGAACAACAGGCTGGCGGCGAAGGGAGAGGGGGTCTCGGACGCGACGGTGCGCACCTCGATGTCCCCCGACGCGATGCGGGAGTACACATCGCGGAAATGGGCGAGGTCGAGCACGTCGGTGAGGCACTCACGCATGGTCTCGATGACGATGGGGAAGTCGCTGTACTGCCGGACGATCTGCAGCAGGTCCGCCGCCTTCAGGCGCTGGAGGAAGAAGGGACGGCGCTTGCCGGGAAGTCCCTTCGGCAGCAGGAGCGCCCGTTCCGCGTTCTGCCGGAACAGGGCGCCGAAGAGGGGGGATGACGGGAGATGCTCGACGATGGATTCCTCCGCGGCGGCGAGGTCCGGTTCGGCGAGGATGTCCAGCGGAAGCCGCTCCACGTCCGAACAGCGGAAGAGGATGCCGTCGTCGTTGTACAGCATCTGCACGTCGATGCGCAGCCTCGTCTTCAGCCGTTCCAGCAGCACCAGACCGAGGAGCCCGTTCACCCCCTTGCCGAACCGCGAATGGACGACGATGCGCGGGTCCCCCACATCGTCGCGGAAACCCTCCACCACGACGGTGCGGTGGGACGGAACGGCGTGCGTGGCGTTCCGCTGCTCCTCGATGTACTCCCGTATGTTCCGCGCGGACGATTGGTCGATGGGAAGGCCGCGGAGGAGTCCGTCCGCGTCCGCCGATGAAGCGAGCCGTTCCACCGTTTCGCCCATCCGCAGACAGAGCTCGTACGGGCGTCCGATGGTCTCGCCGCGCCAGAACGGCATGCGGGCGGGGTGTCCCGGTGCCGGCTGCACGATGACGGCGTTGGCGTCGATGTCGGTCATCCGCCAGACGTTCGTGCCGAGGATGAAGGTGTCCCCCGTGCGGCTTTCGTAGATGAACTCTTCGTCCACCTCGCCCACCTTCGTCTTCCGGTCCTCGAGGTACACGCCGTAGTAGCCGCGGTCCGGTATGGTGCCGGCGTTGGTCACCGCGAGTGCGGCGGTGCCGGGGAGCGCGGTGAGCGTGTCGTGCAGTTTGTCCCACACGATGCGCGCCCGCAGTTCGCGGAACGCCTCCGTGCTGAACCGTCCCGCCGTCATCTCCAGCACGGCGTGGAAGGTCCGTTCCGGCAGGTCCCGGTAGCAGTACGACCGGCGGACGAGGTCGTACAGGTCGCCGGTGCTCCAGTCCTCCGCCGCGACCATCGCCACCACCTGCTGCGCGAGCACGTCCAGACAGTTCACGGGGACGGCGGTCCGTTCGATGGCGTGCTCGGTCATCGCCTGCGCCACCACGGCGGACTCCAGCAGGTCTTCGCGGTGCGTCACGATGATGCGCCCCTTGCTCTGCGCGTTCACGACGTGGCCGGAGCGTCCGACTCGCTGCAGTCCGCGGGCGATCCCTTTGGGGGACTGCACCTGCACCACCAGGTCCACGCTGCCGATGTCGATGCCGAGTTCCAGGGCCGAAGTGGTGACGAGCGCGCGGAGCCGTCCCCGTTTCAGGTCGCTCTCGATGGACTCGCGCACCGTGCGCGACATGCTCCCGTGGTATGCGAGCACGTCGAACGGACGCGCCGGAGGAGCGGCGCTCTCCGCGCCGCGGACCGGCACGGCGTAGAGGCCGAGGGTGTTCTCCTGTCCGTCGAGCATCTCGTTGAGCTTCGCCGCGATGCGTTCGGCGAGACGGCGGTTGTTGACGAAGACGAGCGTGGAGCGGTGGGAACGGATGAGCTCCAGAAGGCGCGGGTAGACGGTGTTCCACACGCTGTTCATCGGCAGGTCGGTGAAATCGTCCGGCGTGCAGATCACCTGCAGGTCGGTCCGCTTCCGGAACCCGGCGTCGACGATGGTGACCGGACGCGGGACCGGCTGTCCGTCCGTCCGTTCCACCCCGCCGAGGAAGTGCGCCACCGTTTCGAGCGGACGCTGCGTGGCGGAGAGACCGATGCGCACCGGTGCGCTCCCGCCGGTGCGGACGATGAGCTCCTGCAGCCGTTCGAGCGTGAGCGAGAGATGCACGCCCCGTTTGTTGCCGCTCACGGCATGGATCTCGTCCACGATCACGTACCGCACCGCCGTGAAGAGCGTGCGCGCTTTCTCCGACGAGAGCATGATGTAGAGCGACTCCGGGGTGGTGATGAGGATGTCCGGCGGGTCCTTGAGCATCGCGTTCCGTTCGCGCTGCGTCGTGTCGCCGGTCCGCACCGCCGTGCGGATGGGACGGAACGGAAGGCCCAGCCCGGCCGCCTCGCGTTCGATCCCGGCCAGGGGCAGCTCGAGATTCCGGTGGATGTCGTTGTTGAGCGCCTTGAGGGGACTAATATAGAGGACCCGGACACCGCCGGTATGGTTCTGTTTCGCGGCGGCACGGCCCCGTCGCTTCACCGGAAGGTCCGGGGGGACGCTTTGCCCGTTCTCGACGACGAGATGGTTGATGCACCAGAGGAAGGCGGCGAGCGTCTTCCCCGAACCGGTGGGGGCGACGATGAGGGTGTTCTCACCGCGGGAAATGGCGGGCCATCCGGCCGTTTGCGGGGGACTCGGGACGCCAAATGCGGTGAGGAACCACTGCCGTACGGCGGGGTGGAACCGGTCGATGACGGGTGCTTCCATGGAGCCGTAAAGTAAGAAATGTCGCAGGGAACAACAAGGAACCGCTCAGGATGCCGGGACCGGAACGGTGTCTTTTGTCCGAAAAAGTTCATAGTTTGCGTCCGTAACAAACACCTCCGGGTGTCGTAACACCGAGTCACCGGCCTCGCCGGCTCCTGTCTGCATGAGTCAATCCCGCACGAAAATATTCCTCCTTCGGAGCGCCGTTGTCGCATCGGCACTCCTTCTCTTCGTCCTTGCCTGGATGTCGTTCGCATTGTTCGTGAGCAGCCCCACGGACGAGAACGTGTTCCGCGACCTCGAGGCCCGTCTCGTCACCGTCCGGCCCGTTCCGGCGGAGCAGATGGACCGGAAGAAGCTCGAGGGGGCGGTGTGGGGAGGCGACCGGCTCTCATCCGATTCGCTCTTCACGGGCGATCTGATCACCGGCATCAACGGCAGCACGGTGGCCACGGTGAAGGACGCCAACGAGCTCATCGCCTCGGCGCCGGGCTCGACGGTGACGGTGGACATCGTCCGGCCGTCGCAGAACTACCGGATGTCGTACCGCGTGCCGCGCGACAGCATCGAACAGGACTTCATCGCGCTCCTGCCGCGGTACGTGTACGTCTCGGACATCACGCCGCGCGGCGCGTCGGACCGGGCCGGCATGAAGGTGGGCGACCTCATCGTCCGCATCAACGACCGGGAGTTCGGCACCGCGCAGGAGGCGGACCGCATCCTGCGCGAGGGGACCATCGGCCGGAGTCTCACCTACATCGTGCTGCGCGGCAACCGGTACATCGAGCTGAACGTCGTCCTCGCCACGTTCGGCATCCGCATCGCCATCCTCCTCTTCGTGATCAGCGGCGTCGTCGTGATGCTCGCCGGTCTCTTCATCGCGGCGTCGCGTCCGCAGTTCCTTGCCGCCCGCCTTCTCGGCGCCGGATTCCTCCTCATCGGTTTCGCGATGGCCACCGCCGTCATCCGGCGCGGGTTCGATCCGTCGCTCTTCGAGTACGTCCGCACGCTGCTGCTCGTCGCCGGGACCACGTTCGGCCCTGCGCTCCTGCTGCATGCCGGTTCGTACTTCCCCGCGGAGCGGCCGGAGCTCATCGGCCGGCGGTGGCTCGCCCGTTCCTACTACATCGCCGCGGCGGCCGCGTGCGGGCTGATCGTCGGTCTCAACCAGAACATCGCCCTGCTGCTGGTCCCGCTCGTCGGTGCGTTCGTACTGTTCCGCTACCGCCGCGAAGCGTCCGCCGAGTTCAAACGGCTCAACCGCATGAACCGCTGGACCGGCATCGCCGTCGGTGCGGCTTCCACGGTCGTGACGCTCTTCTTCAACGGCGACGGCGTCATCGGGTTCGGCATCTACGGCGTGCTGCTGGCGCTCATTCCGGTGTCGTACCTCTACACCATCGGGCGCTACCGTCTGCTCGACTTCGACCTGCGGGTGCGGCGCAACACGCAGTACACCCTCATCACCATGCTGTGGAACGCGGCGGCGGTGTACCTGTTCATCTGGTGCTTCTTCGAACTGCCGCGGATGGCGATGCCGTCCCTCACCCTCGTCTTCACCGGCGCCTCCATCGAACTGAGCGATACCCCGGTGTCGGCGGAGGCGCAGCAGGATTCCGAACACATCATGCTGATGGCGGCGGCGCTCGCCGTCACCTTCGTGCTGTTGCGCGTGCGGAAGTGGGGACAGTCGTTCCTGGACCGCAAGTACTTCCGGACGCGCTACGACTACCGTGCGGCGCAGCAGGAGCTCGGCGAACTCCTCTCCACCACGCAGAGCATGCAGGAGCTCGCGAAGGCGTTCGTGCGAAAGCTCAGCGGACTCATCCGCCTCAAGAGCGCCGGCGTCCTCTTCTTCCGCGACGAGCGTTGCTGCACCTGTGAAGAGGCGTACGGGTTCGACGGGACCTCCTGGCGCGAGTTCTGCGTGCAGCACGAAGAACTGCTCATCACCGCGGTGAAGCAGTTCCGCAACGAGATACGGGTGCAGTACCTTCCGTCGCCCGTCAAGGAGCGCTTCCAGGCGGAAGGCTTCCAGTACCTTGTGCCGGTCCGCTCGAAGGAGCGGCTCATCGGCGTCATCCTCGTCGGCGAGAAGCAGGCCGAGACCACCTTCCAGCAGGAGGACCTTTCGTTCCTCGCCAGCGCCGCGCGGCAGGCCTCCGTCGCCATCGAGAACGCCTTCCTGTACGAACAGCTGGCGGAGAAGGAGCGGATGAAGCACGAACTGGAGATCGCGCGGAAGATCCAGCTCGATTCGCTGCCGCAGCGCACCCCCGACATTCCCGGACTCGACATCGCCGGCACTTCGGTCCCCGCGATGGAGGTGGGGGGCGACTTCTTCGACTACCTCACGAACGGTTCCTCCAAGCTCACCGTCGTCATTGGCGACGTCAGCGGGAAGGGGACCTCCGCCGCGCTCTACATGTCCAAGGTGCAGGGGATCCTCCGCTCGCTGCACGGGTTCGAACTGCGTCCGAAGCAGCTCTTCGAACGGGCGAACCGTCTCCTCTGTCAGGACCTCGAGAAGCGCTCCTTCGTCACCGTGCTCGGCGGGGAGTTCGATCCGGCGGCCCGCACCCTCGTCGTCGCCCGGGCGGGTCACCTTCCCCTGTGGCATTACGACGCGGCGTCCCGCACCGTCCGCACCGTGGTGCCGCGCGGCATCGGGCTCGGTCTGAACGACGCCGGCGTCTTCACCGCGGAGATGGAGGAACGGACGCTCGGCTTCTCGCCCGGCGATGTCTTCCTGTTCGCCACGGACGGCGTCACGGATGCGCACACCGACGGGAGAGAGTTCGGCGAAGAACGGGTCGTCCGTCTGCTCGCCGACCATGCGGACCGCTCCGCCGCTGACATCCGGCAGGCGCTGCTCGACGCGGTGCGCGACCATGTCGGTTCCTCCATGCAGCACGACGACGAGACCGTCGTGGTCGTGAAAGCGGTCTGACCCCGGCCCTCCATCCGTCCTCTTTTTTCCGTATATTCCTTTCATGATCAGGATCGTCGACCTTCGCTCAACGAAGAACGCCCGGCTCCGTACCGCCGCGCTCTTCCGCCCGGACCCCTCCGTGGAACGCTCCGTCTCCCGCATCATCCGCACCGTCCGTGCACGGGGCGATAGAGCGCTCACGGACTATACCCGCATGTACGACGGCGTCCGCATCGGCTCCATCGCGGTCCCGCCGAAGGAGATCACCGCAGCGAAGCGGAACGCGGACCCCGCCTTCGTCGCGCTACTCAGGGCCGCCGCGGCCAATATCCGCCGATACCACCGCCATCAGGTGCGGAAGGATTGGCGCATCACCGACGCATCGGGGTCCGACCTGCGGCAGCGGTACATCCCGCTGGACCGTGTCGGCGTCTACGTGCCGGGGGGGACCGCTGCGTATCCCTCCACCGTGCTGATGAACGTCATCCCCGCCCAGGTCGCCGGCGTGAAGGAGATCCATCTCGTTTCGCCGCCGCGGAAGGACGGTTCGGTCCATCCGGACGTGCTCACCGCCGCATCGGTGCTCGGTGTCTCGAACGTGTACCGCGTCGGCGGCGCCCAGGCGGTGGCCGCCCTGGCGTACGGCACTGCGACCGTCCCCGCGGTGGACAAGATCGTCGGTCCCGGCAACATCTTCGTCGCCACCGCCAAGCGGATGGTGTACGGCGCGGTCGGCATCGACGCCATCGCCGGACCGAGCGAAGTGGTCATCCTGGCGGACAACTCCGCGGACCCGCTCTTCGTCGCCGCGGACCTCCTGGCCCAGGCGGAGCACGACCGGCGGGCCGTCCCCATCCTCGTCACCCCGAGCGCATCGTTCGCCGCCGCCGTCGCGGACCGTCTGAAGCGGCTCGCCGCTTCGCAGCCGCGCCGCGACATCGCCGCGGCGGCGCTCCGCGACCAGGGTCGCATCTTCCTCGTCTCGTCGCTCCGCCACGGCATCGACCTCACCAACGAACTGGCCCCCGAGCATCTCGAGATCATCACCACGAAGGACGAGACGGTGCTGAAGCGGATCCGTCACGCCGGCTCCATCTTCCTCGGCAACCATTCTCCCGTGGCGGCGGGTGACTACTTCGCCGGACCGAACCATGTGCTCCCCACCGAACGGACCGCCCGATTCTCGTCGCCGCTGTCGGTGGACGACTTCGTCCGCCGTTCGAGCGTCGTGCGCTTCACGCCGAAGAAGATGCGCAGCATCGCCGCGCAGGCCGCGATGTTCGCGGACCATGAAGGGCTCGCCGCCCATGCCGCATCGCTCCGTCTCCGCGGCATCACCGAATGACCGATCCCCGTTCCACCGAAAAGACCGTCCATGACGTTTGAACGCCATATCAAATCCTCCGTCCGCCGTCTGGAAGCGTACGCCGTGAAAGGCCGTCCCCTCTCGCCGGACCTCATCAAGCTCAATCAGAACGAGAATCCGTTCGATGTTCCGGAGCCGCTCAAGCGAGAACTGACGGAGGAACTCCTCCGGATGCCGTGGAACCGGTACCCCGACGTCTTTCCGGCGGCGCTCACCGCCGCGCTGGCGGAACGGCTCGGCATCCCGCCGGACTGGGTCATCGCAGCGAACGGCTCGAACGAACTGATGTACACCGTCATGATGGCGGTAGTGGGACGCGGCACGAAGGTGCTCATCCCGTCCCCCACCTTCTTCCTCTACGAAAAGATCGTTGCGGTGATGGAAGGGGAGGTGGTGGATGTGCCGGCGCGGGCCGACCTGTCGTTCGATACGGAAGGCATCATCGCGGCAGCGCGCACGCACCGTCCGGCGCTCATCGTGCTGAACTCGCCGAACAGTCCCACTGGACAGATGCTCCCTCCGGGGGACGTGGAGCGCATCCTGCGCGAGACCGACGCGCTCGTGCTGGCGGACGAAGCGTACATCGAGTTCGCGGACCAGCCGTCGGTGCTGCCGCTGCTCCGTTCCAGCGACCGGCTCATCGTGCTGCGGACCTTCTCGAAGGCGCTCTCGCTGGCGGGTCTCCGCATCGGGTACCTGGCCGCGCAGGGGCCCCTCTGCGCGGAGCTGATGAAGCCAAAGATCCCCTTCACCGTCAATGCGTTCTCCGCGGCCGCCGCGCTCGCGCTGATGCGCCGGCCGGAGCTCGTTGACGAGCGCATCGTGCTCATCAAGCGGGAGAAACAGCGGCTCTTCGAGGCGCTCGGGCGTCTTCCCGGCGTGCGAGTGTTTCCTTCGCAGACAAATTTCCTTATCTTTATCCCTCCCGGCGGCGCGAAGGGAGTGTTCGAGCGCCTTCTGGCCGCCGACGTGCTCGTCCGCGATGTCGGTTCCTATCCGATGCTCGGCAACGCCCTGCGGGTGAACGCCGGAACGCCGGAGGAGAACGACGCGTTCCTCGACGCGCTGAAACGCATCCTGTAACACCGACCGAAAAGGAGTTCCATGAAGATCGCCGTGTTCGTCAACCACGTCCCCGACACCGAAGCCAAAGTGAAGGCCGGGGCCGACGGGAGGTCCATCGACCCCGCCGGTGTCAATTTCATGCTCAATCCGTACGACGAGTTCGCCGTGGAAGAGGCCCTCCGCACCCGTCAGGCGCTCGGCGGCGAGGTCGTCGTGGTCTCGCTCGGCGGCGACGCGAACAAAGAGACCCTCCGCAAGGCGCTGGCGATGGGAGCGGACAAGGCGGTGCTGCTGAAGGACGCTTCCGCGCGCGATTCGTTCGGCGTCGCGAGCGCGCTCGCGGACTTCGCGAAGGAGTACGGCGCCGAGATCATCTTCGGCGGCAAGCAGTCCATCGACTACGAAGGGGCCCAGGTGGGAGGGATGGTGGCGGAACTGCTCGGCTGGCCGTCGGTCTCCGTGGTGGTGAAGATGGAGATCAAGGACGGCACCGTCATCGCGGAACGGGAGATCGAAGGAGGGCACGAGATCGTCCATGCCACATTGCCGGCGGTGGTGCTGGCCCAGAAGGGTCTGAACGAACCGCGGTATCCCTCGTTGAAAGGCATCATGGACGCGAAGCGGAAACCGATCGAGGAGAAGACGCCCGCGCCGGTCGAAGCGCGGGTCCAGGTGACGGCGCTCCGGAATCCCCCGGCGAAACCCCCCGGCAAGATCGTCGGCACCGACGCCTCGGCCGCCGCCGAACTCGTCCGTCTGCTGCACGAAGAAGCGAAGGTCATCTGAAGCGCATCACCGGACTCCACCACCCAAACACGGAACACAACGATGAAGATCCTGGCATTCGCAGAACAACGGAACGGACAGTTCAAGAAGACCGCCTTTGAGACCGTGGCAGCGGCCGCGTCGCTCGGCGGAGAGGTCACCGCGCTCGTCATCGGCGGAACGGCGGCCGCCATCGCCCCTCAGCTGGGAGGGTACGGCGCAGCGAACGTGATCGCGGCGGAGGACCCGGCGGTGGAGCTCTACTCCGCCACGGCGTATGCGAAGATCATCGCCGAGACCGCCGAAGCGGCCGGCGCGGACGTTGTGCTCCTCCCCGCCAGCGCCATGGGGAAGGACGTCGCACCACGTGTGGCGGTGAAACTGCAGGCGGGTCTCGCGGCGGACTGCACGGCGCTGACGGCGGCGGGCGGCGTCCTCACCGCATCGCGTCCGGTGTACGGCGGCAAAGGTGTCGTGGACGTCGTCGTGACGACGCCGCGGAAAGTGTTCACGCTCCGCCCGAACGTCTTCACCGCCGGCGCTCCTTCCGGCGCCGCAGCGTCGGTGGAACGGCGCGCAGTGTCGCTGCAGCCGTCGGACCTCTCCTCCGCGGTGAAAGAGGTGAAGCAGTCCGGCGGCAAGAAGGATGTGAGCGAGGCGGACGTGGTGGTGAGCGGCGGACGCGGACTCAAGGGACCGGAGCATTTCGCGATGCTCGAAGAGCTCGCCGGACTCCTCGGCGGCGCGGTGGGGGCGTCGCGCGCGGTGGTGGATTCCGGCTGGCGTCCGCACGACGAACAGGTGGGGCAGACCGGAAAGACCGTCTCGCCGTCGCTCTACATCGCCGTCGGCATCTCCGGCGCGGTGCAGCACCTGGCGGGCATGTCCTCCTCCAAGTACATCGTCGCCGTCAACAAGGACAAGGACGCGCCCATCTTCTCCGTGGCCGACTACGGCATCGCGGGGGACGCGTTCGAAGTGCTTCCGGCCGTCACGGCCGAGGTGAAGAAACTGCTCGGCAAGTGAGCCGTCCGGTTCCCCTCCGCCGAACCGGGAGGGTGAAAGGAGTTCCATCGTGGAGAAAGTACAGGTAGAGATCCTCGGTCTGTCGACGAGTCCGTCGAGCGCGGGCGCGTACGCGCTCATCCTCAAGGAGTCGAACGGCCGGCGCAAGCTTCCCATCATCATCGGGGCGTTCGAGGCGCAGTCCATCGCCCTCGAGCTCGAAGGGATGAAGCCGCCCCGTCCGCTCACGCACGACCTGATGAAGAACCTCATCGAGACGTTCGCCGTCGCTCTCACCGAAGTATGCATCAGCGAACTGCGGGAGGGGACCTTCTATGCGAAGCTGCAGGTGGAAGGGGTGAGCGCGACGCAGGAGATCGATTCACGGCCGAGCGACGCCATCGCTCTCGCCGTGCGGTTCGGCGCCCCCATCTTCGTGGAGGAGGAGGTGCTGAAGGAGGCGGGCATCGTCTCCGAGGACGAGGACGAGGAGACGGGGAGCGAGGAGGAGCCGAAGAAGGAGACGGCCGAACCGGTGAAACAGTTCACCACGCGGCTGGAGCAGCTGCAGGCGTCGCTGAAGGAGGCCATCGAGAAGGAGGACTACGAGAAGGCGGCCAAGCTGCGGGACGACATCCGGAAGCTCGGCATCACGGATTGACGGCGGAGGCCGTACAGCGAAAGGCCCGGACGATCGTCCGGGCCTTCGTGTTTCGGGGTCACCGGCGGACGAGCGCGAGCATCTCGCGCACCGCCCGGTCGAGTCCCGTGAACGCGGCGCGTGCGATGACGGCGTGGCCGATGCTCATCTCGCCGATCTCCGCAACGGCGGCAACGTCCGAAACGTTGACGTAGTTCAGTCCGTGTCCGGCGTTCACTCCCAGTCCCAGCGACGCTCCGTACCGGGCGGCCTCGCGGATGCGCTGCAGCTGGTGGAGACGCTCCGGTTCGCCGGGCGCGTCGGCGTACTCGCCGGTGTGGAGTTCGATCATGTCCGCCCCCGTGTCGCGCGACGCGTCGATCTGTTCCCGCTCCGGATTCACGAAGAGGCTCACGGGTATCCCGTTCGCATGGAACCGCGCCGTCACGGTGCGGAGACGTTCGCGCTGTGCGGCAACGTCGAGTCCCCCTTCGGTGGTGAGCTCCTGCCGCTTCTCCGGCACCAGGGTCACGAGGTCCGGCACCACCTGCAGGGCGATGCCGATGATCTCTTCGGAGGCCCCCATCTCCAGGTCGAGCCGGGTCTTCACGCTGCGGCGCAGGGCGTGCACGTCAGCGTCCCGGATGTGCCGGCGGTCCTCGCGCAGGTGTACCACGATGCCGTCGGCCCCCGCCTCTTCGCACACGGCCGCGGCGCGCACCGGGTCCGGTTCGCTGCCCCCGCGCGCGTTCCGCAGGGTGGCGATGTGGTCGATATTGATGGACAGTTTCATGGCGATTTCATCCGTTTCTACTGGAAATAGTACAAAAAAACCTGCTCTCTTCAAAGGGGAGGACGTAACTTTCGGCCCCCGCCGGACGTAACGAGCAGGTACCCATTTCTCGGAGTCCCCATGCAACGACAATTCTTCCGTATCGCCTGCGTCCTCTCCCTCGCGCCGTTCCTCCTCACCGCACAGTCTTCCCAGCCCGACGACAGTTTCGACCGCACGTCCGACGATATCGACCGGTTCGTGGACGAACTGGTGGGCGACATCGAAGTTCGTCTGGACGATTTCCTCGACGGACGCACCGCGCGTTCCCGCGGCGGTGACGGATACCGGTGGGAGGACCAGGAGAAGGAGGGAGCGGAGACGCTCACCTTCAACGGCGACACCGACGTGGCCGACGGGGACACCATCAACGGCGACCTCGTGGTGAAGAACGGCACGCTCACCGTGCGCGGCACCGTGCTCGGCGACGTGCTCGTGGTGAACGGCGACGTGCTGCTGCGGCCGACGGCCCGCGTCCACGGCAACGTGCGCGCGATGAACGGTTCGGTGACGCGGGACGACGGCTCCTACGTGGAAGGATACACCGAAGAGTCGTCGAAGGAGTACGACACGAAACGCTCGCGGACCAGCCGCGCCCGGTACTCGACCTCGTTCAAGCCCTTCATGTGGTTCGACCGGGACGACGACGATTTCCTCTTCCGCTACAACCGTGTGGAAGGGCTCTTCATCGGGTTCGGCGAGAACAAGAAGTACTTCTGGGACGGCAGCCGCTCCCTCACCGGACACGGTTCGTTCGGGTACGGCTTCGCGTCGCACAAATGGCGGCTGCAGCTCGGTCTGGACCGGCAGTTCGCCACCTCGTCCGGCCTCTATGAGATCGGCGGCGAGGCGCACAGCCTGACGGACACGAAG
Source organism: Bacteroidota bacterium (assembly GCA_008933835.1). Lineage (GTDB taxonomy): Bacteria > Bacteroidota > Ignavibacteria > UBA10030 > UBA8401 > SpSt-333. Next base: position 1,989 of record WBUG01000068.1, on the reverse strand, counting down.
GACGAATGGATCATGAGCGTCGGCGAGAACACCGCGGCGGCCCTCTTCTTCCGCGAGGATTACCGCGACTACCATCAGCGCGAAGGGTACTCCGTGCACACCGCGCGGTACACGAAGGAGGGCGACGTGACGACGCTGGTGGACCTGCGGTACACGGTGGACCGGTACACCTCCATGGCGCGCATCGTCGGCGGTTCGTTCTTCGGCGGCACCACGTTCCGGAACAATCCGGCGGTGGACGAGGGGATGCTGCGCAGCGTGAGCCTGACGGCGGGAGTGAGCACGGTGGAGAAGTACCGGAAGCGTTCCGAGGGATGGGACCTGTACATGAAGGCGGAGTACGCCGGACGGGCGGCGGGGGGCGACCATGACTTCTCGCTGGTGCTGACCGACATCCGCCGCTACCAGCCCCTCTCCGGCGACGACCAGATCAGCATCCGGCTGCGCGCCGGTTCGCTGGAAGGGACACCCGTACAGCAGCGGGTGTTCGAGCTCGGCGGCGCCAACACGATGCCCGCCTACGCCTTCAAGGAGTTCGCGGGGAACCGGATGCTGCTGGCGAACATCGAATACCAGGTGGACAGCGACATCCTCGACGAGATCTTCTTCTGGCCCGACTTCCTGGCGATGGTGCTCTTCAGCGACGCGGGAGCGGTGGCCTCGGTGCCGCAGCGGTACGGGATGCACGAAGGGTTCGACGCCTTCTCCGTCTCGTCCATCCGTTCCGACGCCGGCTTCGCCATCAGCTGGCACAACGGCGACGCGCGACTGGGGTTCGCCTGGAAGACCGACACGAAATCACCGGCAGCGGTCTTCTTCCGCCTCAACCGTCCGTTCTGACGGGGACGAACAGCCTGAACATGGAAGAGCCGGACGGACGTCCGGCTCTTTTCATTTCCGGATGACGTACTGGGTCCGTTCCGGGGTCTGCTGCACGATCTTGACGTTGTCCGGACCGAGGATGGTGGGCTGCACGAATCCGCTGGTGTCGAGGAGGATGGACCGGTAATCGATGAACGCGTAGAAGTCCTTCTCGTTCAGCGGCGCCACGGCGTTCACGCCGGAGCGGATGATGATGGAGACGGTGGGAGGGATGAGGACGACGCTGCGGTTCTCAGGGACCTGGTTCACGTCCACGGGAATATTGTCGATGCGCTTCTCCGCGATGGGCTGCACATCGAACGAGACCATGGCGGTCACGGCCGAGCGGGAGGTCTCCAGCGAAAGGGTCTCGGCGAGCGCGGTCTGCACCGTCACCGGGGCGTTCACGTCGCTGAGGGTGACCGGCAGCGTCGGCCAGACCCGCATGGCGTTGAGCAGCGAGCGGGCTCCGGTCACCGAAATGCTCTCCGGTTCGGCGCGCGGCGGACCCACGATGCCGAAGCCGTCGCGGAAGGTGACGTTCAGCCGGGGACGGACCGGGATGCGGCGGGAGACCTTCTGGTCCAGCAGGATGACGATGGTGTCCGGATTCGTTTCGAAGACATGGACGTCCGTGGGGAGATTGATGCGTTCCGAGAGCCGCTTGTAGGTGAAGAGGGTGTCTTTGCGTCCGGCGTCGCGCAGGTCGATGGTGTACCGGAGGTTGGGGGAGAGGTACGCGTTCACGATCTGCCACCCCGTTCCCTGGAACCGGACGCGGATGTGGTCCGGAATGGGGGCGGCGATGGCGCGCGTGGGCTGCAGGTTCTCGACGCTCACCGGCAGGTCGATGGTCGCCTGGAACGTGTTCCCCATGTTGACGGAGATCCAGACCAGGAAGGCGAAGACCAGGGCGAAGAAGAAGATGGTGAACCGGTTCTCTTTCATTCTTCTTCAAAATAGAGAATCAAAATCCGACAATCAACGCTGATTTCGGCCAAAATCGTCCTGATTTCACTTGCTCTTCGGAATTTATTCCGGTACCATTCTGTTGCACATTCACCTTCCGGAGAAAGCATGAGAACCCTCGGACCCATCCTTCTCGCCCTGCTTTTCGTTGCCGGCTGT
>WBUG01000118.1 GCA_008933835.1 Bacteroidota bacterium | reverse complement strand
TGAAATAGACGGCGAACGAGACGATCAGGTTGCCCCAGTAGCATTGCACCAGCTCGGCGAACGGTCCGGTATACTGCCGCTTGAGCAGAAAGAGCGCGACGCTGATGAGAACCAATATGATGGTTCGGGTGCGCATGGGATTTGAATCAGATTCCTCCCCCTCGACTCGTCCCGGCAGAGAACGCCGGGACTCGACTTGGCACACAACGCCAAGTCGAGCTCGGAATGACAACGGGCGAATATTCGCGGCGCTGTCAATCTAATTGAAGGTGCCGGCTCAGTAGATGACCTTATTGAGCGGGTATTCGATGATCCCTTCGGCGCCGTGGCGTTTGAGTTGGGGGATGATGGCTCGGACCACTTTCTCTTCGATGATGGTCTCGATGGCGACCCAGTCGGGGTCCGAGAGCTGCGACACGGTCGGTTTGCGCAGCGCGGGGATGAGCGAGGTGACCTTCTCCAGGTCCGCCCGACGCAGGTTCATCTTCAGTCCCACCCGGTTGCCGGCGTTGATGGCCCCCTGCAGCAGCATCGCCATGTTCTCGATCTTCTCCCGCTTCCATGGGTCGCTCCAGCTCTCCTTGTTGGCGATGAGCTTGGTGTTGGACTCCAGCACCACATCCACGATGCGCAGCTTGTTCGCGCGCAGCGACGAGCCGGTCTCGGTCACCTCCACGATGGCGTCCACCAGCTCCGGCGTCTTCACCTCCGTGGCGCCCCAGGAGAACTCCACCACCGCGTTCACGCCGTGCCTCTTCAGGTACTCCTTCGTGATCCCCACCACCTCGGTGGCGATGCGCTTCCCCTCCAGGTCCTTCACCGTCTTCACCGGCGAGCTTTCGTGCACCGCCAGCACCCACTTCACCTTGCGCATGGACTGCTTGGAATAGACGAGGTCGCAGACCGAGACGACATCCACGCCGTTCTCGATGACCCAGTCATGGCCGGTGAGCCCGGCGTCGAACACGCCGTCCTCCACGTACCGCGCGATCTCCTGTGCGCGGATGAGCATCGCCTCCAGCTCCTCGTCGTCCACCGACGGGAAGTACGAACGGCTGGAGACGGAGAAGTTGAACCCCGCCTTGCTCATCAATTGCAGGGTGGATTCCTGAAGGCTCCCTTTGGGAAGACCGAATTTGAGTTTTGGCATAAACGGCTCTGCGAAGACAAGAAAGAAAAGTGAAAAAAGAAAAAAGAAAGTGAGGTGCGGGGGTGAGGTTCGGGCGGAGCGTCCGCACCGGACCGGCCGACGTCACCGCACGTGATGGGCGAAGAGGTCGACCGACGGATAGAGCGCGGCGTAGAGTCCCCACATGACGGCGCCGACGGAGAGGGGGATGGAGAGGTTGTCGTCGATCTTCCAGGAGCCCGCCTCCACCACCGTGCCCACCGCCGCGGCGAGGGCGCCGATGAGGTATTCCATCGGCGCATACGTGACCTTCGGCGTCACCGCCACCACCGCCAGGCCGAACACGAAGAAGGCGAGGCTCCCCTCCACGCTCTTGGCGAGGAAACGGTGCCGTCCGAACTTGCGGCCGATGAGCGCCGCGAAGGTGTCCGAGATGATGAGGATGGTGAACGCGGTCAGCACCACCAGCTTGGGGAAGAGGACCACGCAGACCGTGGCGGCGATGAGGACGTTGGAGGCGCCGTTGAGCCGCTTGCTGTTCCCGTCCTGCTCGTGCTTGCGGAGCATGAACCGGAACACCTTGTAGAAGAGCCGGGCGGTCGGTCCGTGGTAATAGCGCAGCAGGTCCACCGCGATGAAGACGGCGGTGACGGGAATGAGGAGCATCAGCGCCAGGTCCCGGTCGATGAAATAGTAGATGACCGGGATGTTCAGCGAGCTGAGATGGATCCCCTTGCGGACGACCTCCGCCTTGTAATCGATGTCCCCCGCGCCCACCATGTTACGGCTGCTTCTTGCGGGGACGGGCGGGCGATTTGGCGCCCTTCTCCGGCGCGGCGCTCTTCGTCTCGGCCGTCTTTGCCGCGGCCTCTTCCTCCGCCTTCTTCTTCATGTCCGCCTCCAGTTGCTCCACGATGTGGGGCGGGATGACGGGGGTCTTGCCGGCGGGGGCGCCGTTGGCGTTCTTCACGATGGGGGGGAGCGCTTCGCCCCGCAGCACCTTGTCGATCTCCTCGCTGTCCAATATCTCGCGCTCGAGCAGCACGGCGGAGAGGGAGTGGAGCTTGTCGATGTTCTCGGTGAGGATGGTGACGGCGCGCTTCTCGGCCTGGAAGATGACCCGCTTCACCTCTTCGTCGATCATGCGGCCGGTCTCTTCGCTGAAGTCGCGGTGCTTGGTCACTTCGCGTCCGAGGAAGAGCTCCTCCTCCTTCGCGCCGTAGGAGATGGGTCCCATCTTCTCGCTCATCCCCCATTCGCACACCATCTTGCGGG
>WBUG01000067.1 GCA_008933835.1 Bacteroidota bacterium | reverse complement strand
AATCGTCCTGATTTCACTTGCTCTTCGGAATTTATTCCGGTACCATTCTGTTGCACATTCACCTTCCGGAGAAAGCATGAGAACCCTCGGACCCATCCTTCTCGCCCTGCTTTTCGTTGCCGGCTGTTCAGACGCTCCGCCCGACAATTCCATCGACGAAACCTCATCCGGCGCCGTTGCTTTCACCATCGACAAGGCATCCGCTCCTACCGCCGTTCAGACCGTTACGGCGACGCTGACGAGGATCGGTCATTCTCCGGTCTCGAAAAGCATCAACATCATCAGCGATACCACGACGAGCATCTTCTTTCAGGATATCGCCGTCGGCACGTGGCATGTCCGTGTGGATGCGACCGATGCGCTGGGGGTGCTGCTCTACACCGGTGAAGCGGACGTTCCCGTGCAGGAGAATTCGATGGCGGTGGTCAATCTCGTCCTCACGCCCGTATCGTCCGGCGTCGGAAGCGTGAAGATCAACGTGACTTGGGGCGGCTCGGCCATGGCTTTCCCGAAATCGTACGGAGGAAGCGGCAGGGATCTCGCCATGTGTCTCACCGAATCGGGTGACGGAGGGTATCTGATCGGCGGATTGTCGTACTCCGCCGGATCCGGTGGTGACGCCTGGGTCGTGAAGGTGGATGCGAAAGGGGGCATACTCTGGAACAAGAATTTCGGCACATCCGGCGAGGACCGTTTCAACGACATCGTCCGGACGCCGGACGGTGGTGTTCTCTGTGCCGGATACTGTTACGGTGACGGAGAGGATTCGTGGATCGTGAAGCTCGATTCGCTGGGGAACAAAGAGTGGGAAAAGAAGTACGGCGGGGGCGGAGCTGACGCGTTCCTCAAGATCAAACGGGCCGCGGATGAATCGTACATGCTCTGCGGGTATTACCAGAACGAGAATTTCTTCGAAGGCAGGGTCGCGAAGGTGACACCCAACGGCACGCTCGTCTGGTCCAAGACGTACGGCGGCGCCGGCGGCGATTTCGCGATGAACATCCTGCCTCTGAGCGACGGTAATTCGATCGTCATCGGAAACAACGGCTCCATTCCCAATAAATCGTATGATTTCTGGGTGTTCAAGATCAGCGCGAGCGGTGATACGCTTTGGCAAAAGAATTTCGGCGGATCCAACGACGACCGGACGGCAGGCATCGCGGCGTTGCCGGAGGGGGGATTCGTGATCACCGGATACACCACGTCGTTCGGCAACGGGAACATGGATTCCTGGTTCATGCGTCTTTCTGCCGATGGTGAAATGGTCTGGAACAAGGTCTATGGCGGTGCCGGGAGCGAGTACCTTCTGAACGTGGAAAGGACGGCGGCGGGAGATTTCATCGCTGCAGGCTATACGGGCTCCTTCGGTCTGAGCAAACAGGGATGGATGGTGAAGTTTGACGCGGTCGGCACCATTCAATGGTCGAAGACGTATGGCGGGGCCAAAGATGAATCGATCAGCGAACACATCCTGCTCGCGGACGGAACGATCGCATTCGCAGGATGGACCCAGCCGCCCCAATCCAATAATGAGGATTACTGGTTCGGCATTACCGCTGCAGATGGATCGTTGAAATAACATCCATTCTCTATAATAAGAACCGACAGCACCCCGCTCTGCGGGGTGTTTTTATTTTGTAACTGTAGCATTTTTGTCATATTTTGGCCTATTGTACCGCATCGTTCACCATCCGAACGCACTATGTCGAAGACTAGGAAGGCCGAGAAGGCCGATTCAACCAGCATGCTGAACTACCGCTACCGACATTTGGTCGCCATCGGAGTTCTGTTCGCATCCCTCATCGGATTCTTCCATGAGGTGGTGTTCGACGGAAAGGTGTTCGTGGCGGCGGACACCGTCGCCTCGAAGAGCTTCGAGACGCTGGTGAAGGACGCCGAGCAGCAGGGGATCTTCCCGCTGTGGAATCCCTACATCTTCTGCGGCATGCCGGGTTACGCCTCCCTCTCGGTCCACGGCGACCGGTTCTTCGACATCACCGCCACCGTGCTCGGTGCCGCGACGCGGGTCTTCGGTTCCCTGCTGAACAATCCCGACGTCGGCTGGCAGCTCTTCTACTACCTGCTGCTGGGCATCGGCATCTATCTCTTCGTGTACGACAAGGTGCGGAACTGGCCGGCGGCGCTCCTTGCCGGCCTCGCGGTGATGCACTCCACCTTCATCATCATCCTGATGGTGGTGGGGCACATGACCAAAGTGCCCGTCATCGCCTTCTTCCCCTTCATCTTCATGATCCTGGAGCGGCTGCGGACGAAGTTCGACCTTCCGTTGTCCATGGCGCTGGTGGTGCTCATCCATTTCATGTTCCTCCCCGGCCACATCCAGATGATCTACTACTGCTACCTCGCGCTCGGCCTCTACTACCTCTTCTTCCTCGTGCGGGCGGCGGTGCTGAAGGAGGAGTGGAAAGGCGTCGTCCGTTCCGGTCTCATCTTCGCGGCCGCGACCGGTCTGGCGTTCGCCATGACGGGGGACCAGTACCTCTCGACGCTCGAGTATTCGAAGTATTCGATGCGCGGTGCGGACCCCATCGTTCCCTCCGCGCAGGCGCAGGCGAAAGGCCCCTCCAACGGCGGTCTTGATTACGAGTACGCCACGAGCTGGTCCTACTCACCCGGCGAGATGACCACGTTCGTCGTTCCGGCGTGGTACGGCTCCGGCTGGTTCACGTACAGCGGGGCGCTGACGCAGGGGGAGGCGGTGCGGCTGAACACGTACATCGGTTCGATGCCCTTCACCGACGCGCCGCAGTACATGGGGATCGTGGTGCTCGCGCTGGCGGTCATCGGGTTCTGGCGGAACCGCCGCGACCCGTTCGTGCAGTACACGGCGCTGCTCATCGTCATCTCGCTCATCGTCTCGTTCGGCCGCGAGATGCCGCTGCTGTACGACCTGCTCTTCAACTACCTTCCGATGTTCAACAAGTTCCGCATCCCCTCCATGGTGCTCATCCTGGTGCAGATGATGGTGCCGGTGCTGGCGGGGTACGGCCTTGCCGCGGTGATGGCGGACGTGCGGCAGCGCGACGCGAAACGCGAACGGGTGTACCTCTACGCGGCCGGGGCCGGGGCCGCCGTGGCCGTCATCGCCGCCGCGGGACGCGACATCGTCGATTCGGTGCACGGCATGTTCTTCTCCGCCCGCGACGTGATGCAGACCCTCTCCCGTTCGTACGGCGGCAATCAGGGGGTGCTGGCGGAGCTCCACAAGACCGTCCTGGAGAACGCCGCCGCGGACGTGACGGCGGCCGGGCTCCTCATCGGTGCGCTCGGCCTCGCCGTCTGGGCGTACCTGCGCGGTTCGCTCCGGACGCTTCCGTTCGCGGCGCTCGTCATCGCGCTGGCGTTCGGCGACCTGGTGCGGGTGAACCTGCGTCCGATGGAGACGCACCACCGCCAGCAGGCGAGCAACGTCTTCACCGCGCCGGACTACGTCAATTTCCTGAAACAGGACACCACGCTCTACAGAACGCTGGAGTTCGAGAACGGGCAGCCGCCGTACAACAACACGCTGGCGTACTTCCGCATCCAGAGCGCGTACGGGTACCAGGGGGCGAAGATGCGCCAGATCCAGGACATGTTCGACGTGGTGGGACTCGGCAATCCGCTGCTGTGGGGACTGATGAACGTGAAGTACATCATTTCGACGCAGCCCGATTCCAATCAGGTCCTCCTGCCGGTCTTCGGCGGGAGCCGCGCCGTGCTGTACAACCGCGCCGAACTGCCGCGCGCCTTCTTCGTGGAGCGGACGGAGGTGAAGAGCGGCATCGACATCCTGAACGCCGTCAAGACGATGTCGTTCCGGCCGCAGGAGGTGGCGTACGTGATGGAGGAGACCGGGCAGTCCGTCGAACCGCCGGGCGAAGGAGCGTCGGTCCGGTACACGCGGTTCGGCATCCAGGACCTCGAGCTCTCCGTGACGGCGACGGGGAACAATCTGGTCTTCCTCAGCGAGTCGTGGTATCCCGAAGGGTGGAAGGCGACCGTGGACGGAACGGAGACCCCCATCCTCCGTCTCAATTATATGTTCCGCGGCGTCGTGGTCCCGAAGGGGGAGCATACGGTGCGGATGGTCTTCGAGCCGGCGGGATTCGCGGTCGGAAAGACGCTGAGCCTCGCCATCAATCTGCTGATGCTCGGCGGACTGGCCGCCGCCGGCGTGCTCGCGTGGATGCGGCGCAAGAACGGGCCATGATGAACCACAACCGACGGCAGCGCCGTTGAACATATCGCCGACACTCCGTAAGACCGTCGTCAACCTCGGCTGGCTCTTCGTCGACCGCGGCATCCGCATGAGCGGTGCGGTGGTCATCAACGCCTGGCTCACCCGGTACCTCGGTCCCGAACAGAACGGCGTGCTGAACTACGCCCTGGCGTTCGTCGGCATGTTCACGCCGCTGGCGACGCTCGGCATCGACAGCATCGTCATCCGCGACATCGTACGGAACCCGGAGCAGCGGGACCGCGTGCTCGGTTCGGCGTTCGGCCTTCGTCTGGCCGGAGCGGTGAGCGCGCTGCTCTTCGCGGGGCTGGCCGTCACCATGGTGCGTCCCGGCGACACGATGACGCACGTGCTCGTGGTGGTGACCTCGTTCGGACTGCTCTTCCAGTCGTTCGACGTCATCGACCAGTGGTTCCAGTCGCAGATCCGCTCCAAGTACACCGTCTACGCGAAGAACATCGCGTTCGTGGTCATCGGCGCGGTGAAGATCGGGCTCATCCTCACCGGGGCGGACGTGCTGTACTTCGTCATCGCCACATCGGCGGAACTGATGCTCGGGGCGGCGGGACTGGCGGTGATGTACCGGCGGAACGGCGGCTCGCTGCGGTCGTGGAGCTTCTCCGCGGCGCGCGCGCGGGAACTGCTGCGGAACAGCTGGCCCATCATCATCACGGACGTGGCCATCTTCGTCCAGACGCGCATCGACCAGGTGATGCTGCGCGAGCTGCTGGGGGAGCGGGAGATCGGCCTGTACGCGGCGGCGCAGAAGATCGCCGAGCCGCTCGGGTTCGTTCCGATGATCATCCTCAGTTCCGTCTTTCCGGTGATTGTGCGGACGAAGGAGTGGAGCGACGAGGAGTACGGCCGGCGGCTCACGAACCTGTACCGCATCATGACGGTGCTGACCATCGCGATGTGCCTCCCCATCTCGCTGCTCAGCGGTCCCATCGTGCAGCTGCTCTACGGAGACCAGTTCGCGGCGTCGGCCTCCATCCTGACCGTCCTCATCTGGAGCCGCTTCTATTCGAACATCGGCGTGGCGCGGAGCATCTACACCACCACTGAGGGACTCTTCCGCCATTCGATGGTGAGCGCGATGGCCGGCTCCGCGGTGAACATCACGCTGAACGCCCTGCTCATCCCCCGCATGGGGGTGTTCGGCTGCATCGTCGCGGCGCATGCGGGCTTCATCGTGACGACCTTCGCCATCGACGCGTTCAACCCGAAGACGAAACGGAACTTCCGGGCGATGATGACCGGCATCGCCACGTTCCACCGGGTCAAGATATCGACGAACCAATGAAAGCGCTCAAACTCCTGTACCGGATGTACATCGTTCTCCGGCCGCAATACGGCTGGAACGTGTTCGCCATCCTCTATAATATGGTCCGGTTCACCGGCGAATACGTCCGCTATAAGAACGCACCGCACAATCCGGCGTTCTCCGTGTCGGTGTTCGAATGGTACCCCTGCCTGACGGACAAGACCGCCTCGACACCGCTCGATCCGGTCTATTTCTATCAGGACGCCTGGGCGGCGGGGAAGATCTTCCGGAACCGTCCGGCGCATCACTACGATGTGGGGAGTTCGGCCAAGACGGTCGGCATCATCTCACAGTTCGTTCCCACCACCATGGTGGACATCCGTCCGGTGGAACTGCGGCTGGATGGTCTTTCGTTCACCGAAGGCTCCATCCTCGCGCTGCCGTTCGCGGACGGGACCATCGAGTCCATCTCCTCCATCTGCGTGGTCGAGCACATCGGTCTGGGCCGGTACGGCGATCCCATCGATCCGTACGGAAGCGAGAAGGCGGTCAGGGAACTGGTCCGGGTGGCGCGACCGGGAGGGTCCATCTATTTCACCGTTCCCGTGGAGAGCGCGAACCGGGTCTACTTCAACGGATACCGGAGTTTCACTCGCGACACCATCATCGGACTGTTCGAAGGATGCACCCTCGTCGAAGAGCGGTACATCTACGGGAAGGACCTCGTCGAACGGCATCGACCGGAAAGCGATGCCGGCATCGGATTGTTCATGTTCACCAAGAGATAATCATGGCACTGCTCAGAACCTATCTTCCGCCCGCCATTGCGTACGCGGCGGAACATCTCTTCCCGGAGAAACGACGGCACCGGGCGCGCATGGTGGAACACTACCGCCAGTTCATCCGCCGCGGGGACCTCGTGTTCGACGTCGGAGCGAACCTCGGCGAACGGACCAAGGTCTTCCGGATGCTCGGTGCCCGGGTCATCGCCATCGAACCGACGTCGTACTGTGTGAACTATCTGAAGGGTCTGTTCGCCGGCGATGATGATGTCGTCGTCGTGCCGAAAGCGCTGGGCGAGAAGGAAGGGACCGGCGAGATCAGCGTCAACGAGAAACTTCCCGTGCTTTCGACCATGTCCGACAAGTGGGCGACCGAAAGCCGGTTCTCGAAGGACCAGCGGTGGGAACGCAAAGAGACCATCACCATCACCACGCTCGATGCGTTGACGGCCCAATACGGAACACCGGCCTTCTGTAAGATCGACGTCGAAGGTTTCGAACTTCCGGTCTTACGGGGGCTGTCGTCCCCGATCCCGATGATATCGTTCGAATTCCTCTACGAGTTCATGAAGGACTCGGCCGCCTGTATGGAGCGGTTGAACGCCATCGGACAGGCCCGGTTCAATTTCAACATCGGTGAACAGATGGATTTCCACCTTCCGGCCTGGACGTCTCACGCTGAAGTGCTCCTGGCGATCGAAAATCTGAACGACCCGAAGGTGTGGGGCGACATCTACGTGAAGACCGCATGAACATCATCCGTCCATCGGCGATCACCCGGCGCCTCCGTTCCGTCCTCTTCACCCTCTTCAACCGGCTGGAGAACAACAACGACGCCCGGTTCGACGCGAACGGCGAGGCGCGCTTCCTCCACGACCTTCTCGGCGGCTTCCGCGGAGCGGTCACCCTCTTCGACGTCGGCGCCAATGTGGGGGAGTACAGCGACATCCTGGTGCGCGGCTGCCGGGAACGGAGCCTTCCGTACACGGTGCACGCGTTCGAGCCGACCCGCTCCTGTTTCTCCCGCCTCACCGAACGGTTCTCGGCGGACCCCGGCGTGCGGCTCAACAACGTCGGCGTGTCGGACGCCGCCGTCGAGACGGAGATCTTCTACGACGCCGAACGGAGCGGGTTCGCCTCGCTCTACCGGCGCGACCTCTCCTCGCTGCAGGTCCGCATGGACCGCTCGGAACGCATCCGGCTCGTCCGGCTGGACGACTACATCCGCTCGGCGAACGTCACCGGCATCGACCTGCTGAAGATCGACATCGAGGGGCACGAGATGGCGGCGTTCCGCGGGATGGGGGAGTACCTCGACGCCGGATTCGTGAAGGCGGTACAGTTCGAGTACGGCGGCGCGAACCTCGACGCCCGCACCACGCTGCAGGACCTGTACGCGCTCCTCGAATCGCGCGGCTTCGTCATCGTGAAACTGATGCGCCGCGGCGCGGAACGCCGCCCGTACGCCCTGGCGATGGAGAACTACCAGTACGGCAACTTCGCCGCCCTCTCGCCGAAGCAATTTCCGGAGCTCGGATGATCCGCATCGCTCCGCACATCGACGTCACGCTCGCCTCGCCGTACGGAACGGGGGGCATCGCGCCGAAGCGTGTGGTATGGCACGGGATGCATACGCTGGCGGAAGGGACCTGCCGCGACACCGGCGCGGCGCTGCTCGCGTCGCTGCCGTCCGGCCACGGTTCGCTCAACGACTACGTGCTCGACCTCAATGCCCGGAAGGTGTTCTGTCCCGCCGCCGTGCTTCCCTGGTTCGGCCGCCCGATGCTGGAGTCGATGCTCGCTCCGTCACCGGACGAGGTGCCGTTCCGCGTCGAGACCTTTGCCCCGGCCAAGCGGGCGGTCATCCTCAACACCATCGATTATCTGTACGGTCACGCTCTGCTGAAATTGCTGAACGCGGAACGCCACCTCGAACAGCATCCAGACACCCCGCTCGTGGTGATCGTACAGGACTTTCTGCGGTGGATGGTCCCCGCCGGCGCCGCCGAAGTGTGGACCGTGTCGCTTCCGCTCTCGAAAGCACAGCGGTACCATCCGAAGCTCCATGACCGTATCGAGGCCGAATGCCGGCGGTTCGACGAGGTGTTCCTCAGCCGCGCCCATTCGCATCCGGCCGTCTCGGACATCACCCGGTTCACCGGTGAGGCGCGGCACGACCGGACGGCGGAGCCGTACCGCATCACGTTCATCTGGCGGGACGACCGACCCTGGGTCTCGAACCGGTACCTCGTCGCCGCGGCGAAACGGCTCGGACTGCTCGGCACGCTCCGATGGCGTCAGCGGCAGAAGGTCGTCTCCCTGTTCGAGCGGCTCCGTGAGACGCTGCCGAACGCGCGCTTCACGGTGGCGGGCTTCGGCCGTTCGTTGGAGTTCCCGGAATGGATCGACGACCAGCGGGTGACGACATTCACCCGCGAAGCGGAAGAGCGGCTCTGCACCGTGTATGCGGAGAGCCGCGTCGTCGTCGGCGTTCACGGCTCCAATATGCTGCTCCCTTCAGCGCACGCCGGCATCACGGTGGACCTGATGCCGGAAGAGCGGTGGGGCAATCTCGCGCAGGACGTGATCTTCCAGGAAACGGACCCGCGGATGGCGGTCTTCCGGTACCGGTTCCTGCCCATCTCCCTCCGGTCGGGACTGCTGGCGCGCATCATTGCGACGCAGCTGGCCGAGGAGCGGAACTTCGCGCAGCAAATGGTCGTGAACGCGGGAGGAACGGCATGACGGTCCTCAAAAAAGTGCTGCTGCTGCTCTCCGATCCGCAGACGGTGCGCGAACTCGTCCGTTTCCGGTTCGCCGAATATCTCGCCGAGACCGGATGGCTCGAATCCGTACGCCGGAGGGAACCGGTGGACCACGATGGGAGGCCGCTGCCGTGGATGTCCCTGCCGTTCATCGACTTCATCACCCCCCGTCTGCATGACGGCCTTTCGGTGTTCGAATACGGCAGCGGTAACTCGACCCTCTATTTCGAACAGCGCGCCGGGAGCGTCATCGCCGTGGAGCATGATGCGGCGTGGCATGCGCGCATCGCGCCGAGAGCGTTGAAGAAGACCCGCGTCATCCATTGCCGGCTCGACGACGGCGAATCGTATGAGACGGCGGTGACCCGGCAGGGTATGTCGTTCGACATCGTCATCGTGGACGGCCGGAAACGGAGCGAATGCCTCCGTCATGCCGCGGCGGGCGTCTCGGAACGGGGCGTCATCGTTCTGGACGACGCGGAGCGTCCTGAGTACGCCGCCGCCGTGGAGACGCTCTCCGCCGCGGGGTGGAAGACCCTCCCGTTCTGGGGGATCGCACCCGGCATGCACAACCGGAAATGCACGCTCGTCCTGTACCGCACCGGAAACTGTCTCGGCATCTGATACGATGACCCCCGCACCCATCGCGCTCTTCGTCTATAAGCGTCTCCGCCATGCGCGGATGACGGTCGACGCGCTGCTCCGGAACGCCGAAGCCTCCGTGAGCGACCTGTTCATCTATTCGGACGGTCCCCGCAGCGATGCGGACCGGGAGGCGGTGGCGGAGGTGCGGTCGTACCTGCGCACCGTCGCCGGTTTCCGCTCGGTCACCGTCGTGGAACGGGAGGTCAACTACGGACTCGCCCGTTCCATCATCGACGGCGTGACGACGCTGACCGGACGCTACGGGCAGGTCATCGTGGTGGAGGACGACCTGGTGACGTCGCCGTACTTCCTCCGCTACATGAACGACGCGCTCGAACTGTACCGGGACGTTCCGGAGGTCATCTCCGTCCACGGCTATGTGTACCCCGTCGCGCGTCCGCTTCCGGAATCCTTCTTCCTCATCGGTGCGGACTGCTGGGGCTGGGCGACATGGAAGCGCGGCTGGGAGCTCTTCGAGCCCGACGGCGCAGCGCTGCTCCGCGCGTTGACGGAGAAAGGATTGCTGCGCCGGTTCGATCTGGACGGCGCCTATCCATACTCGCGCATGCTGAAGGACCAGATCGCGGGGAAGGTGGACTCCTGGGCGATCCGGTGGAACGCCTCCGCCTTCCTGCACGGCCGTCTCACGCTGTACCCCGGACGCTCCCTCGTCAACAACATCGGCGGTGACGAACTGGGAACGCACACGAAAACGCTGGAGGGATTCACGACCACCGTGTCGCCCCGTCCGGTCCTGCTCACTCCGCTGCCGCCGGCCGAGAACGCCGACGCGCGGGAGGCGGTGAAGGAGTTCTTCCGTTCCGTGCGGCCGACGTTCGTCCGCCGCGCGGCGGGATGGCTGAAACGACTGACATCATGACGACACCCGACGGACATCTGGACGATCCCGAGTCCAACGACAACAGGAACTACGACTACACGCGCCACCCGGACAGCGACCGCAGCGAGTACCCGGTCATCGTCTCGTGGATACCGGCCGGCGCGCGCGTGCTGGACCTCGGCTGCGGCAACGGCGCACTGCTGGCGCGTCTCACGGCGGAGAAAGGAGTGACGGGGACCGGCGTGGAGCTCTCGCCGAGCGGCGTACGGGTGTGCCGCGAGCGGGGATTGAACGTCGTCGAAGGACGCATCGACGAAACGCTCCCCTTCGCGGACGACGCGTTCGACTACGCCGTCTGCAACGTCACCATCCAGATGGTGATGTACCCCGAAGTGCTGCTGCGT
Organism: Bacteroidota bacterium; assembly: GCA_008933835.1. GTDB lineage: Bacteria > Bacteroidota > Ignavibacteria > UBA10030 > UBA8401 > SpSt-333. Next base: position 3,673 of record WBUG01000067.1, on the reverse strand, counting down.
GAGATGAAGCGGGTGGCCCGGTACCAGATCGTCTCGTTCCCGAACTTCGCCTTCTGGCGCAACCGGATCGACCTGCTGCTGAACGGCCGGATGCCGAAGCGGATGCTCTTCGAGTACACGTGGTACGCCACCGGCCACATCCATCAGCTCTCCTTCCGAGACTTTCGCGAACTGACGGAGGCGGTGGGGGGACTGCGCGTGGTGCGCCGGTATGACGAACGGTCCGGCTCCCTGCTGCGCCGCATCCTCATGACGCGCTGGCCGAACCTCTTCCAGATGCTGGGGATCGTTCTGCTGGAGAAACGGGGATAATGGGACTCATCACCGACATCGTCAAACGGGAACAGTTCAATCCCGGCCTCATCGGGCTCTTCACGAACCCGTTCTACTTCTCCCGCCGCGGGCTGTTCCGCGCCGTGCGGGAGCTCGGCGGGCGGCTCTCCGGCCGGCTGCTGGACGTGGGATGCGGCACGAAACCGTACGAGCCGTACCTCTCCGTGGCGGAGTACGTGGGAGTGGAGATCGACACCGAGCGGAGCCGGACGACGTCGAAGGCGGACCGCTTCTACGACGGCACGGTGCTGCCGTTCGGGAACGCCGAGTTCGATTCGCTCCTGTGCAACGAAGTGTTCGAGCACGTCTTCAATCCCCCCGAGTTCCTCGCCGAACTGAACCGCGTGCTGAAGAAGGAGGGACTCCTGCTGATGACCGTCCCGTTCGTGTGGGACGAGCACGAGCAGCCGCACGACTACGCGCGGTACACCTCGTTCGGGCTCCGTCACGTGCTCGAAGCGCACGGGTTCGCGGTGCTGGAACAGCGCAAGTGCGTCGCGGACGCACGGGTCATCTTCCAGCTCATCAACGAGTACATCTACAAGAAGACGTACGTCGGGAACCCCGCGCTCCGGCAGCTCCTGAACACCCTCCTCATCGCGCCGGTCACGCTCATCGGCACCGCCGTATCGGCGCTGCTCCCCTCCAACGGGGACCTGTACCTGGACAACGTCGTCCTTGCCCGGAAGGTGAAGGATGTATAACTTCTGCACCCTGTTCGATTCGAACTACCTCTCCCGCGGACTGGCGATGTACCGTTCGCTGGAGCGGGAGTGCGCGTCGTTCCACCTCTACATCTTCGCGTTCGACGACCGCGCCGCCGCGGTGCTGCGCACGCTCGCGCTCCGGCACGCCACCGTCATCACCCTGGCGGAGTTCGAGGACGAGCAGCTGCTCGCCGTGAAACCGGACCGCAGCCGCGCGGAGTACTGCTGGACCGCGACCTCCTCCACCATCCTGTACGTGCTGCGGCGCTTCGGCGTTCCGCAATGCACCTACCTGGACGCGGACATGCTCTTCTTCGCCTCTCCGGCGGCGCTGTTCGACGAGATGGGGGATGCCTCCGTCACCATCACCGAGCACCGCTACTCGCCGCAGTACGACAAGGAGGCGCTCACCGGAAAGTACTGCGTGCAGTTCGTCTCGGTCCGCAACGACGACCGCGGCCTGACCGCCCTCACCTGGTGGCGCGAACGGTGCCTGGAGTGGTGCTACGCGCGGTTCGAAGATGGGAAGTTCGGCGACCAGAAGTACCTCGACGACTGGACGACGCGGTTCGCCGGCGTGCACGAACTGCAGCATCACGGCGGGGGAATGGCGGCGTGGAACGTGCAGCGGTATGAAGTGCGCGAAAAAAATGCTAGATTGACGGCGACGGAAACGGCCTCCGGACGCGAGTTCCCCGTCATCTTCTACCATTTCCACTATGTCCGGTTCTTCACGGACGGAACGGTGGAACTGGGACGGCGGGAACTGAGCGGCAGCGTGAAACGGCTGCTCTACCGGCCGTACTTCCTGCGGCTGGAAGAGGCGAAAGCGGAGGTGCGTGCCGTGGACCCGTCGTTCGATCCGCACGGTGCGGGAGCGCGGCCGTTCACCTGGAAGACGCCGCTGCTCTATCTGTACAGGAAAGCGTTCGGCATCTACCACATCTATCCCCTGAAGGACCTGCTGGCCTGACCGTCCGGCGAACACCATGGCGCACATCATCACCCTGACGACCCATTCCGACAAGCGCGGGAACCTCACCGTCATCGAGAAGGACATCCCGTTCCCGGTGAAGCGCACCTTCTATATCTATGGCGTGGACGATTCCGTCCGGGGCGGCCACCGGCACAGGACCACCTTCCAGGCGTGCGTCTGCGTGCACGGGAGCTGCATCGTTTCGAACGACGACGGGACGTCGAAGCAGGACTTCGTGCTGGACCACCCGAGCCGCTGCCTCATCCTGGAACCGAAGGACTGGCATACGATGCACCACTTCACGCCGGACGCCGTCTTCCTCGTCTTCGCCTCCACGCCGTACGACCCCAACGACTACATCTTCGAACCGTATCCGGAGCGCCGCCATGGCTGACACCGCGCCGGTCATCGACTATGAGAACCTCCGCAAGGCGAACGAACCGTTCTTCGACGAGTACCGCCGCTCGTTCGACGCGCTGCTGGAGAGCGGCTGGTTCATCCTCGGCGGCGCCGTGAAACGCTTCGAGGAGGAGTTCGCCCGGTTCAACGGCAGCCGCCACTGCATCGGCGTCGCCAACGGGCTTGACGCCCTCATCCTCTGCCTGCGCGCGCTGAAGTTCGAACGGGGGAGCGAGGTCATCGTCCCCTCGAACACGTACATCGCCACCATCCTCTCCATCCTGCAGAACGACCTGGTGCCGGTGCTCGTGGAACCGGACATCCGCACGTACAACATCGACCCCGCGAAGGTCGCCGACGCGGTCACGCCCCGGACCCGCGCCGTCATGGTGGTGCACTTGTACGGCAAATCCTGCGACATGGACCCCATCATGGCGGCGGCGCGCACGCACGGTCTGGCGGTCATCGAAGACTGCGCACAGTCCCACGGCGCGATGTACAAGGGCAAGATGACCGGCACGTTCGGGTACGGCGCGTTCAGTTTCTATCCCACGAAGAACCTCGGCTGTCTCGGCGACGGCGGGGCGGTGACGACGGACGACGACGGGTTCGCCCGCTCCGTCCGGATGCTGCGGAACTACGGGTCGGAGAAGAAGTACTACAACGAGGTGGTCGGATACAATTCGCGGCTGGACGAGGCGCAGGCGGGATTCCTCTCGGTGAAGCTGCGGCATCTGGACGCCATCACGGCGCACAAGCGGCGGCTCGCGCAGCTGTACCATGACGGACTGAAGGACGATTTCGTGAAACCGGCGGTGCATCCGGACTTCTTCGACGTGTACCACATCTACAACGTGCGCCATCCGAAGCGGGACGAACTGAAGGAGCACCTGCTGAAGAACGGCATCAAGACCGACATCCATTATCCCGTGCCGCCGCACCGCCAGAAGGCGATGGAGGGAGTGCTGGATGGACGGGAGTTCCCGATCTCCGCCGAGATCCACGCCACGACGCTCAGTCTCCCCATCTCGTACTGCCACACCGAGGCGGACGTGCGGCGGGTGATCGAGGTGATGAACCGATTCTAAGCGACCTCCCGGAACGAAAAACCCCGGCTGTGCCGGGGTTTTTAATTTGGGAATAACTCACTAATAGGGTAAAGCTCAGGGGTTCGACATTAAACTACGTAAGATTAAGTCAGTAAAATCAGTATCCAAACCGAGATTGTGTTTCACATCTGCCTCAGCGAGATATCCCT
>WBUG01000066.1 GCA_008933835.1 Bacteroidota bacterium | reverse complement strand
TCCAGTACGTTTTAAGGAGGAACTCGTTCCGCACGAACTCGGAGAGGGATATCCACACGGCCGCGGCGATGAGGGGAAGGATGCGTTTCATGGGACGTCGCGTCGGTTGAATGAGGGGCGGGAGTGACGTGAGAGAAGATACAGGAATGCGGGAAAAGAGGCAATTCGCGGAAGAGCGAAGCAGTGCGGAGGGGAAAAAAGATCGGCACCCGTCCGGCGTACCGGACGGATGCCGCGGAGCGTTCACGCCATGGAATGGAGCGAGATGTGATTCCCTTCGGTGTCGGCGAACGTCGCGTAGTAGCCGAACTCCGGAGTGATGATCGTCTTCTCCTGCAGCACTTTCCCTCCCGCCGCGGCGACGCGGTTCAGGACGGTGTTGAGATCGGAACCGCCGCTCAGGTACACTTTGCATCCCTTCGTGGTCGGCACATAGTCCGGCCCCTTCACGATCGCCGCACCGACGCCTCCGTTTTCCATATCGGACAACAGGAATCCCATCCGGTGCGGCGCCATCTCCATTTCCGGCATATCGAAATCGAAAATGGCGCTGTAGAACTTCTTCGCGCGGTCGAAATCGGTCACCGGGATCTCTGCCCAGGCGACCGCGTGGGTCGTCATTTCCATCTGCTCTCCTGTTGTGGTGGTGGATGTATGAAGTGCATGAGACTTCCGAAACACTTCCGTTGCATTCTCTTTTCAAACTGAACGTTGGTGGTGTAATAATCTCTCAGATTCCTCGTCGCTTCCACCTGACCGATGACCGACAGGTCGCTCCTCGGAATGACAATCTCGGTGTGGTTCATCGACCTTCAGAATATACTATACCGTCTTCATGCGCGCCAGAGGCGGGGGACGAACCGTGCCGGAATTGAGATGATCGTCAAGATGGGCGGTATGGAGCGTTCACCGAGCCGTTCCGCCGTTCACATCGTACTGCACGGAAACGAGCCGGAACGTTCCGTACGTGAAATCACCGTCGGGATAATGGTAGATGGCCTCCCCTTTCGTTCCGATGCGCCGTCCGTCGAACTCCCGGTAGTCTGAGACGGGAGTGGACCACCGGACGTTGCGCATCGTGCCGTCGTTCTCCAGCGCGTACCGGTCGTCGGAGACGAAATTGACGAGCTCACCGGCGGCGTTGACATGCAGCATCGCCCGCACGCGGAACTTTCCGTTGGCGAACGTCGCTTCGCAGGATGAGGAATCGACCTCCCGCCAGCTGAGCCGCGGGTCGGCGAGCCGTCCCGGTGCGAAGAAGCAGAGGTCGTTCAGCATCGTCACCGTCTCCGCGGCGGTGAGCGTGTCCCCCGCGATGTCCACCACGTTGAACGATCCCGCCACACGCACCTGGAACGTCGCTCCCTCGGCGCGGTAGAGATGGAGCGCCCGGAACGGCACGAGGTACTGGCTCGCCTCCATGGTGAAGAGCCGGACCGGTTCGTTGAAGAAGTTCACCTGCTCGGAATGCGCCTCCATCGGCTCTCCGCCCCGTTTCCGCACCATCTGTGCGTCGAAGACGATGCGGACGTTCTGCGGGACCGGCTTGCCGAGCGCGCCGCTGTACCGCACGTACCGGCGGACCGGCTCAGGGAGAGGAGCGATATCCTCTTCGGTGAGAACGTTCGATGGCGCAAGCGGCTGCGCGCGGAATTCCGCCTGCAGCGCTTCGTCATAGTCGGTCCACAATGAGTGGCAGCCGCCGGAGAGACCCGCCGCGGCGAAGAGGAAGAAGAACGGTCTCGCGAGCGAGCGGATGGCCGGACGAAGGGCGGTGTTGATAATGATGAACGGGAACGGTTTCATGATCTCCTCAGGGTGCTGATGGTCGTTGATGGTGGAATGTCAGAATCGGTATCCGACGAAGAAGACCGGCGCGCGGAAGACCGGATCGCTCCCCTCGCCGAAGTCCGCCGGTTTGTTCCCCTCGATCAGGCCGAAGCCGACGAGGTACTGCAGGTTGACGTACCACGGCGAATCGCCGATGTCGAACGTGTATCCGACGCGGAACTCGTTCCACAGGTCGAATCCGTTGTAGTACCGCTTCTCCGTCGTCGAGTAGAAGGAATTGTACCCGGGCCAGAGCTGGTATTCGAGGTGGAGCCGTCCGTACACGTACCGCTTGTAGCCGAAAAAGAGGGTCCAGGAATGGTTCTGTCCGATGTCGCGCGTGACGGTGTTCGGGGTGATGACGACGTCCATCCACCGCGGCTGGCGTTCGGAGGCCGGGCGCTGTGCCATGTCCGCGTAGGAGACGCCGACCATCGCGGACTGCAGCTCGTCGAGATGGTAAGAGTACTGCACGGCGTAGATGTGGAACATCGGGGAGATGGGGCTCAGTTCGATGGAATGTTTCGTCGTCTGGGCCGTCAGGGTGTCCGCCGCAAGGAGGGCGAAAAGGATGATGAAAGTTCTCATGGTCGTTCCGTCGTTGGTGTGGGGGTGATGTGAAAGATGCACCGTTCCGCCGTACACCGGGTGGAGCGGACGGTGAGGGTCCGCGGTTCCGGCAGCGCCGCGCAGAGCGCGGTGAGCGGGTCGATGCAGAAGAGCCGGCACGGCGGCGGTCCGCCCGAAGCCCGCGCGATGTCGCACAGTTTGCAGGCGGCGCTGGTCACCGTCACCGTTGCGCCCTCTTGAGCGGACGTCCAGTCGCTGAATCCCGCGACGCTCCGGTGAAGTTCGAACAGCGCTTCGGGGGTCGTCACGCCGCTCTGTTCCACGCGGGCCTGGGCGGCGAGGCGGTCCTCCCGGCGCTTCCGTTCGGCCACCGTTTCCAGGATCCCGTGGTCCGCCAGCACGGCGGCGGTTTCGGCCATCAGTCCGGCGTAGAGCAGCTGCAGCAGTTCGAGTCGTTCGTTGGTGTCCATGCTTTTTTCTTACAAAAATACGTATCTTGACGGCGCCGGTTAATAGTCATTTCTCGTCATTCGCCATGCACCCCGATTTCGAACGCCAATTCGCCCGTTATCTTGCCCTGTTCGATTCCCAGGAATTCGACGGTACCACCCTCGATTACAGCAATCTGGAACGTCACCTCGGTTTCCTTCGCCAGCTGGCGCTGGTGGAGAACAGTTCCGTGGCGGTGATGGACCTGTACAAGCGGAAGTACGCCTTCCTGCAGTCCAAATTCCTGCCGGTGCTGGGGATGGAACTGGAGGAGGTGATGGTGAAGGGGCCGCGCGCGCTCTACGAACTCATGCATCCGAAGGACGTCCCCGTGGTCATCGACACGCTGTACAAGGGGAACGACTTCCTGCTGCGGCAGCCCGCGGGGGAGAAGAAGGAGTACAAGATCATCTACGATTTCCGGCTGCGGGCGAAGAGCGGGGAGTACGTCCGCTTCCTCCAGCAGCTGCTGCCGCTGGAACTCGATGCGAAAGGGAACATCTGGCTCATGCTGATGCTGAACGACACGGTGCCGGACCGGGGGGAGGATGCGCCGCCGCAACGCAAAGTGGTGAACGCGCGGACGGGAAAGCAGTTCGTCTTCGCGGACGAGGGGGCGCCGCTGAGCCGAAGGGAGATCGAGATCCTCGGACTGCTGTCGAAGGGGATGGCGAGCAAGGAGGTGGCGGACGAGCTCTACATCAGCGTGAACACGGTGAACAACCACCGCCGCAGCATTCTGGAGAAGATGAACGCCGCCAACACCGCCGAAGCGGTCCGCTACGCCGTGAGCCTGGGATTAATGTGACGCGCCGCCCGGCGCGGGATGTTTGGACCTCACGTAGGCGTTCACCCGCACCATGAACCACCCGCACAGCAGCATCGTTCCCGCGCAGTAGACCCCCAGCACGTCGTACCGTTCCAGCATTCCTCCCGCCCCCTCCGTCACCACCAGTCCCGCGAACACGGACGCCGCGCCTCCCGCCATCTGCTGCAGGGAGGAGTTGATGCTCATGAACGCCCCGCGGTCCGACAGTTCCGGCACGGCGGTCATCGTCGCCATGGCGGGGACCGCCCGCGAGAGGATGCCGGCGAAGAGGGCGATGTTGACGGCGATGACGGTCCAGAGCGGCGTCACGCCGAGGTTGGTGTAGACCAGCAGCATCGCCACGGCGACGGCCGTTCCGGCGAAGAAGGTCGGCATCGTCCCGATGCGTTCGCTCAGCCGGCCCACGACCGGCAGCACCACGAGCGTGGCGGCGCCGGTCGCCACGAAGATGACCGGCAGGTCGTGCATGGAGATGCCGACGTTGTGGACGAGGAAGGCGGTGGAGAATGGCATCATCATGAACCCGCCGAGCGAGAGGAGCGCCGTGGTGGCGAACGCCCGCTGGTACTGCCGGTGCGCGATGGTGGCGCGGAAGTGTTCCACGACGTTGCGGCGCTCCGCCTCCATGTGCGACGTGACGGGATGCATCCACCGCATGATGGCGAGCCCCGCCGCGACGCCGAGCGCCACGATGAAGAAGAACGGGGCGTGCCAGCCGTAGAGGTTCGCGAGGTGAATGCCGAACGGGATGCCCGCGACCTGGCTCACCGCGAACGCCATCTGGATGTACCCCATCACGCGGCTCCGCATCGCCAGCGGGAAGAGGTCCGCCACGATGGCGAGCGAGACGGAGGCGATGACGCCGCCGAACAGGCCGGTGATGATGCGCGCCGCGAGGAGGAACGCGTGGTCCGTCGCCACGCCGCAGAGGAACGTGCCGAGGATGAAGCCGGCGTAGAAGAAGAGGAGGAACCGCTTGCGGTCGAACCGGTCCGCGAACCCCGCGGCGAGCAGTCCGGAGGCGCCGGCGCTGAAGGCGTACGCCGAGACCACCACGCCGAACTGCGCCGGGGTGATCTCCATGATCTCCATCAGCAGCGGACCCAGCGGCGCGATGACCATGAAGTCCAGGATGACGGTGAACTGGATGAACGCCAGCATCGCCACGATGAAGATCTGATAGCGGGAGAATATTTTGTTCGGGTCGGTCATGGATATCGTAAGGACCACCCCCTGTATCCCCCTCCTTGTTGTACAAGGAGGGGGACAGGGGGTGGATCATCGTGCCTGCAACGCCTGCAGTATCTCGGATAACATCTGCTCCGGCCGTTCGAACACCGCATCGTTCGGGAAGCGCAGTACGCGGATCCCATGCTGTTCGAGGAACGCATCCCGGCGCCGGTCGCGCTCGCGCGCATGTTCGTTCTCATGGACGGCGCCGTCGAGTTCCACCGCCAAACGCTTCTCCGGACAATAGAAATCGACGATGTACGGTCCGATGGAATGCTGCCGCCGAAATTTGAATCCGCACAGACCCCGCCCTTTCAGCGATCCCCAGAGTTGTTGCTCCGCCGGTGTCGCATTGTTGCGCAGCGATCTGCGGCGTTCTTTCAATTCACTGCGGTTGAAGAACGAACCCATGACATTGACGCTCCGGTCCATACGAGCGAGTCACCTCGCAAGGGGCGAACGGTCGACGAGTGGGCGTTAATGCAGGAGGGAGAACTACAGCACTGTCATCACAATATACCACCAAACGGCGCTGGAAACAAACGAGAGGACGATGCCCGCTCCCGCCATGCGGTTCGCGAGCGCGGGGTCGAGCCGGTGTTCGGCGGCGAGGATGGCCGCGGTGATCATCGGCGGCATCGCCGCTTCGAAGACGCTCACCTGCGCGACGACGCCGGAGAGTCCGGCCGCCGCCGCCGCGGCAAGGAGCAGCAGCGGTGCGATGAGGAGCTTGTAGGCGAGTCCGGCCGCGAGCAGCGGGGAGCGGAGGCCGAGATCGGACAGGTTCAGCTGCAGTCCCACGGAGAAGAGCGCCAGCGGCACGAGCGTGGAGGCGAGCAGGCTGAAGAGCGGGTCCGCGGGGGAGAGGTCCACGAACGCCGGCAGCAGCACCGCCGCCAGGAATCCGATGAACGGTGGAAAGAACGCCACCTTCTTCGCCAGGGAGGGGATTGATACGTTCCCGCCGTGCGCCGCATGCAGCGCCGTCAGCGTGCCGAGGGTGGAGAGGGTGAAGAACGAGCCCTGGTCGCACATCACCGCGATGCGCAGCCCTTCATCCCCGAAGTATGCCTGCGTCAGCGGGAAGCCGATGAACGACGTGTTCCCCAGTCCCGCCGTCAGCAGCAGCGCCGCGCGCGTTTCGGGCGGGACCGCGTACCGGCGCGAGAGGTGCGTCACGAAGAGCCACGCACCGGCGAAGACGAGCGGGGAGGTGAGGAACGGCAGCAGGACCGACGCGTCCCACCGGATGGAGGGGACGACGTGCAGTGCGACGGAGGGGAGCGCGACGGCGATGATCCACCGGTTCACCCAGCCGTGAGCGCGCCCGGGGAAGAGGCCGGACTGCCGGGCGAGCTGCCCGGCGGTCAGCGCGCCGATGATGAGGAGGAAGTGCATCGCGTCACTGTCCGGCGTACATCAGACGGAACTGCAGCGCGGGCCGCTTCGGGTCCGCCGTGCGCACCGTGAACGTCTGGTCGACCAGTCCCGCTCCCCTGGGTGTGTACGTGATGCGCAGCGGGACGGTGTCCGACGGAGCGACGGTGAAGGCGGAGGGATGGAACTGCAGCGAGGGGTCCGCCGAGGTGACGGAGAGGACCCGCACCGGACGGCCGCTGATGTTGCGGAGCGACAGCCGGTGTTCCGCCGGCGAACCGGACGGCGCGGCGCCGAGGTTGATGATGGCCATCTTCGGCACCGTTTCGAGCGGCGACCAGACCAGTCCGGTGAGCGTCACCACCGCCAGCGGCACCTTCGGGTCGTTGGAGTAGATCATCACCTCCTTGCGGATGCGTCCGTCGAATCCGGCGGAATTGAACTGCACCGTCACAGCGCCGCTTCCGCCGGGGGCGATGGGGGGGATGTCCTTCTGCGCGGAGGTGCAGCCGCACGATGTCTCGATGTTCGTCACCGTCAGCGGCGCATCGCCGTCGTTCCGCAGCGCGATGGTCACCGTGCGGACCTCCCCCGGCGCGATGGTGTCCAGCGGAACGGTCGTCCGGTCCGTCGCGATCTTCGGCTGTGCGAACGCGGCGGCGAGGAGAAGGGGAAGGAGAGCGAGCGGTCGTTTCATATGGTCCGATGGCTATTGAGTGTGGAGCCGCACGCGCTGTGCGGTCCGTTCCGTCCCTACAGGCGGTCCGGATGTTCTTTGGTGAATCGGTTCACCGTATCGCCGGTGTTGAGGGTGGAGGCGGGCTCGAACAGCATCACGCTCACCTCCTCCTCCGCCGAGGGACGGTGTTCGACCCCGCGCGGAACGATGAGGAACTCGTTCTCCCGCACCGTCACCGTCCGGTCGCGGAACTCCATCGTCAGCGTTCCGCGCAGCACGTAGAACAGTTCGTCCTCCTCTGCGTGGGAGTGCCAGACGAACGTCCCCTTCAACTTCACCAGCTTCACCTGCTGGCCGTTCAGCTCGCCGACGATCTTCGGGGACCAGTGGTCCCCGAACGCCGCCAGCTTCTCGCCGATATTGACCGGATCCATCCACACCTCACGAAAGGAGATCCACACGTTTATAGTGCATTGACACGGCACAGTTCCCGCAACAGTACGCCGCGCACCACCTCGTAAAACCTAGATCCCAAAATACAAATTACACATCACATTATCGCCACCATCATTCATCGTTCATCATTACTCTTTCTCCATTTTCCATCATCCATAATCCTGCATCCTGAATCCCCCCATCATTCATCATTTCTTTTCTCTTTCATTTCACGAGCATCGCTTTCACAACGCTGCGGTGCACGAGTCCCGTCATCCCGTACAGCGGTATCGCCGTCATTTCGCACAGGTAGACGCCGCTGGCCAGTCCGGCGGGATTCCAGCGCACCGTGTACGTGCCGGGGGAGAGGATCTCGGTGAACAGCAGTGCCACATCGCCGCCGGAGAGGGAGTGCAACCGAAGCCGGACCGTCCGGAGCTCCGCCACGTCGAACTCGAACGTCGTCCCGGCGTTGAAGGGATTCGGATAATTCTGCCGGAGTGCGAACGTTGTGGGCAGGTTGCCGTTCTTCCGATCGATCACGGACCATCCTTCCGTGCGGAAATGTCCGGTGACGCTCCAGGGACTCATGCCGCCGGCGTTGAACGCCGCCACGCGCCAGTAGTAATCCTTGCCGGGGTCGAAGAATCCCTGGAACGACGTTCCGTAGAACGTACCGATGCTGCCGCGTCCGTACCAGTCCAGCGTGTCGTTCGTCATCCAGACCCAGTACGAGTCCGCCGCGGCGCCTTGCCATAGAAAAGAGACGAGCCGCGACCGTTCTTTGGAGGAGATCTCGGGCGACACGATCCACGGCGCGGCCGGCGGCGCGATCTGCGTGTAGAAGGAGAAGATATCGGAACCGTTGCTTCTCCCCCCGGCGTTGATGCCGAACACCTGCCAGTAGTACCGCGTGCTGTACTGCAGTCCCATCACCGTCACCGCCGTATCGGTCAGCATCGAATCGAGGTAATGCACGGCGGAGGTGAAGGAGAAATCGGTCCCGATGCGGAGCAGGAACCGCTCCGTGTCCGGCCGGCGCTGCCATCGGAGCGTCACCGTGCGCGGCAGGTCCTTCGCCAGGTTCACGGGCAGGGAGAGGAGCGGATAGAGGGGAGGTTTCCGCAGCATCGTGAAGCGGCGGGGGGCGGAGAAGGGACCCCAGCCGGCGATGGAACGTGTCCGGACGCTCCAGTCGAACACCGTGGAACGCTCATCGATATAATAGGTCACCGCGGTGTCGGCCGTCAACCGTCCGCCGGTATAATGGGCCTCCGGATCGGGCGAGGTGACGGACAAATGGTACTCCAGCGCGTTCGGCACGGCGCTCCAGCGGAAGAGGATGTGGCCGGGCGGGACCTCGGCGGAGTCGTTCCGCGGCGAGAGGAGCGCGGGCGCATCCGGGAGCGGTCCGGCGATGAAGGGGCGCGGGACGGAGAACTCCGACGTCTCGGCCGCGCTCTCGGCCCGGACGCGCCAGTAGTTGCGCTGTTTGGAGGCGAAGCCGTGCACCATGGCGGCGGTGAGGGTGAGCGTCGTGTCGGTCGAACGCACCGCGAACGACGTGTCCGGCGCCGCCTGCAGCCGGTACGTGGAGGCGGTCGTAACGGCGCCCCATCGCAGCAGCGCGAAGCCGTCGTTCGTCACGGTGTCCTCCGCTGTCAGCGGTGTCGGCGCGATGATGCCGACGGTGGAGGCGGCGGTGCGGTAGACGATACCGCCGTTCCCCGCGGCGTAGAGGATACCGTCAGGGGCGGAGACGAGCGTGCGGATGTACGGGTCGGGAAGAGCGGTGTTCACCGCGCTCCACCGGGCGCCGTCATGCACGGAACGGAACACGCCGCTTCCGCCGGTGCCGGCGAAGAGACGTCCGCTCGTGTCCGCCGCCACCGCCAGGACGTCGGTGTTCGGGATGTTTCCCTTGAGCGTCTCGAAACTCTGGAAGGGATACGGCGATGCGGAACGGGTGATATCGCCGTTCCAGCCGATCATCACACGTCCTTTCGGGTCCTCCGCGAACGACAACGCTTTCCGGTCGCCGCTGAACTGGAACGTCCATTTGAATTCGGGGAAGATGGAGGTGTAGACGATCCCCTGGATGCTGGTGAATCCGGCGACGGTCTTACCGAGCGGCAGACCGTACACCGCGCTGACGGACCAGAAGGAGTATCCGGGGAACTGCTGGGTGAGTCCGGCGGAGTGCCAGGTGGCGCCGAGGTCGGTGGATTCGTACAGACTATGACCGGAGGTTCCGGCGAACATCGTCAGCGCGGTGCCGATGTCCACCGAGGTGACGGAGGATGGGAGCGTCGTGCGGAGCTGCCAGGTCGCACCCGTGTCCGCCGAGACGAACAGGTGGCCGTTCACGCTGCCGGCGAGCATGTACGCCCCCCGGACCGCGACCGCGCGCAGGAGCATGTCCGTGATACCGGCGTTCCGCGCGCTCCAGCTCGCTCCGTTGTCCGTGCTGACCCGTACGCCCCCCGTCCCGCACGCGGCGACGAGCATGCCGCCGTGCGTGCGCACGAGACGGTACACCGGTCCCGCAGTGGGGCCCGCGGTGGCCTGCCAGGTCAACGGTGTTTCGGCGCTGAGGAAGGCCGGTCCGGCGGCGAGGAAGAGAAGAAGGCGCAATACAGGCGTGCGCAGCATGCCATCGTCGGTTCAGAATGAAAAGAAGGGCGGTCAACGACCGCGGTGAAGAAAGGTATCCAATTAATGCGTGGCAAACAACGGAGGGAAATCACAAATCACACAACACAATTCACAGCACTTCAATGAGCGAGGAATATTCTGAATCCTGCATCCTGAACCTTGAATCCAGTCATCTTTTGTTTGCCCACCGGTGTTCCTTCTATCGCACTTCATCATCCATCATCCATCATCCATTTTCCATTCCGCTTTATCGCTCTATTTATCCATCCATTCCTTGAACGCGGCGGAGCGCTCCACGCTGACCAGGGCTTCGATGCCGCGGGGCTCTTCCGGAGTGAGCGTGAGGCGGATGCGCGAGCGGGAGTAGGGGACCATGGCGGCGATGGCGTCGTACGCCACGATCATCTTCCGGTTGATGCGGAAGAAGCGTTTCGGATCGAGCGCCGTTTCGAGCGCGTCGAGCGTCTGGTCCACGGGATAGTGCTTCTTCTCCGCCGTTGCGGCGAAGACCCCCTTCTCCAGCGCATAGAAGTAGGCGATGTCGGCGCTCCGCACCGTCCGCATCGTTTCGCCGAAGCGGATGAGGAAGCGCTCCTTATAGGAGGGTTCCTTCGCGTTCACGTAACGGAGCAGCTCGTCCAGCGCGGGGGAACGTCCCGGCGCCAGCGAGCGGTACTTCGTGAGGGCGCGGCGGAGCTCCTCCGGTCCCACCGGCTTGAGCAGGTAGTCGATGCTGTTGACCGTGAACGCGCGGATGGCGTACTGGTCGTACGCCGTGGTGAAGATGACCGGGCAGCGCACGTCCGCGCGGTCGAAGATGGCGAAGCTGAGCCCGTCCGACAGCTGGATGTCGAGGAAGAGCAGGTCCGGCGTATGGGCGGAGAGCCATGCCGCCGCCGATTCCACCGAACCGAGGCGCGCCGTGACGCGGACGGAGGGATCGACCTCCTTCAGCAGTTCCTCCAGCCGGTCGGCGGCGAGGGATTCGTCTTCGACGATGACGACGTTCATATCACTCCGGAACGATGAGGGGAAGATGCGAAACGAACTCGTGCTCCGTCTGGGTGAACGACGGGGCGGGTCCGCCGAGCAGTTCGTACCGCGTGCGCAGGTTGGCCAGGCCGACGCCGGTGGAACCGCCGGCCGCCGGTCTGGGGCGGAGCGGATTCCGCACCGTCACTCCCGAACGGCCGGCGGCGATGATGACGGTGAGCGGCGCCTCCGCCGATGCGGTGTTGTGCTTCACGGCGTTCTCGAGCAGCGTCTGCACCGACAGGGGCGGAACGAGCAGACCGAGCGCCGTCTCGTCCGCGTCGATGCGCACCTCGAGCGCGCCGGTGAATCGGATCTGCAGCAGATAAAGGTATGCACGGACGAACTCCAGCTCGCGGGCGAGAGGCACCACCGGCTCGTCGATGACCTCCAGCGTGTACCGGTAGACCCCGGCGAACGCGCGGATGAACTCCTCCGCCTTCGCCGCGTCCTTCCGGACGAGCGTGGAGAGGACGTTCAGACTGTTGAACATGAAGTGGGGGTTCAGCTGCGTCTTGAGGGTCTCGAACCGGACGCGCGCCATCTCCCGCTCGAGCCGTTCGGCGCGCTCCCGGGCGTCGCGGCTCCGGTGGAACGAGGTCACCGCCTCCACCGTCGCGGTCACGATGAGGTTCAGCACCGCGGCGATGAGGGCGTTCTTCACGGCGTTCGGCGCGGCACCTTCCGCGTACGGAGCGATGCGGTGCACCGCCATCGTGAGGGTCCCTCCCAGCACCGCTCCCGAGGCGGCGGCGGCGAGACCTTCCGCCGCGGCGCGTGCCGCGAATCCCCGCTCCCATGGCAGCCGCCGGTCCAGCGTCCGAACGATGACCTCGTCGATCACCACGACCGTTGCGGCGGCGGGAAAGGAGAAGAGAACGCCGAACGCGAGGCGGACCAGGAACTCCCACGGTGAATCGACGGAGTACAATCCGGTGGAATGATTGTAGAGGATGATGACCGTCTGGAAGACCGCGGTCAGGGCGGCGACGGAGAGCCAGTGGCGACGCAGCAGGTTCATGAGGTGATGCAGGAATGTAGGCAATAATGCCGTGAAATTCCCGCCGGGCGCTCCGGGACCGGTGCGGCCGGTCCCGAAGCGGTTTCGGCGGATCGTCGTCACAGCGCCCACCGCAGTCCGGCGCCGACGGTGAGGGCGCGCAGTCCCACGTCCGTCGCGGTCCCGCCGATGGTGACGGTGCGGTTCAGCGAGCGGAAGCGCAGCGTCGGCTGCAGGGAGAGGCTCTCCGTCACCGTCACGGAGACCCCCGCTTCGGCCTGCCAGCCGAACCCGTGCTTCGAGTCGTTCACGATGTCGCCGTCCGCGTTCTCGGTCTCGATGTGGTCGTACACCGCTCCCGCGCGGAACAGGTACTCGACGCCGGTCTCACCGAGCGGGTGGACGAACTGCAGTCCGAACGTATAGCCGGTCTCCTCGAAGTCCATGTCCGAACCGGCGAACGACTGTCCGGCGGACATCCGGTGCCAGCCCCACCCGGCGTAAGCGTGCAGATGCGGCATCATACGGTATGAGAAGGTGCCTTCAAATCCGAGACCGGGATCGAGCGCGGAACCCCCGAACCGGGCCGTGGCGACGGAGAGGGCGGGACGGAGCTCGAACCCCCAGCGTGAACCGTCCGGCTGTGCCGAGGCGGCGAAGGGGGCGAGGAGGACGAAGAGAGCGATGGCGTGGAATGTTCGTTTCATGGCGGTATCCTTTATCGTTGGTGTCGTGTGTCGTGGGTTCGGTGCTGATGAACGCACAAACATACGACGCGGATGCGCCGGAATGAAACGAAAGGGAATAAACCGGTAAAAGAGGGGGATGAACCGGAATGGGAGGGGATGAACAGTTAACAGTAAACAGTAAACAGTGAACAGTAAACAGAAAATAATAAGGAGGGACGGTGTCACTCGTCCACCGAAGTTCGGTTATTCAGGAGTTCCGCGGGATGAACGCAGACAGATCACCGTCTTATCGACAAATCCAGATCCTGTTCTTCGCCACACATGCACAGATGGGGTGAAATCACAGATCACAAAACACAATTCACATTGTATCAGCGAATCCGTTCATCATTCTGAATCCTGCATCCTGTATCTTGAATCCCGCTATGTTTCTCTTGCTGTGTAGTGATTCTGCCGTCGCACCGCAGCCTTCATTATTCATCATTTATCATTTGTTCTCGTTTTTATCCAGACAATACACCCTTCCGTCCGTGGAGGTCACGATGAGGCTGCTGCCGGTCCGGAGAACGTCGGAGAAGATGGCGCCGAGGGCGTAGAGTCCTTCGATATATCCCTCCGGAGACTGCACGATGGAATAGAAGCGGGCTTTGGAGATGGAATCGGGGTGGGAGAAGAATCGGGCGTGATTGTTCCGGAATCCCTCGGTGAGGAACGTCGCAGCGATGCGCCCGGTGCGGCGGTCCAGCGCGTGCACCTGACCGAGCAGCGTTCCGATGTAGAGGAGCGAATCGTCCAGCGCGGCGCGGCCGAAGGTGTTGAAGCGGAGGTCGGTCCGCCAGAGCTCCGTGCCCGTTCCCGCCTCGAACGCGACGATGACGTCATCGTCGGACGTGCCGGTATAGAGCGCCGTATCGTCCGCGGTGAGCGACAACGCCCATCCGCGGGGGAAGGTACGGTTCCAGTGCGCGTATCCCTTCGCGGCGTCGAGGGCGTAGATGTTGTAATCGCGGGCGCCGACGGTCACCAGACCGTCCGACAATGCGGCGGTCCCCTGAACCTCTCCCTTCGGGAAGAACCGGTGTCCCACGGTCTTGAACCGCCACACCTCTTTTCCCGTGCTCTTCTCCAGCGCGTACATCACGCCGTTGAAGGCGCCGATGTACACCCGGGCGCTGTCCAAGACCGGCGAGGCGTGCACGACGTCGCCGGTGTTGAACTTCCAGCGCAGCGCGCCGTTCTTCGCGTTCACGGCGTAGAGGTGACCGTCCCCGGAACCGAAATACACGGTACCATCCCGCACGACGGGGCTGGATTGATAGTAGTCCGCGTACCCGTAGGGCGTGTAGATTTTCTCTCCCTTCGTCGCGAAACGCCAGCGCACCGCACCGCTCGCCGCATCGAGCGCGGTGAGCGCGCCGCCGGCGTTCAGGTAGAGCACGGAGCCGTCGACGCACGGCGTGGAACGGACGGGTCCGGCGGCGCGGAACGTCCACCGCACCGCTCCGGTGGTAAGGTCCAGCGCGTACAGCGTGCTGTCCAGACTGCCGGCGTAGACGAACCCGTTCGCGGTAGCAGCGGAACCGATGAACGGTCCCCGTGCGGTGAAGGTCCATTGTGGCGTCAACGACTGCGCACCGGCGGACAGCGACGTTCCGACGATCAGAAGAACGAGAAAGAAGGTCCGGCGGACCATGAGCGCTCCTGAATTGTCACCGGCAATATACTGAACAGGAAAAGAAAAGAGAGGGGGGAGGGATGGAATCTTGAGGATTGACGAATCGGTGAACAGTAAACAACAAGTAG
>WBUG01000001.1 GCA_008933835.1 Bacteroidota bacterium | reverse complement strand
GGGCGCGAGCGGCAGTTGGTGATCGTTCAACGAAAAAGCAGGCGACAATGCTGATATTGATGAAGCTGGACGCGACGCGCCGGCAGATCGACGATGTCAAGACCCGTGTGAGCGAACTCGGCTTCACTCCGCACGAGATACCCGGCGCCCAGCGGATGGCCATCGGCATCACGGGCAACAAAGCGAAGGTGACGCCGGACCATTTCCTGACCCTTCCCGGCGTCACGGATGTCATTTCCGTCTCCAAACCGTTCAAACTGGTGGGACGGGATTTCAAGCCGGACGATACCGTTGTGGATGTCGGCGGCGTGACCTTCGGCGGAACGGAGATCCAGATCATCGCCGGTCCCTGCTCCGTAGAGAGCCGCGAGCAGATCATGGAAGCGGCAGACGTGGTCCGCGCTTCCGGCGCCCGGCTGCTGCGAGGCGGCGCCTTCAAACCCCGTTCGTCGCCGTACGCGTTCCAGGGACTGAAACTCGAAGGGCTCGAATACCTGAAAGAGGCGGCGGAACGCACCGGATTGAAAGTGGTCACCGAAGTGAAGGACACCGAGACGCTGGACGCGGTAGCGGAATATTCGGACCTTCTCCAGATCGGCGCCCGCAACATGTACAATTTCTCCCTGCTCGAACGGGTGGGAGATTCCGGCAAACCGGTGCTCCTCAAACGCGGCTTCTCGTCCACGGTCGAAGAACTGCTGATGGCTGCCGAGTACATCGTCTCCCGCGGCAACTACAACGTCATTCTGTGCGAACGAGGCATCCGCACGTTCGAGACCGCGACGCGCAACACGCTCGACCTGAACGCTGTTCCGGTCCTGAAGAAGCTCTCCCATCTTCCGGTCATCGTGGACCCGAGCCACGGCACCGGCGCGTGGGACCTCGTGCCGCCGATGTCGATGGCGGCGCTCGCCGCCGGAGCGGACGGACTCATGCTTGAAGTGCATGCCCATCCAGAACGTGCGCTGTCCGACGGATACCAATCGCTCGCCCCGGACACCTACCGTTCTCTCATGCTACGGGTGAAGAAACTCGAACCGGTCCTCGGACGGACCATCATGGTGAACTGAATGGGACTCCTCGCCGCCACATTGCTTACGGACGCCGAACTGAAGCGTATCGCTTCGGCCATCACCGACGTGGAACGCGGTACCGTCGGCGAGCTGCGCGTCTCGGTGAAACAGCGCGTCTCCGCCGCTGAGCGGAACTTGCCGGTTCGCGAGAGGGCGCTCCGGGAGTTCTATGCGCTCGGAATGGAGAAGACCGCGGGAAAGACCGGTGTCCTGTTGTTCATCTCCGCGGCGGACCGCCGGTTCCACATCCTCGGCGATGAAGGGATCAACGCCGTGGTCCCGCCCGATTTCTGGGACGGAATCGCCGCCCGCATGGCCGGTGAATTCACCCATGGCCGTTTCGCTGACGGCATCGTCGACGCCGTGGTCGGGATCGGCGACGTGCTGAAGACCCGGTTCCCGAAGACCGCTTCCGATACGAACGAGCTCTCCGACGACGTCGTCATCTCCTAACGAGGTCCTCATGAACTGCACCATCGCTGTCGCCCAGATCGATCCCGCGGTCGGCGACCTCACCAAGAACGTCGCTCTCCATCTCGCTGCGGTCAAGAAGGCCGTCGCCCGCAAGGCGAAGATCATCGTCTTTCCGGAACTGAGCCTGACCGGTTATTCCGTGAAGGACCTCAACTGGGACCTCGCACTGCGGGCCGAGCCGGCACCGGTGTTCAAGGGACTGCTCGCCGCCTCGCGCAACATCACCATCATCGCCGGCGGCGTGGAGGAGGGGGAGAACTACGGCATCTATAATTCCGCGTTCGTGTTCGAGGACGGAAAGGTGTACAGCGGTCACCGGAAAGTATATCCCCCCACCTACGGCATGTTCGAAGAGATGCGCTACTTCAGCCGCGGCGATTCGGTCAGCGCGTTCCGTTCGAAACACGGCCGGCTCGGCATCCTCATCTGCGAAGACCTCTGGCATCCGTCGCTTCCGTACATCCTCGCGCATGACGGCGCGGAGGTCATCATCAGTCTCACCGCCAGTCCGACCCGTCTCTCCGGATCCTCGAAGTCCCTCACCGTCGCCGAAGTGAATCACGAGCAGCACCGGGCGTACGCCCGATTGTTGAGCACGTATGTCGTCTTCGCCAACCGCGTCGGTTTCGAGGACGGTGTGAACTTCTGGGGAGGTTCGCAGGTCGTGGACCCTTCCGGCGCTGCGGTCGTGACGGCGAAGCTGTTCAAAGAGGACCTGATATTCGCCGAAATCAATGAAAATTCGACAAGACGCGCACGTCGTTTTTCTCGTCACTTCATCGATGACGACCCGGAGTTCACGCTTCGACAGCTAAAAACATCTTTGAAGCGAAGGGATTAGTCATTATTTTTATCATCATTAACTTTAATTCAAGGTGTTTGTATGATGACAGAATATAAAGAACCGGGACCGGTGCTCGATCACGAGAATCCATTCGAATCCATGATGCAGCGTTTCGACATCGCTGCCGAAGTGCTCGGCCTCGAAGACGGCGTGTACCAGTATCTGAAGACCCCCGTCAAGCAGGTCACCGTCTCCATCCCCATCCAGATGGACAACGGCACCGTCGAGATCTTCGAAGGACACCGTGTGGTGCACAACGACATTCTCGGACCGTCCAAAGGCGGTATCCGCTACGCCCCGGACGTGAATATCGATGAAGTGAAGGCGCTCGCCGCCTGGATGACGTGGAAGTGCGCCCTGCTCAACGTGCCGTTCGGCGGCGCGAAGGGGGGCGTGAAGTGCGATCCGACCAAACTGACGGCGGTGGAGCTCGAGAAGATCACCCGACGGTACACCGCGAACATGATGGAAGTGTTCGGCGACGATAAGGACATTCCCGCGCCGGACATGAACACCAACGAGCAGACGATGGCGTGGATCATGGACACCTACTCCATGCACCAGCGCAAGACCGTCAGCGGCGTCGTGACCGGCAAGCCGCTGCTCATCGGCGGCTCTCTCGGACGCCGCGAGGCGACCGGACGCGGCGTCATGATCGTGACCCTCGGCGCGATGGAAAAGCTCGGCATGAAAGCGAAGGAGACGAGCGTCGTGGTGCAGGGCTTCGGCAACGTCGGCTCCATCTCCGCGCAGCTGCTGCGTGAACAAGGCTGCAAGATCGTCGGCATCAGCGACATCACCGGCGGGTATTACAACAAGCGCGGCATCGACATCCAGAAGGCGCTGGATTACGTGAAGCAGAACAAGACCCTCAACGGCTTCACCGGCGGCGACGCGGTGTCGCAAACCGAACTGCTCGAGATGGAATGCGACGTGCTGGTTCCGGCGGCGAAAGAGGACCAGATCACGCACAAGAACGCCGGCAAGATCAAGGCGAAGATCATCGCCGAGGGGGCGAACGGACCGACGACGGCAAAGGCCGATCCCATCCTCAACGAGCGGGGTATCATCGTGGTGCCGGACATCCTCGCGAACGCCGGCGGCGTCACCGTCTCGTACTTCGAATGGGTGCAGAACCGCGTCGGATATTACTGGTCGCTGGACCGCGTCAACCGGCGTCTCGAACGGATGATGAAGGCCTCCTTCGACAACGTGTACGAGACCGCAGCGAAGCACAAGGTGTCGCTCCGCATCGGTGCGTACATCGTGGCCATCGACAAGGTCGCCCGCACGCTCAAGATCCGCGGCATCTACGCCTGATGAGGACGGCGGTGCAGACCATAGCGGCGGTGGCGATACTGCTGACGGTCTGCTCCGTCCCGGCGACGGCGCAATCCGAACCGCATGCTCTCGTAGCAGAACGCCTGAGCGGACTCATCATCTCCACCATATCGGCCGGCGGCATGCTCATGCCGCCGGCCGTTCTTTTTGTACCGCCCGCGCGTACTGCGGGGGAGGAACCGGTGATCCGTGGTGCGGTCCGCTCCCTTCTCGCGTCCGGCCATCGCATCATGACCGAACCGGGTGCCTCCGATTCCGTCCTCACCCTCACCGTCGAAGAGGCGCGCATCGGCTACGGTACGCCTTTCTCCGAATCGTTCCTCGGTGAACGTCTCGTCGTGCGAACGGTGACCCTCAACCTCGGCGTCCGTCTGCGGTCGTCATCCTCATCCGCGCTCGTGTTCGACCGGCGTTTCACCCGCTCCTCTGCCGACACGGTGCGGCTGTCCGAGGTCGGGCAGCTCGATTCCGTCGTGCCGGCCGGCTGGACGGTGCAGTCCCCCCCCAACTCTTTCGTTGATTCCTACCTTGAACCGCTGGTCGTGACCGCCGCGGCGGCCGTCGCCGTCTATCTCTTCTTCACCATCCGGAGTTCCTGAAAGGTGAGACGGTGCCGGTGACCACATCCATCCGCTTGGTGGCGGCGGTGACGCTGCTCATCCTCGCCGAGCTCATCATCGCGCACCGGCTGAAGATCCGTCCGGTAGGGGACGACATCGAAGCGGTTCCGCCTCCGCCTGCCGGACCCGCTGTGTGGTCTTCGGCTTCGTTCGTGGCGTACGGCGACGTCAACCTTGGCCGTACGGTGGGACAGCGGATCCTCAAAGGAGCGGTCGACCACCCGTTCGCCAAATTCGATCTTCGGGAGGATTCGGCCGACATCGTCTTTCTCAACCTCGAGTCACCGTTGTCGGACCAGGGAGGGGAGACCGTCAGTCCGAAGAGCAATATCGTCTTCACCGGTCCGCCGGAAGGGGCACGGACGCTCCGGAACGCCGGCGTCACCGTCGTCTCAACCGCCAACAATCACGCATTGGACTACGGCGTTTCGGCGCTCGGCGAGACCGTCCGGCATCTGGACGCGCAGAACATTCTCCACGCTGGAACGTCTACATCACCGGAATCGCTCTTTCTTCCGCTCCTCATAGAGAAAAACAGCATAAAAATTGCTATCTTTGCTGTGTCGGCGTTCGTCAATTTCAACCCCAAAGGGTGGGAACGCACCGTTGCACCGGCGGACACCGGCAGACTCTTTCCTGCGATGCGGGCGGTGCGGAAATCGGCCGATTTCGTGTTGGTCAGTTATCACGGCGGGGTCGAATACACGAACGCACCCGCCCCGGCGACGGAACGGTTCGCCGCTCAGTGCATCGACGGCGGCGCCGACATCGTGCTCGGCCATCATCCGCATGTGACCTTCGGAGTGCACCGGCGCGGAAAAGGGATCGTCGTTCATTCTCTCGGCAACTTCATCTTTTTCCAGCCGCAGCACTACTGGACCCAGCGCAGTTACGGGGTGAGGTTCGTCTTCGAGAAACGGGAGGATTCGGTCCGTTTCCGTCTCGACCGGTTCATCCCCGTGAAGGTCGGATTCCAGACCGAACGGATGACGGACACGGCACAGACAGGACTCTTACGGCGGCGCACGCAGCGTCTGTCGAATTTCGACATCACCAGTCATTGGAAGTAACGTGAAGCGAAGCATCGTTCCTAGCATCATCTTCATCACCGTGTTCGCCCTGATGTTCGGCGCCTGTTCTTCCTCCAAGGAGGTCGAGAACATCCCGGCGGAAGAACGGTATCGTCAGGCGAAAGAGCTCTTCGACGACGAGAAGTATCTCGAGGCGATCGAGGAGTTCAAGATCGTCATCGTACAGTACCAGGGAAGCGAATACGCCGACGAGGCGCAGTTCTATCTGGCGGAGTGCCGGTACCTTCGCGGTGAGTACATCCTCGCCGCCGCGGAGTACGACAACCTCGTCCGCACCATGCCGACGAGCCCCTACACGCCGCTCGCGAGGTACAAGAAGGCGCTGTCGCACTACGAACTGTCTCCGAAGCCGCAGCTGGACCAGAAATACAGCCGGTTCGCCATCGATGATTTCCAGACCTACATCGAATACTCGCCGCAGGACTCGATGGTGGCCGATTCGGAGACGAAGATCCGGGAACTCACCGAAAAGCTCTCCCGCAAACTGTTCGAGAGCGGAAGGCTCTATTTCCGGATGGAGTACTACCGCGCCGCCATCGCATACTTCGAAAAGGTCACCTCTGAGTACAACGACACGCCGTTCGCCGACGATGCGATGCTCTGGAAGGCGAGGGCGCACAACGCCCGCAAGGATTTCGCCGCCGCCCGTGTCACGCTGGACGACCTCGGCGTCCGCTACCCTGGCTCCGACCTCGCGCCGGACATCGCGGAGCTCCGCACGCAGATCGCGGAGGACGAAGCGGAGCATCAGGAATC
Source organism: Bacteroidota bacterium (assembly GCA_008933835.1). Taxonomy (GTDB): domain Bacteria; phylum Bacteroidota; class Ignavibacteria; order UBA10030; family UBA8401; genus SpSt-333. The sequence continues at coordinate 260,905 of WBUG01000001.1, read as the reverse complement.
GCTGCTGGCGAGAAAGAACCTGCGCAATGAATGACCGGCTGCCGCTGAAACCGTTCCAGGCCTCCATGACGCAGATGGTGCTGCCGAACGACACCAATCCGCTCGGCAACCTGCTCGGCGGTCAGTTGATGCATTGGATCGACCTCGTCGCGGCCATCGCGGCCGCCCGACATGCCAAACACATCTGCGTCACCGCCTCCGTCGATGAACTGAACTTCCTGCAGCCCATACGGTCCGGACAGGTCGTGACGCTGCTCGCGTCCGTCAACCGCGTCTTCACCACGTCGATGGAGGTCGGTGTGAAGGTGCTCTCCGAAGACCTGCTCACCGGCGATATCCGCCATGCGAACACGGCCTACCTGACGTTCGTCGCGCTGGACCGGGACGGCCGTCCGGTCCGTGTCCCTCCGGTCGGACCAGAAACGGAGACCGAAGAGCGCCGTTACCGGGCCGCATCGGTCCGACGGGAGGAACGCCTTAAGCGGCGCGAGAAGCTCGTCCACCAGCCGTGAGCCGCCGTGGAACCCACCGGAGTATGTAATATCAACCGGTACGGGGCGGTCGCGGCGGTCTGTCTGCTGTTGTCGCTGCCGGTTCGGGCGCAGCTCCGCCCGGTGACCTCCTTTTCGACAGCGCAGGAGTTCGCCGCACCGACGGCCATTTCGCTGCCTCAGGCGTGCTCCTTCGGCGGGGCGATGTCCGGTCTCGTCTTCTTTGATGATTCAACGTCGTCTCTGCTCATCGCATCGGGTGACGGGAGCGGACGCTTCACCGGACACCGCCGTATCGCGACCATCGCCCGGCCGACGTCCATCACCGTCGGGAACATCAACGGTGACGGCATGGACGACATCATCGCCGTCCTCCGCGAACAGAACCGCATCGTGCTCTTCCTCAGCGATCGAACGGACTCCTCCTACTCGCCGCATCCGTTCGCGGTGAACTTCTATCCCGAGTCGGTCGTCATCGCCGACGTCTCCGGAGACGGTATCACGGACATCCTTGCGTGCGGCAAGCTCTCCGCCGGTGTCACCGTGATGCGCGGAAAGGGGGGAGGGACGTTCCGTGAGCCGAAACTCCTGTTCCCCGCCGTCGCTGTCAGTTCCGTCGCCGTCCTGCAGATGAACAACGATGCGGTGCCGGACATCGTCCTGCGCAACTGGCTCACGAACACCGACCTCTTCTACTTCGGTCTCGGCAACCTGCAGTTCTCGGAACAGACCGTCCTTTCGTACGGAACGGATACGGTTTCCACGCTCTACGCCGACCTCAACGGGGACCGCATCACCGATGCCGTTGTGACGTCGCAGCAGCTCACGGCCGCGCTCGTGTACCACGGCGACGGGCTCGGCAACTTCACCCGGCGGCAGACGGTTTCGCTGCGCGGCATCGCGGATCGGACCGTTGCCGCCTCCGTCCGGTCCGCAGGACGGCCCGACCTGATCATCGGTGCGGCCTCAGGGCGTGATGTCTCCGTGCTCATGAACCGAGGAGATGGCACCTTCTTCGATGAGATCACTGTGGGACTGCCGTACAGGACCGGGCCCTGGCTGAACAGCGACGTGGACGGGGACGGGCTGCAGGAGCTCATCATCGCCGATGACCGTACGCCGCGCTACACGCTCCTGTGGAACGCCTCGGCCCGCGCTTCGGCCGACCGTTCCGCCCGCTATGCGGTCGGAGCGCAGCCGGTGAATCTGGACGTCAGCGACGTCGACGGCGACGGCTATGACGACCTCGTGACGGCGAACCTTTCTTCCGGTACCGTGTCGCTGCTCTTCGGTTCTGCTGCCGGACTGCACGGACACGTTTCGCTGGAAGCGTTCGACCGCCCGACCCAGGCGGTGGTCTATGCGCGCTCCGATTCGGGCGCCACCCTGTTCACCGTTCACGCCGACGCTCCCGCTATCGGACTGACGATCGTCCGGGATCCGGAGGATGGAAGCGATTCGCCGACGGGGGAGACCGTCCAGTACTCCATCCCGTTATCCGTAAGACCGTCGTACGTCCTGCCGGACGTTTCTCAGGCGAACGGAGCCGTCTCGATGTACGTCTTTTCACGGGCGCAGAGGAGCGGAATTCTCTTCTACCAGCAGGTGAAGGGGACGACCTTCGTCGCGAAGAGTCTCACACCCAAAGTGCCGTCTCGGATCCTCTTCGCGACCATCGGAGACCTCAACGGTGACGGGATGACCGACCTCGTGTACATCTACAACGATGCGGTGACGGGAAGCGACCTGCTCGGCGCCGTCCTCAACGACGCGAAGGGGGAGTTCACCGGGACCTCCCGTTCCGTTCCGCTTCCCGTACCGCTCACCGGCAAAGCGTTCATCTATCTCGAGGACCTGACACTGGACGGCGTACGCGAGTTCATCGTGTACGACCAGGCGGGCCGGACGATGATGGTCTTCGCCGGCAGGCCGGACGGCGCTGTCGGTCCGCTCCTCTCGCGCATCACCGACATCACCATCGGCGCGGTACAGCAGATGCAGTTCGCCGACACAGACCGTGACGGCATCACGGACGTCGTGTATGCGGACGATGCGTCCTCTTCACTGATGATGCTGCGCGGACGCGGCAACGGCACGTTCACCCAACGGAGCACGCTGGCGGTGGTCGCGGCCGACGCGGTGTTCCGTCTGGGAGATTTCAACGGTGACGGGATCATCGATACGGCGTTCACCGAGTCCGAACGAAGCACCGTCGGGGTGGTGTATGGCCGGTAGGTTCCTGACGGTCATCCTTTTCTGCGGCGCACTGCTGACGGAGGCGGCCGGTCAGCAGAACGTCAAGTGCGGTTTCTCCGCCGCCGTGCGGCATGCCCGTGAACGGAGGAACGACGTCGCCCGTGAAGAGCGTCCCGTCCTTCAAACGAGCCGACTCACCGCTTCCGGTCATTTCCGCATCCATTTCGACACCAGCACCGTCAACACTCCCGCTGTGCTCGATGCCGCGGGCCTTCCGGTGCCGGGATCCGACCACAGCACCTACATTGATACGCTTTCGTGGATCCTGGATTCCGTCTACCGGGCGGAGATCGGCGCGTACGGTTTCGTTGCACCGGCCCCGGATGGCGGGAGAGGAGGCGGGAATGAATACGACATCTATGTCGTGGCGCTGCCGAGCGGACTGTTCGGCCAGACCGTGCCGGAAGATGCGTTCCCGCTCCCCGGCGGCGGATCGAACGGACGATATCCGTCGTTCATCATGGTGGACAATGATTTCGGCGCGGGATACCGCACGAAGGGGATCGCCGCGCTGAAGGTGACCTGCGCTCACGAATTCCAGCATGCGGTGCAGGTCTCGCATTCGGGATTATGGGGGAACGATCTCTTTTTCTACGAGCTGTCTGCGGAAGCGTTCGAGCCGATGGTCTTTCCCGACGTGAAAGATTATCTGTTCGACGTTCGGACCTATTTCTCGGCGTTCACACCCGTTCCGCTCTTCACCAACGCCTATCCCGGATATGAACGCGCCATTTTTGGTCTCTATCTCATGAAGAGGCATTCGCCGGCGTTGATGCGCGATGTGTGGGACCGTATCGCGTCGAAACGGCCGGTACCGGCGCTGTTCGATGCGCTGGAGGGGCTCTCCACTTCCATCGAACCGGTCTATGCCGACTTTGCGGAATGGCTTTTCTACACCGGTGCACGGGCCGACACCGGCCGATATTTCCATGACGCGGCCATCTTCCCGGAGCTGAACTTCAAGGATGTCGTCGCCGGTCCTGCGGTCCGCACCGTCACCGGCGGAGGGGAAGCGTTCACGACCCACTTCACGAACGTGTTCCATGGTTTCGATTCGACGCAGTTCTTCGTATCGTCCGTGAGCGCTTCGGACGCGCTGAACGAGACCGGAAGGACCTTCTCCTATCAATTGGAGTATGCGACGTCTCCTGCCGCTTCGTTGGAACAGCTCCGTCCGGACCTGTTCGCGGCCTTCTCCCCGGTGCCGGCGTCGGAACTGGCGCATTGGAAGTACCGCGTCCAGACGAGCGGAGGACCGTACATCCGGCTGGCGGGGGATTGTTTCCCGAATCCGTACGATCCGGCGAAGAGCGAACTGTACTTCACGGTGAGCGAAGCGGCGGAAGAGGGTGCGGAGCTCACCGTGTTCAGTACGTCAATGGACCGGGTGTATGCGGGACCCGTACGGACCGGACTCTTCTCCGGTCGTCCGTTCGGTGTGTGGGACGGCCGTGATTCGAAAGGGAACCGTGTCGGTTCCGGCATCTATTTCTATATCATCAACGGCGCGGGCACGGTCCGCACCGGAAAGTTCGCGGTGGTGCGATGACCCCATTTCATCTCGAAGTACGGAATGTCCGGAAGAGCTTCGGCCGGAAGGTGCTCTTCGACGCGGTATCGTTCGACGTACGGCTCGGCGAATCGTTCGCGGTCACCGGGAAGAACGGGTCCGGAAAATCGACGCTGATGAAGATCATCTGCGGCGTTCTGACGCCGAACGGAGGTTCCGTGCGGTATGTTGTGAACGACAAAGAGATTCCGTTATCGCATGTCGCGCCGCATATCGGTCTGGTGTCGCCCTACCTGAACATGTATGAGGAGTTCACCGGCGAGGAGAACCTCCGGCTCTTTGCAAAGATCCGCGGCATCGGCGTCCGGCAGGATGACATTCATGGCTTGTTGCAGCGGTTCGGGATCTTCGAACACCGGAACAAAGAGGCTCGTTTCTACTCGTCCGGGATGAAACAGCGTCTGAAATACTGCGCGGCGCTGCTCCACCGGCCGGCGTTACTTTTCCTGGACGAACCGACGGCGAATCTGGACGATATCGGCATCGCCGTCGTCCGCGAGGTGATGCGGGAACAGCGGCAGCGCGCAGCCCTCGTGTTCGCGACGAACGAATCCGAAGACCTTTCCTTCGCCGACCGGGTGCTAGACCTCTCCAGATTGAAAATAGGATAAATTAGTGTTATTTTGAGAACGATGGTCACACCGATCCCATACCAGGTGTTCGTGAAGGAAGTAGCGTCCGAATTCCGGACGCGGTACGCGCTGAACGCCCTGCTGATGTTCGTCGTAACTACGCTGACGATGGTGGTCTTTTCGCTGGGGGATAACACCGTACCGTACGAGATCCTCTCCGGCATGCTGTGGATCGTCATCTTCTTCTCGGCGATGTCCGGCCTCTCCCGCACGTTCGTCACGGAGGAGGAGCGGGGAACCTCTCTCACGCTCCGGCTGTTGACTTCAGCGACGAACGTCTACATCGGGAAGTTCCTGTACAACGTCGTGCTGATCCTGGCGATGTCGGTCTTCATCGCCTTCGCGTACCGGCTCATCATCGACGATTTCGTGGTCCGTTCCTCATCCATTTTCTGGACGACCATCGTGCTCGGCGGCATCGGACTCGCCGCGGCCTCCACCATCCTGGCGGCCATCATCGCGAAGGCGAACACCAAAGGAACCCTTTTTCCAGTGCTGGCCTTTCCGGTGCTGCTGCCGCTGCTCCTCACCTGCATCCGGGCGACGGTCCTGTCGGTGGAAGGAGCCTTCTTCTCGGAGGCGTTCAAGGATTTTCAGATCCTCGTCTCGTTCTCCGTGGTCATGATCGCCGCCTCGGTGATTGTGTTCGAATACGTATGGAACGACTGATATGAAAACCGCTCTCAAATCGCTCCTGGTCCTCTGGCTGACGGCGGTCATCATCGCCGGCATCGCGGTCCCGATGGTGAAGTCCCCTTCGGGTCCCCTGGAGTTCCCCGTCATCCCCGGACTGGAAGAAAAGGCGCGTAATATCTTCTTCCACGTGCCCATGGCCTGGACCTCCGTGCTCGCCTTCTTCATGGCGCTCTATTCCGGCGTGCGGTATCTGCGGTCGAAGGACCAGGACCACGACCTTCGGTCCGTATCAGCGGCAGGTCTCGGGATGATGTTCTGCATCCTTGCCACCGTCACCGGTTCCGTCTGGGCGAAGTTCAACTGGGGTTCGTTCTGGAACTGGGACCCTCGCGAGACCTCCATCTTCATCCTGCTGCTCATCTACGGCGCCTACTTCGTCCTTCGTTCCGCTGTGGAGGACGAAGAGAAGCGGGCGACCCTATCGGCGGTCTATTCCATCATCGCCGGTGTCACCGTGCCGTTCTTCGTCTTCGTCATGCCGCGCATCATGTCCGGTCTCCACCCCGGCTCGCTGGGTGATGAACAGGGGAGCGGCCCCGTCGTGCAGATGAACATGGCTCCGAACATGCTCGTGCTGTTCTTCGCATCGCTGGCCGGTTTCACGCTCCTGTATCTCTGGATGCTTTCCCTCCGCGTGCGCACCGCACGGCTGGAGGCCGTCACCAACACCATCGAATGACCTATGGAAGAGTTCCTGCACACCAATCAGCTGTACGTGGTGCTCACCGTCGTCCTGACCATCTGGTTCGGCTTCGTGGCCTACCTGTTCCGGCTGGATTCCCGTCTCGACAAGCTCGAACGTTCATTGAACAAAGAGGAGAACTGACCCATGAACGGTAAGATGATCGCCGGCATCGTCATCATTCTGGCCGCGCTCGTGTTCGGCGCCATGACCTTCATCGAAAGCAACGTAGAGTACATGGACTTCGCGAAGGCCGAACGCGTCAACAAGAAGGTCCAGGTGAAGGGACGGTGGGTGTCGGACCGCGAAACGCAGTTCAACGCCACCACTTCCCAGTTCGTCTTCTACATGGTGGACGACAACGACAAAGAGATGCGGGTGGTGCTGGACGGCGGCAAACCCAACAATTTCGAGATCGCCACCGAGATCGTCGCGAAAGGCCGTTTCAAGGACGGCTACTTCCATGCCAACGAAGTGCTGACCAAATGTCCCTCGAAGTATGAGGGGGACGGGTCCGCCGTCCAGAAGAGCCTCTGATGATCGGGGCCATCATCGTCAAGATCGCATTCGCCGCGACCATCGCGGCGATGGCGTTCTACTACCTATCCTACCGCCGGGGTTCGGAAGAGCTTCTACGGCTCGCCCGGACCTTCTATCTGACGGCGGCCGCCGGTATCCTCGCCGTCGCGGGCGTGCTGCTCGAAGCCATCCTGAACCACCGGTTCGAGTACTACTACGTATGGAACTACAGTTCCACCGACCTTCCGCTCTCGCTGCTCATCTCCACGCTGTATGCGGGGCAGGAAGGGAGCTTCCTTCTCTGGGGAATGTTCACCGCCGTGATCGGCATCTTCCTCATGCGGTATTCCTCCCGGAAGGGGTATGAGAAGGAACTGATGACGGTCTACGCGGCCATTCTTGCCTGTCTCGTCCTCATGCTCGTGGTCAAGAATCCCTTCAAGTTCATCTGGGAGCAGTTCCCCGGCGAACTGCTGAAGGCGGGCGAAGCGCCTCCGGCGGGGATGAACTTCATGTGGGTGGACCAGGCGCGGGGCCTCTGGTCGCAGATCCCGGTCGAAGGGAAGGGGCTGAACGCACTGCTGCAGAACTACTGGATGGTCATCCACCCCCCCATTCTCTTCATCGGTTTCACCTCCATGTCCATCCCGTTCGCGTACGCCGTGGCGGCGATGCTGAAGCGCGACTATGTCAGCTGGATCCGCGTCGCAACGCCGTGGACCGTCTTCGGTTCGCTCGCGCTCGGCACCGGCATCATCCTCGGCGGTTACTGGGCGTACGAAACGCTCGGATGGGGCGGCTACTGGGGATGGGACCCGGTCGAGAACTCCTCGCTCGTCCCGTGGCTCGTCTGCGTCGCCTCCATCCATACGATGCTCGCGCAGCGGAAGAACGGTAGTTACATCAAGACCAATTTCGTCCTCAGCCTCTTCTGTTTCATCCTCGTCCTGTACTCGACCTTCCTCACCCGCAGCGGCGTGCTCGGCGAAACCTCGGTGCATTCGTTCGTCGATCCCGGCATGTGGGTGTACTGGCTGCTCCTCGCCATCATCACAGCGTTCGGCGCGCTCGGATTCGGTCTGCTCTTCCATCGCTGGAAGGAAATGCCGGTGGTGCCGGTGGAACATACGCTCCTCTCACGGGAGTTCGCGCTCTTTCTTGGCGCTGCCACGCTCGTGTTCGCCTCCATCTTCATCCTCATCGGCACGTCGTCTCCCATCATCACCAACATCATCAAGGGGAAGACCTCCGCGGTCGACCCGTCGTTCTATGTGACGACCACCCTTCCCCTCGGCGTCGCGTTGGCGCTGCTGGCGGGGCTCGGACAGCTCCTGTGGTGGCAGCGCTCGGACATGCCGACGCTCCTGCGCTCGCTGCGGATTCCGGTGCTGCTTTCGGTCCTCTTCACCGCGGTCACCGCGTTCCTGGGGGCGACGCATCCTGCCATGATCATCTTCATCTTCGCATCGGCGTTCGCGCTCTTCGCGAATCTCATCGTCGGATACGGCATCGTGCAGGGGAATCCCCGTCTGGCCGGCGGGGCGGTGACGCACATCGGAATCGCGCTGATGTTCCTCGGATTCGTCGCTTCCGCCAAGTACGATGATGTCGCGACCGTGAACCTCGTTCAGGGCCGCCCGGTCTCCGCACTGGGCTACACCATGACCTACACCGGGTACAAACCGCAGGAGCGCGGTCGGTTCGCCTTCTCGGTGGAAGTGGAGAAGGACGGACGGTCGTTCGTGGTGGCACCGGTGATGTTCCGGGAGAATGACGAAGGCGGACTCATCCGGAATCCGGACATCGTCAATCTCCTCACCAAGGACTTCTATGTCTCACCGCTCTCGCTCGAAGCGGGGGAACAGGCGGAGGCGGACCAGGTGACCGTGACCGAGAGCGCTCCGGTGTCGGCGGGAGGGTTCACGTTCCGGTACCTCGGATATGAATTCGCCCAGTCCGCGGAAGGAGGCAACGTCGTCCGTGCCAAGATCGAAGTGGAGTCCGGAGGGAAACGGGAGGTGGTCGTGCCGGTGATGAACAACCGGCGGGGCGAGGTCAGCTTCGAAACGGCGACGCATTCGTCGGGGATGACGCTCACCATCGCCAGGATGAACCCGGTAAAGGAGAAGGACCGTTCCAGCGTCACGCTCGCCGTCGGCGGTGTGCACATTCACCGCGAGGCCGAAGCTCCGGCGCCCGATACGCTGGTCGTGGAGGCGAGCGTGAAACCGTTCATCAATCTCGTCTGGATCGGCACCGGATTCCTCATCATCGGTTTCGTCATCACCATCGTCCGGCGCTGGCAGGAGGCACTTCGGAACGCCGCCTGGAAATGATCGGTGCGAAGAGGAGAAATGAAACGACCCGCCGTGAGCGGGTCGTTTCATTTCCGGTCAGATCCGTGTGCGCCATTCGCGCACTGTTCGCGCCGGGATGCGGAGCAACCCCCGTTCCACCGTGCTCGCCACCGGGTCCGGGTAGTATTTCTGACAACAGGCGTACGCTTCGAGACTCTCCATATGCCAGTACGACGGGCAGTGCGCGCAGTGGATGGTGTGTCCTTCGAGGTAGAAATCGTCCGACCGGCATGATTCGGAAAGGCTCATGGCGGTGACGATCTTTCCCCGTGGTGTGATGTACGCAAGGACGGGGACCGATTGCACCCCCTCCGGATCGTAGAAACGGACGATGCCGCTCTTCACCACGGCGTCCACCGGAACGATGATGTCGGTCCCTTCAATCGCGGCGGTGATGAGGCGGCTGTCAACGCGGTTGTTCCCCGGCTCCGTTCCGAATCCGGTGGATGGCTGGTCAGCGATGACGGGATGGTAATTGCGTGTCAGGGTGAGACCGAAGTAGACGAGACCGGCCGTCAGTACCGCAACGAGGCCGAACACGGTGATCCAACGCTTCCCCCGGCGCGGCGGTTTGGCGGTGACGTCCGCACGGCGTTCCGAGGTGAGGGAGGATCCGCAGTGGACGCAGAACTTCTGCCCTTCCGACGCGATCTGTCCGCAGGATGTGCAATGCATGGTACGAGCCTTACAGAAGTGAGAAAAAGGAATCGACGCCGATGGGCGCGATGCTGTAGAACGCCTCTCCATACTGAACATCGATGAGACTGCCGAAGTGCCCGTCCCGCGCGTAAATGGAGTCGAGGAAATGCTTGGAGGAGAGGAGCGTTTCCCGTTCCGTGGACCCGGGGCGGTGGAACTGGGAGGAGAAGGCCTTCAGGGCCGCTTTCTTCACCGGATACACGTCGGTCACATCCACGATGAATGTCGGTTCGAACTCGTACTTCTGCATGAAATGGAAGAACCGTTTCGGACGCCATGGTTCCTGTCTCTTCCCGTTGATTCGCGTCGGTATCTTCTCGAGGCCGCTGTAGAACCACGCCTCCTTCGCGAGATGATGGGCGTGGACGTGGTCCGGATGGCGTTCCTGGAAATGCGGTATCAGCAGGACCTCGGGACGGAAGCGTCGGATCTGTTCGATGACCGCCCGGACCGTGCGCCGGTTCACGTCGATCCCGCCGTCCGGCAGACGGAGATTGACACGGGCGGAGAGTCCCAGGATGCGGGTGGCTTCCGCCGCCTCCTGCCGGCGGATGCTGCGGGACCCCCGTGTCCCCAATTCCCCCTCGGTGAGGTCGAGGATACCCACCTTCCTTCCCTGCCGTGAGAGTTTTGCGACAGTGCCGGAACAGGCCAATTCGATATCATCGGGATGGGCGGCGACCGCCAGTACATCGAGCTTCATGGTTCCCTTTCGTAACCGTGTGTGGTCCAATATAAGGACACTTTCGATTATTCGCACTCTTTTGGTATATTCAGCAATGGCACAGAACGGCATCATCACGGTCACGGAACTCACCCGCCGCATCAAAGGGGTGCTCGAACATGGCTTCACGGAACTGCTGGTCCAGGGTGAGATATCGAACGCGAAGCTGCATTCGTCCGGCCATTTCTACTTTTCGCTGAAGGACGAATCGGCGCAGCTGAATGCCGTGATGTGGCGGAGCCGCGTGCAGAATCTTCCGTTCCGTCCCGCCGACGGCATGAAGGTCATCGCGCGGGGGAACATCACACTCTATGAACCGCGCGGTTCATACCAGCTGGATTGCCTGTCGCTCCAGCCGCTCGGCGTCGGTGAACTCCAACGGGCGTTCGAACAGCTCCGAAACCGGCTGATGGCCGAAGGGCTATTCGAGTCCTCCCGCAAAAAACCGCTTCCGGAACACCCCTCGGTCATTGCGGTGATCACTTCGCCCACCGGAGCCGCCGTCAAAGACATGCTCTCCGTACTTCGCCGGAGGATGCCTTCGCTGGAGATCGTGCTGGTTCCGGTTCGAGTGCAGGGAGCGGGCGCTGCCGATGAGATCGCCGGTGCGCTGGACCTCGTCAATGAATGGGGCGGTGCGGACCTTATCATCACCGGGAGGGGCGGAGGCTCCATGGAGGACCTGTGGGCCTTCAATGAGGAGGTCGTGGCACGCGCCGTGGCCCGTTCCCGGGTTCCGGTCATCAGTGCGGTCGGCCATGAGGTGGATTTCACCATCTGCGACTTCGTTGCCGATCTCCGGGCTCCGACCCCCTCCGCTGCGGCGGAATTGGCGGTGAAGGAGGCCTCCGACCTGATTGAACTTATAGGCAATTATTGCTATACTATGCACAGTTCGGTCATGAATTCCATCGCCGTGAGGAGGAAGACCGTCGAGCACCTCGTCCGCAGCTATTCCTTTCACCGGCCCATCGACCTTCTCCGGCAGCGCAGCCAGACCGTCGACGAACTCTCGCGGCGGCTCGAGCATTCCTCGCGTCAATGGTTCCAGTCCGCAGCACTTCGCCTCCGTGAATACACCGGACGGATACAGAGTCTTGACCCCGCGCTCGTGCTGAAGCGCGGTTATGCCATCGTCCGGCAGGAGGGACGGGTCGTTTCGGCCGCGCATAACGCATCGGTCCCCGGAGAGGCCGTCATCACGTTCCACGACGGTGCCCTCTCGGCCACCGTCCATGACCGCACTACAGAAGACCATGGCAAAGAAAGAGACTAAACAGACGTTCGAACAATCGCTCCGCCGACTCGAAGAGTTGGTGGAGACCCTGGAACGGGGAGACGTTCCGCTGGAAGACTCCCTGCGGCTGTATGAAGAGGGTATCGGACTCTCCAACGAATGCCTCGCCATCCTCAAGCGCACCGAAACGCGCATCAAGCAGCTGTCGAAGGACCTGAGCGGACGCATCCAGCTGACCGAAACGGACGGTGACGAATGAAGAACGACCGGCCGACACTCCTCAGCCGTATCGATTCCCCCGCAGACCTTCGGCAGTTGGATGTGCAGGACCTCCGCACCGTCTGCCGCGAAGTGCGTGAGCACCTTGTGGACTCCGTTTCGCGTACGGGCGGACACCTGGGAGCGGGGTTGGGAGCGGTGGAACTCACCGTCGCGCTGCATTACGTCTTCGACACCCCCGCCGACAAACTGGTGTGGGACACCGGCCACCAGGCGTACCCGCACAAGATCCTCACCGGCCGGAAGGACCGGCTCGCTTCCATCCGACAGTTGAACGGCCTCAGCGGATTCCTGAAACGTGATGAGAGCGAGTACGATACGTTCGGAGCCGGCCATGCCAACACCGCCATTTCGGCGGCGCTCGGAATGGCGGCGGCCCGTGATTACGACGGCCGGAGCAACAAGGTGGTCGCCATCGTCGGCGACGGCTCTCTCACCGGAGGCATGGCCTACGAGGGACTGAACAATGCCGGTCTTTTAAAGAAGGACATGATCGTCATCCTCAACGACAATAAGATGGTGTCGTTGTCCGCCAATAAACCGACCCTCTGGTCCCTGCACGACTATTTCTCCGAAGCGCTCACTCATCCCTCTTACAACAAGTTCAAAGCCAATGTGTGGGACCTCACCGGCAAGTTGGACGTGTTCGGCGACCGTCTTCGTGTCGTGGCGGGAAAGCTGGAGCGAGGAGTGAAGGCCGTCGTGACGCCCGGGATGATGTTCGAAGCGCTCGGCTTCCGCTACTTCGGTCCGTTCAACGGACACAACGTCGTCAAACTCGTCGAGGTCTTCCGTCACGTCAAGGACCTCCGCGGTCCCATCCTCCTGCATGTCATCACGGAGAAGGGAAAGGGGTATGAACCGGCGGAAAAGGACGCGTCGAAGCTGCACGGCGTGACGCCGTTCGATAAGGAAACGGGCCGTTCTCCGAAGAGCGACGCTCCTCCGGCGTACACGAAAGTGTTCGGACAGGCGATGGTCGAACTCTGCCGGCAGGACCCTCGCATCGTCGGCATCACCGCCGCCATGCCGGACGGGACCGGCCTCGACATCCTCCAGCAGGCGATGCCGGAACGGTTCTTCGACGTCGGCATCGCCGAACAGCACGCGGTCACGTTCGCGGCCGGCATGGCCACCGAAGGATACGTACCGGTCGTCGCCATCTACTCCACCTTCCTCCAGCGCGCGTTCGACCAGATCGCGCACGATGTGTCGCTGCAGGACCTGTCGGTCGTGTTCGTCATGGACCGGGCGGGTCTCGTGGGGGCGGACGGTCCGACCCACCACGGCGTGCTCGACCTGTCGTACCTCCGCTGTATCCCCAACATGGTCATCATGGCGCCGAAGGACGAACTTGAACTCCGCGACATGCTCTTCACTGCGGTGGAACACCGACGCGGACCCATCGCACTCCGCTATCCGCGCGGCAACTCCCGAGGGCTTCCGCCGAAAGAGGGATTCGAACGCATCCCTATCGGCAAAGGAGAGACGCTCCGTCGCGGGAAGGATATGGCCCTCCTGGCCGTCGGATCGATGGTGCATAATTCGCTCGGAGCGGCGGAACGTCTTGTGCGGCACGGCATCGATGCCGAGGTCGTGAACATGCGTTTCGTAAAACCGCTGGACATGGACCTGTTGAACGAACTGGCCGGCCGGTTCTCCTGTATCATGACGGTGGAGGAGAATTCCATCATCGGCGGTTTCGGTTCGGCGGTCGCCGAAGCGCTCATGCAGCGACCGTCGGCGCCTCGACTGAAGATCTATGGAGTACCGGACGGGTACGTGCAGCACGGCACGCCCGCTGAACTATGGACGCTGACCGGACTCGATGCCGAAGGCATCGCCCGGACGGCGCTCGCTTTCTACAATGAAGCGGCCGGCGTCTCGGTCCGGCCGAAGGGAGAACACTCGGCATGAACGCCCCGCAGCAGGGACCATCGCGCATCGGTATCGTCGGTCTGGGCTGGATCGCCCAGGTGTTCCACCTTCCCATCCTTTCGAAGCTCCCCGACATCGAGATCGTCGCCGTCTGCGACCGCGATAAGAACCGGGCCCGCGCCATCGCCGAGAAGTACGGCATCGCACGGTACTACACCGATTACCAGGAGATGCTGGCGAAAGAGGACCTGCATGCCGTGGACATCTGCACGTCGACGGACGCGCATACGGAGATCGCCATCGCAGCGCTCGATGCCAAGCGGGACGTGTTCGTCGAGAAACCCATCGCCCGCACCTTCGCCGAAGCACAGCGCATCGAGGAGGCGGTGCGCCGGAACAAACGGAAGCTGATGGTCGGCATGAACCACCGTTTCCGGCCGGACGCGATGATGCTCCGCAGCTTCATCGAGAACAGCGAGATCGGCCGCATCTTCTACGTGAAGGCGGGCTGGCTGAAGAAGCCCTCGTCCGACAGCAGCTGGATGCTCCAGGGGAAGCTCTCGGGCGGAGGAGCGTTCCTGGACCTCGGCATCGTCATGCTGGACCTCTGCCTCTGGATGACGGGATATCCGGACGTCGCACGGGTCAGCTCCATGAACTATGCGCATAAGACCAAGGTGGAGGATTCTTCGGTCGTCTATCTGACGATGAAGAACGGCGCGACCATCACCATCGAAGTGAGCTGGAACTTCCACATCGAGAACGAACTGTACTACTGCAACATCTACGGCGAGCAGGGGAGCGGTAAAATCAACCCGCTCAAGATCCACAAGGAGATGCACGGCAACGTCGTGAACGTCACCCCGGTGAAGACGGACATCTCTGCCGGCGCGCTGAAGAAATCGTATGAGAACGAGCTGAAGCACTTCATCGGCGCCCTTCGCGGGATCCATCCCGTCATCTCCACCGCTCACGAGGCGGTGCAGCGCATGAAGATCGTCGACGCCATCTACCGTTCCGCCGCCAAGGGGAAAGAGATCAACTTCAAGTGACGGCGTGATGACGCGCCGGGACGACCGATACTGGATGCAGCGGTGCCTCGCGCTCGCCGCGAAGGGGGAAGGAGCCACCGGTTCCAATCCGTTGGTGGGCGCGGTCATCGTGAAGAACGGCCGGAAGATCGCCGAAGGGTTCCACCGCCGGTTCGGCGGACCGCATGCGGAGATCGAAGCGTTCCGGGCCGCCGACCGACGGAAGGGCAACGTTTCCGGCGGCACGATGTACGTGAGCCTGGAACCGTGCCGACATCACGGCAAGACGCCCCCCTGCGTCGATGAGGTCATCCGGCGAGGCATCCGCCGTGTGGTCATCCCGATGACGGACCCCAATCCGCTCGTGGCGGGACGGAGCGTGCGGAAGCTCCGGCGCAACGGCATCACGTGCGTTGTCGGGATGTGCCGGGAGGACGCGGAGCGGCAGAACGAGCGGTTCCTGCATTGGATCTCGACCGGACGCCCCTTCGTGGCGCTGAAGATCGCCATGACGAAGGATGCGTTCATCGCGCGGAAGGACGGGACGTCGAAGTGGATCACCTCGGAACGGTCCAGAACGTACGCACACCGCCTGCGCGTGCGCTATGACGCTGTGCTCGTCGGCGCCGGAACGGTCCTGGCCGATGACCCTTCGTTGACGGTCCGGCATGTGCGGGGAAGGAATCCCGTCCGGGTGGTCCTTGACGGACGGCTCCGCTCACCCCTCGAGTCCAGCGTGTTCAATGGTGAAGCACCCACCATCGTCTACACGCTGCGCAGCGCACCACAGAAGAGGGCGGACGCGTTGAGAAAGCGCGGCGTGACGGTGGTGCCGGTCGGGAAAGGGAAGGGGGTACCCATGCGGCAGGTGATGAAGGACCTTGCCCGGCGCGGCATCTCCTCGGTGCTGGTCGAAGGAGGTGCGGCGGTGTACGCGCAGTGCCTCGATGCGGGACTGGTCTCGAAACTGTATCTCTTCACGGCGCCGGTCCGATTCCGCGACGGCCTGTCTCCCTTCCGTGCGTTGAACGTTCCCAGAACGTTCCGGAGAGGACGCTGCCGCCGTCTCGGTCCTGACCTACTGGAAGAATGGTACCCGGAACAGCCATGAAACGGCCGGTGTCGATCGTCATCGCTGTTATGCTCCTCGTCTCCTCCATATCGGCCGGTGAGCGGGAAGACCGCCTCCGCGCGAAGATCGATTCGCTGGTGGGCGGCGTTCAGGGAACGTTCGCCGTCGCGTTCAGGGACCTCACCACCGGAACTTCGCTGATGGTCAATGCGGACCAATCGTTCCACGCCGCAAGCACCATGAAGACGCCGGTGATGATCGAGGTGTTCCGACGCGCCGAGCGCGGGTTCTTTTCGCTGGACGATTCGCTGCCCGTCGAGAACTCGTTCAAGAGCATCGTCGACGGTTCAAACTATGCGATGGACCTGGGGGAGGACAGCGACGACGGTCTCTACCGGTCGCTCGGTCAGCGGGTCTCCATCCGCACGCTGGTGGAGAAGATGATCACCGTCAGCAGTAATCTGGCGACGAACATCCTCGTCGAATTGGTCGGCGCCCCTTCGGTCACGGCGACGATGCGCGGATTCGGCGCCGACTCCATCCGCGTCCTGCGCGGCGTGGAGGACGGGAAAGCGTTCTCGCTCGGCTTGAACAACACCACCACGGCACGCGATCTGGCGGTCATCTTCGAGACGCTGGCCCGCAAGCGGGCGGCGACCGAGGCCTCCTGTGATTCGATGCTGGCGGTGCTGGGACGACAGGCGTTCAGGGACATGATCCCGGCACACCTGCCCCGGAACGTATCAGTGGCGCACAAGACCGGTTCCATCACGAGCATCCAGCACGATTCCGGCATCGTCACGCTGCCGGACGGTCGTTCGTACGTGCTCGTCATCCTCTCCAAGGGGTTGAAAAGCAACGCCAGCGGGATCCGGACCGTCGCGGAAATATCGAAACTGGTCTATGATTATGAAATGGGAGCATGATGTTCACCGGAATCGTTGAAACGGTCGGCACGGTCCGCTCCGTCACCCGGATGGGGGACGGTCTGCAGTTCGTCATCGCGGCGCCCCGCATCTTCCGCGGCATGGCCGTGGACAACAGTATCTGTGTCAACGGTGTCTGTCTCACCGTGGTCCGTAAGACCGCCGGTACGGTCACCGTCCAGGTCGTGAAGGAGACGCTCCGCAAGACCAACCTCGGTCTGCTCGGAGCGGGTTCCGAAGTGAATCTGGAGCGTTCCGTCCGTCTCAATGACCGGCTCGGCGGACATATCGTGCAGGGACATGTCGATGCGACCGGAGTCGTACGGAAGGTCGAGACACTCGAATCCAGCTGGATGTATACCATCGCTTTCCCGGCATCGTTCCGGAAGTATCTCATATCAGTCGGCTCCGTATCAGTGGACGGGACCAGCCTGACGGTCGCCCGCCTCGGCCGGACCGCGTTCACCGTCGCGATCATCCCGTACACCCACGAACACACCGTGTTCCATTCCTACCGGAAAGGGAGCGTGGTGAATCTGGAGTTCGATGTCATCGGCAAGTACATCGAAAGCATCGTTACCTACGGTTCGAAATGACGGCCAAAGAGATGTTCCGGCAGATATTCCTCTCCCGTTTGTTCCGGCGGATGTACTGGACGGCGGGAGTTCTCGCCCTGCTGCTCTTCATCGTCGATTCGTTCCTCATGCCCTGGTATGTGAACCGGGGAGGGACGCTCACCGTTCCGAACGTCGTGGGAATGAAGGAGGAGGAGGCGTTCAAACTCCTCGCATCGAAGAACCTGCAGCCGAAGAAAGGAGAGGTGCGCCCGGACAACCGCTATCCGGTCGGCCATGTCGTCCTGCAGAATCCCGCCGCCGACCAGATCGTCAAATCCGAGCGGAGGGTCTATCTCACCATCTCCGGAGGCGAGCTCTCCGTCATCGTCCCCTCTCTCCGCGGAAGGACATTGCGGGATTCCAAATTCATGCTGGACAAGGCGGGACTGCGCCAGGGCGCCATCGCCTATCAGATTTCGACAGAGCTCCCTGAAGGGACCATCATTTCACAGGACATTCCCGGAGGGAACAAGGCTCGGCGGGGTAGTTACATCGGTATCGTCGTCAGTGCCGGAGAATCCATCGACAGTATTTTTGTACCGTCCCTCGTTGGAATGACCTTGATGGAAGCACAGAAAATGTTGAAAGACAAGGGTCTTAAGCTGGGAAATATCACGTATCAGATGAATGCCGATCTTTTGCCGAACACCGTCATCGACCAGCTGCCGAGAGAGAACGAGATCGTGACTACCAAGAAAGAGGTCGACCTCTTCATCGCACAGGCGCCCGATAAAGGCGCCAAGGTCCGGGAGAACTGACATGCCGCCGAAACCGGTGATCCTGCCGTCACTCTTGTCCGCCGACTTCTCCGCGCTGGCTCGGGATATCGACGCGGTGACGGAAGCTGGGGCAACCATCCTGCATCTGGACATCATGGACGGTCATTTCGTTCCGAACATTTCGTTCGGACCGGGGGTTGTGAAGGCCATCGACCGGATCTCCGGTCTCACGCTGGACACGCATTTGATGGTGACCGACCCCGATGCGATGCTGGAGCCGTTCCGTGATGCCGGAGCGGACATCCTCACCGTCCATGTCGAAGCATGCACTCATCTGCACCGGACGGTCTCACGGATCCGAGAACTGGGGATGAAGGCCGGCGTGAGCCTGAATCCGGCGACACCGCTCTCGACCGTCACCGAGATCCTGCCGTACGTCGATCTTGTGCTCATCATGAGCGTCAATCCCGGGTTCGGCGGACAGCGGTACATCCCCTCGTCAACGGAGAAAATTCGTCAGCTTGCGGATGATGTCCGCCGACGCGGTCTCGACCTCGTGATCGAAGTCGACGGGGGCATCGACCGCACCACCGCCGCCGCGGCTTCCGGTGCCGGAGCCCAGTATCTTGTCGCCGGGAACGCCGTGTTCGGCGCCGGAGACATCCGTTCCAATTTCACCACCCTTCAAAAGCTCATCACCACATGAAAACGACATCGTTCGCTCTCCGCAACGTCAGGATCATCACTCCGTTCCGCATCGTCGAACCTGGCGTCATCGTCATCGCTGGCCGGCAGATCGCGCATATGGGCAAGGTCTCGGACATCGCCGTTCCTCCCGGCATCCCGGTCTACGACCTGCCCGGCATCACCGTCACTCCGGGTTTCATCGACCTGCTCGTCCATGGCGGATATGGTCACGGGTTCGCGGACGACACCGCGGACGCCATCACCGCCATCTCGGACTTCTTCTTCGCTCACGGCACCACGGGACTGCTCGCTTCGCTCTTCTCGAAGAAGATGGACCTCCTGAAGAAGGACATGACCCGCATCGCAGACTACATCGAAGGGCATACCGGCTCCAACGTGTGGGGCATCCACATGGAAGGACCGTTCATCAATCCGCAGATCAAAGGGGCGCACAAGATCGAATACCTGTGGGAGCCCAACGTGGAGATGTGGAACGAACTCTACGCCTCCTCCCGCGGACACATCAAACTGATGACCATCTCGCCCGAACTGCCGGGGAACATCGACGTCATCCGAACCGCCGCCAGTCAGGGGGTGGTCCCGTCCATCGGCCATACGCTGGCGCTGTACGACGACATCGAGAAGGCGATCGATAACGGCGCCGCACACGTGACGCACATGTTCAATGCGATGCGTCCCTTCCACCACCGCGAGGCCGGCATCATGGTCGCGGCGCTCCTGCGGAACGAGCTGAAAGTGGAGCTCATCGCCGACGGCATCCATGTGAATCCCATCGTGATGAAACTGCTGCACAACATCAAAGGGAGCGGCGGCATCATCCTCGTCACCGACGCCATCCGGGCGAGCGGCATGCCGGACGGCGAGTATCACTTCATGGACCAGAAGATCATCGTGCGCGAGAAGCGGGCGTTCCTCGAGAACGGCACGCTCGCCGGCAGCACCCTTACGATGGAAGAGGCGGTGAAGACGATGGTGAAGGAGGTCGGCGTTCCGCTCACCGACGCCGTGCGCATGGCGTCGCTCAACGGCGCCAAGGTGCTCGGCATCGAACACCGCAAGGGCATCCTCGCCGTCGGGAAGGATGCGGACCTGGTGCTGCTGGACGACGGTTTCAACGTCCAGGCGACCGTCTACGAAGGAGAGGTGAAATACCAGCGTTCTCTGTTCAAGCACTGACGGTCGTGCGGTACGTCAACAGCGGGCTCCGGCCCGCTTTTTTTTTGCCTGAATCTTGCCATGGACGGGAATTAACCTTATATTCTTAATTATACGGCTCGATAACCTAATTTATTTAGGACACACGATGAACTCCCTGCACCAATTGGATGATATCGATGTCACCATCATCGACATCCTGCAGAAGAACGGCCGGACCCGCCGGAACGACCTGGCACAGGCGGTGGACCTCAGCATCCCGTCCGTGAGCGAGCGGCTGAAGAAGCTCGAAGAGAACGGCTTCATCACCGGGTACGCCGCCCTCGTCGACCCGAAACGGCTCGGGAAGGACATCACCGCGTTCATCACGGTGACGGTCGATTCGTCCAAACATTACCATTCCTTCATCGACCATGCCCGCGCCGCGGACGAAGTGCTCGAGATCCATTCGGTCACCGGCAGCGGCACGCATCTGCTGAAGGTCCGCACCGAGAACACCTCCTCGCTGGAGAAGCTCCTGTCGAAGATCCAGGCGTGGTCCGGTGTGGTCAACACGACGACCAGCGTCGTGCTCTCCACCATGAAAGAGACTGCGCGCATCAGGCTCACGAAATCCAAATAACCATCATTCAAGAGGACCGCATGACCAAACCCGTGAAACCGGTCTCCAGCTACTTCGGAGAGAACATCTTCGACCTTCCGAAGATGCAGCAGATGCTCCCCCGGAACGCCTATGATACCATGGTGAACGTCATCCAGAAAGGGGAGAAGCTGGACAAGGACACCGCGAACATCGTCGCCATCGCGATGAAGGACTGGGCGATGTCCAAAGGGTGCACGCACTATACGCACTGGTTCCAGCCCCTGACCGGCTACACGGCGGAGAAGCATGACTCGTTCATCGATTACGATTATGCCAACGGCGGCAAGATCATCGAGTCCTTCACCGGCAAGCAGCTCATCCAGGGCGAACCGGATGCTTCGTCGTTCCCCTCCGGCGGCATCCGCGCCACGTTCGAAGCGCGCGGATACACCATCTGGGACCCGACCAGTCCGGTGTTCGTGCTCGAGTACCCCCACGGGAACACGCTCTGCATCCCGACCGTCTTCATCTCCTACACGGGCGAAACGCTGGACAAGAAGGCGCCGCTCCTCCGTTCCATCGAAGCGCTCAACCAGTCCGCGCTGCGGATGCTCCGGCACTTCAAGAACCCGGGTACCAAGGTCTTCTCCACCCTCGGCGTGGAACAGGAGTACTTCCTCATTGACCGCGACTACTACAACGAACGGCCCGACCTGAAGCAGACCGGTCGCACGCTCTTCGGCCGCACGCCCGCGAAGCACCAGCAGTTGGAGGACCAGTACTTCGGCAACATCCCGGAACGGGCGTTCGCGTTCATGACCGAGATCGAGACCGAGGCGTACAAGCTCGGCATCCCGCTCAAGACCCGACACAACGAAGTGGCGCCGAACCAGTTCGAAGTGGCTCCCATCTACGAGGACGTGAACGTCGCCATCGACCACAACCAGATCCTGATGGACCTGATGGACCGTATCGCGCAGCGGCACGGTCTGGCGGTGCTGCTGCATGAAAAGCCGTTCGCGAACGTGAACGGAAGCGGCAAGCACAGCAACTGGGCCCTCAGCACGGACAAAGGAGAGAACCTCCTCAATCCCGGGAAGACGCCCCAATCCAACCTGCAGTTCCTCGTCTTCCTCGTGGCCACCATCCAGGCGGTGCATACACATGCCCGGCTGCTCCGCGCCTCCATCGCCACCGCGCACAACGACCACCGACTCGGCGCCAACGAAGCGCCGCCGGCCATCATCTCCGTTTTTCTGGGCGAACTGCTGAACCGTGTGCTGGAAGACCTCGAGAAAGGGAAGGTCACTCAGGACACGGACGACGCATGGCTCTCCATCGGCATCGATAAGATCCCGTTCATCCCCAAGGACAATACGGACCGGAACCGCACCTCGCCGTTCGCCTTCACCGGGAACAAGTTCGAGTTCCGCGCCGTCGGCTCCAGCCAGTCGCCTTCAACCCCCATCACCGTGCTGAACACGGCGATGGCGCAGTCCCTGGACGACCTCCGCACCCGGATCGAGAAGGCTGTGGCGGGAGGGAAGGACCTCAACATCGCCGTGGTGGAGGTGCTCCGCGCCGCGGTGAAGGACTCCAAGAAGGTCATCTTCAGCGGTGACGGCTATTCCGACGCCTGGCAGAAAGAAGCGGCCAAACGAGGCCTCCCCAACATCAAGACCACGCCGGAAGCGCTCGGCGCGTACCATACCCGCGAAGCGGTGGAGCTCTTCACCACCTACAAGGTCTACAACGAACGCGAGCTGGAAGCCATCTACCACATCGACCTCGAAAGCTACATCAAACAGGTGGACATCGAAGCGCGCGTCGCCAAGAAGATGGCTCTCACCATGTACTATCCCTCGGTCATCTCCTACGTGAACGAGCTCTGCGAGACCTCCGCCGGCCTCCGTGCGACCCTCGGCGCCGGTGACCGTTCGGTCCGCTCCCTGAAGGATGTCATCCGCAACGTTTCGAAGCATATGACCGGCATCCAGACGGAAACGGCGGCGCTGGAGAAGTTGCTCGCCGCCGCCAACGCGCAGAAGGACCTTCCGAAGAAGGCCGCCGCGTTCGTCGGCGTCAAGGCGCAGTGCGAACGGCTGCGCGCCGTGGTGGACGAGCTCGAGATCCAGACCGCGTCGGACCTCTGGCCCGTTCCGAAGTACGCCGACATGATCGTCGGACTGTGATCCCTTCCTCACGACGGACCCCGGCAGCGCGCCTTCTGCCGGGGTCCGTCTTTTGTATTGCTTCTCCCGCCGAATTCCTCTACTTTTCTTCGCCATACTTGGAGCGCCCATGCACCTCGAATCGACCATTCGTACCGTTCCGGATTTCCCGAAACCCGGGATCATGTTCAAGGACATCACCACGATGCTCAAGGACCCCGCCGCGTTCCGCGAATGCATCGACCGGTTCGAACAGATGTACCGCGGGATGGGCGTTCAGAAAGTAGTGGCGATCGAATCGCGCGGATTCATCATCGGCGCGGCGCTGGCGGACCGGCTCGGCGCTGGATTCGTCCCGGTGCGGAAACCCGGCAAGCTCCCCGCCGCCGTGCTTCGCGAGGAATACGCTCTCGAGTACGGTACTGACGCCATCGAGATCCACACCGATGCTGTCCTGAAGGGAGAGAAGGTGCTGCTCCACGACGATGTGCTCGCGACCGGCGGCACCATGAAAGCGGCCAGTTCCCTCGTCGAACGGCTCGGCGGGGAGATCGTCGGTCTCTCGTTCATCATCGAACTCGCGTTCCTCTCCCCCCGGACGAAACTGCCGGGGTACGACATCCGCAGTCTCATCACCTACGACGCCGAATGAGGCGCACCGCCATGAAGACCATCATCGAACCGTTCAAGATCAAATCCGTCGAACCCATCCGCTTCACGTCGGAGGAGGAACGCCGTTCCATCCTCGCCGAAGCGCATTTCAACCCCTTCCTCGTGAAGGCGGACGACGTGCTGATCGACCTGTTGACCGACAGCGGGACCTCCGCCATGAGCGCCAAGCAATGGGCCGGCATCATGGAGGGGGACGAATCGTACGCCGGCGCGAAGAGCTTCTTCCGGTTCGAACGGACCGTGAAGGAGCTCACCGGGATGTCGTTCGTCATCCCGACACATCAGGGACGCGCCGCCGAAAAGATCCTCTTCTCCATCATCGGAGGGAAGGGGAAGTTCATCCCGAACAATACGCACTTCGACACGACGCGCGCCAATGTCGAGTTCAGCGGCGCCGAAGCGGTCGATTTCATGACCGAGGAAGGCCGGCATCCCGAGGTGGAAGCCGACTTCAAGGGGAACATGGACATCGCCGCGCTCGAATCGTTCATCCGGGACAAAGGGGCCGCCAACATCCCCGCCTGCTTCATCACCGTCACGAACAATTCCGGCGGCGGACAGCCGGTCTCCATGGCGAACATCCGCGACACGAAAGCGATGCTCTCCCGCTACGGCATCCCGCTCTTTCTGGACGCGTGCCGTTTCGCCGAGAACGCGTACTTCATCAAGTTGCGTGAGCCGGGATACGCGGACCGGTCCCCGAAGGAGATAGCGCAGGAGATGTTCTCGTATGCGGACGGCGTGACGATGAGCGCAAAGAAGGACGCTATCGTGAACATGGGGGGCTTCCTCGCGCTGAACGACGAGTCCATCGCGGCCCAGGCCCGGACGCTCCTCATCATCACCGAAGGATTCCCGACCTACGGCGGGCTGGCGGGGCGTGACCTTGAAGCCATCG
Organism: Bacteroidota bacterium; assembly: GCA_008933835.1. GTDB lineage: Bacteria > Bacteroidota > Ignavibacteria > UBA10030 > UBA8401 > SpSt-333. The sequence continues at coordinate 236,333 of WBUG01000001.1, read as the reverse complement.
CCCAGGGACTGGAGGAGGTGCTGGACGAGCATTACCTGAAGTACCGTATCCGTTCTGTGGCCTATCTCGGCGACAAATTGACCGCTGCCGGCGTCCCCATTCTCCGTCCACCCGGAGGACACGCGGTCTACATCGACGCGAAACGCTTTCTCCCGCACGTTCCTCCGAACGAGTATCCCGGCCAGTCGGTCGTGTGCGACCTGTACGTCCGGGGAGGGATCCGTTCCGTCGAGATCGGCAGCGTGATGTTCGGGAAGTACGCGACGGACGGGTCGCTGATCTCACCGCCGCTGGAGCTGGTTCGTCTCGCTATACCGCGCCGCGTCTATACGCAGAGCCACATCGACTATGTCGTCGAGGTCGTCATCGATTCCTTCAAGCACCGAGAACGTCTCCGCGGCTATGCCATCACCTTCGAAGCCCCGGCGTTGCGTCATTTCACGGCGCATTTTCGTCGGCTCAGTTGAACGGAGAGTCGGCAGCACGGTGTTTTTACCGGATTTTCCATTGCACCCCCGCTCAATTCTTCGTATTTTCAATGCCGTATGATCGTCTGTCCTGTTTGTACCGCGCAGAATGAAGACCTGGCCGTGAGATGTTCCTCGTGCGGCAGCTATGTGCAGGACAGGGTGCCGACCCTCGATCTCTTCGCCACCATGTGGCTCATCATCGAGTCTCCCAGAACGGCCTTCCGAAGGATCATCATCGCGGAACATAAGAACTACGTGGTGCTCCTCGGACTCTTTCTGGGGATCTCCGCCGTGTTCACCCTGTTCTGGGCGCATCGGTTCGGCGATGAGTTCGACAATCTGTTCCCGCTGCTCCTGTTCGGAACGTTCTTCGGGGGGCTGGCGGCGGTCCCGCTGGTCTTCCTCTGGACCGGAATGAACCATCTGCTGGCGAAGGCGGCGAGAGGGAAGGGATCGTTCCGAGAAAGTTACGGCGTCTCGGGCTGGTCGCTCGTGCCGGTGATGCTTGCCGCCGTGTTCGTGCTCCCGCTGGAGCTGGCAACGCTCGGTCTGCATCTGTTCTCGGCCAATCCCACCGCGTACCAGCTGAAGCCGGAGGTGACCATGGTGCTGCTGGGACTCGACGCCGCCGCGGTCGCATGGACGCTGATATTGAACGCCGCCGGCATTTCGGCGGCACACCGCATCCCGCGCATCGCGGGGGTGGCCGTTTCGTTCGCCGCAGCGGCAGTGACCGCCGCGGCCAGTTCCATGATCTTCACATACTTTACAACATAATCGGAAGGACAGAATTCACGATGGGCAAAGTCATTCTCACCGTTCAGTACGACGTGAAGAACGAGAAACGCACGGACTACCTGGCGACCGTCGACAAGCTGAAGACCCACTACGCCACGAACCAGTACGTTTCGTATTCCGTGTACGAACAGCGGGGAAAACAGAATTCGTTCGCCGAGATCATCCTGGCGCATTCCGAAGTCGCCTACAAGAAGTTCGAAGAGAGCGAGGACGAGACCGCGGACCAGCTCACCGCCCAGCTTGCGGAGTACATCGAGGGGAAGACCCGTTACACGACGTACATCGAGACGAAGTGACCGGCGTATGGCCGTCCGCGACCCCATAGCGCTGCTGATGAAAGAGCACGAGGACGCGCTCCTGAAGCTCCAGCAGCTGAAGAAAGCGGCGGCGGAGCTCAAGAAGAAAGGATACTCCGAACGGGCGTTCAAGAGCCTGCTGAAGGCGGTGGAGTACGTGGACCAGGAAGTGCGGCACCATAACCGGCATGAGGAGGACGCGCTGTTCCCCATCGTGGAGCGGTACGTCGACGGTCCCACCACCGTGCTGCGCGACGACCATGCCCGCATGGCGAAGATCTACCGGAAACTGAACTACAGCATCAAGGCGCTGCGCGACAACACGGACGACCGTATCGCACGGCTCGAACTCTGCGATTCGGCGGAGGAGATCGTGCAGCTGATGGTCAACCACATCCATAAAGAGAACCACATCCTCTTCCCGATGATCCAGCGGTTCTGCACGAAAGAGGAACTGCGCGAGGTCGCCCGCAAACTGCTCTGACCTCTCCGTGGTCGTAAACGAAGAAAGCCCCGGCATCCGTGCCGGGGCTTTCGTTTTGTGGTGGTGTTGACGTTTTCAGTTCCGCTTTTCGAACGTCACTTTCAGTGTGAGCGTCTCGGTGCCCCGCTTCACGGTCACGTCCGCTTCCTGGCCCGGCTTGAATCCCTCCAGCGAGTACATGAAGTCGTAAATGCTCTTGATGTCGTACGTCCCGATTCGGACGATGATGTCGCCGCTCTTCATGCCGGCCTTTTGAGCCGGACTGTTCTCGCGCACGTCGGAGATCTTGTATCCGACCACCCCTTCGGAGTAGTCCGGCACGGTCCCCATCGTGATACGGAATCCCCGGCCCGAGCCGGACGGCATCGCCGGCTGTGCGGTCTTCTGGAAGACCGGGCGCACGCTGAAGGTGTCCACCGCAACGACGGTCCGCACGGCGTACCGCACGATGTCCGTCATCCCCTCGTAGTTGATCTTGTCGAAATCGTCGGAGGGCTTATGGTAGTCCTCATGCACGCCGGTGAAGAAGAAGAGGACCGGGACGTTCTTGGAATAGAACGACGCATGGTCGCTCGGGCCGAATCCGTCCTTCACCATGGCGAGCTGGAACGCCGAGTCGGCATTGAGCGACGAGAGCATCGTCTCCCATGAGGGGGAAGTGCCCGTTCCCTGCACCGTCAGCTTGCGGTCCTTCAGACGACCCACCATGTCGAGGTTCACCATCGTCACCGCCTGCTCCAACGGAAGGAGAGGGGCTTTCGTGTAATGCGCCGAGCCGAGGAGGCCCATCTCTTCGCCGGAGAAGCCCATGAAGAGGATGTCCCGTTTGAGCGAGCCGGCTCGTTCGGACAGGTAGCGGGCGATCTCGATCATCGAGGCGGTGCCCGATGCGTTATCGTCCGCACCGTTGTGGATCTCGTTCCGGGATGGTTCGAGCGAACCGGACCCGTCGCCGCCGAAACCGAGATGGTCGAAATGCGCACCGATGATGATGTGCTCGCCGGACGAACCGGTCCCTTTCAGAAGACCCACCACGTTCCGGGTGGACTTCTTCACTTTGACCACTTCCGTGGAGACCGTGAGCATCACATTCTTCACGACGGCCGTGACCGGTTTCTTCGTGCGGTAGATGCGCGCGGCGAGGGTGTCCACCGAAAGTTTCATTCCCTTCAGCCAGGAGTCCGCCACGCTGCGTTTCACGTGCAGGGCGGCGATGCCGCTGCTGCTGAACGAGTTGTCGTACCGAAGCGGGATGAGCTTGTCCGCCGAATCTTCGGCGGCCGGATTCACCACGAGCACGGCGGCGGCGCCCTTCTGGCGGGCGTTCATCGCCTTATAGCGGAGGGCGGCGAACTTGCCGAACGAGGAGTGGGGCGAATCACCGTCCGGCGTACCGCGCAGCACGACGACGACCTTTCCCTTCACGTCCAATCCCTCATAGTCGTCGTACTTCTGCTCCGGAGCGCTGATGCCGAATCCGGCGAACACGGGCGTGGCCGTCACGGACGTATCGAGCGAGAATCCGAGCGGACGGAACTGTGCGTCCGGCGTATACACCGCCGGTCTCTTCTTCTTCTCGGCCGCGGTGAGCGTGTTCCTCGCTCCGAGCTGCAGTTCGGAAACCACATCGAAGTTCTGGAAGAACGTTCCGTTGTCGCCGACCGGAGCGAGTCCGAGGCTGGCGAACTGCTGGGCGATATAGGATGCGGCGATGTCGTTCCCCCGGAAGCCGGGCTTCCGTCCCTCCAGGGCGTCGGAGGCCAGGAACTGTTCATGCTGCCGCAGGTACGATGTGACGGAATCCTCCGCCCAGTCGGCGAGGAAGATGTTGAATTCGCGCCGGGAGGTCGCGTTCCGCGACGAAACGAAGACGAGCTTCTTTCCGTCCGGCGAGAACATCGGGAATCCGTCGAAACCGGGGGAGAAGGTAACGCGGCGGAGGTTGCGTCCGTCGGTGCCGATGAGGAACAGCTCAAAATCGAACTTCGCCGGATCGTGCAGGTTGCTGGAGAAGATGATGCTCTTGCCGTCCGGCGTGAAGAACGGAGCGAAGTTCGCGGCGCCGTTGAAGGTGAGCTGGCGTTTCCCTGTCCCGTCGGTGTTGATGATGAAAAGCTCCATCTTCGTGGGCCGGACGAGTTCCTGCTTCAGCAGGTCCTTGTACTCTTTAAGGGAGGCGGAATCGGCCGGATGGTGCGCACGGTAGACGAGCTGTTTGCCGTCGGGGGAAAAGAACGCGCCGCCGTCATAGCCGACATCCTTCGTCACCTGCCGTACGTTCGAGCCGTCCGCGTTCATGATGAAGAGGTCCAGGTCGCCGTTCCGGGTGGAGGTGAACACGACCTCCCGGCCGTCCGGCGAGATGGTCGCTTCGGCGTCGTACCCTTTGGATGCGGTGAGAACCTTTTTTCGCGAACCGTCCGCATTGGCGACATAGATGTCGTAAGCATTGAAGACGCCCCACACATATCCTTTGGAACGGTCCGGTTCCGGCGGACAGTCGTCATCATCGTCATCGGTCGACGCGTATACGATGCGTTTCCCGTCCGGGAACCAGTACGCGCAGGTGGTCCGCCCGTCGCCGTTGCTGACCATCGTCCGTCCGCTTCCGTCGGCGCTCATGGTGAAGATCTGGTCGCAGGCCAGTTTATCCACCGTGGCCTGGAAGACGAGCTTCGAACCGTCGGCGGAGAAATAGGCTTCGGCATTGGAGCCGCCGAACGTGAGCTGTTTGATGTTGGCGAGATGGCGTTCCTTCTGCGCCATCAGCAGTGAGCTGACGACGGCGAGGAGGATGAGGGTCCTGGTCATGGTGTCTCCTTTCGGTGAAGAATAAATTTACGGAGAATGCGCTCCTGTTTCAAGGAATCTCTGTGAAGGAAGGGGAAAAAAAGGTATATTCGTGAAATCCAGCGAACGAAACTCCTTGTTGACTATGCGATACGACCCCTGGCTCCACCGCTTCGCGCTGTTCACCGCTGTGAACACGTTCGTGCTCATCTTCCTCGGTGGTCTGGTCACCAGCACCGGCTCCGGGCTTTCCGTGCCGGACTGGCCGACGACGTACGGCGAGAACATGTTCACCTTCCCGATCGACAAGTGGGTGGGAGGGATAAAATATGAGCACGGTCACCGGCTCTTCGCATCGTATGTCGGACTGCTCACGACCGTCCTGGCGGTGTGGCTGGGACTGAAAGCACAGCGTCCCTGGCTGAAGCGGGCGGGTTATTCGGCACTCGTGCTCGTCATCGTTCAGGGCATCCTCGGCGGATTGACGGTGCTGTATCTGCTGCCCACACCGGTCTCCGTCGCGCATGGTATGACGGCACAGTCGTTCCTCTGTCTCGTTTCCATCATCGCCCTTGGAACATCGTCTTGGTGGACGACCACGACGTCCGCGCGCGATTCCGAAGCGCTCCGCACAATGTCATTGGTGATGACCGCCGCGTCGGCCGTCATCTTCGTCCAGCTCGCGCTCGGCGCGCTGCTTCGGCATACCTATTCCGGTCTCTCCGTTCCGGACTTTCCGCTCGCATACGGACAGCTGTTCCCGTCGCTCGACGCTGATGCGCTCGCTTCCTACCAGCAACAGCTCCTGGATGACCGGTTGAAATTCCCCGGCGACCGGCCGGTCCAGGCGTATCAGATCGTCATCCATATGCTGCACCGGAGCTGGGCGTACATTGCGGCCGCTGTACTGCTGGCGGCGGGTACGATGCTCCGGAAGGGACGCCGCCGGTTGGAAGGGTTCGAACGGCACGGTGCCCTTCTCATCGGTGCGGTCCTGATCCAGTTCACCCTCGGCGCACTCACGGTGCTCAGCCGGAAAGAGATCCTCATCACCACCGCGCACGTGGCGGTCGGAGCCGCCACGCTCGTCGTTTGCGTCGTGACCGCCGTGCAGCTGCACCGCCTGCGTCGGCTCGCCCAGGGAGGGATGCGGTGAGCGTTCCTGCCGCGACGGACGACCGGAGCGCCGTGCACTTCGTGCGCGATCTCTGGCTTCTCATGAAGCCGGAACTGACGCTGCTGTCCGTCTTCACATCGCTTGCCAGCGCGTTCCTTGCGCTGCGGGACCCTCAGCCGTCCCAGATCGTCATCTTTCCGCTCCTTGCCCTCGGCACGCTGCTGGTAGGAGGGGGCGCCGGCGCGTTCAATCAGGTGCTGGAGCGGGACGCCGACCTGCTGATGAAACGGACGGAACGGCGCCCGCTGCCCGACAGGCGACTCCTTCCCTCCGAAGGCCTCCTGTTCGCCGGCATCGTGTCGGCGGTCGGCATCGGCACGCTCTCCGTCATCGGTCTCCTGCCGGCTCTGCTTGCCGCGACGACCTTCCTCTCCTATGTCTTTCTCTACACACCGCTGAAGCGCATCACGCCGCTCGCCACCATCATCGGAGCGATACCCGGGGCCCTGCCCACGCTCATCGGATGGACCGCCGTGAGCGCATCGCTCACTCCCGAGGCGTTCACGCTCTTCGCGATCCTGTACTACTGGCAGCTTCCGCACTTCTACGCCATCGGCTGGGTCTACCGCGCCGACTACCGCAACGCCGGGTTCCGGCTGCTGACGAACATGGACGATACCGGAGCGAGAGTCGCTACACGCGTCGTCGTCAACCAGGTCCTGCTGCTCCTCGTCTCGATCTCTCCGGCGCTCGTCGGGATGGTGGAACGGAGCTACATCATCGTCGCGCTCATCGTCGGTGCGGCGTTCCTTCTGTTCGGATGGAGGTTCCTCCGGGCGACGTCCGGACAGGACTCCGGCGCTGCCGCTCGCAGGCTCTTCTTCGCATCACTGTTCTACCTCCCCGTCATCTTTTCGGCGATGATCGTCTACAAGGTGGACCGATGAACCTGACCGACCTCCCGGCTCTCAACGCTCTCCTCAACGTTTCGAGTCTCCTCCTTCTGTTGAACGGATACCGGCACATCAAGGCGGGCCGGAAGGAACAGCACCGGCGTTCGATGCTCGCGGCGGCCTCCTGTTCCGTGTTGTTCCTCATCAGCTACCTCGTCTACCATTCGGCCGTCGGTTCCGTGCGGTTCACGGCGGGAGGGTGGGTGCGTCCCGTCTACTTCGCCGTGCTCATCAGTCACACCATCCTCGCGGCGGTGCTGGCGCCGATGGCGCTCCTCACGCTTTGGCGCGGATGGAACGGCCGGTTTGACGCGCACCGGTCCATCGCCCGGAAGACCTTCCCGGTCTGGGTCTACGTTTCCCTGACCGGCGTCTTCGTCTACGTGATGCTCTACCATCTCTACCCTCCGACAACGTGAGTCGACGATGACCGGCACCGCCACCTGGAACTTCCCGCGCGTCTTCTGGACCTCCAATATCGTGGAGATGTTCGAACGATCCGCCTATTACGCGATGTTCATCTCCATCACCCTCTACCTGTCCCGGGTGGTCGGTTACGACGACATCGATGCAGCCTGGATCGCCGGTGTCTTCTCTGCGGGGATGCACTTCCTGCCGCCGTTCACCGGAGCGCTGGCCGATTCCATCGGATTCCGCAAAGGCATCATCACCGCGTTCCTGCTGCTCACGGTGGGATATGCGACGCTCGGATTTCTGCCCTTCAAGTCCACTGTTCCGCCGGCGCTCATCTTGGTCATGGTCGGCGGAGCGTTCATCAAGTCCATCATCACCGGAACCGTCGCGAAGAACACCACCGCCGAAACCCGGGCGCGGGGATACTCCATCTTTTACGGGATGGTGAACATCGGGTCGTTCCTTGGCAAGACCTTCGCGTATCCGATGCGGATCGAATGGGGGGTGGACGCGGTCAATTTCTATTCGGCGGGATTGTCGCTGGCGGCGCTGGTGACGGTGGTGTTCTTCTACCGGAGCGCGGCGATAACGACGGAGCCGACGAAATCGTTCGGTGAGGTCTGGAAGGCCTTCGTCCGGGTGCTGCGGAACGCCCGTCTCGTGACCCTCATCGTCATCGTCACGGGTTTTTGGATCATCCAGCATCAGATGTACGCGACGATGCCGAAGTTCGTCCTGCGGATGGTGGGGGAAGGGGCGTCGCCGGAATGGATCTCCAACGTGAATCCGTTCGTCGTGGTGACCTCGGTCGTCCTCATCACCCAGGCGATGCGCACCGTCCGTGCGGTCACGTCCATGACCGTCGGAATGTTCCTCATGCCCTTCTCGGCGCTCCTGATGGCGAGCGGTTCCATCATCGCGGCAGTGCACGGGAACGAACTTTCCATCGCTGGTCTCTTCACGGCGCACCCGGTGACGGTGATGATGATCGCCGGCATTGTCCTGCAGGGTTGGGCGGAATGTTTCATCTCACCCCGCTTTCTGGAGTACTTCTCGCTGCAGGCGCCGAAAGGGGAAGAGGGATTGTACCTCGGATTCGGACACCTGCATTCGTTCCTCTCCTCCATCCTCGGATTCGGACTGTCGGGATACCTGCTCACGATGTATTGCCCGGACCCGGCGACCGTGCCTCCTGAACTTCGCGCGACGGCGTACGACAGCGCCCATGTCATATGGTACTATTTCGCGGTGATCGGATTCGCTGCGGGTGTCGCGCTCATCCTCTTCCGAAAGGTCACGGAACGGATGGACGCCCGTCTGGGTGTGTAAGAGGGGAGTGGAGCGGGGGAGTGTCTAGCGGAGACCGAGGACGATCTCCCGAACCAGCGATGTGAAATGGGCTTTTGCCATGTTCGCCGTCTCGGTCACTTCATCGTGCGACAGCCGTTGTCCGGTGATGCCGGTGGCCATATTGGTGATGCATGAAATACCGAGCACTTTCATGCCGAAATGGGCGGCGGTCATCACTTCGGGGACGGTGGACATCCCCACCGCGTCCGCACCGAGGCGCTGCATCATCCGGATCTCCGAGGCCGTCTCATAGGTCGGTCCCTTCGTCCAGCAGTACACCCCTTCCTGCACCGGAATGTGCAGTTCCTTCGCCGCCGTCAGCGCATCCTTCAGAAGACCCTCGTGAAAACACCCCGCCATGCGCTCGCCGGCCCGGATTCCGCGGCCGATGAGCGGATTCTCATACGTCAGATTGATGTAATCCCGAATGAGCATCAGGTCGCCCGGCTGGAACAAACGGTTGATGCCTCCGGCAGCGTTGGTGATGAGGAGGGTCGTCACTCCGAGAGCGTTCGCGACATCGATTGGATAGATGACACGTTCAAGGGAATTGCTTTCATAGAAATGGACACGCCCCTGAAATACAAGCAGTTGCGCGGAGCACCTCTTGTCATCTCGAATGGTGCCAAAGATGAGCTTGCCGGAATGGCCATGCACGGTCGATACCGGATAGTTCGGCACATCCCGGGTGTTGATGATGACAGGATCGACCACCTGTTCCCCGAAATCACCCAGACCGGAACCGAGCACGATGCCGACCGTGGGCTGGGATGTCACTTTGGACCGGATATATTTGATGCTATCGTTGAGCATTGGAGCGTGCGTCTAGTACGTTCAACCGACCAGAATACCGGCGATGGTCGCCGTCATGAGGGTCGCAAGGGTTCCTCCGAGCACGGCCCGCAGACCGAGGGACGCGATGTCCTTCTTCCGGTGCGGCGCCATGGGGGAGATACCTCCGATCTGAATGGCGATCGAAGAGAAATTCGCGAAACCGCAGAGGGCATAGGTGGACATTAGGACGCCTTTATCGGTCATGACGCCGGATTTCACCAGATTCGCCAAGTCAAGGTACGCGACGAATTCATTGAGCACGATCTTCGTGCCGATGAGACTCCCGAAATGGAAGGCGTCGGCGAGCGGAATGCCGATGGCAAGGCCGACCGCCTGCAGGATCGTTCCGAAGAGGAATTGCATGGAGAGGGTCTGCTGGTAGTGGGCGCTCAGGTACGCATTCACACCGGTCAGATCGCCGAACCACCCAAGGATCCCGTTCAGCATCGCGATCAACGCGATGAAGGCCAACAACATACCGCCGACGTTTAACGCCAGTTGAAGCCCGTCACCGGCGCCCGTTGCGGCCGCTTCGATGACGTTCGAAGCGTTCTTTTCGACGTTCAGGGTGACGGTTCCCTTGGTCTTCGGTACATCGGTCTCCGGATACAGGATCTTGGAGATGGCCAGGGACGCCGGAGCGGCCATCGTGCTCGCGGCGAGCAGTTGCACGGCGAATTTCAGCTGAGCCTCGACCAGGGGGATCTGGTGAGCGTCCGAGAACGATTGTCCCAGCATCTGGATATAGCTCGCCATCACACCGCCGGCGATGGTCGCCATACCGCCGACCATGACGGTGTTCAATTCGGACATGGTCATCGTGCCGACGTAGGGGCGGATGAGGAGCGGCGCTTCGGTCTGGCCGACAAAGATGTTCGCGGTATTGGAGAGCGATTCAGCACCGCTCGTTCCCAGCAGTTTCACCATGAGACGAGCCATCACTTTGACCACCGCCTGCAGGATGCCGAGGTAATAGAGGACCGAGGTGAGCGCCGAGACGAAGATGATGGTCGGCAGCACCTGGAACGCGAAGAAGAATCCGATGGAATCCGGACCGCTGTTCTTGGCGAGGTTTCCGAACACGAACTCCGCCCCTACCATAGTATAATTGAGCAGAGCGACCACACCGGCGCCGATCCCGTCGATGGCATCCTTCAGCCACCCGAGGGGGAAGAAGAACGCCCGGAGCGATTCGGCGTGGATGATGAACACGGCGAAGACGAGCTGGATGAGGAACGCGGTGCCGACCAGACGCCAGTTCACATGCTTCCGGTCGTTGGAGAAGAGGAACGCGACCAGAATGATGAAACCGACGCCGAAGAGGCCCCGGCCGATGGTGATGATGTCCATAAATGGGATCGTAAGTGAAGTGACGGTGCCCGGTTCAGTCCGGGATGTAATGGCATTTCCGGCAGCGCGCTTCGTAGGAGTCGGCCGCGCCCACTACCACACGGTCCGCGTTCGCGATCTTGCGCTGCGTGCGGTCCGCCGGATTGCCGCAGACGACACAGATGGCGAGCGTCTTGGTGATGTATTCCGCCACCGCGAGCAGCTGCGGAATGGGCTCGAACGGTACGCCGCGGTAGTCCTGGTCGAGTCCTGCGACGATGACGCGCTTGCCGTCGTTCGCCAGGCGGTCGCAGACGCCGATGATGGACATGTCGAAGAACTGCGCCTCGTCGATGCCGACGACGTGCGCGTCCTTCGCCAGTTCCAGGATCTCCTGCGCGGAGTCGATGACGACGGATTCGAGCGATTGGGTGTTATGCGATACGATCTGACTGGCGCTGTAGCGGTTGTCGATGCGCGGTTTGAAGATGACGACCTTCTGCCGCGCGATCTGCGCGCGCCGCAGGCGGCGGATGAGCTCCTCGGTCTTCCCGCTGAACATGCATCCGGCCACCACTTCGATCCAGCCTGTCTCTTTCGGCGCTGAGAGCTGTGTGACTTCCATGGTCCCCGTGTTCCTGTTGAGTACGGGTAGATAGTGCGAGAAAAATTCCTGAAATGCAACCCGCAAATCCGATTCCGTGCTCCGGCAGGAGATCAGGTGAGCGTGATGAGGGTGAGTTCCGGAGGACAGTTGATGCGGAACGGTACGCCGACGGAACCGATGCCTTTGTTGACATAGAGACGGGTCCCGCCATGTTCGTACCATCCCGCGACGTACTTCGATGCGAGCGCGGCGAGCGAGATGGGGGTGCGGTCCACGGTGCCGAAGACGATCTGCCCGCCGTGCGTGTGGCCGCTGAGCATCAGGTCGATGTTCCGTGCGGAGGCGTCGGGCAGGAAGTACGGTTTGTGGCAGAGAAGGATCCGCGGGACGCCGGCGCGCGCGGCAGAGACGGCCGCGTCGAGGTAGCGGTTTGGATCGGTGTTCCGTCCGATGTCGTCGACGCCGAGCAAAGCAAGATGCGCACCGTCTTTGACCACGTCTGCCGCATCGTTCCGGAGCAGTCGCACGCCGCATCCGTCCACCTCTTTCGCGACCCGTTCGACGTCCTTCGTGAAGAAGTCGTGGTTCCCCAGGCAGCCGTACACGCCGTACGGCGCCCGGAGTTCCGAGAACGCTTCCGCGAACGGATACACTTCGTCCGTCTGACTGTTCACCATGTCTCCCGTCACCACGAGGAGGTCCGCACCGAGTCCGTTCATCCGCCGGACGTAGCGGAGCATGTCGTCACGGTTCATGAAGACGGAAGAATGGATGTCGCTCATCACGCCGATGGTGAACCCCTTGAACGCGGAAGGGAGGCCGCGGATCACCGCGCTGGTGCGGATGATGTCCAGGTCGTCTTCGCCGGCGATGCCGGCAGCGGCCCCGGCGAAGGAGTAGACCGACAGTCCCATCGCGCTCTTCCGGAGGAATCCCCGGCGGGAACGGTCGAACTGTTGGAAACGTTCGGAATGCCTCATGGAAACGATCCTTTGATTGATGACGGGATGCCGTTGAAGGAGTTTGAGGACGAGACGTCCCGCCTTCCCGATGATGCCGGCGGAGCCCAGAACGATGTACAGAAAGAGGGTGGCCAGATGCCAGGCAAAGAACGGCATCAGCACGGTGACGGCCCATTCCGGCGCCGCGGTCAACTTCCAGAAATAAAAATAGAGGACCGCGAGCGGTAGGTTGAAGAGGATGAACACCGGAAGGACGGCGGCCTCGATCCAGCGGGGAACCCGGTCATAACCCGTCAGGAAACGGCGGAATCTCCGGTACAGATACACCTGCCCGGTGAGGATGAAGAGAAGCGTGAACTCTCGGAACATCGCCGTCGCTGAATGTTGATTTTTGAGGGAAAAAGCCGTATGTTTGAACCGTTGAACTGCAATCTACATAAATAAGGAACACAATGTACACGGCTTTAGTTCTTCTTGAGTTGATCATTTCCGTACTGCTCATCATCGCAATCCTGATGCAGAACAGCAAAGGGGGCGGATTGGCCGCCGGGTTCGGCGGGAGCAACATCGGAAACGTGTTCGGAGTACGCCGCGCATCGGATTTCTTGTCCAAGACCACCACGTACCTCGCCGGCGGATTCATCATCCTCGCCCTGGTCATCAATCTCTTCTTCCTCCCGGGCAAAGGGAAGTCGACACAATCCGTGATCCAGAGCGGGCAGCAGAGTTCCGTTCCGGCTCCGCAGATCCCGACCCAGGCACAGCCGGCGCAGCAGAACCAATAACCGTTCGTTCGCACACCGTTGAGCCCATGGAGAGGAATCTCGATGGGCTTTTTCTTTTTATGACCGACTCCGTCCGCATCCTCTCCGCATCGGTCCTGTTCTTCTGGACCTCTCTCATCGCCCAGCCGCAGTGGGTCGTCACCCAGCGCCTCGACCAGGCGAACGAATTCTACTACGGCATCGGAGCATCCCTAGTATCGGAAGGCGACGCGGACGCCCGCGCGCTCATCGCCTTCGGCCAGAACGTCGAGGTCCGCGTCCGCTCCATCTTTCAGCGCGAGGTCTCCGAGGAAGGGAGTTCGTTCTCGGACCGCACCTCGGTCTCCGCCGAGCTCGTCTCCGATGTGAGCCTGAAGGGGATCGGCGTTTCTGAGCGGTACACCGACACCTCGTCCCACCGGTTCTACAGTCTCGTGCGGTACCGGAAGACGGAGTACGATTCGCTCATCACGTACGAGATTCAGCGCGAGATCCTGCTGATGAAAGCGCGGAACCGGATGGCGGAAGAGAAGAGGGAAGAGGAACTGCGCGCGCAGAAGACGCTCCATAAACAGGACGAAGAGCGGCGGATGGAGGACCTGCGCCGGCAGCAGGCGCGGCTGGAGATGGAGAAGGAGGAGCAGCGGCAGGAAGAGGAGAAGCGGACGCTCTACCGGACCATGTACGGCGAATTCCTTGACGCCGGTCCCACGCAACGCGTCGTCACCATGCGGAACGGCGAAGTGTCGGGAACCGGGAGGACGCTGATGCTGAAAGGGCACCTCAATCCGCTCGCACCCGCCGAAGCCTTCTATGCGTTCCGGCTGGCGATGTTCGAACTTTCCGCCGGCGTCCATGTCCGGGCGAAGAAGGTACAGCGCCAGGAGGCGGCCCTCCGCGTGCAGCTGCTGCCCGGCGTCGGCGAACTGACCCGTACGACCCTCTCCATCGGCGTTTCGCAAGGGCTCGCGTCCATCGCGGACAGCGGTTATGCGTTCGACCGTTCCGTCCTCTCCTTCTTCGCCGCCGGCGACTACGCCGATCCGGAATGGAACTTCACGACCCTTTCGTTCTACGCGGACCGACGGTACGCCGCCGTCGGCGCCGTCTCGTTCCCGTTCTACAAGCAGTTCAAGGACCATGTCGGTTTCATGCTCGAAGCGAAGTATATCTTCCATGAAGACTTCCGCGATGAACGGGGCGCTCCGTTCGAGCTGAATGCGGGCATCATGCTGCGGGCCGGACCGGAATTCTCCACGACACTGACCCTCGAAGACCACCGGCGGATCGCCCTCGCGTTCGAATTTCAGTTCTGAACGTTTTTCAGGACGGATATTGAATTTCATCCGGCGAATTCCTATATTTGTAGATATAACGATGCACCTATGGCTCAATTGGTAGAGCAACTGACTCTTAATCAGTGGGTTCCAGGTTCGAGTCCTGGTAGGTGCACGACACATGGGAGCTCTGCTCCCATTTTTTTTTGCCTCCGTCCGTCCTCAGGCCGCTTGTCATTTCAACCCAATTTTTCGTATCGTTCCGTATGTCCCGATTCGAACGGCATCTCTTCATTTGCACCAACGAACGGCCTGATGGCCATCCGCGGGGTTGTTGTGCGCAGAAGGGAGGGGCAGTCTTGAAGGAACGCTTCAAAGAGGAATTGCAGTCGAAAGGTCTGTCGCCGCGCTTCCGCGCCAATGCATCGGGGTGCCTTGATGCGTGCGAACACGGGGCGGTCGTGGTGGTGTATCCGGACGGCGTGTGGTACGGCGGTGTGACCCCGGAAGACGCCGCCGAGATCGTCGAACGCCACCTGCAGCACGGCGAACCGGTCGAACGTCTGCTCATCCGGGACCCGAAGTACGGGCGCACCGGACCATCCGAACCACTTTCTACGACACCATGAGTTCCATCCGATATTTTGCATTGCTACAGACGAATTCTGTCTCGGTCGCGGTGGAGGATTCGGCAGCGGTCATCGCCGAACTTCATACGATGCTCCGTTCCGCGTCTGAGCGGTCCGGTGCGGACCGCCGGAAGAACGCCGCAGAGCTGGTCCAGAAGACGGTCGCCGGTCTCCGTGGCACTCTCTCTCCGTACCTGTCCACGCCGCTGATGTCCGACAAGGCGGAGATCGACCGCAGCATCCAGGACCGCATCGAGTTCGTCCTGCAGCAGACCGCCGCCGCCGCAGAACCCCTCTCGTCGGCTTCCACATACAGACTCGTCGAGACCGCCGACGTGCCGCTACAGCGGCAGATGGTGGGGGTGATGCGCCGGCTGCTGAAGAACGGACGTTCACTGCTGGCGGAAGCCGGCGTGCTTTCCGGGAAGAATGCGGGTACGGTGCTCCTCACCGTATGCGATGTCCCTTCCATGGATTCAGCGGCGTCCGTGCATGACATCATCGCCGGTTTCCGCCCGGCATCGGATGCCGAACCTCCGGCGTTCCTCCACGACATGACAGCGGCGCTGCTCAACGGCCCGGTGCCGTCCGACGGTTCCGGCTATTTCGTGCTTCTCACGTTCGACGCGCCCGATGCCATCGTTGATGAAATGAAGATGCGCGTCGAAGCCTTGAACGGCCGCTACGGCATCCGGGGACCTCTTCTCGTGAAACGTTCGTTCTCTTCGGGATTCGGACGCGGATACGCCGTGATGTTCACCGCGGACCTTGCCAGACATCCGCTCGGTTCCATCATGCTCGCACTGACCGGTGAATCCGATGCGCTCGAAGAAGCGGTGACGACGCAGGGTGCGCTCATCGTGATGGAACCCGTTCCCGCCGCATGAGCGCTCGGCGACCGGCTCTCCGAAGGGTAGAGAAGAGTGACGAACTGCTGCGCCGTCTCTTCCGGCGATACCCCCGGCCGAAGACCGCTCTGGCGTACGGCGATCCGTTCCAGCTGCTCGTGGCGGTCATCCTCTCGGCACAATGCACCGACTCCCGGGTCAACATGGTGACCCCCGCACTCTTCCGCCGCTTTCCCACACCGCGAGCGTTCGTCCGCGCCGACATCCGCGAGGTCGAAGCGCTCATTCATTCCACCGGGTTCTTCCGCAACAAGGCCAAGAACATTGTCGCCTGTTCGGCAGCGCTCCTGGAACGGCACGGCGGCACCGTGCCACGAAGCATGGACGAACTCCACGCGCTGCCGGGAGTGGGGCGCAAGACCGCGAACGTCGTCCTCGGAGAAGCGTTCGGCGTCATCGAAGGGGTAGTGGTGGACACGCACGTCGCGCGTCTCTCCGGCCGCATGGGATTCACCGGTGAGACCGATCCGGTGAAGATCGAACGGGACCTGATGTCCATCGTGCCGCGCAAACGCTGGTTCCATCTTTCGCACGCGCTGATCCTTCACGGACGTTCGGTCTGCTCCGCCCGCTCCCCGCAATGCGGCGAATGCGCGCTGTCGGACCTTTGCCCAGCATCAACCATCGCCGCCGAACGGCCAGTGAGGAAGTGAGATGGACCGAAAAGACGCACTGCAGTTGATGGAGGAATACACCGGCAGCGGATCGCTGCGCAAGCATATGCACTGCGTGGAAACGGCGATGCGCGCGTACGCGCTGAAGTTCGGCGGCGACGCCGAACTGTGGGGAATGACCGGACTGCTGCATGATTTCGACTACGAGCGGTTCCCCACGACGCCCGATCATCCGGTGCAGGGGTCCCTCATCCTCGAATCGCTCGGCTATCCGGAGGAGCTTCGCCGGGCCATTCTCGGTCACGCGGACGAGACGGGAGTGCCGAGGGAGACTCTCATGGCGAAGGCGCTGTTCGCCTGTGACGAGCTGTGCGGTTTCATCGTCGCCTGCACGCTCGTCAAACCGGACAAGAGCGTCGCCTCCGTCGAAGTGACGACCGTCATGAAGAAGATGAAGGACAAAGGCTTCGCCCGGAACGTTCGGCGCGAGGATATCATCAACGGAGCGGCAGAATTGGGCGTTCCGCTGGAGGAACACATCGCGTTCGTGATCGCCGCGCTGCGCACCAACGCTTCAACCCTGGGGCTCTGAACCTGCAACAATCGACCCCGCGCCGACGTATCGCAGAGAAATGTACCATCGCTCCGACACCTCGTGCATACGTTCATATCAGAAGGAGAGACCATGAAGACCATCGGCACCGCACTGCTCATCGCACTTCTCACCGTTCCTTCCTTCGCTCAGGACGATGACGACGACGACAAGGGCTACACCTACTTTTCCCGCACGAAGATCGGCGGAGCCGGAGGTGTGACCCCCATCGTCGGCGTGTTCGACAACACCGAGATCGACCGCTACCTGACCGGAGCCGGACTTCCGGCGCTCGGTTCCGACCCGCTTTACATCGTCGGAGGGGAAGGGTATGGATACATCATGTTCCTGCGGAACGTGC
This sequence comes from Bacteroidota bacterium, assembly GCA_008933835.1. Lineage (GTDB taxonomy): Bacteria > Bacteroidota > Ignavibacteria > UBA10030 > UBA8401 > SpSt-333. Next base: position 218,784 of record WBUG01000001.1, on the reverse strand, counting down.
GCATGGGGGGATTCGGCGGAACGGGCAAGCGGACCGTGTCACGGCTCGACCCGGTGGGCAACCTGAAGAAAGAAGTGGAATACCAAGTGACGTATGGCGGGTTCCTGATGGACTACGTGCAGCCGGTCGCATACCGGCTGGATGTCGCAGTGGGAGCCACCATCGGCAGCGGCACGATCGACATCACGATGCGGAGGGATGACAACTCGTTCAAGGACTGGGATTCGCTCTGGACCTCATACGGCTCTGCGCTCTCCACGAGCAAGAACTACACCCGGAGGCTTCAGGGGTCCTTCATCACGTTCGCGCCGCACGTGAACGTGGAGTACACGCTGCTGACCTGGCTGCAGCTGCGGGTGGGCGTGGGATACCCGATGATGTTCTCCCCGGAGTGGAAGCTGGACGATCTGTACGACGTGAACAACGTACCGTCGAAGATCAAGACGAGCGGTTACACCATCAATGCGGGCATCATGTTCGGATTCTTCGGCTGGTGACCGTACGAACGCCGGCGTCCTATGGGACGCCGGCATGTTCCGCCATCTCCTCTACAACTTCTCGAATCTCGCCTGGAAGAACCGGAGGTACTTCGGTTCGTACACCATCGTCAATCCTTTCACCTTCGACCGGTTCTGCCACACTTCGTACACCGATTCCACCGTCACGTCACAGTGCGCCTGCGTGTACACTCTGCGCGGAAAGGTGAGGCGCACGAGTTCCAGTTTCGGGAAGTAGTGGTCCCCGGTCTCCTTGTTGCGTCCTGCCGAAACGATCCCGCGTTCCATCGCACGGATGCCGGACTCAAGGTACAGTTCCGCGGCGAGCGTCTGTGCCGGGAACTTCGTCTGTTCGAGCTGCGGATAGAACTGTTTGGCGTCCAGGAAGATGGCATGTCCGCCGATGGGTTTCACGATGGGAATCCCGAGCTCCAGCAGACGGTTGCCGACGTATTCGACCTGGCCGATGCGGGCCTGGAGGTGGTCCAGCTGACACGCCTCTTCGATGCCGCGCGCCATCGCCTCCATGTCCCGGCCGGCGAGACCGCCGTACGTATGGAGGCCTTCGTACACCACCACCATATTGCGCGCTTCCTCGAAGACGTCATAGTCGTTCAGGGCGAGGAACCCGCCGATGTTGACGAGCAGGTCCTTCTTTCCGCTCATCGTGGCCGCGTCCGAATAGGAGCACATCTCGCGGAGGATATCCTTGATGCTCTTGTCCGCATATCCGGCTTCGCGTTTCTTGATGAAGAAGGCGTTCTCCATCGCGCGGGTGGCGTCGAGCACCACCTTGATGCCGTGCCGGGAGGCGAGGGCATGGACGGCGCGAAGGTTCTCCATGGCGATGGGTTGGCCGCCGGCCATGTTCACCGTGGCGCCGATGGTGATGTAGGCGATGTTCTCCGCTCCGGCCCTGGCGATGAGCGACTCGAACTTCTTCAGGTCGACGTTCCCTTTGAACGGATGTGTGCTCTGCGAATCATGGGCTTCGTCGATGATGACGTCCACGAACGTTCCGCCGGAGAGTTCCTGATGCAGCCGCGTGGTGGTGAAGTACATGTTGCCCGGAACGTACTGACCCTTTTTGATCAGGATCTGGGAGATGATGTTCTCTGCGCCGCGTCCCTGATGTGTCGGAACCAGATATTTGTACCCGTAAAAATCCTGCACCGCCTTCTCCAGCCGGTAGTAGTTCTCGCTGCCGGCGTACGCTTCGTCCCCCATCATCATGCCCGCCCACTGATAATCGCTCATCGCGTTCGTGCCGCTGTCCGTGAGCAGATCGATGTACACGTCCCGGGAACGGAGGAGGAAGGTGTTGTACCCGGCTTCGGCGATGTAGGATTCCCGTTCGGCACGGGTGGTCATTTTCAGCGGTTCGACCGCTTTGATCTTGAACGGTTCTGCCCAGGAACGGCGCTGCAGCGTGCTCATGATGCTCCTCGCGTTTCGTTGATTTTAGGGGGTGTTTTTGGTATGTTCGTGTAATTGCACGGCAAAATATACGGAAGAGTGGCGGCAAAACCAATCGGACGAATCCGCTCCGCCCCCCGGTCCGCGAACCAATCCCCACCGTATGCTCACATCATCGTCCCTGAAGGCTCTCTCCGGAATCGTCGGAGCGGAGAACGTGCTCACGGCACGCGAAGACCTCATCACGTATTCGTATGACGGAACACCCATGCTCGACGAACTCCCGGGCGCGATCGTACGACCGACATCGGCCGCACAGGTGAGCGCCGTGATGCGTCTCGCCAATGGGGACCGTTTTCCCGTCGTTCCGCGCGGGAACGGTACGGGGCTCAGCGGCGGCTCCATCCCCGTCACCGGCGGCATCGTGCTGGATATGTCCCCATGGAAGCGTATCCTCGAGATCGATACGGAGAACCTCACCGCCTGGGTGGAGCCGGGGGTCATTACCGCTCAATTGCACACGGAAGTCGAGAAACTGGGGCTGTTCTATCCGCCGGACCCCGGCAGCATGCACATCTGCACCATCGGTGGCAATGTGGCGGAGAACTCCGGCGGATTGCGCGGACTGAAGTACGGCGTGACGAAGAACTACGTGATGGGACTTGAAGTGGTCCTGCCGACCGGCGAGGTGATCGTCTGCGGCGGCAAGACGATGAAGGATGTGGCGGGGTATAATCTGAAGGACTTCTTCATCGGCTCGGAAGGGACGCTGGGAGTCTTCACTCGGATCCTGTTGAAGCTCATCCCGAAACCGGCGGCCAGCCGCACCATGCTCGCGTACTATGATTCGGTGGAGGATGCCGGACGGACCGTCTCGGCCATCATCGCGCGCCGCATCATCCCCGCCACGGTGGAGTTCCTGGACCGCACCACCATCCGGTGCGTGGAGGAGTATGCAAAGATCGGTCTGCCGACGGACATCGAGGCGCTGCTGCTCCTCGAAGTGGACGGCCATCCCGCCGTCGTGGCGGACGAAGCGGCCGGCGTGGAGAAATGCTGCCGGGAGAACGGCGCGGTGACGGTGACCGTCGCCGGAACGGAAGAGGAAGCGATGCGGTTGAAGACCGCGCGCCGCTCCGCATTCTCCGCGCTCGCGCGCACGCGTCCCACCACCATCCTCGAAGACATCACGGTGCCCCGGAGTGAGATCGCCTCGATGCTCGGGGCCATCAACGCCATCTCCGCGAAGTACGGCATCATGATCGGAACGTTCGGACATGCGGGGGACGGCAATCTGCATCCCACCTGTCTGACGGACGAACGGAACAAGGAAGAGATCCACCGTGCGGAGCAGGCGTACGCCGAGATCTTCGCCGAAGCGGTGAAGCGTGGGGGCACGATCACCGGCGAGCACGGTACCGGCATCGCGAAGAAGAAGTTCCTCTCCATGGTGACCGGAAACGACTCCATCGACGCCATGCGCCGCATCAAGAAGGCGCTCGATCCGAACGGCGTCCTCAATCCCGGCAAGGTGTTCGATGCACTCTGAACGACCAGCCGCAGGATTCGCCGGTGCGGACGTGCCGAGCGACGATGTCATCACCAACTGCATGCATTGCGGTCTCTGTCTGCCGACCTGTCCGACCTTCTCCATCACCGGCAACGAGCGCTCGTCGCCGCGAGGCCGCATCCGTCTCATCAAAGCGGTGGCGGAGGGGAAGCTCGACATCACGCCGGGATTCGTCGATGAGATGAACTTCTGCCTCGACTGTCAGGCGTGCGAGACCGCCTGTCCCGCCGGAGTGAAATACGGCTCCCTCGTCGAATCGGCGCGAGACCAGATTCGCCGGGCGGGAAGGGAGAGACCGGTCGCGGCGTTCCTCAAGAAGGTGCTCCTCCGCGGTGTACTGGCCCGCCCCGCCATGCTCCGCTTCGTGGCGCGTCTGCTGAGGATGTACCAGCGCTCCGGACTGGAGTGGTTCCTGGAACGTTCGGGTCTCTTGCGCGTCATCGCTCCGAAGCTCTCGTCGCTGCAGAAGCTCGCTCCGCGGCCGGACGCCGTTCCGTTCTCCGGAACTGTGCCCGAGGTCATCCGGCCGGTAGGTCCCGTGCGGTATCGCGTCGGCTTCCTCTCCGGATGCATCATGGACGTCGCGTTCGCCGGCATCAACGATGACACGGTGAAAGTACTGCTGCACCATGGTTGTGAGGTGGTCGTTCCGTCCGGTCAGCGGTGCTGCGGTTCGCTTCAGGCGCACAACGGCGACTTCGAGTCCGCCCGTCAGCTCGCGAGGACGAACATCGATGCATTCCGCACGCACCGCTTGGACGCCATCGTGATGAACTCCGCCGGCTGCGGCGCCATGATGAAGGAGTACGGTCATTACCTGAAGGACGACCCGATGTACGCGGCACATGCTGCCGACCTCTCGGCTAAAGTGCAGGACATCACGGAGTTCCTTTTCACCATCGGTCTCCGCCCACCCGAGAGGGAGTTCCCCCACACCGTGTCGTACCATGACGCCTGTCACCTCGCCCATTCACAAAAAGTGACCATGCAGCCGAGAGCGCTTCTGAGATCCGTGCCCGGCCTGCAGTTCCGCGAACTACCGGAGGCATCCTGGTGCTGCGGCAGCGCGGGCATCTACAATGTCGTGCATCACGACGCTTCGGTGAAATTACTTGATAGAAAGATGCGGAATGTCGAAATTGTCGATGCTGACTTCCTTGTCGCCAATAATCCCGGATGTCTTTTACAGATCGAGTTCGGCCGCACCAGAACGGGGGCCCGGACCGAGGTGCTCCATTTTGCGACGCTGCTGCGGAAAGTGTACGGTATCTGACCGCCGAGAACAACCATCGAGGAGAATCATGAGGACTCTGTCATCCATTGCCATCACCGTCATCGCCTTCGTGCTTCCAGTGCTGGCGCAGGACCAGACGGTGAGTTATGTCGAATTCGTGAATGTGGTGGGACCGGACGGCACCGTTGAATGCCGCGAGTACGTCCGCACACAGGAATATATGGACGCCCGCTCCGCCTTCATGAAGACTTCCGATCTCAAAGTCATTCCGCAGACCGTGGGCCGCCGGACGCGGGACGGCCGGCTGATGAAGAGCCAGGCGGGACTCGACATCGTCCTTCGCGGAACGCAGCAGCTCATCGACAATCCTGCGGCGGTGGCTGCCTTCGCCGCGGCCGCCGCGCGATGGGAAGAGCGGCTGCAGAATCCCATCGTTGTGACGATGGATGTCGATTACGGTCCGACGCGGTTCGGAGAACCATGGTCGAGCTCGAGCGTGCTCGGTTCCACATCGTCGGCCGTCTTCAGTCTGAACACCACGAACTGGAGTCAGTACGCGACGGCCCTTCGGGCGAAGAATCCGCAATACAGCGACATCTATAATAATATCCCCGACCCGCTGCCGAACACCACGAGCACCGCCGCCCCGCGCCCCTCCGGTACGCTGGCGAATCTCCAGGCGCTCGGATTCCGGGGTTCCGACGAGACGCTCTCGTTCGGCTCGGCCCCTTCCATCGGTTTCAATTCGAACTTCACGTTCGACCTCAATCCGGATGACGGCATCACGGGCGGCCAGACCGATTTCGACGGCGTTGCGGTGCATGAGATCGGCCATGCCCTCGGATTCGTTTCGGTGATCGGTTCCACGGGGTCCGCCCGGACATGGGACGCATTCCGGTTCCGCCCCGGCGCCGTGAAGGACACCATCAGTTTCAAGACGGCACAACGAGTGTTGACGCCCGGTCCGAGCTCGAACGGAGGCGATCAGGTGTTCTGGGACGGCGCGCGGGAATGGGAGGTCTCCACCGCCACCGGCAGCCGTACGGGAGGGGACGGACAACAGGCCTCTCACTGGCGCGATGACGCCCAGAGGACCACGCTTCCCGCCGGCGAACGGAAGATCGGCATCATGGACCCGAACCTCGCCTCCGGCGTCCGAGACACCATGTCGATGGCGGACCTGAAGGCGCTCTCCATGATGGGTTGGATCATCGACCTCGGACACAAGATCAATCCGGTGGAACAGCTCAAGACCGCGTCGGACCACACGACCCCTGCATCGGTGACGCTGACGTGGAAGAATCCGCTCAAGGACTTCGGCGGATACACATTGACCACGTATAAGTTGCTCATCTTCCGGAACGGCTCACTGCATCAAGAGCTCGCCTCACCGCCGCCGGGGGGGATGATGACGCTGGTCGATTCGAACCTCACCCAGTATGCGAAGTACGTCTACCGGTTCGTGCCGGTACACCAGCCGTCGAACGACACCGGATACTCCGTGACCGTGACGGCGGAGGCCGGAGGGTCACCGCGCCCCGCGACCGGAAAGTTCGTGTCCGTGATGTCGAACCAGTCGACCGTCCTGTCGCGTTTCCAGGCTCCGTCGCTGCATGACGACAATACGACCCTGCACAATCTCGCGTACGTGAAGTTCTACCGGAACAGCCAGACGCCGGCGAACGCCGCGGACAGTCTTGCCGTCGCCGCGTCCGATACCGGAAAGGTGTTCACCTTCATCGACACGCCCGGCCCTCGTTTCCTGAACAATTACACATTCCTCGCTTCGTTCATCGGCGCTGCTCCTTTCCACGCCGAAGGTTTCAGCGTCACCACTCCGACCGTGAAAGCCGGCGTCGTTTCTGCAGCGGAGTACAAGGAAACGTTCGAGACGTCCAAAGCCACCGTCGTCCATGAGACGGGATGGGACAGCACCGCAGTCAGCGCCCGTTCCGGTGTGACGTCGTTCGGCATCCTGAACTATCCCAACAGCTACACCGGTTCGGCCTACATTCCGATGGTGCGGGGGAACGGTTCCCCGACCCTGACGTTCTGGACCGTGTGCCGTGTCGACCCGTCCGACACCGCGCGCGTGCAGGTGTCGAAGGACAAAGGGAAGAGCTGGACCACCGTGCTGGCGATGAACAAGTCGCAGCATCCCGAATGGCAGGCCGGTACGAACACCTGGATGCGGAAACAGATCCCCCTGACCGGGCTCAACACCGACACCATCCTCGTCCGGTTCCAGCTCACCACGGACAATGCCGCCAGCGATTTCGGGTGGCTCATCGATGATGTCTCGCTGTCGCCCGTCCTGACCGGAGTGAGCGACGACGATGCAGCGCTTCCGATGGAATACTCCCTTGAACAGAACTATCCCAACCCCTTCAATCCGGCCACGACGGTCCGCTACACCATCAAAGAGGCGGGTGCGGTCCGCGTTTCGGTCTACGACCTGCTGGGCAAGGAGGTCGCCGTTCCGGTGAACGATGTGAAACAGCGCGGTACACATCAGTTCACGTTCAATGCCCATGGGCTCGCCAGCGGAATCTATGTGTACCGTTTGTCGGCGAACGGAACGACGCTGGTCCGAAAGATGTCGTACGTGCGATAGCCTTCCTGTGACATCAAGAGCCGGGACGATGCATCCCGGCTCTTTCATTCTGTCCATACATTCCATACCAACGAACTGAAGGAGTTTCGATGCCGGTCCGAATCGCATTCCGCTTCATCATGACCATCGTGGTGATTGCCGCCGTTTCCTTCGCGAAGAACGCTCCGCACAGGGACGGCCGCCGGGTCGCTCCGGGCGAGGTCATCGTGAAGTTCAGACCGGCGGCGCCGGGTGCGGAGGCGGTCTCCTCCGCGGCCGTGACGGCGACGCTCTCCGCCCGGCACAACCTGTCCACACCGAAAGCGGTGTTCACGGCTGACGGCATCAGGACGAAGCAGGCGGACGCTGACCTCGCCCGCGTGTACCGTTTCACGGTTCCGTCCGCGACCGACGTGGAAGCGCTGGCACAACGGCTTCGCAACGATCCGTCGGTGGAGTTCGCAGAACCGCACTATTACTTCCCGGTGCATGCCGTCCCGAACGACCCGCTCCGTTCGCAGATCTACCCGCTCGACATCGTCCGTGCCGATTCGGCCTGGGATTTCCAGAAAGGGGACTCCTCGGTCATCATCGGCATCATCGATTCCGGTGTGGACTGGGACCATCCGGACCTGGCATCCGTCATCTGGACCAACACTCAAGAGGTCGCCGGGAACGGCATTGACGATGACGGCAACGGTAAGATCGACGACGTACGCGGATGGGATTTCGTCGCCGGGGTCTCCGATGCAGCCGCCGGGGAGGACGCCAGCGTCGAGGACAACAATCCGATGGACTTCGACGGGCATGGCACCCACGTCTCCGGCATCGCCGCCGGAGCCACGAACAACGGTACCGGCATCGCTTCGCTCGCGTGGGGCTGCCGCATCATGCCGCTGCGGGCCGGGTGGCATGCCACCGATGGACTCGGTTACGTTTCGTCGCTGTACGCATCACAGGCGTACGTCTATGCCGCGGACAACGGCGCATCGGTCTGCAACCAGAGTTCCGGCACGTCGGATGTGGTCCTGGAAGGAGCCCGATACGCCTTCAAAAAGGGAGTGGTCATCACCAACTCCGCCGGGAACAGCAACACCGACTTCGCCGCCTCCCTCGGTCAGCAACCGTGGGCCCTCTCCGTCGCCGCCACCAACAGCGCCGACCAGAAGGCCAGCTACTCTTCGTTCAACGCCAAGGTGGACATCGCCGCACCGGGAGGAGATTTCTCGTCCGGAAACCGGAAAGGATTCCTCAGTTCGGTCGTGAATCCGTCGTCGTTCTACGGCGGCTCCCTTTACACGGAGTTCCAGGGGACATCGATGGCCTCACCGTTCGTCGCAGCGCTTGCCGGTCTGGTGAAATCGCAGCACCCGACATGGAACGCTGCACAGGTGATGTTCCAGATCACCGGCACCGCGGACAACATCAACGGATTGAATCCGTCCTACGCGGGGAAACTCGGGTACGGCCGTATCAATGCGCTTCGCGCCGTGAAAGAGACCGTACCGGACCCCGCTCCGTCGCTGGTGTTCCAGATGGCGACCGTGAATGACGCCGGCGGCGGGAATGGGAACGGCATCGCTGAGGCGGGAGAGAATATCTCCATCATCGTCACCGTCGGCAACGAATGGGGGGACGCCAAGAACCTCACCGCCACACTGACCTCGGGACACTGGGCCGCCTCCATCACGAAGGGAGCATCATCCTACGGAACGCTCCGCGGTATCTCCGTGCTGGACAGCAGCACCCGCGGAAACGGTTCGGACGCGTTCACGGTGGCGCTGTCGGCGGATGCCGTGCCTGACGTCGTTCCGTTCACCGTCACCTTCACCGCCGCAGGCGGATATTCCAAGCAGTTCTCTTTCAGCGTCCCGGTCAGTCCCCGCATCCTTCTGGTGGACGATGACGACGGCACCGTCGACGTGGAACCGTACTATGCCCATGCCTTCAAGAGCGTCGGCGCATCGTACGATGTCTGGAACCATCAGCAGCGGGGAACTCCGTCGCTGAGCGTGCTGCAGCAGTATGCCGGCGTCGTGTGGGCGTGCGAATGGACCTTCCCGTCCCTCGATTCCGCCGACCGAGCCGTCCTGACCGCGTACCTCAACGGGGGAGGCCGGCTCTTCATCTCAGGACAGGACATCGGCTGGGACCTTGCCGATGCCTCGGGAGAGACCATTCCGAACGAGTACGGGAACAGCGGCGGAACCTCCAAGACATTCTTCGAACAGTATCTGAAGGCGAAGTACGTCGCCGACGACGCCGTGACCGGGAACATCGTCGGGACTCCCGGTGACAGCATCGGCAGCGGATTGTCGTTCGCACGGTACCAACCGGGCCGCGCCGCCGGTGAACAGTACCCCGATGTGGTCGACCCGAACGGCGGTTCCGTGACGGCCTTCCGGTATGCGGACGGTTCGTTCGCACAGAAAGGTGCCGGCGTCCTGTACAGCGGAGCGTACCGGTTGGTCTATCTCTCGTTCGGCGGATTCGAATCCATCGCCGATACCTCGTCGCGCGTCACGGTGATGGAACGGCTGCTGAAGTGGGTCTTCGAGTATGACATCGCCACCGACAAACTCCGGAACACCGAGAACACGGCGTCGCCGTACCCGGTCTCGTCCGTCATCACCTCCAAGAGTCCGTTGACCAGCATCGACCTGTATTGGGACGGCGACGGTGTCTTCCCGTACACGAAGGTGCCGATGACGCTGAGCGGAGGGAAGTACACCGCGAACATACCGGCACAGACCGCCGGAACCACGGTACGGTATTTCGTTCTGCCGAAGAGCGCCAACGGATATCTGCCGTACCTCGCTTCGTCGTTCTACGTGGGTCCGGACACCATCAAACCGGTCATGACGGTGCCGGACACCATCCGGCACACCATCGATGTGAACGGACCGTACGCCGTCTCGTTCACGGCGTCCGACGATATCGCGATGGACACCGCATCGGCGCTCATCCATTTCTCGGTGAACAAGAGCGGCGAACAGACGGTGCCGATGACGTATGCCGGCAACGGACAGTACACCGGCGCCATCGTTCCCGGTTCGGACCTCGGTCCGGGCGACGCCGTCACGTACTACCTGACAGTGACCGACGCCGCTCAGGTGAAGAACACGGCCCGGTTCCCCGTGAGCGGCACGCGCAGTTTCTCCGTCGGACGGGAGTTCATCGACGGGTTCGAGGACCCCTCGGTTCCGAAGTGGAACAAAGGACTCTGGGGAGCGACGGCGAAACAGAAGTACAACGGCACGTACTCCTTCACCGACAGTCCCGATTCGAACTACAAACCGAACAGCGACCGCATCGCGGTGCTCGCCTCCGGGCTCGACCTGACGCCGTACACGGCGGCGCTCGTAACGTACCACCAACGGTTCACCATCCATACGACCGACACGGCGTCGGTGGAGGTATCGCGGAACGGAACGGACTGGACGCGGATGAGGTCCTACACCGGCACGAACCTGTTCTGGAAACGTGATACGCTCAACCTGAACGGTTATACCGGCGCCGGGAACGGCAGCGTGCTCGTCCGGTTCAGGATGAAGAGCGACGGAGCGAACGAGAGCGACGGGATCTACATCGACAACGTCGACATCGTCACGAACCAGTTCACGTCCGGCGTGCGCCGGACGGACGCGGCTGTCCCGACGGACTATGCCCTTCTGCAGAACTATCCGAACCCGTTCAATCCCTCGACCACCATCCGGTTCGCGATCCCGGCGACGCAGGCGGTGGAGGTGACCGTGTTCGATATGGTCGGCCGGGCGGTCGCACGTCCGGTGAGCGAGGTGAAGGAGGCGGGCGAATACTCCGTGAGGTTCGACGGCTCCGGACTCTCTTCCGGCGTCTATTATTACCGTATCCGCTCCGGTGCGTTCACCGCGGTCAGGAAGATGCAGCTCATCAAGTGATGCTTCCGGCCCCCGGAAGTGAAGGAGGATCGATGGCACGAATGAAACGCCGCACCTTTGTCGGCACGCTCGGTCTTCTCGGCGGCGGCCTGATGGCCGTGCCGGGCGCTGCAGTACCGCTTCGTGCCGCCGCATCCGGCGGCGGTCCGGTCGTCATCTCCAGCGGCAACGGACTGCCCGCTGTCAATACCGCCATGGAACGCCTCACCGCGGGAGCCTCCTCGCTTGACGCCGTCATCGCCGGTGTGAACGTCGTCGAAGACGATCCGAACGACATGACGGTCGGCTACGGCGGACTTCCGAACGCCGACGGAATCGTGGAACTCGATGCATCGGTGATGCACGGTCCGACGCACCGCGCCGGCGCCGTCGCGGCATTGCGGAACATCAAGAACCCCTCGAAGGTGGCCCGGCTGGTGATGGAACGGACGGACCATGTGCTCCTGGTGGGAGAGGGGGCCCTTCGGTTCGCCAAGATGCACGGCTTCAAGGAGGAGGAACTTCTCACCGACGCTTCCCGGGAGATGTGGGTGAAGTGGAAGGAGAACATCTCCACGCAGGACGATTATCTCCCGCCGCATTCCCCCGAGGACCGCGACATCGGTTCGCGTCTCTCCGACGTGATGCAGACGTACGGCACCATCACCTGTCTCGCCAAGGACCGCAACGGCGACCTCTCCGGCGTCACCACGACGAGCGGACTCGCCTGGAAGATCCCGGGACGCGTTGGGGATTCACCCATCATCGGCGCCGGACTGTACGTCGACAACCAGACCGGAGCCGCCGGTTCCACCGGCCGTGGAGAGGCGAACCTGACGAACTGCAGTGCCGTGCTCATCGTCGACGCCATGGGACGGGGGCAGAGCCCCGAAGAGGCGTGTCTCGGCGCATGCCGCCGTATCGCCGAGCGCACGAAGATGAAGCGGCTTCAGGATGCGGACGGGCGTCCGGCCTTCAATGTCACCTTCTACGCCGTCAATAAGCGGGGAGAGGTCGGCAGTGCCGCCATCTGGAGCGGCGCGTGGTTCACGGTGAACGACGGGAACGGCCCAGGGCGTCGTCTCGAGTCGGCGTACCTGTACCGGCGTGTTCAAAAGTGATTTGAATTCGCCGTCCCTTTTCCTATATTGCACTGCCGACGCCGAAGTGGTGAAATTGGTAGACACGCAGGACTCAAAATCCTGTTCCCCTTAAAGGAGTGTCGGTTCGAGTCCGACCTTCGGCACCATCCCACGCAAGTCATTCGTTCGGACGGATGACTTTTTCTTTTTCCACCAGAACGTTCGGAGGCGCATCGCTCTTTTCTACTATTGACCCCGTGGACCGTATGATGCGTTCAATAGTACGATGGATGATGCTCTTTCCGTGCCTCCTCGCCGCTCAGTCCGGCGCCGATGTCCGGACCGAACGCTTTCCTCTCCCCGTGGACGGACCGCTCCCCGTGTTCCGTCTCTCAAGTCCTTTCGTCATCGCAACCTCTGTACGGGTCATGGTTGATTCCATGCCGTGGCACGCGTTCCGGTATGACCCCGCCTCAGGTTCTGTCGATTTCCTCCGCCCGCCGGAAGCAGGCGCTGCGGCGGCGGTCGTCACCTACCGTGTCCTGCCGGTGCAGCTGAAACCATCCTACAGCCGCCGCTCCATCGTCTTTCGCTCCGATTCTTCCGGCACGGTCCGCCACGGGGTGGTACGCACTTCGGACGCCGGTCTCTTCACCGGGATGTTCGGTCCGGAACTTTCCCGTTCCGGTTCCATCAGCCGCGGGTTCCTCATCGGATCCAACCGCGACGTCACCGTCAATTCCGGATTCCGTCTTCAGCTCGCCGGCAAACTGTCCGACGAGGTGGACATCGTCGCGGCGCTGACCGATGAGAACACTCCGATCCAGCCGCAAGGGAACACCCAGACACTGCAGGAACTCGACAACATCTTCGTCCAGATCACCGCGCCGGCGGTCTCTGCCACGCTCGGCGATTTCGTCCACACCGCCTCGTCGGGCGGGCTCTTTTCGGTGAACCGGAAACTGCAGGGAGCGACCGTGACCGGGGACCTGCGTTCGCTGCAGGACGGGAGCACCGTCACGATCACCGGCGCGTCCACACGAGGCAAGTACCACTCCAACGCGATCGCCGGCATCGAAGGTTCGCAGGGGCCGTACCGGCTGACCGGACGGAACAACGAGCGGAACATCATCATCATCGCCGGTTCTGAACGAGTGTTCGTGGACGGTGCGGCGATGGTGCGCGGCGACAATCACGATTATACCATCGACTATGCCGCCGGGGAGATCGTCTTCTCGGCGCGCCGTCTCATCACCGGAGCGAGCCGCATCGTGGTCGATTTCGAATATTCGGACCGGCAGTACACGCGCAACGCCGCCGGCGTGAGCGCGCGAACGAACCTCACGAGGGATGCCTCGTTCCAGTTCCATTATTACCGGGAAGGGGACGACCCGGACGCTCCCATCGACCTTCTGTTGTCCGATACGGACCGAGCGCTCCTTGCATCGTCCGGAGACCGTTCGCCGTCCAGGAGCGGTGTGACAGAGGTCGGGACCGATACGCTGGGGAACGGCAAGGGGCATTACATCGCGGTGGACAGTACCATCTCCGGTTCAGCCGTGCGGTTCTACCGGTATGACCCTTTCACACCGTCTTCGCGGTACGACGTCACTTTTTCGAACGTCGGAGCCGGACAAGGGGATTATGTGCGCGAAGGGGTGGGCCGATACCGGTATGCCGGTCCGAACGGAGGACCGTACGCTCCGGTCGTTCTCCTGCCTGCCGCTCAGCTTCAACAACACCTCTCCATGTCCGGCACCGTCTCGCTCGGCTCTTCGCTGTCGCTCGAGACAGAATACTCGGCGAGCGACATCGACCGGAATCGTGCTTCAGACCTGGACGATGACGACAATGCAGGAAGCGCCTACCGATTCCGGCTGCGGTATGCACCCGAGAAGCTGATGCTGGTAGGAACGAACGTCGGCCGGCTCGATGCCGTCGTTTCGCAACGTTTCCGCGACGGCCGTTTCACCGCTCCGGACCGTTTGGACGAGACGGAGTTCGGACGGAAATGGAGCACCGACAGCATGAGCATGTCCGGAACCGCCGCCGAAATGCTCCGGGAAGGTTCACTGCAGTACACGCCGATGGAAGACGTTCTGCTCCGCGGAGGAATCGGCACGATGGACCGGTCCGGGGAGTTCTCTTCCCGCCGGTATGAAGGCGGATTCGATGTCCGGCGGACCGGATTTCCATTCTTCTCCTATTCGGTGGAACAGATCGACGCCGACGAAGCGGCCGGCGGCACAGAGAGCCGGTGGTTCCGGCAGAAAGGTTCTGCGGAGCATGGCATCGCTTTTCTCACGACCGCGCTCCGGTTCGAGAACGAGGACCGGAACGTCTCCCGCTCCGGCGGCGATTCGCTCTGGTCCCCGAGCTATACCTTCACGGCGTACGCTCCGAAAGTGGGGATGACCGCCTGGTCGCTCATCGACGCCTCTGCCGAGTACGAATGGCGGCAGGACCGTGCCGTCCTCGGAGGACGGATGGAAGAACAGTCCGTCGCCGAAACGAGGAACCTTTCGATGGCCCTCCGGGAGACCGGCAACTTCTCACTGCAGACCGTGCTCACCTTCCGCGAGCGCCGTTATGCCCGCAATTTCCAATCCGCCAACACCGATCAGCAGACCACGCTCATCAAGACACAGTCGCGGTACCGGCCCTTCGACCAGGGGGTGGACCTCGACCTGCTCTACGATGTGGCCACCCAGCGGACGGCGACGCTCGAGCGGGTCTTCTTCAAGGTACGGAGAGGGGAAGGACAGTACGTGTGGATGGATGCGAACCAGAACGGCATCGTGGACGTGACGGATGAAGCGGAGTTCCGGCCGGACCGGTACGAAGGGGAGTACGTGGTGATCGTGGTGAACAGCGAGACGCTCACCCCGGTGGTGAATCTGCGTTCCTCGGCGCGGCTGCGTATCCTTCCGGAACGATTCCTCGGAGCACCGGTACGGTGGTGGACGAGGGCGCTGGCATCGCTCTCCACCGAGACCTACGTGCGCATCGAAGAACGGAGCAGCGCCGAACCATCGCGCATCTACCGGCTCGACCTTGCCGCGTTCATGGACCCGGTGACGACGCTGTATGGAGTGCAGTTCGTACAACAGGACCTATTCCTCTTCGAGAACGGACGGGATGGGAGCGTGCGACTCCGATTCAACCAGCGCAAAGGGATGAGCCGGTACTTCGGCGGTACGGAACGGAACTACGCCCGCGAGCGCTCCGTCCGCACCCGCTGGCAGATGACCGCCGACATCTCGAATCAGACCGATCTTGCCTTCCGTGACGATCACGCGGCGTCACTGTCGCCGCTGAATCCCTCCCGACGGATCGCTTCCGTGACCGCGGCAACGGACCTCTCATACCGGCCGGAGCGGAACATCGAACTCGGCATCCGTCTCGAATCCGGACGGAGCGAAGACCGCGTCGCCCCGGCGGCGATGGCCGCGGACCTCAACCTCCAGGCGCTGCGGCTGGTCATCGGTTCGCCCGGTACCGGTCAGGCACGTTTTGAGATTTCCCGCGAAGAACTGCTCCTCGGTCGTCTCCCGTCACCCGCGTACATCGTTCCGTTCGAACTGACGCAGGGTCGGGACCCCGGCAAGCAGTTCCTCTGGAGCCTCTCCGCCGATCATCGGCCGGGAACGAACGTTGTCATCTCCGTCAGTTATCTCGGCCGCACGGCACCGGGTCCTTCGGTGGTGCATAACGGAAAGGCCGAAATACGGGCCTTTTTTTAACAACATTTGATTTGCCATTCACCGCATTCTTTTCTATATTAAGTCGTGTCAAAGTCCCGCCGAGTTCGCGGGACTTTTTTTTGGTTCCGTTTTACAGTATGTCCGCATTGACCGATCACATACGAGCGCTCGTCGACAGGGTCATCACCGGTTCCGATGTCTATGTCGTCGAGGTCTCCGTCCGGGGCGAACGCTCCAGCACCGTCGTAGAGGTCTTCATCGACACCGACGTCGGCATCTCTCTCGAACAGTGCTCAGCCGTCAGCCGCGAACTTTCCGTCCTTCTGGATGAAGAGAACGTCATCAAGGGCCGGTACCGGCTCGACGTGTCGTCGCCCGGTCTCGGCCGACCGCTGACACTTCTCCGGCAGTACCGGAAGAACATCGGCCGAGCGTGTTCGGTCACGGTCCGTTCCGCCTCCGGCAGCGTGCGGCACGACGGAACGCTCGCCGGCGTCACCGATGGCTCGGTGAGCGTGACGGTGCGGGGGAAGGACATCGACATACCGTTCGCGGACATCGTTCAGACAGTCATCGTACCCACTTTCAAATAAGAAGCATTCCAGGGAGACAGGCAATGAATCACGAGATCGTCGAATCCTTTTCCGGATTGGTGAGGGAGAAGAGCATCGACAAGGACATCCTGGCGGGAATCGTCGAGGACATCTTCGGGATGATGGTCCGGAAGAAGTACGGCATGGAGGCGAAGTTCGACGTCGTCGTCAACATGGACAAGGGCGACATCGAGATCTACCTCGAGCGCTCCGTCGTGGACGAGGTGACCGACCCGAACACGCAGATCACCGTCGAGGACGCCCGGAAGCTCTCCGGCGAGGACCTCGGGGTGGGCGAGGATTACGTCGAGATCATCCCGCTGGCGCAGTTCGGACGCCGACTCATCACCACGGCGAAACAGAACTTCACGCAGCGTATCAAGGAGATCGAGAAGGAGCTCATCTACAGCGAGTATTCGAACTCCGACGGCGAGATCGTGGTGGGCGAGGTGTACCAGATCCGGAACAACGACCTCCTCATCATGCACAACAAGAACGAGCTCCTGCTTCCCCGCAGCGAGCAGATCCCGAAGGAGCGCTTCAAGAAGGGCGACACCGTGCGCGGCGTCGTGAAGGAGGTGCGGAAGAACACGAGCGGACCGATGGTCATCGTCTCCCGTACCGATTCGCGCTTCCTGGAACGTCTGTTCGAGCTCGAGATCCCCGAAGTGTACGATGGCATCATCGAGATCAAGAGCATCGCCCGTGAACCCGGCGAACGGGCCAAAGTGGCCGTCGAATCGTCCGACGACCGCATCGACGCCGTCGGCGCGTGCGTCGGCATGAAAGGTGTCCGCATCCACGCCATCGTGCGAGAACTGAACAATGAGAACATCGACGTCATCAACTTCAGCGACGATCCGCAGCTGTTCATCACCCGCGCCCTCTCGCCGGCGAAGCTGAAAGACGTGAAGGTGGACCGCGAGAACCGCAAGGCCGTGGTGACGGTGGCCGAGGACCAGGTGTCGCTCGCCATCGGAAAAGGGGGACAGAACATCCGTCTCGCCGGCCGGCTCACCGGGTTCGAGATCCAGTTGGTGAAGGAAGGGAGCGAGTACGACATCGACCTCTCCGAGTTCAAAGAGGAGCTCGGCGAAGAGGCCCTCGCGGCCTTCACGGCCGCTGGCTATGAGACCGCCAAAGAGGTCATCGACGCCGACCTGTCCGACCTCGCCTCCGAGACCGGACTCGACGAGGAACGGCTCCGCGGTCTGGTGGAACTGATCCGTCAGGGATACGAGGAAGCGGAGGTAGAGGACGACGAGGAGGAAGAGGAGGAGGAGGACGACGACGAGGAAGAGGCCGAAGCAGAGGAGCGCTCCCCGGGGAACCAGTGAACGGAACCCGAACGCAGTACCTAACAAGGAACATCAATGTCTGAACCCGTATCGAAGAAGATCAAGGTCAAAGACGTCGCGAAGGACCTGAACATCAGTCACAACGACGTCATCGCCTTCCTGAACAAGAAGGGGCACGCGTCCGTCAAGAACATCATGTCGTCCGTGGACGATGAGATGATGCGCGACATCCTGGGCCACTTCAAGAAGGAGAGGGACAGCGCGGAACGCCATCAGCGCAAGATCGCCGAGATGAAGGAGACGCGCAAGCGGACCACCGACGCGAAGTCGGCCAAGGAGGAGGAGGTCGAGCGGAAGACGAAGACCGACGGCGTAAAGCAGATCGAACGGCTCGGCGAGCCAGAACCCGAACCGGCGCCGACGTCGGAGTTCACGGCCGAGACCGCGCCCGAACCCGCTCCGGAGGTAAAGGAGGTCGTGGTGGTGAAGAGCCTCGAAACGGCCCCGCCGCCGGCCCCTGCACCGGAGAACCGGAACATTTCGCCGCTGGAAGCGCTGCGCGCCGGCCGCGGCACACAGATGCGCGGTCTCACCGTCAAGGGAAAGATCGAACTGGCCAAACCGAAGAAGGACGAAAAGGGAGGCAGCAAGACCGGCACGTCCGCGTCCGACCCCAACGCTCTCCGGAAGAAGAAGAAGAAGAAAGTGACACCCGGCGCCGTCGGCGAAGTGAAACCCGCGGAAGGCGAGACGGAGGACGAAGCCAGCAAGAAGAAGAAGAAGAAGCGGCTCCGTCCGCACGCCGTGGACGCCGGCCAGGTGAACGAGGCCATCAAACGCACGCTGGCGGAGATCGGCGAGAGCGAGACCGCCGTCAGCACGCGCGCCGCGCACCGCAAGAAACGGAAGAAGGAACGCGAAGAGGCGCAGGCGCTGCAGGACGAAGCCAAAGCGCTCGAAGCGAACAAGATCAAGGTCACCGAGTTCGTCACGGTCGGCGAGATCGCCAACCTGATGAAGGTCACGGTGCCGGACGTCATCGCCAAGTGCATCAGTCTCGGCATCATGGTCTCCATCAACCAGCGGCTCGACAAGGACACCATCATCCTTCTGGCGGACGAGTTCGACCGGCAGGTCCAGTTCGAATCCGAGTTCACGGTGGACGTGCTGGAGGACCAGCCGGACGGCCCGGAAGATCTCAAGCCGCGTTCACCCATCGTCACCATCATGGGACACGTCGACCATGGAAAGACCTCCATGCTCGACTATATCCGGAACGCGAACGTGGTCGCCGGCGAATCGGGCGGCATCACGCAGCACATCGGCGCGTACGAAGTGGAGCTCCCCTCCGGGAAGCACATCACGTTCCTCGATACGCCCGGCCACGAGGCGTTCACCGCCATGCGCGCCCGCGGCGCGCAATTGACCGACATCGTGGTGCTGGTGGTGGCGGCGGAGGACAACGTCATGCCGCAGACCATCGAAGCCATCAACCACGCCAAAGCGGCCAACGTTCCCATCATCATCGCCATCAACAAGGTGGACAAGCCCGAGGCCAATCCGGACCGCATCCGCCAGCAGCTCTCCGAGCGCGGTGTGCTCGTCGAGGAATGGGGCGGCAAGTACCAGTCCGTCGAAGTGTCGGCGAAGACCGGGAAGAACATGGACCTGCTGCTCGAGAAGATCCTCCTCGAAGCCGAGGTGCTGGACCTGAAGGCGAACCCGGACCGTTTGGCCCGCGGCGTCGTTGTCGAAGCGCAGCTGGACCGCGGCAAGGGGACCATCGCCACGGTGCTCATTCAGAAGGGGACGCTGCGGGTGGGAGACGCGTTCATCGCCGGGGTCTACAGCGGAAAAGTGAAGGCGATGTACGACGAGCGCGGCAAGAAGGTGGAAGTCGCCCCTCCGTCCACGCCGGTGCAGCTCATCGGCTTCGACGGCATTCCGACCGCCGGAGACCAGATCATCATCGTCGAGAACGAACGCATCGCCCGGGACATCAGCCTCAAACGCGTGCAGCTGAAGCGTGAGCAGGACTTCCGCCAGGTCCGCTTCGTTACGCTGGACGACATCTCGGAGCAGATCCAGGCCGGGCATCAGGTGCGCGAACTCTCCATCGTCGTCAAGGGCGACGTGGACGGTTCCGTGGAAGCGCTGGCCGATTCGCTGATGAAACTCTCCACCGGCGAAGTGAAAGTGAAGGTCATCCACAAGGGGGTGGGCGCCATCTCCGAATCGGACGTCATCCTCGCCACCGCCTCGCGCGCCATCATCGTCGGCTTCCACGTGCGTCCGAACCTGAACGCGCGCCGGCTCGCCGAGACCGAGAACGTCGACATCCGTCTCTACAGCATCATCTACGACGCCATCAACGAGATCAAGAGCGCGCTGGAAGGCCTGCTCGCGCCGACGGTGAGCGAAGAGGTGGTGGCCACGGTCGAAGTCCGTGACACGTTCAAGGTGCCGAAGGTGGGCGTCATCGCCGGCTGCTTCGTGGTGGACGGCAAGATCGCGCGCAGCAACAAGGTCCGCCTTGTCCGCGACGGCCTCGCCATCTACATCGGCACCCTCGCGTCGCTCAAGCGGTTCAAGGACGACGTGCGTGAAGTGGAGAAAGGTTTCGAGTGCGGTATCGGACTCGAGAATTTCAACGATGTGAAGGTGGGTGACGTCATCGAGGCGTTCAAGCTGGTCGAGACCAAACGGAAGCTCGCCTGATGTCCATCCGTGCGGAAAAGGTCGCCTCCGTCGTCCGGCAGGAGCTCGGTGTCATCATCAGCCGCGAATGCAACGGCAGCGGGGAGTACGGTTTCGCCACCGTCACCGAGACGAGAATGACCCCCGACCTGCGCACCGCCCGGGTCTTCGTCAGCATCATGGGCGACGCGGAAAAGCGGGAGCGGACGCTCCAATACATCGAATCGCAGAAGGGGCACTACCGCTCGCTCATCGGCGGCCGGCTCAAGCTGAGGTTCACACCGGTGCTGGAGTTCTTCCACGATACGTCGCTGGACAATGCGATGCATATCGAGGCGCTCATCAAAAAGATCCATCAGGACGAGGGCCGCAGCGAGTGATGATGCTCCATGCCGGTCAAAAAGAGACGCTCGATCTGGAGGCCGGTGAGGTCATCCTGGTGCACAAACCGTCCGGCTGGACCTCGTTCGACATCGTCGCCAGGCTCCGGTCGATGTTCGGCATCCGGAAGATCGGACACGCCGGCACGCTGGACCCAAAAGCCAGCGGACTGCTCATCGTCTGCACCGGTGCCATGACGAAAAAGATGACCGATTTCCAGGACCTCGAAAAGGAGTACACTGGTGTCATCGAACTCGGCGTCACGACGAAGAGCTTTGACGCCGAGACGGAAGTCGTTGAAAGGAAAGAAGTTCACGGAGTCACTTCGGACATGGTCGAGCAGGTGTTCGCATCGTTCACCGGTCCGTTGAAGCAGCTTCCTCCCATGTATTCAGCGGTGAAGAAGCACGGCCGCCGTCTTTATAAGTATGCGCGGAAGGGAAAGGATGTCCAGAGGGAACCGAGAGATGTCTTCATTCACTCTTTCACGATGACCTCCTTCGAATCCCCGTTGGTCGGATTCAACGTGGTGTGTTCCAAAGGGACATACGTGCGATCGCTGGCACATGACAGTGGACAGGCATTAGGCTGCGGAGCATATCTGAAGCAGCTCACCCGCACCCGTATCGGCGATTATCGCCTCGAAGACGCTCTTCCGGTGGAACGGTTCCACACGATCGGTCCAAAACTTCTTCAGGCGGTGCCGGTATGATCGTGTACCGTGCATTGTCCGATGTTCCGAATGACGGCCGTTCGGTCGTGACCATCGGCATGTTCGACGGGGTTCACCGTGCCCATCAGGCCATTCTGAGGATGGTCGTCTCGAAGGCGAAGGAGCTCGGGGGACGTTCGGTGGTGGTGACGTTCGAACCTCATCCGAGGGAGGTCGTCACGAAGGACAAGAAGGTGGAGCTGTTATCCACATTGGATGAGCGGATGGAACTGTTTGAACGGCATGGGGTTGACGCCGTTCTGCTCATCCCGTTCACCTATGAGTTCTCGCGGCTGCCGTTCCTTGAGTTCTACCAGCGTTATATCATCGACGGCATCGGAGTCGCCGGAGTGGTGGAGGGGTTCAACCACCAGTTCGGCCGGGACCGCGAAGCCGGAATGAACCAGGTGCAGGACCTGGGACGGAAGCACGGATTCTTCGTCGAGACCATCCCTATGATGAAGGAGGGGGAGGCGGTCATCAGCAGCACGACGATTCGGAACCTGCTTTCGGACGGTGCCATACCGCTGGCCAATGCCATCATCGGTTCCCCGTACCGGTTCACGGGTACGGTGGTGCGGGGACACGGACGGGGGAAGAAGCTGGGTTACCCGACCGCGAACATCCGGCTTTCGGACCACCGGAAGCTCGTACCGAAGATCGGCGTCTACGCTGTCCGCATCCTGGTGCGCGGTACGTGGTACGGCGGCATGATGAGCATCGGCTACAACCCGACCTTCGACGACGTCCGCGAGAAGACCATCGAGGTCAACATCTTCGACTTCGATATGGACATCTACGACGATACCGTGACCGTCCGGTGCGTCGAACGGACCCGAAACGAGATGAAGTTCGCCTCCGTCGACGAGCTCATCGCCGAGATGGGACGCGACAAGGTACGGACCACCGAGATCTTGAAGAACACAACACACAATCAACACTAAGGAGTCATTTCCATGGCCATCACGAAGGAACACAAACTGGAATTGGTGAAGAAGTACGGAAAGAATCCGAACGACGTCGGCAACCCCGAGGTGCAGATCGCGATCCTGACCGCCAACATCAATTCGCTCTCCGAACATTTCGGCGCCCATAAGAAGGACCACCATTCCCGCGTGGGTCTTCTGAAGATGGTCGGCAAGCGCCGCCGGCTGCTCGACTACCTGATGGAGAAGAACATCGAGCGCTACCGTAAGATCATCGCCGACCTCGAAATCCGTAAATAACCGTAACCATTGCACCACCGCACGGAGCACCGTGAAGTGCGGACCATGTTGTCAACAGAAGGTAAGAACAGACTATGATCGTCAAGAAGAGTGTACAGATCGGAAACTACCAGCTCGAATTCGAGACCGGCCGCTTTGCGAAGCAGGCGGACGGCGCCGTGATGGTCCGCTACGCGGACACCATGGTCCTGGCCACCGTCGTCTCATCGAAGAAACCGAAGGAAGGGGCGGACTATTTCCCTCTGCAGGTGGAGTTCCGCGAGAAGCTCTCCGCCGCCGGCAAGATCCCGGGCGGATTCCTGAAGCGCGAAGGCCGTCCGTCGGACAAGGAGATCCTCTCCGCCCGGCTCATCGACCGTCCCATCCGTCCCATGTTCCCGGACGGCTACCACTGCGAGACGCAGGTCGTCGTGACCGTGTTCTCGTCCGACCAGCAGAACGATGCCGACGTGCTCGGCGCCTGCGCGGCGTCGGCCGCCCTCATGATCTCGGACGCGCCGTTCGACGGCCCCATCAGCGAGGTGCGTGTGGGCCGTGTGAACGGACAGTTCGTCATCAACCCCGCCTTCGATGAGCTCGAGACGAGCGACATGGACCTGACCGTCGCCGGCACCGAGACCTCCATCGTGATGGTGGAAGGGGAGGCGCGCGAGATCTCCGAGAAGGACATGCTCGATGCCCTGGCGTTCGGTCATGAGGCCATCAAGAAGATCTGTGCGCTCCAGAAGGAGCTGGCGAAGGAGATCGGCAAAGCGAAGCGGACCGTCGTCGTCCGGAAGCATCCGCAGGATCTGGTGAACGAGGTCGAAACGCTCGCGGCAAAACGCATCCGCGAGTACTCGCACACCGTCCTTACGAAGGACCAGCGCGGTGCGGCGAAGGACGAGATCGAGACCGCCGTCCTCGAATCGCTCAAGGAGAAGTTCCCCGAATCCGAGGACGCCATCAAGGAGGTCCTCCACGACATCGAGAAGCGCGAGATGCGTGAGATGATCCTTGCGGAAGGGAAGCGGCTCGACGGACGCGGACTGAAGGACGTCCGTCCGATCACCATCGAGACCGCCGTACTCCCCCGTGCGCACGGTTCGGCCCTCTTCACCCGCGGCGAGACACAGTCCCTCACCACCGTCACGCTCGGCACGAAGGACGACGAGCAGATCACCGACGGCCTCATCCAGGAGGAACCGCGGCGCTTCATGCTCCACTACAACTTCCCGCCGTTCAGCGTGGGCGAGATCGGACGTCTGGGCACCGGACGCCGCGAGATCGGACACGGCAACCTGGCCGAACGGGCGCTGAAGAACCTCATCGCCAGCGATAAGGACTTCCCGTACACCGTCCGCATCGTGTCGGACATCCTGGAGTCGAACGGCTCCTCCTCCATGGCCACCGTCTGCGCCGGTTCATTGGCGCTGTTCGACGCCGGCGTACCGCTGAAGAAGGCATGCGCGGGCATCGCGATGGGACTCGTCAAGGAAGGGGACCGTACCGCCGTTCTCAGCGATATCCTCGGCGATGAGGACCATCTCGGCGACATGGACTTCAAGGTCGCCGGCACCACGGACGGCATCACCGGATTCCAGATGGACATCAAGATCCAGGGCATCACGCTGGAACTGATGGCCACCGCGCTGGAACAGGCGAAGGCCGGACGGCTGCATAAACTGGAGAAGATGAACGCCGCTCTCGCTGCCCCGAAGCAGGAACTGAGCAAGTACGCTCCTCGCTTCACCACCATCCGCATCCCCACCGACATGATCGGTGCGGTCATCGGACCGGGCGGCAAGGTCATCCGCAGCATCGTCGCGGACTCCGGCGCCGAATCCATCAACATCGAGGACGACGGCAGCATCCAGATCGCCGCGACGTCGCAGAAGGCGAGCGACCGTGCGCTGGAGCTCATCAACGCCATCGTCGCTCTGCCGGAAGTGGGGCAGACGTACAAGGCCACGGTGAAGCGCATCATGGACTTCGGTGCGTTCGCCGAGATCCTGCCGGGCAAGGAAGGTCTCATCCACATCTCCCAGCTCGACACCAAGCGGGTCGCGAAAGTGACCGACGTGGTGAAGGTGGGCGATACCTTCGATGTGAAGCTGATGGAGATCGACGAGAAGGGACGTCTCAACCTCAGCCGCAAGGCGCTGATGGTCCCCGAAAAGAAGGAAGGGGCACCGGACCAGCAGCCGAAGTGACGGCGTCGCACTGAACCACCATCCCCAATGTCACCATTGGGGATTTTTTTTATCTATGGACAGGACCATCTCCACATCGCGCGGTCTCCGCGGAACGGTCTCCGTTCCGGGGGACAAATCCATCTCTCACCGCTCGGTGATGCTCGGTGCGCTGGCGGACGGCGAGTGTGTCATCGACGGGTTCCTCCGTGCGGCGGACCCGCTCAGCACGCTGGCGTGCTTCGGCCGTTTGGGCGTCCGGCATCGGTTCGACGGGGAACGTCTCATCGTCTCCGGCAACGGACTCCACGGACTCCGCTCCCCCGACGGTGAACTCGACGCGGGCAACTCCGGCACCACCATCCGGTTGATGGCCGGCATCCTTTCCGGACAGCCGTTCACCACCGTCGTCTCCGGCGACCAGTACCTCGTGAAACGTCCCATGCGACGCATCATGGAGCCGCTCGGCAGGATGGGGGCGCGCATCGCATCGTCCGCCGCCGGGACCGCGCCGCTCACCATCGACGGCCGAGCTCCGCTCACCGCCGTCGAGTACGAATTGCCGGTCGCCAGCGCCCAGGTGAAGTCCGCCGTACTGCTCGCCGGCCTCTTCGCCGACGGAACGACGACCGTCGTCGAATCCGAGCCGTCGCGAGATCATACCGAACGGATGCTCCGTCTTCCTGTGGAGGAACGCAGCGGACGGAGGCACATCTCGGTCACCGGCGGAACGAGGATCCCGGCGCAGCCGTTCCTGGTACCCGGCGATCCCTCGTCGGCGGCGTTCTTCGCCGTGGCGGCGGCCATCGTTCCCGGTTCGCAGGTGCTCATCCGCAACGTCGGTATGAACCCGTCCCGGACCGGGTACCTCGATGTATTGACGAAGATGAAGGCGCGCATCGCCGTGGAGAACGAACGGACCGTCGGCGGAGAGCCGGTCGCGGACCTCGTCGTCTCTTCCTCCGAACTGCGGTCGGACATCGTGGTGGAAGGGGAGCTCATTCCGAATCTCATCGACGAGATACCGGTCCTTGCCGTCGCCGCGGCGTTCGCCGATGGATCGTTCACGGTGAAAGGGGCGGGGGACCTGCGGAACAAGGAGACGGACCGCATCGCCGCCGTCTGTTCGAACCTACGGCGCATGGGTGTTGACGTGGAGGAACGGCCGGACGGGTTTGCTTTTGAATCAAAAAAGAGGTTATTTTCTTCCGACTTCGACAGTTTTGACGACCATCGGATCGCCATGGCGTTCGGCATCGCGTCATTGGCGCTCGATGGCGCCTCCACCATCAAGGATGCGGCGTGCGTCTCGATCTCGTTCCCGAACTTCTGGGACGACGTGGCGTCGCTGCAACGATAGGAGCTCTCCGTGGCACATGTAACGCTCGAGAACATCAGAAAGGAATATGACGGCGGTGTCGTGGCCGTGAAAGGGGTCACCGTCGAGGTCAAGGACAAGGAGTTCGTGGTGCTCGTCGGTCCGTCGGGCTGCGGAAAGTCTACCACCCTGCGTATGATCGCCGGACTCGAGGACATCTCCGGCGGCACCCTGAAGATCGACGGAGCGGTGATGAACGAGGTGCCGCCGAAGGACCGCGACATCGCGATGGTCTTCCAGAACTATGCGCTCTATCCGCATATGAGCGTGTACGAGAACATGGCGTTCGGACTGAAGCTGCGGAAGTTCCCGAAGGAGGAGATCGACAAGCGCGTCCGCGAGGCGGCCAAGATCCTCAGCATCGAAGAGTACCTCGACCGGAAGCCGAAGGCGCTCTCCGGCGGACAGCGGCAGCGCGTCGCGGTGGGGCGGGCCATCGTCCGCAAGCCGAAGGTCTTCCTCTTCGATGAACCGCTCTCCAACCTCGACGCGAAGATGCGCGTGCAGATGCGCACCGAGATCTCCAAACTGCATCAGCGGCTCGGCGCGACGATGATCTACGTGACCCACGACCAGACCGAAGCGATGACGATGGGGGACCGCATCGTGGTGATGAAGGACGGCGACGTGATGCAGATCGATACGCCGCTCAATCTCTACAACGCCCCGGCGAACAAGTTCGTGGCCGGGTTCATCGGCAGTCCCGCCATGAACTTCCTGCGCGGGCGCATCGATGCGACGAAGGGGATGAAGTTCGCCGAGAACGGCACGTCGCTCACGGTGGACGTGCCCAAGGCGAAACAGAAAGCGCTGCAGCCGTTCGCAGGGCGCGACGTGTGGCTCGGCATCCGGCCGGAACATATCCGGCTCGCGGAGAAGAGGACGAAAGTGAGCGGCACGGTGGAGGTGGTGGAACCGATGGGCAACGAGATCTTCCTCTACTTCCAGTGCGGCAGCGGTCAGATCACCGCCCGCATGACCCCGGCCGATGTCCGCGCGGGCGAGACACGCGACTTCGAGTTCGATATGGCCAAGGCGCTCTTCTTCGACACCGCCTCTGAACTCGTCATCGGCTGAACCTCGGCCGGTCCTGATACGAAAAAAACCGCCCGGTGCGGTTTTTTTCTTGTACGGCACGATGGAACGGCGCGTCAGAGCATCGTCACCTGGTGCTGGAACCGGTCGATGACAAGCTCGTTAGAGACCCAGCGGACGAAGTCGGGACCGTACTTGTTGAGGTACGGCACCGCGCCGAACTCCCGTTCCTGAAAGTTGCCGGCCGGGAAAATGTTCATCACCGCTTTCCGTATCTGCTTCAGCGAGATGTCCTCTTTCTGCTGCTGCGCCTTCTGCGTCTTCTGTTTCAGCACCTCCACCATCTGCATCATCTTCTGCAGCGTCCCGTCCACCGCGCCATTGAGGGTGGGGTCGATCTGCTGGATGCCGAAGCGGGCCTCGTTCACCGCCTCCGCGATGCGTCTCTCAAGGGAGGCGAACAGCGCGTCCACCTTCACTTCCGAGACCTGCTCCGACACCTTCGCGAGGATGGCGTCCGCATCGCCGAAGAGTTCGGCGAGTTCGAGCGAGAACTTCTCCAGCACCTTGTGCACCTTCTCCTCCACCAGCGTCATGCTCGCCCGCGGATAGATGATGGGCATGTCGATGCCGTAGAATTCATAGACCGGCTTGAGCTGCGCGAAGTAGGCGATCTCTCCCGGTCCCGCCACGTAGGCGACGGTGGGAAGGAGCGTGTCCTGACAGAGCGGCCGGGTGACGACGTTGGACGAGAAGATCTCCGGCGAGGAGGTTGCGAGCACCAACAGTTCCTCCTTGGTGTACCGCTGCCGCGTGTTCCGGAGAAAGTAATCGCCGCTGTCCGATGGCTCGATGAGATGCCGTCCCCCTTTGTGGAACATGAACAGGTTGAGCGCCTTCGCCTTGATCTGCGCATGGTACTGCTCTTCGAGCTCCGCGCTCGTCTGGATGATCCGCTTGGAGGCCTCGGCGTTGGATTCGATCTCGCGCTGCAGCAGGGGGGAGAGCAGGCGCTTCATTTCGGTGTGATTCGGATTGAGGAAGACCAGTCCCGAATCCTCGTACACATGGTTGAAGAACCCGGTGAACGCCTGCAGCAGCGTCGAACCGGGTTTGTAATATCCCCGCATCGTTCCGAGCAGACCGGCAGAATAGTCCGTCTTCGGCAGCTGCGTTTCGACCTGCTGAAAGAACATTTCGATGGAATCGTCGATGACGATGGAACCGGCCGCTCCCGGCGGCTTGTCGGACGGTCTGCCGCCGGGGACATATTTCACCGTGGCGATCTCGTTCGACATGGTGATGAAGGACATCGAGGTGACTTCATCGATGTCATGGTCCTCCGCTTCGAGCCAGAAGACAGGAACAAACTGGAAATCGGGGTGTTCCGCAGAGAGCTTTTCGGCGAGTTTGACGGCAGTGACCGCCTTGTAGAATGTGTACAACGGTCCGCCGAACAGTCCCACTTGTTGTCCCGTCACGACGGCGAAGCAGTTCTCATTCCCCAGCAGGTCGATGTTCGCCAAGGATTTGATGCCGGAATGGTACTCCCGGTTCTGTTCATTGAGGATGCGCTGCACTTTCGCGCGGGGGTAGGTCTTGTTCTGCAGGCGCCCGAGTTTGCTCTTCCACGCCGCACCATCCCGGTAATCGCCCGAGAAGAAGGGGGCGATCTTCTCGAAATGCGTCAAGTAATCCTTGTACAACGGGGTGATGAGGTCGGTGTCCGCCAGTTGGCGGTACGGGATGAAGTCCATACTCTTCCGGATTGAAAATGATGGATAATATACAGCCATTCCGCTGCATAATCAACGCGCATTGCTCCGATTGATTTTAGCAGAATGTTATAATATATTGCTGTAAGTGAATGGAAAAACATTCTGGTAAAATTGCGGTTATTTGCGGAGCGACGGGGGAAGTGGGAAGGGCGGTGACCGCACGGTTATCGGAAGACGGTGCGTACATCATTGCGGTCCATTCCGGAAGGCGTTCGACGTCCGACAGCGTTCATTCCATTGACGGTGTCGATCCCGGCAGAGTGGAGTTCGTTGCGTTCGATTCCACAATGGCGGCGGAGACGGACCGGTTCTGGCGAACGGTTGAGGAGCGGTACGGTCGTGCGGACACACTGGTTCACCTCACCGGAGGGATCTCCAAGAGCGTTCTTACAGCGCTGACGATCGACGAGTGGCACAGGATGTTGTCCCTCAACCTCGATTCGGCGTTCCTGATGATGCGGGGCGCGATGCGATTGATGCAGCGGCAGCGTACGGGACGCATCATCACGATCGCGGCACGGACCGCCCTCGAACCGGAATCGGGAAAAGGAGCGTATGCGGCGTCGAAGGCGGGTCTCATCGCCTTGTCCCGTACGGCGGCCGAAGAGGTTCGTGATTGGGGCGACGTCACCGTCAACGTGCTCGCCCCTGGGACGATACGGACCCCCTCCAACCTTGAGTGGGGAAGTCCTGTTGAGGCGGCAGCGTGGACGACGACGGAAGAGATCGCATCGACCGTCTCGTTCCTCTGTTCACAGGACGCGTCGGGAATCAACGGTACAATCGTGACAACGTTCGGCAAAGGAAGAATATGAGTTTGAAAGACAGAGTCACTGAAGACATGAAAACGGCGATGAAGAGCGGCGATAAAGTGCGCCTGGAGACGCTGCGGATGCTTCGCGCGCAGGTGCTGGAGTTCGAGAAGAGCGGAGCGGGCCGTGCGATGAACGCGGATGACGACATGAAGATCCTTCTCTCCTCCGTGAAGAAACGGCGTGAGTCGGTCGAGCTGTATGAGAAGGCGGGACGCCCCGAACTGGCGGCCAAAGAGAACGCCGAGATCGCCGTCATCCAGGAGTATCTGCCGAAACAAATGGACCGCAGCGAGGCCGAAGGCATCGTGAAACGCATCATCGCCGAGACCGGGGCCGCAACGTCCAAGGATTTCGGCAAAGTGATGCCGTCCGTGATGAAGGAGTTGAAGGGAAAACTGGACGGTAAGGTCATCAACGAGATCGTCAAACAATTGCTGCCGTAGACCATGGGATTCTTCGACATCGTTCTCGGACTCATCCTCATCGCATTCGCCGTGTCCGGCTACCGGAACGGGCTCATCAAGAAGCTCATCGGGATGGCCTGTCTGGTGATCGCGCTCATCGTCGGGACGAAGTTCTCCGCCGATGTCGCAGAGCTGCTCTTGGTCCCGGCCGGCATCTCCGGAAAGAGCGGCTTCATCATCGCCTTCCTGCTCATCGTCCTAGCCATCACCTTCGCCCAGTCGGTCATCTATTCCGTCTTCATCAAGAATGCGGTCGACGCGGCGTGGAACAAGGTGCTCGGCGCGGTGCTGGCCGTCATCGAAGGGGCGTTGGTGACCAGCATCGCCCTCATCCTCATGAGCATCTACCTGAACATTCCGTCCGACGAGACCAAAGGAGCCTCGCAGCTCTATAAGCCGATCAAGAATTTCGCCCCGATGCTCTTCGACCAAGTGAACACCTTCCTGCCGGAATCGGAGGACTTCTTCCAGTCCATGATGAAGTTCGCGCAGGACGGACTCAAAGAATTGGAGCAGTAGCAGGTCAGTATGACCCCGTTCGACCGTGCCGCCGACACCCTCGACCTTCCCAAGATACTCCATCGCATTCAATTCTATGCCGCATCGGACCTCGGCCGTGAAGCGGTCGATGCCCTTGAACCGCTGACCGATCTCGGCGAGATCTCCCGCGCACACCTTCTCGTCGCGGAGATGAAGCGCCTGATCGAGGGAGAAGACTCCGTTCCCATGGACGGCATCAAGGATATCCGTCCGCTCGTCCAGAAGTCGTCCATTCAGAACAGCATTCTCCTTCCGAAGGAACTGCTCGCCGTGGCTTCCACCGTTCAGGCGGCCCGTATCATCCGCTCGTTCATCGCCGGACGGAAGGATTTTGTGCCTGAATTGTTCCGCCTAACCGATGATATTTCAACGTTCAAGGAGGTTGAGCATAACGTTCAGCATTGTATCGATCAGAACGGCGAGGTGAAGGATACGGCTAGCAAGGAACTCCGCTCCATCCGGCAGTCCATCATCGACAAACAGCAGTCCATTCGCCGTGCGCTGGAGCGCATCCTGAAGGCGACCTCCGAGCAGGGGATGGTGCAGGAGGAGATCATCACGACACGGGACGGCCGCATGGTCATCCCCATCAAGTCAGA
Organism: Bacteroidota bacterium; assembly: GCA_008933835.1. GTDB lineage: Bacteria > Bacteroidota > Ignavibacteria > UBA10030 > UBA8401 > SpSt-333. The sequence continues at coordinate 187,102 of WBUG01000001.1, read as the reverse complement.
GCTCAAGAACCGGTTCCCCGGATTCATCCACAGCTCATCGGCATCGGGACAGACGGTCTATATCGAACCTTCGGAGACCCTCACGCTCAATAACGAGATCACCGAACTCCTGTTCCAGGAGAAACGGGAGGTCGAACGGATCCTCCGGTTCCTCACCACGCTGATCCATGCCCGCAGCGACGATCTGCGCTCCACCGTGCATGTACTGGAACACCTCGATACCGTCTACGCAAAGGCCCGTTACTCGATTGAAATCAAAGGGAATACGCCGTTCATCTCCAATGCAGGTTCGCTGCGTATCTTGAACGGATTCCATCCTGTGCTCCTCCTCCGGCACCAGCGTGAGAGCATCGTTCCGCTCAACATGGAACTGGGGGGAGCATATTCCACCGTACTCATCACCGGTCCGAATGCCGGCGGAAAGACGGTCGCATTGAAGGCGGTCGGGCTCCTCGCGCTGATGGTCCAATGCGGTATCCACATTCCGGCGTCTCCGGATTCCCAGTTTCCCGTGTTTCGGAGGATGTTCGTGCTCATCGGCGACAATCAGTCCATCGAGAACGACCTTAGCACATACAGTTCCCAAGTGATGCACCTGAAGAGGATCACTGAAGAAGCGGACGGACGCTCGCTCGTGCTCATCGATGAGATCGGTTCCAACACCGATCCTTCCGAAGGAGGGGCGCTCGCCGCGGCCGTGCTGGACCATCTGACCTCCGCAGGAGCGTTGACGGTCGCCACATCCCACCAGGCATCGCTGAAGGCGTTCGTGCATTCCCGTCCCGGCATGGAGAACGGTGCGATGGAGTTCGACCAGACGACACTGCTCCCAACGTACCGGTACCGGCACGGTGTGCCGGGCAGCAGTTACGCACTGGAGATCGCCCAGAGGATGGGCCTGCTGCCGCAGATCGTGGAGAATGCAAGAACGCAACTGGGTGACCAGAAGGCGAAGATCGAGCAGCTGATGCTCGACTTGGAATTGAAAGGGAAAGCGGTCGAGCAGACGCTTGAAGAAGCGGCCGAGAACAGCCGTAAAAGCAAAGAGTTAGCCGACTCCTACGAGGAACGTCTTCGCCTGCTGAAACAGGAGATCCGCGAGACGAAGAAGCGGGCGCTGGAGGAGGCATCCGAGCTCGTCAGGTCAGCCGCAGCGACGATCGAGAACACCGTAAAGGATATCCGCTCTCAAAACGCCAGCCGTGACGTCATCAAGGAAGGGAAGGCAAGCATCGCACGCCTCACGGAACAGTTATCCGCTCTTGCAAAGGAAACGGATTCGGACGGACACCGTGAACGGTCGAAGGAACTATCCTTGAACGTCGGCGATACGGTCGTTCTTCGTTCGGGAGGGCAGACCGGCACGGTCCTGACCCTGCCGGACAAGAATGGCAATGTGACAGTGGCGGTGAACATGATCAAAGCGAGGATCAACATCGCCAATGTCGCTTCCGTTTCGCGACAACGCATCACTATGTCGGATTCAAGTCGTTATATTTCAATGGAAAGAAACACATCGATGGAAGTCGATGTTCGGGGGATGTACGGCGAGGAAGCGGTCTCGGCGGTGGACAAGTTCCTGGATGATGCAGTCCTGTCAGGATTGCAGCGGGTGGATATCATACACGGCAAAGGGACCGGTTCGCTCCGGAAGAAGATCGGTCTCTTCTTAGAACAGGATTCCCGCGTGAAGATGTCACGTCCGGGTGAATGGAACGAAGGGGGCATGGGAGTCACAGTCGTGGAACTTCGATGAGCCGAACGATCAAAAAGGTCCTCATCGCCAACCGCGGTGAGATCGCCGTCCGGATAGCCCGGTCGGCAAAGGAGATGGGAATCGCCACGGTCGCGCTCTATTCGGAGCCGGACCGCAGCTCTCCGCACGTCCTGATGTGCGACGAAGCGTATCCGCTCGCCGGCAGGTCGGCTGTCGAGACCTACCTCAACATTCCGAAGATCCTGGACATCGCCGCGAAATCCGATGCGGATGCGGTCCATCCGGGCTACGGCTTCCTCTCTGAAAAAGCGGAGTTCGCAGTGGCCGTTACCGGGGCAGGACTCATCTTCATCGGTCCACGACATGAGACCATCGCCCTGCTCGGGGACAAGACCGCCGCCCGCGAGCTTCTGAAAAGCCGCTCCCTACCCATCGTTCCCGGTACGACCACGCCGCTCGCCTCCGCTGCGGAAGCGGCGGCAGCGGCCGCTTCCATCGGATACCCCTTCCTCATCAAGGCCGCCGGTGGAGGCGGAGGGAAGGGGATGCGAAAAGTGGCGAACGAATCGGAACTGGCGGCGGCGATGGAACGTTCGGCCAACGAAGCGGCGAAGGCGTTCGGCGATCCGCGCGTCTACATCGAGAAGTACATCGAACATCCGAAACATATCGAGATCCAGGTCTTGGCGGATTCCCACGGGAACGTCATCCATCTCGGCGAACGTGAGTGCTCTATCCAGCGGCGTCACCAGAAGGTCATCGAAGAATGTCCGAGCACCGCGGTGTCGCCGGAACTCCGCGGGGCGATGGGCGACGCCGCGATCGCCGTCTGCCGTGCCGCCGGGTACGTCAATGCGGCGACCGTGGAATTCCTGGTGGACCGTCATCACCGGTTCTACTTCCTGGAGGTCAACACACGCATCCAGGTCGAGCATCCCGTCACTGAAATGGTCTACGGCATCGATATCGTGAAAGAACAGATTCGCATCGCCGAAGGAAAGCCGTTGTCGTGGAGGCAGCAGGACGTCGTCCCGCGCGGTCATGCCGTTGAATGCCGCATCTACGCCGAGGAGACGGACAACGATTTCCTTCCCTCCACCGGACGCATCACGCACCTGGCGCCGAGCGAGGGGCCGGGCATCCGGCATGATGCTGGGGCGCGTCCCGGGAGCGAGATCACGATGCACTATGATCCGATGATCGCGAAGCTCATCGCCCACGGATCGGACCGCTCCGAAGCCGTGGCTCGAATGGTCCGCGCCCTCCAGGAGTACTCCATCAGCGGCGTCAAGACGACCATACCGTTCTGTCTGACCGTACTCGCGCATCACGATTTCGTCAAGGGGTCGTACGACATCACCTTCGTGGAGCGACACCACCGATCCGCCGCAGCACCGGTGCGTCATCCGGAAGCGGCGGCTGTCGCCGCCGCATTCGTCGCGTACCGCGATGCCGGGAACTCGGCGGTGTCCGGCTCCGGGCCCCCTGTCATGCCGTCCCGCTGGAAGAAGGAGGGACGCCGATGAGCAAGACCGTATTGGCACTGGGCGAGAAGCACATCACGGTGGAAGAGCGCAACGGCGTGCTGGTGGTGGACGGACGGCAGCATTCCGCCGACATCGTGCGCCTGACCGAAGGGGAGTACAGCGTCCTGCTGGACGGGCAGTCCTACCATGTGCTCATCACTGCCACGCCCAGGGGGCTCACCGCGACGGTGCGGAACCATACCGTGCCGTTGCGGAGACATACGCTGCGCGAGCAGTTGACGGAACGGTACGCCTCGAAGGGCACCGGCGAACATTCGGACCTGACCGTCAACGCCCCCATGCCGGGGCTCATCACGCGCATCCTGCGGCACGAAGGTTCGATGGTGACGTCGGGTGAGGGGGTGCTCGTCATCGAAGCGATGAAAATGGAGAACGAACTGCGCGCCGCACGTTCCGGCACGGTGAAGCGCATCTTCGTCAAGGAAAAACAAACGGTCGAAAAAGGCGACCCGCTCTTCAGCATCGAATGACTATGAAACACACTTCCGAACCGGCCGTCACGGCCGACCTCGCGCGTCAGCACGGACTCACCGATGAGGAGTACGACCGTATCCTTTCCATCCTCGGACGGGTCCCCACCTACACCGAACTGGGCATCTACAGCGTGATGTGGAGCGAACATTGCAGTTATAAAAACTCCATCGCGCAGCTGAAGACGCTGCCGCGTTCGGGCACCCGCCTGCTGGTGGGCGCCGGAGAGGAGAACGCCGGCCTGGTGGACGTGGGTGGGGGGCTCGCCGTCGCGTTCAAGATCGAAAGTCATAACCATCCCTCCGCCGTCGAACCGTATCAGGGGGCGGCCACGGGGGTGGGCGGCATCATGCGCGACATCTTCACCATGGGGGCGCGGCCGGTCGCCGCTCTGAACTCCCTCCGGTTCGGCGACCTGAACGATCCCCGTACGAAACATCTGCTGAAGGGGGTCGTGAAGGGCATCGGGGATTACGGGAACAGCTTCGGCGTGCCGACGGTCGCCGGCGAGGTCTATTTCGATCCGTGCTATCAGACCAATCCGCTCGTCAACGCGATGGCGGTCGGCATCGTCGAACACGGACAGGCGGCGTCGGCCGTCGCGAAAGGCCGCGGCAATGCCGTCATGATCGTCGGTTCCGCCACCGGACGCGACGGCATCCACGGTGCGACGTTCGCATCGGAAGAGATCTCCGAGGCGTCGGAATCGAAACGTCCCTCGGTGCAGGTCGGCGATCCGTTCACGGAAAAACTGCTGCTGGAAGCGACGCTGGAGGCCATCCGGGCGGGACTCGTGGTCGGCATTCAGGACATGGGTGCGGCAGGACTCACCTGTTCCTCCACGGAGATGAGCGCGAAGGGGATGAGCGGCATGGAGATCGACCTTGACCTTGTGCCGACGCGCGAGACGGGAATGACTGCCTATGAGATCATGCTCTCCGAATCGCAGGAGCGGATGCTCATCGTCGCCGAACCGCGCAACGAAGAGGCCATCAAGGAGATCTTCCGCAAGTGGGACCTGAACTGCGTCACCATCGGCACCGTCACCGACGACGGCATGGTGCGGGTCCGGCACCGCGGTGAACTGAAGGCCGAAGTCCCCGCCGAGACATGCGTGCTCGGCGGCGGTGCGCCGGTGTACATCCGCGAGACGAAACGGCCGGAGTACCTCGACCGCACACAGACGTTCGATGCCTCCGCGCTGCCCGCACCGGATGACCTTGCCGGAGCCGTCCGTACCCTCCTGTCGTCGCCAAACATCGCCAGCAAGCGGTGGGTCTACGGTCAGTACGATTCGATGGTGCGGACGAACACGGTGGTCCTGCCGGGTTCCGATGCCGCCGTCGTACGGATCAAGAAGTCGGACAAGCTGCTTGCGATGAAGACCGACTGTAACGGCCGGTACGTGTACCTCAATCCGCGGAAAGGGACCGCCATCGCCGTCGCCGAATCGGGCCGCAACGTCGTCTGCAGCGGCGGAAAGCCCATCGCCATCACCAACTGCCTCAACTTCGGCAATCCGTACAAACCGGACGTTTACTGGCAGTTCACCGAGGCGATCGCCGGCATGCGCGAAGCGTGCCTCGCGCTCGACACCCCGGTCACCGGCGGGAACGTCAGTTTCTACAACGAGAGTCCGACCGCTTCGGTCTTCCCGACACCGACCATCGGCATGCTGGGCGTCATCGAACGGGAGGAACATGTCACCACCGCCGCCTTCAAGCGGAAGGGGGACGCCATCTTCCTGCTGGGCACCAACCGAGGGGACCTCTCCGGCAGCGAATTCCTCGCTGCCGTCCACGGCATCACCGCGGGTGACGCCCCCTGGTTCGATCTCGCGTTCGAATGCCGGCTGCAGGAATGTGTGCTCGCGCTCATCACGGGCGGACTCGTCTCCTCCGCCCACGATGTGTCGGACGGCGGACTCATCGTCACGCTGCTCGAGAGCGCCGTCACCGCCGTTTCGCCGCTGTCGTTCTCGGTCACGCTCGAGACGAACGGCGTACCGTTCCACGCCGTGCTCTTCGGCGAGGACCAGTCGCGCGTCGTCATCAGCGCTCCGGACGCTCATGGAGAACGGATCCGCTCGCTCTGCGGACGCCATGGCGTTCCGGTCGAACGCATCGGCAGCGTCACCGACACACCGGCCGCGACGGTGAACACGCTCATGCTGCCGATGGATGCGATGCGGCACATCTATTTCAACGCGTTGCAGGAACGTATCGATGTCCGATGAATGATACGGCGGGATACGGATTACCGGACGACATCGGAAACTTTCCGTTCGATGTCATCGAAATGACCGGGGCTGAATCGGCGGACCTGCTCCATCGGATCGGTACGAGCGACCTCTCCGGTCTCGCACCGGGAGAGATATGGCGTACGCTGCTGCTCACCGAGAAAGGCCGCATAGTGGACGCTGTCTGGGTCCTCCACACCGGCCGCTCCCTCCTGCTGTTGACCAGCGGCGGCAGGGGAGAAGAGGTCATGCGTTGGCTCGACCGTTCCATCATCATGGAGGACATCACGCTCGCTGACCGGACATCGTCCCGGACCGTCGACGTATCGTTCCGGGATCCTCAGCGCCCGGGAGGTGTCACCGCGATGTACTTCACGCAGCCGGCGTCGTTCATCGTGCGGGAGCAACGACGCGAACGGCCGGCGGAGTGCGGCCCCCGGTTCAGGGAGTGGCGCATCCATGCGGGCATTCCGCAGGCGGGACACGAACTGACGGACGACTACAATCCGCTGGAACTGAACCTGTGGGACTGGATCTCGTTCACCAAAGGATGCTATCCCGGGCAGGAGGTCATCGCGAGGCTCGAGACGTACAACAAGGTCCAGCGCGCGATCTACCGTTTCCGGTCGGGCGGTCCGGTCCGGGCGGGTGAATCGCTCCGCGACGACACCGGAAGAGAGGCGGGACGCATCACCAGTGCGATCGAGGACGGGGAAGGGTTCATCGGACTCGCCGTGGTCCGTTCGAAGGACCCGTTCCAGCCGCTGGAGACGGTCACGGGATCGGGAACGAAGCTGACGCTGGAACCGTTGGCTACAAGAGAGACCTATGGAAGAACTGCACCTCAACACCGGCAGTAAACGCGAACGGTATGCGGAGCTCATCCCGCAGATCGCCGCATTGGTGCGGGACGAACCGAACGCCGTCGCCAACATGGCGAACATCGCCGCCGCGCTGAAGGAGTCGTTCACCGACATCTCCTGGGTCGGTTTTTACCTGTACGATCCTGGGACGGACGGTCTGGTGCTCGGACCGTTCCAGGGGAAGATCGCCTGCACGCGCATCGGACGCGGCAAAGGGGTCTGCGGCGCCGCGTTCGAACGCAACGAGACCATCATTGTGCCGGATGTCGAGAAGTTCCCCGGGCATATCTACTGTGACGGCGGCACCCGTTCCGAGATCGTCGTTCCGCTCCGTTCCGGCGGCTTGCCGGTGGGAGTGCTGGATGTGGACAGTTACCGGCTCGCCGCCTTCGATGCGACGGATGCGGAAGCCCTTGAATCGCTCATCGCCGCCGTCGCCGGCACCATCGTGAGGACCGAATGAAACGACCGAAACTCCTCAAGGCGCCGAAGGCGTACAAGAATCCCGGTTTCCTCGGCAGCCGTGATGCGCGTCCCTTGCGCATCCTCTCCGAATTCCTCGAACCCCTCAGCCGGTTCAATTATTATGATGTGAAGGACACCGTCGTCTTCTTCGGTTCGGCCCGCATCAAGCCGCGGAAGGAGACCGTGAAGGCGCTGCGGGAGCTCGCCCGGAAAGGGACCGGTGACCGGGTCCATTCGAAGAAGTACCATCAGGAACTCCTGAACGCCGAGATCGCCGTCGAAATGTCGCGGTACTATGAGGACGCAACGGAACTCTCGCGGCTCGTCACGCAGTGGTCCAAGCGGCGGAGAGTGAAGAACCGGCTGCTGGTCTGTTCCGGAGGCGGTCCCGGCATCATGGAGGCGGCGAACAAGGGAGCGATGCTCGCGAAAGGGGAGTCCATCGGACTGAACATCAGTCTGCCGTTCGAACAGTATCCGAACCAGTTCATCACCCCCAAGTTCAATTTCGAGTTCCACTACTTCTTCATGCGCAAGCTCTGGTTCATGTACCTCGCGAAGGGACTGGTGGCGTTCCCCGGCGGATTCGGGACGCTGGACGAGTTCTTCGAACTGCTGACGCTGCTGCAGACGCAGAAGGTCGGGAAGAAGATGACCGTCATCCTCTACGGCAAGACATTCTGGAGCAAGATCATCGATTTCCGCGCGCTGGTGAAGTACGGGATGATCAGCGCGGAGGACCTGGAACTCTTCGCGTTCGCCGATACTCCGAAGGAGGCGTTCCGCATCCTCACCGCGTCCATCAAACAGAACTATCCGGAATACCGATGACCGCACCGGCCGGCCGGGACATGTCCGAACTCCGTTCGCTCATCACGCTGCTGGACGATGAGGATGGGGAGGTCTATGCGGCCGCCCGGACGCGCCTTCTCTCGTACCGCGAGGCGGTGCTTCCGTACCTGCCGGCGTCGGACGACCGCCGGACCCTGGCGGCGCAGCGGGGCGCGGAGATCCGGGAGACCATCCTCCGCACCATCTTCAAACCGCTCTTTCGGACGATGAAACGGACCGCTTCCGGAGACGTCGACCTGGAGGAAGGGATGTTCCTCATCGGAAGGACGCGGTATGCCGACCTCGACGCGGCGCGCCTCACCGAAGAGCTCAACACGTACGCCAAAGAACTGAAAGAGGGACTCAGCACCGTGAGCGATCCGACCGAGTTCCTCCGGCGCACCATCGATTTCTTCGTTTCGGACAAGGGCTTCACCGGCAACCACGCGGACTATTACAATGAGCAGAACCATTACCTGAACCGCGTCCTCGAGACACGGAGAGGCATCCCCATCACGCTGAGCGCCGTCTATCTGCTGGTGGGGAAGCGCATCGACCTTCCGCTTCGCGGCATCGGACTTCCCGGTCACTTCATCCTGCGCATGTCGTTCGGTACCACTCATGTCTACTTCGATCCGTTCAATGAAGGGGCGGTCCTTTCGTACGACGAGTGCCGTGAGATGGTGACGGGTCTCGGCTTTACGTTCGACGACGGATACCTCGAACCGGTCACCAACGCCCAGATCATCGAACGGATGCTGCGGAACATCATCATTTCGCTCGAGCGGCAGGATGAAAAAGAACGTGTGGAAACGATACGACAATTCATTGATAGTCTCAGTTCTAATGTGTAAATTGTAGTGCCCAACCTTGGGGGTGACCTGGCTTCGACGGGGTAGAGAATGGGCAGACAAGCATACCGTGCTCGCCTGACGCACGTAAATCTCCTGGCAAAACAATAAATGCTGATAACTACGGTTACGCACTCGCAGCTTAATTAGCCACGAGCGCTGATACGGATCCTTTCCGGCGGGTTCGTAAAGGCGTCGACAATGCCGGAATGGCCTGTGTCCTGTCGGGGTGACACGGGCGAGACTGAAACCCCTGGCTGCGTTTCGGATGATTTGAGTCCGGCCAAGAGTCCGAAAGTAAGGTTGTCCGCCGAACTAAGTATGTAGAAGGTCTGCTGGTTTTCACTTCGGACCGGGGTTCGAATCCCCGCACCTCCACAAAACAATGCTTTCATTGAATCCCACAACCTGTTAAGCATCAAAGCTTAACAGGTTTTTTTATTATCATATGTCTATACCTTTTACAAAGATGTCCGGAGCCGGAAATGATTTTGTCGTGATCGACAATCGGAACGGCATTATCATCGACCCCTCCATATTTGCACAGAAAGTGTGCGACAGGCGTTTTGGCATCGGAGCGGACGGTATATTGTTATTGGAACCGGCCAAATCAGCCGATTTTATGATGAAATACTTCAATGCGGACGGCTCTAATGCCGGGATGTGCGGCAACGGCGGACGGTGCCTCGCAAAGTTCGCTTATGACATCGGTGCCGTGCACAGTGAAAGATTTCGATTTGAAGCATTCGGTCATTTCTATGAAGCAGAGCGCTTTGGGGCCGATCAGTATCGTTTGCACATGAAGAATGCAGGCAGTCTGCGAATCGCAGAACAGGTTCAGCTGGCGGATGGAAGAAACCTCGCTGCGCACTACATCAATACCGGCACCGACCATAGTGTCGTCTTCATCCGGGAGAATCCCGGGATCGGTGCGCTCGGCAACGCCGATATCGTCAGAATCGGCCGAGAGATGCGTTTCCATACTGTTTATCAGCCAATTGGTGCGAACATCAATTTCGTGGAGGTACTGAACGATAGGGAAATCGCAGTCAGAACGTACGAACGCGGGGTCGAGGATGAAACGCTGGCGTGCGGGACCGGATCGGTGGCAAGCGCGATACTGTCCGCCATTCGGTACTCGGTGAAGAGCCCGGTCACGGTGAACGTCCGCAGCGGCCTACAATTGCACGTTTCGTTCGACCGGACCGAGAACGGATTCACGAACGTTCATCTGGCAGGACCCGCAGTAACTGTGTTTCATGGAGAAATTGACCTCTGAGTTATGGTTATAATATGTATTATGTTAAGTTTATAATCGAATGAAATTATTCGTTCTTGAGGAGTTTGCTCACATCCTTTGCATTTCGGGTGTTCAAAACATCCTTTTTTGCACACCAACCCTTACGTGCTATCCCCACCCCATACCTGACATCTGACAATCCTGTCGCCGTGTGCGAATCAGGATTTATGGAGATCATCACCTTCTTTTCAACAGCAATCCGAACCCACCGCCAGTCAAGGTCCAAACGCATCGGATGAGCGTTTATCTCGATCACCTTCCCGTAATCCGCAGCCGCCTGAATGATCTCCGATTGATTCACCGGGTAACCCTCGCGCTCCAGCAACAGCCTGCCGGTCAGGTGCCCGAGCATCGTCACATGCTTGTTCTTGACCGCCTTGAGGATCCTCTTGGTCATTTCCGCTTCGGTCATCTTGAACTGGCTGTGTACCGATGCCACGACGAAGTCGAACCGTGAAAGAACGGCATCACGGAAGTCCATGCTGCCGTCCGGAAGGATGTCCACTTCGCTTCCCTTGAACAACCGGAACTTATTGAACGTTGCATTGAGCGCATCGATCTCTTCGTGCTGCCGGCGGACACGCTCTTCGGTCAACCCGTTGGCATAGGTCGCCACCTGACTATGGTCTGCGATACCGAGGTATTCCCAGCCTAATGCGATCGCCGCTTCCGCCATTTCTTTCAAGGTGTTACGTCCATCACTGTATGTTGTATGACAGTGGAACGTACCGCGGATATCTCCCTCTTCGACCAGTTCCGGAAGCCGTCCTTCCTTCGCGCGCTCGATCTCGCCGGCGTCTTCGCGCAATTCCGGTGCGATGTATGGCAGGCCGACCGCCTTATAGATGTCCGCTTCATCACGGCATTTCACGGCCCGTTTGGACGTACCTCGTTTCCCTTCCTCTTCGACGGCCGAAAACCCGTATTCATTCAGGCTCCACCCTTTTTCGCGGGCAAGCGAACGAATGCGGACATTATGTTCCTTGCTTCCGGTGAAGTAATTCATCGCGAAGGGAAATTCGGCGTCCGTCACGATGCGAAGGTCGCAGTTGATGCCGGACGAGAGCACCACGCTCGATTTCGTTTCACCTTCTCCGGTGACGCGCGTGACGGAGGGATGTCCGGTGAACATCTTCATGATGGCCGGAACGGCGTTCTTCCGCGCGCTGGCGACGATATCAATGTCGCCGATGGTCTCCTTCCGCCTCCGCAGGCTTCCGGCGAGCTCGCACCGCATGATGCCCGGGTGTGACTTGACGGCGTCAAGGATCTCGAGCGCTGCCTTTTCTGCGGTACTGATATGGAACCGCGAAGAGTGCTTCCGGAGCTGTTCGATGCCGAGGAGGATATTCTGTTCGGTTTTCCTGCCGAATCCCTCCAGGCCGGCCAGTTCTCCCGCCTTCGCGGCCTTCTCAAGTTTCTCGATGGACGTGATCTTCTTTTGACGGAAAAGGAACGCGACCTTCTTCGGACCCAACCCCTGGATCTTCATCATGTCGAACAGACCGGGAGGTATTCCTTTTTTCAGTTCTTCATGCTCTTTCGACCGGCCATGCTCCACCAGTTCGGTGATGACCTTGGCGATGCCTTCACCGATGCCTTTGATGGTCGTCAGCCGTTCGCTCTTTGCCAAAGCGATGACATCCTCAGGAACGCTCGAAACGGTCCTCGACGCATTGTGGAACGCCCGGCTTTTGAACGGGTTAGCCCCCTTCAGTTCCAGCAAGGTCCCCATCTCATCGAGGATGTCAGCGATACCGGAGCGGTCCATCAGTACGTTCCTTCAACAAAGTTTCGGAGGAGCGTCTTCCCGTGTTCCGTGGCGATTGACTCGGGGTGGAATTGAACACCGAACACCGGGAACCGTCTATGCTGAACACCCATCACGACGCCGTCCTCGGTGGTCGCGGTCACTTCCAGCTCGCTGGGCATGGAGTCCGGTCGAATCACCAGGGAATGGTACCGTGCGGCACGGAAACGGTCCGGAATTCCCTGAAAGATCCCTTTCCCACCATGGAGAATGACGGAGGTCTTGCCGTGCACGACGGAAGGTGCTTTGACGATCGTTCCGCCGAACGCTTCGCCGATGGACTGATGTCCCAGGCAGACACCGAGGATGGGCACCGAGGGATGGAGGGTACGGATGAGGTCGACGGAGATGCCGGCCTCTTTAGGAGTGCACGGACCGGGCGAAATGACGACCGCCGCCGGCGCCATCGCCGCCACTTCTGCCACGGTCGTTCGGTCGTTCCGGATGACATGTACATCGGCGCGCATCTCTCCCAGATATTGCACGAGGTTGTACGTGAACGAGTCGTAGTTATCGATGACCAGGATCATGTCGGACCTCCGGCCATGGTCTGCGTCATTTCCACCGCCCGGATGACGGCGGACATCTTGTCCAGCGTCTCCTGGTACTCGCGGGACGGGACCGAATCGTACACGATGCCGGCTCCCGCCTGGAAGTACGCGTACCCGTCCTTGATGACCGTCGTCCGGATGGCGATGCAGGTGTCCAGGTTGCCCGAGAAATCCAGATAACCGATGGCACCGCCGTAGATGCCCCGCTTGACCGGCTCCATGCCCGCGATGATCTCCATGGCGCGGATCTTCGGCGCGCCGGTGAGCGTGCCGGCCGGGAAACAGGAGAAGAACGCATCGAGCGCCGTCATCCCCTTGCGGAGCGTGCCGCGCACGTTGGAGACGATGTGCATCACATGGGAGTATCGTTCGATGACCATATATTCGTCGACCTCGACCTTGCCGTACTCGCTGATGCGGCCGATGTCGTTCCGGCCGAGGTCGATGAGCATCAGGTGTTCCGCCACCTCTTTCTGATCGTTGAGGAGGTCCGCAGCGAAGGCGTCGTCCTCCGCCGGTGTGCTCCCCCGCTTCCGTGTTCCCGCAATGGGACGGGTCTCCACCGTGTCGTTCTCGACCCGTACGAGCAGTTCGGGGGACGAACCGGCGATGGCCAATCCGTTCAGCGAAAAGTAGTACATGTACGGGGAGGGATTGATGAGACGGAGCATGCGGTAGACCTGGAACGGGTCCCCTTCGAACTTCCGGCGGATGCGGTGCGACGGCAGCACCTGGAACACATCCCCTTCGACGATGTACGAGAGGGAACGGCGGACCATCGCTTCGTACTGTTCACGGGTGGTCGGCTGTTCGAGCGGCCCCAGGCGTGTCGCATCGCCCTCCGACGGGACCGGTTTCCGGAGGATCTCCCTCATCCGGCCGATCTCGCCGGCCGCTTTCTCGTACTCGGACCGGAGGTACTCTTCCGACGAACCGGCTGGCACATACGCGTTCGAAACAAGGAGCAGTTTCCGCTTCACGTTATCGAACACGTAGAGCGTATCGAGGAACATGAGGAATCCGTCATCGATGCCGAGTTCGTCCGACGGCGCGGACGGAACGTTCTCGATGAGCTGAACGGTCTCATACCCGAAGTAACCGATGGCGCCGCTGGCGAGGCGCGGCAACCCTTCCATGGGAACCGTCCGGTAGTGTGCGAAGAGCGTCTTCAGCGCCTGCACCGGGTGCGTGATGCCCTTCACGAGATCCGGCATCACCGTGACATCGGGATGCCTCGACTGCACGGTGTACGAACCGCCGCGAATGACGAAGTTCCCGAACGGATTGAATCCGATGAACGAATAGCGCCCGATGTGCTCCCCTCCTTCGACGCTTTCCAGCAGGAAGGAGTAAGGGCTTTCGTCACGAACCTTACGGTAGACCGAAACGGGCGTTTCGGTGTCCGCCAGTTGTTCATCGAAGAGCGGGATGACGTTCCCCTCCTGTGCTCTCCGGCGATATTCGTCGTACGATATCATGGTGTTCATTGATTCCCGGTCATGGCGACCTGTGTCCCCTCGAAGGCACGGACCCGCTCCCGGAAGTATTCGGGCACCCTCGTCGGGATGCCGGTCCCTTCCTCCAGCCACACCATGACGCAGACGTTCCGCGCGACGAGTGTGTCCGTTCCGGCGAAGGTCATCACCGCTTCACAGCGGATGCTCGATATGCCGATGGAGACGATGCGCGTCCGGACGTCGAGACGGTCCCCGAAGGTTGCCGGCGCGAGATGGTCGAGCTCCGTCCGTACGACCACGATGGTGGTGCCGCCGGTGATGGTGCGCTGGTCCAGGTCCATACCCACCTGCCGGAAGTAGTCGACGCGCGCCACTTCGAAGTACAGCAGATAGTTCCCGTTGTGGACGATCTTCTGCCAGTCGATCTCGTAATTGCGTACCGCAATGGGGTGACAATGACGGTACCGCTCCAGTTCTTCCGCCGCCGCTCGTTTCGTCATGAACGGAACACCGATGCGATGGTCTCCGCCGCTTTCGTCACCTGCTCCATCGTGACGTCGAGATGCATGACGGCGCGGACGGACGTGTAGGTGCCGCCGGACAGCAACACACCGTGACGCTTCAGTTCGGCGATGACGTCGTTCGGCGTACGGCCGGTCCGCTGCACGTCCACCAGTACAATGTTGGTCTGTACCGCCTCCATGTCGATGGAGAGACCCGGCGCATCGTTGACGATGGCGGCGAACCGTTTCGCCTTCTCATGGTCCTCCTGCAGCCGTGCGATGTTGTTCCGGACCGCATAGAGCGCCCCGGCCGCAATGATGCCGGCCTGCCGCATCCCTCCGCCGAACACTTTCCTCCACTTGTGCGCCCGCGTGACGAACTCCGCCGTTCCGCAGATGGCGGAACCGACCGGAGCACCGAGCCCCTTCGAAAAACAGACCGACACGGAATCGAAGTGCCGGGCCCATTCGGACACCGGAATACCCGTGGCGACCGATGCGTTCCAGAGCCTCGCTCCGTCCAAGTGGAACAGAATGCCCCGTTCACTGCAGAACGCGGAGATCTTTTTTATCTCGTCGAGCGGAAAGACCGTTCCTCCCGCCCGGTTATGCGTGTTCTCCACGCAGATGACCCGTGTCGCGGGCATGTAATACAGCGCCGGACGGATGTGCGGCGGCAGCTCTTCGGCACGGAACACCCCCCGGACGCCCGGCACCGTCTTGACCTGCACGGACGACATCACTGCCGGTGCGGCGGTCTCGTAATTGAACATGTGAGCGTCCTGCTCCATCAACACCTCGTCCCCGGCGGTGGTATGGGCCTTCAGCGCCAATTGATTGCTCATACAACCGCTCGGTACGTAGAGCGCCTTCTCTTTGCCCAGCAGACCGGCGACATGCTCCTGCAGAGCGATGACCGTCGGGTCTTCTCCAAATACATCATCGCCCACATCCGCGTGCGCCATCGCGTGACGCATCGCCTCGGAGGGTTTCGTGACTGTGTCGCTTCGCAGGTCGATTGTCATGATCATTTCTTCTTACTAATTAATGGATATCCCATTGAAAAACAAGCGAATAACAGCGTCATGCTCGCCGAAATTCTCGCGATCCAATCGCCATGAAGGGAGTAGACCGTGTTGTACGACTGGGGATAGATGGTCCTTTGGATGTAGGCCGGTTCATACATGGCGGTCACATCATACACTGTTCCGGACGGATCGATGAACGAAGAGATGCCGCCGTTCGCACACCGGGCGACCCATCTCCGGTTCTCCACCGCCCGGAGCACGGCGTATTGCTGATGCTGCCGCGCGCCGGACGTGTTCCCCCACCAACTGTCATTCGTGATGAAGACCAGGAACTCAGCCCCCCCAGCGACGAACGATGCAACAAACTCCGGAAAGATGGATTCGTAGCAGACCATCGCCAGGAACCGGTGTCCGCTGCTCTCATGCCGGAACACCGTGCTGTCCTTCCCCATCCCCCAGTTGGAGATACCGACGCCCCACCGGAGCGGTTCGATGAGGAAGGGAACATCCTCCGCATAGGGGATGCGTTCAGCGAACGGCACCAGACGCATTTTGCTGTAGGATTGAAACTCCGTTCGACCCGGCTGCGCAAAGAAGATCGAATTAAAGGAATCCCACCGCTGACCGGTCGCTTTCACCGTATTGCTCGAGACCGGCGCTTTTCCCTCTTCATAATATTCGAACCTCGCATAACCGGACAGGACCGAAACCCCCAGACTCTCCACCCTTTGCAGGAACTCTGAACGATGCTGAGGGAACGCCGGCAGATTCAGAAGGATGGCGGATTCAGGTAGTACGGCGATGTCGAGACTATCGTTCATTTCACGCCGGATAACATCAAGGAAGGCATTGGTTTGCTGCCACCGGCCGGAGAATGTATTCGCCCCTTCCCACTTGTCCCAGGGATCGATGTTTGGTTGAACGATACCAACGCCGATACCATCCTGCCGGGATGGTGTATACGGAGCCACTGCGGTGTACACGTTCGGTGCGATGTAGAATGTCATGACCAAGCCGGCAAAGAGCATCTTTTTCCGGACCGCAGTGGCCGGGACCGAGTAGAACAGGTAAAAAAGGAGAACATTCATGACGAGCAGCCAGAGGGAAAGTCCATAGACCCCCGTCCATTCGATGAATTGTATCTTCTCCAATGCGTACGTCTGCGTATTCCCAATGGTGAGCCATGGGAATGCGAACTCTCCCAAAGCATACAGCCACTCACCGGTGACCCACACGAACGGAAACGCCGTCAGTGCGATCCCCAATGGCACCCTTTTCCGTATTCCGTAATATACAGAAGCAAGCAATGTCAGGAAGAACGGCTGCCAGAGCAACAGCGCCCCGCCGGCGATCATCAGGTACGGGTCCCGAAGATGGGTGAATCCTCCGACCCAGTACAACGTCCCCGCCGACACCAGAAAGAACATGAAATAGGCATACCGGAAAAAACGACCGAACGAGCTGACAGACTCGGTCATGAGAAGGAGCGGAATGAAGGCCGCCACGGCAAGAACACCGGTCGGGAACGGCGGGAAGGAAAGCGTGAAGAGAATGCCGGTCAAACCGGCGAGCCCAAGAAGATATTTTCTCTGAAGAGGAGGCATTCAAGGTCTTGTGTTAAAATACAATAGACTTGTCTATACAATGATATTTCTTCGTTGTGCGATGAGGCGTGCGGCACTGCTCAACGACAGTCCTATGACCGCTCCGGTGACCGCACCTCCGAGAATGTCCGACGGATAATGTACTCCAACATACGGCCGCGACAGCGCCATGAGAGAAGCGAACGCCATCCAATAGGGTGTTTGCCGGCGGTAGAAGAACGAGATTATGGCGGCGCCGGTGAAGTTGTTCACCGCATGGGACGATGGGAACGACAGCCCGCTGCCACAGTCCACCAGCATTCGCACTCCCTCGAGCGCCCGGCACGGGCGGATCCGCCCGAAAATCGGTTTCAACACGGAACTGCTCAACTGGTCACCGATGACCGCTCCGATGACCAGCAACAGGACGGTGATCCTTCCTTTCGCTCCCCCCTTCCATAAGACCCATCCGATGACTGCGATGAGCACATAGCCGATGAAGGGCTGCTTGTTCAGGTCGGTAAGGAACGGGAAGAGGATATCGAAGACAGGATTCGCGATGGTGCGGTTGAGGAAAAAGAAGAGCGCAACATCGATGGAATACAAGGCGTCAAGCACCGTTTCCTCCCTTCCGTTTTTTCCATAGAATCAGCAGCACGACGGCACCCGTAATCAACAGCACCGTAACGATTTGACTATAGGTGGATAAATAGAAACCGATCGTTTCCCAGTTCTCACCGAGGAGCGTTCCCGCATACACCAGCAGCCAGTTCCAGATGAGGGCACTGATGAAACAGAGAATCGCGGTCGGAACGAACCGGACCTCGGACATGCCGGCGAAGAAACCGACCACCGCACGTGTGCCGGAGAGGAACCGGTTGATGATGATAAGCCAGTAACCATAGTGTCGGAACCACGCCTCAACCTTATGGATGGAGTCCAGCGGAAGGAACTTCATCTTCCCTCCTTCGATGATACGGATGCCGAACCAGTCGCCGATCTTGTACATCGTCATGAATCCTGTCGTGCTCCCGATGGTCGCCACGATCAACGTGGGCCAGAATCCGATATGTCCGATGCCGACAAGGTATCCACCTGCTACGATCATCAGGTCGCTGGGGGAGGGCGGAAACAGGTTCTCAACATAGGCAATGACAAAGACAGCAACATAGACCCAGAGAGGATCGAGCTGCTGCAATTGGGCGATGAGCGATTCAATCATATCGAAATCAGATAGTGTGGAGAAGCGCAACCGCATATGCCACAGCACCTTCGCCCGTTCCGACGAATCCCATTCCTTCGTTCGTTGTCGCCTTGATAGAGATGACTTCCGGTGGTATCGTAAGGGCTTCCCCGATTGCCCGCCGCATCGCTTCGACGTGCGGGTTCACCTTAGGATGCTCCATGACGATGGTGGAATCGATGTTGCCGATCGTGTACCCGTTCGCCTGCACCAGTCGACCCACGTGAGAAAGGAGTGTCAGACTCGATATGCCTTTGTATCGGGGGTCGGTGTCGGGGAAATGCCGGCCGATGTCCCCCAGCGCCGCCGCGCCGAGCAACGCGTCGCAGACGGCATGGAGCAGGACGTCAGCATCCGAATGCCCCAGCAGACCGTGCGTATGCGGGATCTCCACCCCTCCAAGCATCAGTTTCCGCCCGGCGGCGAACCGGTGCGCGTCATATCCGAATCCGATTCGTGTCATATCATGCCTTGATCTTGAAAGCGATGAACAAATGATGCGGCGGCCCCCACTCGACCGCAACGTTCGTGACGCTGGCCGATCGGGGTCCGGTCTTGAGATCCTTCACGCACTCTTCAACGGCCTTCCTCTCCCCTTCCACTTCGAGGAACACCGTCCCGTCCGGACGGTTCTCGACGAAACCGTATAGCTCGTGTTTCCGGGCGATCCTGTCCGCGAACCAGCGGTATCCGACCCCCTGCACCGAACCCGAAACGACAATCTTTGCGTTGACGATGCTCATATTCCCTCCCGCTCGCCGGACCATGGAATCAGCTGGTCGCCGAACTCCGAGATGAGGATGCCGACGATGATGACCGCCGCGCCGGCGATCCCGACCGCTCCGAGCACTTCACCCAGAGCGAAGTAGGCGAGCACCGCAGCGATGACCGGTTCGATCGTGAAGATGATGACCGCCCGTGTCGGCGTGGTGTCCTTCTGGTACCTCGTCTGGATGTACGTGGTCAGCACCGTGGCGCAGATGCCCATGTAGAGGAGGGACGCGATGAGTCCCGGCGCCGGAATGAACCGGACCGATTCAAAGGGAATGGTCATCGCGGCCGTGAACGAGGTGACGGTGACCTGGATGAACGAAAGATGGAGGACCTTCTCGTCCCTCGAGAACATGTCGAGGTAGACGATGTAGACGCCGAAGACCGCCGCCGAGATGAGGACGAGGAGATCGCCCGCGTTCAACGCCGAACCCTCCGGCATGGTGAGAAGGTACAGTCCGGCGGTGACGACGACGATGCCGACGACGTTCCCCGGACGCGGCGCACGCCGCTCCAGCACCAATTGGGCGACGGGAGTGAAGATGACCATCAGGCCGGTGATGAAGGCCGACTTCGAGGCGGTGGTGAGGTAGATGCCGTAGTTCTGCAGGATGATGCCGGTGCCGAGCATGGCGCCGAGGAGCACACCCCGGCGGACGGTGCGCCGTCCGATGGAACGGTACTGTCCGGCGAGCAGGAGCGCGAAGAGCAGCGCACCGATGCCGAACCGGAGCGCGATGAAGAGCGAGGGTGAGATGAGGTCCGCTCCCGCCTTCACGACGACGAACGTGCTTCCCCACACCACCGTGGTGCTCAAGAGGAAGAGTTCGGCCCGGGCGCGGGAGGTCATCGGAGATCGAGCTTCTTGGCGACCGATTCCGGTATCATCGTGAAGAGCAGCATGATGTACCTCCAGAACCAGCGCGAATAGATGAAGTCCTTCCCCGCCCGCTGCGCCTCGTAGATGTCCTTCGCCACCTGTTCGGGCGATGCGGTGATGATGCCGGGCGTCTCCCGTCCCGCGATCATCTTCGTCCGGATGAAACCGGGATGCACGGTGAGCACGTGCACGTGCGACGGATAGAGCCGGTTGCGGAGACCGGAAAGGAACGCGGTGAATCCCGCCTTCGCCGCCGCGTACACATAGTTGCTTTTCCGGCCCCGCTCCCCCGCCACCGAACTGACGCCGACGATGGAACCCTTCTTCCGCCGTTCGAAGTCCGCCGCAACGATGTGAAGGATGGAGACGATGCCGGTGAAATTGGCGTCGATGACCTGCCGCGCCGCCCCGATATCCTGTTCGGAGAGCGCTTGTTCTCCCAGCGTGCCGGCGAGACAGACGACGATCTCCGGCGGCTCGGGAAGTGCGGCGTAGAACGATGCGTGCATCTCCGTACGGGTGACGTCGAACGCGTACGCCCGAGCGTCGACGTTGAACCGGATGCGGATGTCATCCGCCATGCGTTCCAGCGCCGGAAGAGAGCGGCTCGCCAGGACGATGCCGTATCCCGCACGCGCGTACCGGTGCGCGAGGGGGCGCGTGATGTCCGATCCGGCGCCGATGAAGAGGACGCTTCTCATAGGATACCGACCCTCCGTGACTGGAGCGAGAGGAACTTCCCGTGCGGGTCCACCGACCGTTTCACCTCCTTGAAGCGCGCCGCCTTCGCGTAGCCCCGCTCGAAGGTCTCAGGGTTCATCCGGACGTCCTTCGTCAGATACAGACGTCCTCCGTTCTCCGTCACGAGCGTGTCGAGTTCCGAGAAGAGACGGAGCGCTTCCGGCGTCATCGCAAAGTCGAGCGCCAGCGTGTACCCTTCCATCGGGAAGGAGAGCATCCCCTCCTGCCGGCCGAACAGCTTCAGGACCGCCAGGAACGAACCCTCGCCGCTCTCCGCGATTCGGGAGAGGATGCGGCGCAGCAACGCTGCGGCACCGTTGCGCGGAACGACGAACTGATATTGCGTGAAGCCCCGCCGGCCGTAGATGCGGTTCCAGGAACGGATGCCGTCCAGCGGATAGAAGAACGGTTCGTACTCCACGAACGAATCGCCGTTCCGGTACGTCGCGTACCGCAGCGCATTGAACGCCTTCACGGTGAGGGTGTTCAGGGCGAAACCGGGGAACATGAACGGAACGGCGACGGACAGTGGGCGCTCCGCCGACAGAGGGTCCCGGTACCGGAATCCGACCTCCGCCTGGGTGGCATGCTCTCCGAGGATGAGCGCCGACCGTCCGAGATGCTCCCCTTTCGCCAGACAATCGATCCAGGCGACGGAGTAGGTCCATTCGGCGTTCCGTTCGAACGCCTCGACCGCCTCGTCGATGTTCCGGTTCTTCACGATGCGCTGACGGATGTACGCGGTCTCGATGCGCTTCATGCGGATCGCCGCTTCAAGGATGACCCCCGTCAGTCCCATCCCTCCGCACGTCGCCCAGAACAGCTCCGGCTCACCTTCCGGCGTCACGGTACGGACCTCGCCGGAAGCGAGCAGCAGTTTCAGCGATGCAATGTGGGACGAAAGCGAGCCGGCGACGTGATGGTTCTTACCGTGCACATCCGACGCCACCGCCCCGCCGACCGTCACGAACTTCGTCCCCGGCGTCACCGGAAGGAACCATCCGCGCGGCACCATCGCTTCGACGATATCGGCGAACGAGACCCCCGCTTCGCAGGTGAGCAGACCGGTGGACGAATCGAACGCGATGAAATGGTCCAGATGACGGGTGGAGAGGATGGTGTGATTGAGCGACGAATCGCCGTAGCAGCGGCCGAGTCCGCGCGGAATGAGCTCCCGCTCTTCCGCAACGATGCGTCGCACGTCGTCCGTCGTACGCGGTTCATGCACGACCGCGTCGATGACCGGATAGTTCCCCCAGTTGGTGACCTTCATGGAATTGAAAATACAAAAAGAAAGGGAGTTTTAGAAGCGTTTTGTCCTCTGCCGGACTACTTCCGCCGGCGTTCAGCGAAGGTAGATGATCGAGACGACAGCGGCGAGCCAGAGAAGGAGGTTCACCCCCATCGGGACGTCGCGGACGAGGATTGCGGTGGGGTTCTCCCCTTCCCCGCGGCGGAGGACGAGGAAGAGGTAGCGGAAGATGCCGAAGAGGACGAAGACCGTGGTGAAGATGAGATGCTCCGAACCGAACGTCGTGATGGTCCGCTCCGCCATCGTATAGAGGGAGTACGAGATGGCGACGCCGGTCGCCGTGATGACGAGAATGGAGTCGAGGAACGCGATGGAGTACTGCTGAAGGACGGGACGGGTCTCCGCGAGACCGAGCCGCTGCACCAGTTCCAGCTCGCTCCGCCGTTTGGAGGCGGCGAGGAAGAGCGACAGGAAAAGGGTGGTGATGACGATCCAGTGCGAGATGACCACATCAATGGCCACCGCACCGCCGATCACCCGGAGCATGAAACCGAAGGCGATGAGGAAGATGTCCACCAGCGCCACATGCTTCAATCGAATTGAGTACGCCGTCTGCAGGACGAAGTACCCGGCAATGATTCCGGCGAACGCAAGACTCACGGAGAGCGCAGCGACGGCCGCCGCGGCGAAAAGCAGTATCGCCGATATCCCCGCCGCCGACGGTGAGATCCGCCCGGACGCGACCGGCCTGTTCCGCTTCTGCGGATGCGACCGGTCCGCTTCGCGGTCCAGAATGTCGTTCATGACATAGACGGCACTGGACATGAGACAGAACGAGAGGAACGCGGCCGCGGCATACAGGACGTACGCGGACTCCAGCAGGTGCCGGCTGAACACCAGCGGCGTGAAGACGAACCCGTTCTTCAGCCATTGCAGCGGCCGGAAGAGGCCGACGAGCGATCGAAGATAGGACGGTCCGCCGTCCGGAGTCTCTGCCGCCGTCATCAGAACACCGCCTGTTCTTCGTACACGCCAAAGTGCTCCACGAGTGCGGAGCACATCTCGCCGAGCGTCACATACCGCCGCGCCGCGTCAAGGAGCGGCGGCATCAGATTGGAACCGTCCGTTGCAGCGGCCTTCAGCCGGGCGATGGCATCGTTGACCTCCTGCTGCGGACGGCTCTGCCGCAATTCCGCGACGCGCTTCCGCTGGACCCGTTCCACTTCCGGCGAGATCGCGAGGATGGGGATGTCCACCGTCTCGTTCTCCTCAACGTATTGATTCACGCCGACGATGGTCTTCACTCCCGTATCGAGTTCCCGCTGATACCGGTACGCGGCTTCGGCGATCTCGCGCTGGAAGAAACCCTGTTCGATGGCCGGGATGACGCCCCCCAACATGTCGATCCGCTCGAAGTACCGTTCCGCTTCCTGTTCCATCCGGTCCGTCATCGCTTCCACGAAATGGCTCCCTCCCAGCGGGTCCACAACGTTGGCGACCCCCGTCTCATCGGCGATGATCTGCTGTGTCCGGAGCGCGATCTTCACCGCCTTGTCGGAGGGGAGCGCCAGGGTCTCGTCCATCGAGTTGGTGTGCAGGGATTGAGTGCCGCCGAGAACGCCGGCCAGCGCCTGCAGAGCGGTCCGGACGATGTTGTTCTCCGGCTGCTGCGCCGTGAGCGTACATCCCGCCGTCTGTGTATGGAACCGGAGGGTCCAAGAACGGGGATTCTTCGCTCCGTACTTCCCCCGCATCCGTTTCGCATAGATGCGCCGGGCTGCCCGGAACTTCGCCACTTCTTCGAAGAAGTCGAGGTGGGAATTGAAGAAGAACGAGATGCGGGGAGCGAACTCATCGACGTCCAATCCGGCGGCGATGCCCGCTTCGATGTACGCGAACCCGTCCGCCAGGGTGAACGCTAACTCCTGGACAGAGGTCGAACCGGCTTCCCGTATGTGATAGCCGGACACGGAGATAGGGTTGAAGGACGGAAGTTCTTTCGAACAATAACGGAACATATCCGTGATGATCCGCATGGACGGGGTCGGCGGATAGATCCATTCCTTCTGGGCGATGTACTCCTTCAGGATATCGTTCTGGATCGTCCCCCGGAGTTTATCGGAGGAGACCTTCTGTTTCTCCGCCACGGCGATATACATCGCCAGGATCATCGCCGCGGGCGCGTTGATGGTCATCGATGTGGTGACCTGGTCCAACGGTATCCCTTTGAAGAGGATCTCCATGTCCGCCAGGGAACTCACCGACACTCCGCAAATTCCCACCTCCCCTTCGGACAGCGGGTCATCAGCGTCCCTCCCCATCAGAGTGGGAAGGTCGAATGCAGTGGAGAGACCGGTCTGACCGTGCTCGAGGAGGTATTTGAAGCGCTGATTGGTGTCTTCGGGCGTGCCGAAACCGGCGAACTGCCGCATCGTCCATAATTTCCCCCGGTATCCAGTCTGGTGGATGCCTCGTGTATAGGGGAAATCACCCGGAAAGCCTATTTCGGACAGATAATCGGTCTCGGCGATGTCGTCCGGCGAATAAGTGACGTTCACCGGCGCACCGCTGACCGTCGTGAACGAAGCAGGCCGGACCTTGGCCGCGGCGACGGTCTCCTGGTACCGCTTTCTGGCCTTCTCATAGGCCGGTGTATCAGATGTGCTGGACATGCGAATCACTCCTCGGTTGAATGAGCGATGCCCTCCGCGCTGTTTGCACGGAGAGAGGGATCATTGCACCGAACGGACCTGTAGGTCCGCCGGTGCGGTCAGCAACGGACCGAATCGGGGAACGAAATCGATGTAATGGGGGGCCGCCGCGTGCTCGTCCACCGCCCGCTGATCGGCCCACTCCTCGTAGAAAAAGAACCGGTGCTCGTCCGTGACGTCCTGATACAGCTCGTACCGGATGCATCCCGCTTCCGCGCGGGACGGTGCGATCATGGAACGGCAGAGCGCGAGGGCTTCGGTGCGGCACTCCGGCCGGACGGTGAAATGGACGGTGATGATCTTCATGGTCAGGTCCTGAAAAACCGGCGGTCGAGCTCCTGCAGCGAGACCTTGATGAGCACCGGACGGCCGTGCGGACAGACGTACGGCATCGCGGTGGCGAAGAGCTGGTCCACGAGCGACCGCATCTCGGTCTCGGACAGCTTCTCCCCCGCTTTGATGGCGGCCTTGCAGGAGAACGACTTGGCGATATTGTCGCTCGCGTCGAGCTTGACGCGCAGTTGATTGTTCTTGAACTCGTCGAGGATGTCCTGCAGAATGGAGGTCTCCGTGCCGGCCTTCACCTCCGGCGGTACACCCTCGAGTAGCACCGTGTTCTTCCCGAACTCCGACGTCTCGAATCCGATGGACCGGAGGAACGGCAGCACGTCGCGCACGAGGGTGAAATCGCCCGCTGACAGCGCAACGGTCTGAGGAAAGAGCAGTTGCTGGGAGGTCGGCACCGTGTCGCGCATCCGCTGGAGCGCCTTCTCGTACAGGATGCGTTCGTGCGCCACGTGCTGGTCGATGATCATCAGACCGGTGCGTATCTGCGCCAGGATGTACTTCGAATGGAGCTGCCACATGGCGATGGGCTCCATCGCTTCGGGCTCTCTCCCTGCGGCCGGCGTGGTGAGCGGTGCGGCTGGAGCGCTGAACGCTGCATCGAGCGTCGGGCCGAGATCGAACGGGAGCTGCTCCGGTGCGGCCGAAGGAAGAGCGCTGCCTCCGGTCCAGGCGGCGACCGGCACGTCGAGCCGCGGCTGGGCGGTGTGCCGGAACGAGGAACCGAAGGCCGGCGACGACGGCGTGAACTCCACGGTCGGCACCAGGTCGTGCCGTCCGAGCGCCTTGCGGACGACGGAGGCGACGATGCGGTACACGTTCTGCTCGTCGGAGAACTTCACTTCCATCTTGGACGGATGCACGTTCACATCCACCTTCCTCGGATCGAGCGTGAGGGAGAGCATGAAGAAGGGGAAATTCCCCTTCTCCACCAGGTGTTCGTATCCGGAGAAGACCGCGTGATTGATGGAACGGCTGACGATGAATCGGCCGTTGAGGAAGAGGTACTGGTCCACCTTCGAGCGCCTCGCGAAGTCGGGTTTGCCGAGGAAACCCTCCACGGTCAGCAGTTCGGTCTCCTCGCGCACCGGCACCATCGCGGCGAACTGGCGGTCACCGAACAACGTGGTGAGCCGATCCTCGATGCGTTGGGAGGGAAGAGCGAGGATGGTGTCTCCGTCGCTGGTGAACTCCAGTGCGACGTCCGGTCTCGAGAGCGCCAGACGCTGCACGGTGTCATAGATATGCTTGAACTCGGTGTTGTTCGACTTGAGGAACGAGCGCCGTGCGGGAGTGTTGAAGAAGAGATTGCGCACCGAAATGCCCGTGCCGCGGGGATGGGCGGTCCCGGACCGCTCCTTCACTTCTCCCCCCTCGATACGCACCAGCGTGCCGACCTCCGTCCCCTCCCTCCTCGTCCGCAGTTCCACCTGCGCCACGGCTGCGATGGATGCGAGCGCCTCGCCGCGGAATCCGAGGGTCCGCACGTTCTCCAGGTCCTCGTACGACGCGATCTTGCTCGTGGCGTGCCGGAGGAACGCCTTCTCGGCGTCCTCCCCGGACATCCCTTTCCCGTCGTCCACGATGCGGATGAGGGTCTTGCCGGCGTTCTCGACCGTGACAGCGATGCTCTCCGCTCCGGCATCGAGGCAGTTCTCGAGGAGTTCCTTCACGACCGATTCGGGCCGCTGTACGACCTCGCCGGCGGCGATCTTGTTCGCCAGATGATCGGGCAATATGTTGATGACGGACGACATTTCGATCATCGAGGAACCGCTCCATGGCCCGGCCGCGGGGTGAGCGTGAGACGGCCGGCGGTGTTCCGCACGCCGTCGAACGGGTCGTCCGTGATGAGCACGTTCCCGTCCAGGTCCGCGTAGTCGAGCAGCGGCGCCAGCTGCGCGCCGGCCGAGATGCCGACGGCGGTCTCGATCATACAGCCCATCATCACCTTCATCTTCAACGCGCGGGCGACGGCGATCATCCGCATCGCTTCGCGCAGGCCGGTGCATTTCATCAGCTTGATGTTGATGCCGTCGAACGCGCCCGCGAGGGACGGGATGGCGTCGAGCCGCACCACGCTCTCGTCCGCGATGAGCGGGATCTCCGAACGTTCACGCAGCCACCGCAGGTCGTCCAGCTGCGCGGCGGGCATCGGCTGTTCGATGAATCCGATGTTCTTGTCCTTCAGCCAGCGTACCCTCGCCAGCGCGGTCTCGCGGTCCTTCCATCCCTCGTTCGCGTCCACGTACAACGTCTTGTCGGTCATCGAACGGATGGTCGATATCATCTCTTCGTCGTTGTCCCCCCCGAGCTTCACTTTCAGGATGGGGAACTCCGCCGCCTCTTCCACCTTCTTCCGCACCACCTCCGTCGAATCGATGGCGATGGTGAAAGAGGAAAGGGGCGCCCGTTCCGGCGTCAGGCCCCACAGCGCGTACAGCGGGACGCCGAGCTTCTTCCCCATCCAGTCGTGGAGCGCCAGGTCCACAGCGCACTTCGCGGAGGTGTTGCCGGGCGCGGCCGCTTCCACCGCCGCGAGGATATCTTCGAGCATCATCGGAGATTCATAGCGCGAAAGGTCCAGCGATGCAAGGAACGCCGTCACCGTCTCCGGCGTCTCGCCGTACCGGCGCGTGGGCGACGCCTCGCCGTATCCGACGATGCCGTCGTGCTCGAGACGCAGAATGACCACGCGTGCAACATCGCTCGCGCTGCGCGAGATGCGGAACGTATGTCGCAGGTGGAGTTCGTGGACCGTCCAGGAGAGCGTCATGAAGCCTCCCGGGTGAAGAGCGCGTCGACGAAGGTCGACGCGTCGAAGGGCTGCAGATCGTCGATGCGTTCGCCGACGCCGATGAAACGGACCGGCACGTTCACTGCATTGCTGACGGCGAAGATGACGCCCCCCTTGGCGGTGCCGTCCAGTTTCGTCACGACGAGACCGGTGAGCCCCACCGCCTCGTGGAACTGCTTCGCCTGCTGCACGGCGTTCTGTCCGGTGGTGGCGTCCAGCACCAGCAGCACTTCGTGCGGTGCCTCGGCGCTGCATTTCGTGATGACGCGGCGGATCTTCTTGAGCTCCTCCATCAGGTTCGTCTTGGTGTGCAGACGGCCCGCCGTATCCACGATGACGACCTCGGCACCGCGTGACTGCGCCGCTTTCACGGTATCGAACGCCACTGCCGCGGGATCGGAGCCGTGGAGCTGCTGAACGATCTCCACTCCGGCACGCTTCGCCCAGACCTCCAGCTGCTCGTTCGCCGCCGCCCGGAACGTGTCCGCCGCGCCGATGAGCACGCTCCGTCCGGCGGTGCGATAGTTGTGCGCAAGCTTTCCGATGGTGGTGGTCTTCCCCGCTCCGTTCACCCCCACCACCATGATGACGTACGGTTTGGTGTGCGGCGGAAAGGAGAACGGCTCGTCCCCCGCGAACGGAAAGCGTTGCAGGGACGAGGCGACGACCGAGCGGACCAGTCCGTTCAGTTCCTCCTGCGTCTCGTACTTGTGCTCCTTCGCCTTCCGCTTGATCTCGCCGATGATGAGCCGTGACGTCTCCACACCGACGTCTCCGGTGATGAGGATCTCCTCCAGCTGGCGGAGGAAGTCGTCGTCGATGACCCCTTTGGCGAAGATGAGTCGGTTCACCTTGGCGGCGAGCGTCTCCCTCGTCTTGGCGAGTCCCTCTTTCAGTCGCGACAGTTTAAAAGCGTCGAAGAATCCCACGTTACGTTCCCTTGTTCCGGTGTGCGGCGAGCGTCCCGAAGAACCGGCGGGCATAGACCGCCATCGAGAACGCCAGCGTGATGTTCGTGATGATGAAGACCGCCGTCGTCAATGTCTGCCATGTTTCGTACCGCAGCATGGCCAGGACGACGTACAGCGCCAAGAAGGACACCGCCACCTTTCCGGCCATGAGGGACGGAAGGATGATCCCGGTGCGGTGCTTGACGTACAATCCGGCGGAGAAGATGATGAGGTCGCGGGCAAGGACCGCCGCCGCGAACCAAAGGGGAATATCGCCAAAAATGGCCAGCATTCCAACAACGATGGCTGCACCCACCTTATCGGCGAGCGGGTCGATGATCTTGCCCAATTCGGACACTTCATTCAGTCGGCGGGCGAGATAGCCGTCGAGGGCGTCAGTCGCCACCGCCAGGAGGATGATGAGCACAGCGATCTCACGCTGAAACGTCATCGGCACGGACATCACTGCGATGACCGGCACCATGAGGACGATGCGCGACAGGGAGAGCAGGTTGGAGACGTTGTACCACCGGCCGGGATTCATCGTATCACCGCCACCTTTCCGAGCATTGCACTGTTCTCTTCGCCCGTGGGACCGGTCCGGACGATGCGATATATATAGATACCGGAGCCGGCATCGGCACCGTTCGTACGGAGGTCCCAGACGGCGAGTCCGCTCCCATCGTCCACGCCGAACTCCGCGACCCGCTCTCCTCCAAGAGAGAAGATGGTCACACGGCTGTCCGGAGGGAGGTTCGCGAAGGAGAGGCTGCCGTTCCCCCGCACCGGATTCGGGAAGACGACCACCTTGTCCAGCGAGAGCGAGGTCTGTTCGATGGAAACGGTCTGCCCTTTCCCTCCCATCAATGGAACACCTGCCAGGGACAAGAGGTTCGGCGTCAGCGTCACTTCGAGGCGGAGCGCCAGTGCGGTCAGGTCCGTACCCGGCGCAAACCGGAGAATGATTCGTGCGTCATCCTGCACGTCCGTCTCGACCGACGTGACGCTGTAGGTCCGGACGGAAGACCGGACGCGGTAGTTCACTGGCTGTACGGACGCTGGCTGGGCGGGCGGATTTGAAAAATCCAGAACGATGCGGTCCTTTCCTTCCAGCGCAACGGAGCGGACGAAGAAGCGTTCTTCCCTCTCCCAGACGGAGGTAAAGAGGAACGCTGCCGCCGTGTCCCCCGGCAGTCCGCCGTCATCGGTCAATGCACGGATACGTACGGTATGGCTGCCGGCCAGAATGTCGTCGGCATACGAAGCGACCACAGTGCGGGCATCCTTCCAAACGACAATGTGCGACGGTCGGCCGGAGACGGTGAAGAGGAAGAGTGCGGCGTCCTGCGGACGGACCGTCTGCGATAACCGGAGCACGAGCTGCCGGGCCGAACCTTGTGTGACCGCCGTGATGACCGCCGGTGCATGCGGAACGGCGGACACCATTGCCGACCGCTCCCCTTCCGGACCATCGAACGGCGCAACCGCATAATGATACCGGACCTCCGCCGCTAATGATGAATCGGTCCACGACGTGCCGTTCACCACGCCGAACAGGGACAACGAGTCCGGAGTCGTCCCGCGATACAGTCGATGTGTCAATGCAAATGAGTTCCAACGAAGCGCCACCGAAGACGGGCCGGTCACGGTCGCGGTCAGACCCCACGGGGCCGACATGGTGCCGGTGGAAGCAGAGCGTGACCAGAAGCGCACCTTTCCGTCGGAGTGAAAACCGAGCTCGTTATCGCCGTCGCCGTCGAAATCGTGAACGATGATGCCGTTGCTTTCGGAGCGGTGCATCCACCGTGCGGCGAACGTGGAACGCGCAGTGTCCCATTCGAAGATATAGAGATACGGATTGAGCGAGAGCAGCAATGCATCGCGTATGTCGCCGCTCCGGAGCTTCGAGAATTGTACGCCATTGTCATATCCGCTGCCCGAACGCACTCCGGCGAACTTCTGCTCCCAAATTAATGAGAGTGATCCTGGCGTGTCGGCCGGACGATGGGAAAAGACCCGCGCGACCCAGACCGGAGCATCGTACTCTCGGTCGTCGTTCAGATCGGCCCGGCTGTGTCCCGCCACGACGATGTCCTCCAGACCGTCGCCGTCGAAATCCCCTTTTGCGAGGAACTCGCCGGTCTCGAACAGGTCCGTGGTATCGAGCCCTGCGAGCGAGAAGTTGAACGCATCGCTCCCCGTCTGCCGGTACAGCATCATGTCCCCGTCATAGTCGGCGAAGACGATCTCCCGGCGTCCCGAGTCCGTGAAGCGTCCGGTGACGGACCGGGGAGGACCGAACTGGTTGACCGCCTCGCCGGGGAGAGGCGCCGAAGGATTCGGAAGAACGGTCGCAGGGGCGAACGACAATATCCCGTTTGAAAGGTGACCCCGGTACAACCGGTAGTCGGTCGACGTCCTTGCGACGATGTCACGAAGGCCGTCACCGTCGATATCGGTCCATTCGCTCCCCCAGACATCGGAAGAATCGCCCCACACCATCTTCTTATCAATAGTGCCGGAGGAGGGATCGACAGTGAAGAGTGCGCTGATGCCCCGGTCGTGAACGAACGCACCGGTCTTGCCCCAGACCGGATCGGTTCCGAACGATTTCGGAATCCAGACTCTTCGCGTCGAATCGCGTTTAAGGAATGTTCCATTATGATATTGAAAAACAGAGAGTTGACCGAAATCTCCTCCAGCAGAATACTCGTTCATCGCGAGCTTGGGCGATGAAGGATCCACGACGGAGTTCAGCAAATATCCTGCCGGCAGTGTGAACGTGCGCTGCGTGAGTCCCGTCGTCGAAATGGAAGCACCGGAGAGCTGAACAGACCGTCCCATCGAATCGGTGAGTCCGAACAATGTCTCTCGCGCCTGCCGGCCTGTTTCTGTGAACCGCAGTCGGATATCATAGGGGCTTCCTGGACGAAACTCACCGGAAGTGATCAGAAAAGCATGATTTCTCTGCGTTCCGGCAGAGCGAATCGCTTTCCATTCCCCGCTTCCCTGACCGCGGTATTCCAGTGATGCCGCCGTATTCCGGTCGGTACGGGCCGTCACCATCGAGCAGTACGTACCGTCGGTGATGACGGAATCGGAGAACTGGAGAGAGACCAAAGCGGGTGCGGTCGCGCGGAATTCGATTCGCTGCCGGACCTCGACATCATTCCCTTTGCTGTTTCTGACGATGAGCCGAAGGATGTGGTAACCGTCCGATAGTGCTGCCAGTGCGGGGATGCGGACGGTATCGTGAAGGAACATCGCACCCTGCTTTTCCCATAGTGTCTTCCACGTCTCTGGTCTCTCCCCTTGCCCGGCCTCCAGCCGAACCGAGGAAAGGTACGGGGTGACGGCAGAGATGATCAAGACGGAATCGGCAGGACTCACGATATCATCGACGCGGGGATAATGGACCTGAACATCACCGCCCCGGACGGCTGATACCGCCCGTTGAGCGTTCACCACTCCAGCACCGGTCTGCGCATCCCATCCGGACGCACCAATGTCCGTTGCGGTGTTGACGAGGATGTCCCGGATCTCCGCACCAGACATCGGAGGGAGCGTCGGGTCGGTACTGCGTCTGGCCTTTTCAAAGCTCTTCATTAATCCTGCGACCGCAGCAACATGCGGTGCCGCAGCGGAGGTCCCTGAAAAATTGTCCGTATAACCGCCGCCGATAGAGGTGGTAGGAATTGACTCACCGGGAGCGGTCAAGTCCAAAGAAGGAGAGTAACCGGAAAATATAGAACGAACATCAAATGTCCCCACGGAACCCGTTGAGATGACTTCGGTAAAATCAGAAGGATAATGTGGATACGGCGAACCATCGTTGCCGCTGGAAGCGACAAGGATGATGTTCTTCGAAGCGGCATAGCGGATCGCTTCATGGAGGAATGGTGACGAAATGACATCACCGAAGCTCATATTGATGACGGACGCGCCGTTGTCCGCTGCATAGATGATGGCGAGAGCGATGTCGATGTCGCTCCCCCGTCCGTTCTTTCCGAACGCCCGTACCGGCAGGATACGGCATGGACTTACTCCGGCGGTACCGATGCCGTTCCCCGTTTCCGCTCCGATGATACCGCTCACCGCCGTCCCATGTCCATGTTCATCCTCCGGCTCGTTGTCCGGCTGAGTCCAGTCCCCCGCATCGGGTGCCGCGCCGTCCACAAAGTCATAACCCTTCCAGTCGTCGATGAATCCGTTCAGGTCATCATCGATGCCGTTCGTCCTTTTATCCCTATTCAGTGCATCAAGTCCCGTTTCCAACGTATTGTACGCCAATCGGTTGACCAGGTCCGGATGATCCGGATCGATGCCTGTATCGATAACTCCGATAACGGAGACCGGAAGATCGGAGGTGATGGCCCCCTGTTCGAATAGACCGGAAATGCCGATACGCTGAAGGTTCCATTGCGACGCATAAGCGGAATCGTTCGGCACGCCGTCGACCGAAAGGAATCGTTCCGGTATCAGGTCGTCGACTAAGGCAGCCGTACGAACATCGGCACGGATCTCTTCCGATAATGCGTGTGTACTTGATAGAATGAGGTAGTGTGCCCCGGGAAAGGTGGTTGACCTGGGAAGCTGGAGCGGACGGAGGGAGATGGAAATGGATTCGGTGCCGGGTGCAGTGCGAAGCAGACGCTGACTGATACGCTCCTGCAACGAACGTTCGATGGCACCGACGTCCCTGACGTCGGCGCTGGTCCGGAGGATGTACCGCGGACCGGAAACGGCATTGCAGAGAAGGAGGAAAAGAAGAGTCGAAAGGACCGTTCCTGACCGCATCAGGTCTCGAGGTCGTTTTTATCCGTGACGTTTTCGATAGGTGCCGGATACTCGCCGCCGAAGCAGGCGGTACAATATCCCCTGCCGTTCCCCGAAGGTACCGATGCCAGCAGTTTTTTGACCGACAGGTAGTGGACACTGTCCACCCCAAGGTATTCCTTGATCTTCTCGGCATCCTCGTTACAGCGGACCGCGATGAGGTCCTCCCGGTTCGGGAAGTCCATACCATAGTAGCAGGAGTTCACGATGGGGGGTGAGGAAATCCGTAAATGGATCTCCTTCGGGCCGGCCTCTTTCAACAACTTAACGAGCTGACGTGAAGTCGTTCCGCGGACGATGGAATCGTCCACCACCACGAGCTTCTTCCCTTTCAGCACTCCCTTCACGGTGTTGAACTTGGTTTTCACCTTCATCTCGCGCTGCCCCTGTTCCGGCTGGATGAAGGTGCGGCCGACGTAATGGTTCCGGATGAGACCGAGCTCCAGCTTGGTGTTCACCCCCTGTTTCAGCGATTCGCTCACATACCCCAGCGCGGCCGTGTTGCTCGAATCAGGCACGCTGATGACGATCGTCTTCTCGTCCTTGTCCGGAACGACCGGAGCCTCCTGCGCCAGCGCTTTCCCGAGCTTCCGGCGGATCTTGTCCACGCTCTCCTCGAACACGAAGCTGTCTGGTCGGGAAAAATAGATGTACTCGAAGATGCAATGGTGGGACGACGGGACATGCCGGTCGATGCGGTAGGAGGTCAAGGGTTCGTTCACGTCCGCTTTGCGGTCGATGACGAGGATCTCGCCCGGTTCGATGTCCCGGAGATATTCGGCGTCCAGGATATCGAACGCGCAGGTCTCCGAAGCGACGATATATGCCCCATCCTTTTTTCCGAGGACCATGGGACGGAACCCGTGGACATCTCTGGCCGCCACGAGCATCGTATCGGTCATGATGACGAACGAGAACGCCCCGTCGACGCGGTTCACCGCTTCGCGGATCTGGTCGATCTGCTTCTTCTGACGGCTTCGGGCGATGAGGTGGAGCAGCAGCTCGGTGTCCGACGTCGTTTGGAAGATGGTCCCTTCCTTTTGGAGCTCCGTACGGATGGTCCTGAAGTTCGTCAGGTTCCCGTTATGGGCCACGGCGAGGTTTCCGTCGCGGTAATTCACCACCAGCGGCTGGATGTTCTTCTCATTATTGGCGGAACCGGTGGTCGAATACCGGGTATGGCCGATGGCGGCATCGCCGCCCAGATGGTTCCGGAGCATGGAGTAGTCCTTGAACACGTCCGTCACCAGCCCCATCCCCTTCATGATGTTGAAGTGACGCCGTTTCTTCTCCGTTTTGAACTCGCTCGAGACGATGCCGGCCGCTTCCTGTCCGCGGTGCTGCAGAGAATGGAGTCCGTAGTAGGTCAGGACCGACGCTTCGGGATGCTGAAAGACCCCGAAGACCCCGCACGCGGTGCGAGGTTTATCTTTCAGCAAATTGCTCTTGAACTTTGATTTCATTCAGTTTATCACCGTATCCCGCAACCAGTTCGTATCATCTGTTTCCGGATGGTCCGTCGTGAAATGGAGACCCCTGCTTTCTTTCCGTTCGATGGCCGACCGGATGATGAGGTCGGCGACACAGGCGAGGTTCCGCAGTTCGATGAGCCCTTCGGAGACCTTCGTCCGCTTGTAAAAGTCCTTCACTTCGTCCACGATGAGCGTGATGCGTCGCTGCGCACGGCCGAGCCGGTGATTCGACCGCACGATGCCGACATAATCCCACATCAACTGCTGGATCTCCTTCCGGTTATGGGAGATGAGCACCCATTCTTCGCTATTATTCGTACCGGAATCGTCCCAGTCGAGGATGTTCCCCGGTATGGGGTCCCTCCTGCCGTTCCGCTGCACCCGTTCCGCCGCACGGTGGGAGTACACCACCGCTTCCAGCAATGAATTGCTCGCCAGCCGGTTCGCACCGTGCAGCCCGGTCATCGCCACTTCTCCGATGGCGAACAGCCCGTTGATGGTCGTCGCGCCGTCGACGTCCGTCACCACCCCGCCGCAGGAATAATGCGCACCGGGAACGACGGGAATGAGGTCCTTCGTGATATCGATGCCGTGTTTCAGGCAGCGTTCATAGATGTTCGGGAAATGCGAGCGTGTCTTGGCGGCGTCGCAGTGCCGTACATCGAGGTAGACGAACTCGTCGCCGCTCCGTTTGAGTTCAGAGTCGATGGCGCGCGCCACGACGTCCCTCGGTGCCAGGTCACCACGGGAGTCGTATTTCCGCATGAAATCCACCCCCTGCCGGTTCCGTAACACGGCCCCGAACCCGCGTACCGCCTCGGAAATGAGGAACGACGGGGAACCGGAATTGAAGAGCGTGGTCGGGTGGAACTGGATGAACTCCATGTTGGAGATCTTCGCACCGGCGCGGTATGCCATCGCCACCCCGTCCCCCGTGGCGATGAGCGGGTTGGTAGTGTGCAGGTAGACATGTCCCGCACCGCCGGTCGCCAACAGGGTCGTCCCCGCCAGAAAGGTCTTCACCACGTTGGCGTCCACGTCGAGCACGTATGCGCCCCAGCAGTGGATGGAATCGTGCGAACGCTTCCCGGCGCCGAACAGGTGATGTTCCGTGATTAGGTCGATGGAGATGTGGTTCTCGAAGATGGAGATGTTGGGATGGGACGAGACGCGGGCGAGGAGCGCCCGTTCGATCTCCTTGCCGGTGAGGTCGGCGGCATGCACGATGCGGTGGTGGGAGTGACCACCTTCGCGGCCCAGGTCCAGTCCCGGACCGTTCCGGGTGAACTGTACGCCGATGTCGGTCAGCTCCTTGATGCGGGCCGGCCCTTCCTTCACCACCATCTCCACCACCTCCCGACGGCACAGATAGCCGCCTGCCTTCATCGTATCGTCGATATGGAACTGGAACGCATCGTCCGAGCCGATGACCGCCGCGATGCCCCCCTGCGCATAATTGGTGTTGGATTCGGCGGTCTCCTTCTTGGTGACGATGGCGACGGTCCCCTGCTCGGCCGCCTTCAGGGCGTAGGACAAGCCGGCGATACCGCTTCCGATCACCAAAAAGTCTGTCGTGTTCTGCATATCGGAAGATAGAAAAATAAAAAAGGAGAGAAAAGACTTCTCTCCTTTTGATACCGCGTGACGCTGGGTGGAATTAGTTGATCCACCAGGTCCAGGTGGTGCCCACTCCCATCGTGCCGAAGGTGTTGGTCTTCGCACCGGAGACGCCCGCGCTGCTGTAACCGGCAGAGACGTAGCCGCCGATGGCGAAGCGGGAGCTGAACCAGTACTCGGCACCGCCGATCGCCTTCAGACCGAGGGTGGTGAACGCCGGATCACCGGCCGTGGAGAACGAAACGCCGCCGCCGTAGAAGTAGGTGACGTTCTCGACCGCGGGGTGGTACAGCTTCACGTTCGCACCGATACCGAAAGCGGTGGACGAGGTGCCGCCGGCGGAGGTGGACTGGAACGTCAGACCGCCGTCGATGCGCATGTTCTCGGACAGGGCATACGCCGCGCCGATGGAGTTACCCGGAATGTCCGTGGTGATCGCCAGCTTACCGGCGCTCAGCTGCGCCATCGAGACCGACGACACCAGAACCACCGCGAGGACAACCAAGAGTACTTTCTTCATAGAACTAACCTCCGAAAAAATAGAGAAATTAGTGATTGGGAGTGGTGAAGGCAATGCAAATATATAAGGGGTTTACCCGATAGTCAAGAGGAAACATCTTAAAGAGACCTAAAAGTAGATTATCACAGACGAACTTACCGTTCCGACAGAGAAATCGAACGATGCACGGTTCCCGAACTTCTGTGTGTAGGTCTGACTTCCGTAGGTCACATCCACCGCGAACCGGTCCGTGATGAAACCGGTACCGACAGAGAAACCGGTTCCGGACACCTGCGTTCCGGTCGGAGTGATGACGAACTCGTCATTGACGGTATCGTACGCCACATCGACATCGGAGAGGACCGTCGGGACCGTCTTGAAGCCGGCCCGCAACGGGATGACGCCGGTCTCAAGCACGATAAGGTATTCGGCGCCGACCCGAACTTCGTTGAGGTCCTTTCCGCTCTCTGAGACGGGAGCTTCATCCGCCGGTTGTCCGCTCCCGGCGATCTCGGTGGTCAGTTTCTTCTGTGCGTAGTTCCGCAGTTCGTAGTCCGCGGCGACGGTGAGATTCTCCCCGATGCGGTACGATGCGCCGAAGCCGAGCATGAGAGGCATCTGCACCGTCTGCGTGTACTCGAAATCACCGCTGAGTCCCGACAGTTCGTAATCGATCTTCCCGGAGCCGTCGTTCTTCAGTTCGAACGGTGTACGGAGCGTGACGCCGAGCTTAAGCGGCAGCGCGCCGGAGGTCTGTTCGAAATCTACAAGGCCGCCGATGACGAAATTGAGACCGGAGAAATCCCCCGTCACCTCCATGCGGTTCTCCCCCACAAACCCGTATCGCAGTCGGTCCTTCGTTTCCAGCGTGCCGGTCCAGATGTTCACAGCAAGTCCGACGGAGATGACCGGAGTGATCTTCAGGGCCACCGCGGGAGTGATGGTGTTGACGCCGCCGTCCGTTTCGGACTCCTGCTCGATCTCCACGCCAAAACCGTCCTCATCCTTTTCCCGGCTCCGGTCGAAGAAATCGAGCTGTTTCTGGTACGAAACGGCCGCCACCAGCTTCATGTCGCTCTTGCCGAGCGGCATCGCCAAACTGGCGAAATTCAATGCGAATCTTCCCTGGGATTCCTCATAATCCAATCGTGGACGGAGTTCATTGCTGAACTTCACCCCTTCCGAAATGTAGCGGGTGACGAGGGAGGCTTCCGGACGCTCCAGCTGGGAAAGGCCGGCGGGATTCCAGACGACGGCGGTGGCGTCGTCCGCAAGGCCGATGAACGCTCCGCCAAAACCTTCCGCCCGTGCT
This sequence comes from Bacteroidota bacterium, assembly GCA_008933835.1. Taxonomy (GTDB): domain Bacteria; phylum Bacteroidota; class Ignavibacteria; order UBA10030; family UBA8401; genus SpSt-333. The sequence goes on along the minus strand of WBUG01000001.1, from coordinate 148,460 downwards.
CCGGCTCCGGTGATGTTGAAATCGGAATTGAACTGCGCGACCGTTGCGGTCGAGACCAGCAGTACGGCTGCGATGATGCCACGAAGACGTTTCATGAACGCTCCCTCATTATTTGATGATGACCTTGTCTCCAACCTTGATGTCCTGTTCCGTCTCGACCGGTTTGACGGCGGCGAACTTGTCGTGCACCTGGATGACGATGATCTCACCGAGCCGCGTCACCCTCTTGCCGAGGATCTCGCCGGAGATGGGGTGTTTGATGCTCTCCCCTTCGCGGAAGACGACGCACTTCGTCCCTTTCCGGACCCCGCTGACACTGCCGATATCGATGAAGAGCTCCTCCTGTTCCACCTTGATGACATCCCCTTCGATGATGGGGAGTTCATTATAGAGCATCGTGGCGACGTTGGCGACGGTCGGGTCGACGGTTTCCGGCGTGTTCAGGTTCGCGGAGGCGTCCTGCGCGATGAGGGTCTCCCCGGTCTCCACATCGACGAGCCGTGCCGAGATCTTCAGCGACGTTCCGCTGACCGACAGCGAACCGACGACGAGGGCGTCCGCCCCGGCGAGACGGCCGAGCTTCACCGCGGTCTTGTCGTCCACCATACCGGAGGCCTGCACTTTCTGCTCGGCGATGATCTTGTCGATGGCGGAACGTTCGATGACCTTGAAGCGGCGGAGATTGACGAGCTCGTTCACCATCTCGCTGGTGACGCCGTCCCGGTACCGGGCCGCGTCGCCGCTCCCTTCGAACGGGAGGACCGCCACGGCGAGGCGGGAACCGACCTGCGGCAGGGCCGCGGGATCGTACTTCCTTGTTACGACGAGGATGCTGGAGGCCGGTGCGGTTCGTTCCGGTTTCGGAACGGACGGTGTCACCGTCGTCGTCACAGGGGCCGGTTTCGCGGCGATCTTTGATTCCACCTTCTTCGGTTCCGGTTTCGGCGGTGGGACTCCCCCCGTCACTTTCGTGAAATACTCCTCCGCCCGATCGGTGGAGCGGTAAGCGAGCGAGAGCTCCAGTTCCTTCCGTGCCGTTTCGTTCTCTCCGAGCATGTAGTGGGCGATGCCGAGCTCACGGTGCGGGTAGTACTGGATGAACTTGGTGCCATAGGTCCGCTTCCGCGGTACGTCCTCGAACTCCAGCGATACGGCGGAGCGGAACTCCGTGATGGCGCGCGCCCAGTCGCGCGCTTCCATGTACGCCAGTCCGTTGTCGTAGTAGTTGTAGAACTTGTTCTGCGCGGCAAGCACCGCCGGAAGGAGGAGCAGCGCCCACACGATTCGTTTCATGGTCCGTCCTGAAATGTGCATGGAGTATAGAGATTTCGCTTCAGAGAATCAATGCGAAGAAAGTCCGGCGAAGACCTCCTCCATCACCGCCAGCAGACGGTCGAACTCCGCCCGCCCCGCGATGAGCGGCGGCAGGATGCGGATGACCGAAACGGCGGTCGAATTGACGAGCACACCGCGGTCGCGCATCTTGTCCACCGCCGTCTGGCTTTCCATGGCGAGATCGATGCCGATCATGTATCCGTACGCCCTGACCTCTTTGATGAACGGGAACCTCGCGCCGAGCGCCTCCACCTTCGCCTTGAAGTACGCCGCGTTGTCCCGGACGGCGGCGAGGAACTCGTCGGTCATGACCGCATCGATGGTCGCGATGCCGGCCGCGCAGGCGACGGGATTGCCGCCGAAGGTCGTTCCGTGCACGCCGTACGTCCAGACGTCCGCCACCGCCTTGGACCCGAGGATGGCGCCGAGAGGGAGTCCGCCGCCGATGGGCTTGGCCACCGTGACGATGTCCGGAGCGACCGGAAAGTGCTGGAAGCCGAACATCCGGCCGGTCCGGCCGATGCCGGACTGGATCTCGTCCGCCACGATGAGGAAGCCGTACTTCTCCCGAAGGGTGACGAGCCGTGCGATGAACGCCGGTGTCACGCCGATGATGCCGCCTTCTCCTTGAATGAACTCCAGGAAGACGGCCGCTGTATCGGGACCGACCTTCGCCTCGAGGTCTTCGGCATCATTGAACGTGATGCTTCCGAAGTACGGCAGGAACGGTTCGTATCCGTCACGGTACTTCTCCTTATCCATGAGCGACAGAGCCCCCATGGTACGGCCGCTGAACCCGTTGCTCATACCGAAGATCATCCGCCGGCCGCTCCCCTTCCCCCACTTACGGACCAGTTTGATGGTCCCTTCGATGGCTTCGGTGCCGCTGTTCGTGAAGAACACCTTGTCATAGCCGGAATGGCGCAGCAGCCGTTCGGCCAGCAGAAGCTGCGGTTCCTGAATGAAGAAGTTCGAGAGGTGCGTGTACCGGTGCATCTGTTCGTTCACCGCCGCGATGACCGCGGGGTGGGCGTAGCCGAGCGCGTTCACGGCGAGGCCGGAGAACATGTCGAGGTACTGCCGGCCGTCCTTCGTGAAGAGCATGCACCCTTCGCCCCGCACCACTTCGAGCGGCAGACGTTTATAGGTGTGAAAAAAGAGCCTGGATTCGGTCTCCGGAAAGTTCATAGATCGTCGTTCCTTGTCGTGAGGTGGGAGAAAAGGGTGTGGAAGAAGCGGACCGATGAACGCACTTGTTCCGGCGTTCCGTCGTTCGCGATGGTGAAGTCGGACAGTTCCACCGCCTCCTGCGGCGACATCTGCCGCCGGATGCGGGCGGTAACATCGGATTCGTTCACCGAATCGCGTTCCACCACGCGTCGGATGCGGGCCTGTTCGTCCGCCGTCACCAGCAGCACGTAGTCCATCCGTTCGTCGAACCCGGATTCGAACAGGAGCGCCGCTTCAGCCATGGCGTACGGTGCGGCGGAGAGGGATGTCTCCCGCTTCCAGCGGTCGAACCGGTCGAACACGGCGGGATGGATGATGCTGTTCAGGCGTTCCAGCGACGCGGCGTCCGCAAAGACGATGGAGGCGAGCTGACGGCGCGCGGCCGCGGGATCACCTCCGGACACCTCCACTCCGAACTCCTTCGATACACGGTCGGCGACGGTACGGTCGGTGTGCAGGATATCTTTCGCGACCTCGTCCGCAAAAAAAATTGGTATGCCCAGAGCGCTGAACTCTGAACATACCAACGATTTTCCGCTTCCGATGCCGCCCGTAACTCCAATGACTATCATCGATTGTCCGGCGTTATTTCGCGTACGCTACAGCACGCACCTCCCGAATGACGACCACCTTGATCTGGCCGGGGTACTCCATCTCCTGCTGGATCTTGCGCGAGATCTCCTGCGCCAGCTGGTCGGCCATGGCGTCGTCCACCTTATCGTGTTCGACGATGACCCGGATCTCCCGCCCCGCCTGGATGGCGAAGGTGGTCTGCACGCCGCGGAACGACTTTGCAATGTCCTCCAGCTTCTCGAGCCGTTTGATGTACCCTTCCACCGACTCGCGGCGGGCTCCCGGACGGGCACCGGAGATGGAGTCCGCCGCCTGGACGAGCGCAGCAATGGGGTGTTCCATCGGGATATCGTCGTGATGTGCACCGACGGCGTTCACCACGATGGGATGCTCATTGAACTTCTTCGTCAGTTCCATCCCGATGATGGCATGGGGTCCTTCGATGCTCCGGTCCACCGTCTTACCGATATCGTGCAGCAGGCCGGCCCGCTTTGCGAGGTTCACGTCCATCCCGAGCTCTGCCGCCATGATGCCGCAGAGGTAGGCGACTTCGACCGAGTGCTGGAGCAGGTTCTGCCCGTAGCTCGCCCGGTACTTCATCTTGCCGATGTTCTTCACCACTTCCAGATGGGCGCCGGGGAGTCCGATCTCGAGCAGCGTGTTCTCGCCGACGCGCTTCACTTCCTCCTCGAGCTCCCCCTTCACCTTCTCCACCACCTCTTCGATGCGGGCAGGATGGATGCGGCCGTCGGCGATGAGACGTTCCAGTGATATTCGAGCCACTTCTCTCCGGAACGCGTCAAACCCCGACAGGATAACGGCCTCGGGCGTGTCATCGACGATGACGTCGACCCCGGTGGCCGCCTCGAACGCGCGGATGTTCCGACCCTCCCGTCCGATGATGCGCCCCTTCATCTCGTCGCTCTGGATCTGCAGCACGCTGACGGTGGCCTCCACGGCATGGTCCGCGGCGGAGCGCTGGATGGCCTGCACGATGATCTTCTGCGCCTCCTTCTTCGCGTCCTCCTTGGCCTGGTCCCGGATGTCCTTCAGGGTCTGAGCCGCCTCGGTCTTCACGGAGTCCAGGAGGTTGTCCAGCAGGAGTTTCCGGGCCTCTTCACGGGACATCCCGGAGGCCCGTTCGAGCTTCACGTTCTCTTCGGCGATCATCTGGTCCAGCTGCTGCATCTTCTGGTCGACTTCACGGGTGCGGAGGTCGTTCTGCTTCTGGAGCGCCTGCACTTCCTTGTCCTTCTTATTGAGCAGTTCCACCTTCCGGTCGATGTTCTCTTCGCGGGCGTTCAGCTGCTTCTCGTAGGACTGGAGCTTGTTCCGTTTCTGGTTCGACTCGTTCTCGAACTCATGCTTCTTCTTGTACCATTCGTCCTTCACCTCGAGCATCTTCTCCTTCTGCACCGCCGCCGCGTCCCGTTCCGCGTCCGCCAGGATCTTCTTCGAGCGCTCCTCGGCGGAGGAGATCTTATTCTGCCCTACACGGGCGTTGACGAACCAGCCGATGAAGAACGACGTGATGCCGATGACCCCCGTGACGATGATTGCTTCGATGCCCATAGTGACTCCAACGCTTTAAAATACCAATCCGCATTCCAACCGAAGGCACGTGTATGAAAGAACTCTCTTTCCCTACACAGTGGGTGTCCGCCACATCGTCTCTTACTTCCTCTGTTTGCTAGTCCGGCACGCCGGACAACCCTGGGGCTTTCGCGCAGTCCCGCGGAGCGGGATCGAGGCCTGTAATATCACGGTGTTGAGACAGACTCCCATGATATTAAAAATATCAGTTCTTTATATCGTATGTCTTAGGCTGAAAATGCGGATGGTGTTCTGTTCGTCGCCTCCTTACCGTACGTTACGACTCAGTGCTGTTGATGCTGGTGTCGAGGTAGTTCGTGATCTTCGCGATCTCATATTCCAGGGAGGAGAGGAGCTGTGTTCCCTTTTCCTTCTCCTTGAAGTAGTCTTCGGTGATGTTCAGCGCTGCCAAGACGGAGATGGTGAGCGGCGGCTGTTCCGGGATCTTGTCGTGCACGCTGGTGATCATCTGATCGACGTGCGTGGCGACCTTCTTGGTGAACTCCTCGCTCTCGCCGCGGAGCGGGTACTCGGAGCCGAAGATCTTGACCCTGACGCTCTTCCTGTCCATGGTGTCGTACGGTTGGTAAGTGTGATACTTCCGGTGGTCGTGTGCTACGGTGCCAGATACTGGTCGAGCACCGTCATGATGTTCCTGATCTTCTGCTGCAGCGCCCTGCGTTCCTCATCGCCGAGCGCGACGGAGGCCGTGCCGCGCGCCTGCAGGTCGTCCTGCATCCGCTCCAGCTCCCCGATGCGAGAACCGAGCTCAGTGCGCACTCCGGCGAGCTCCAGCTCCAGTTCCTCCACCCTCGTCTGCAGTTTCTTCCGTTCATCGCGAAGCGTCGAGATCAGATACGACGCTTCACGCGCCTTGTCCCACAGCGCCGTGAGCGCGTTCTCGACGGCATGCGTGGGGTCGGCGTTCGGATCGATCTTCTGGTCTACCATGAGTTCATATCTGTCTTAGTACGGCGCCGTGCCGGGACGAGACGCGTGAAACGATCGCCGCAACCACCGCGTCGATCTCGGCTTCGGTGAGCGTCCGGTCGGACGGCGTCACCTGAACGGAGAATGCGAGACTCTTCTTTCCTGTTCCGAGATTCTTTCCGGTGAAGAGGTCGAACGGTGTCACACCGGAAACGATCGCTCCTCCTGCTTCCGCGATGGTCCGCTCCACATCCCCCGCCGCCACTTCCTCACCGACGACGAACGCCACATCGCGCGTCACGGACGGATACTTCGAGAATCCCTTGAACTTCTTCGGTCCGGTTCCCGAAAGGACCGGTCCGAGGTCGAACTCAGCGAAATAGACCGGCTTTTCGATCTTGAACCGTCCGGTCAATTCTTCCGAACAGCGCCCCATCAGGCCGACGTAAGTCCCTTGAATTTCAATACCGATGGACTGTTCATTTAAAGAATTCGATGCATCATAATAAATTAAATGAATATTGTCAATACCGATGGAACGAAGCAGCGAAAGCACGGTGCCTTTCACATCGTAGATGTCGAATTCCCGCTGTTTTTCATGCCAGCTCAAATCACCAGAAAAACCGGAGAGGACCATTCCAAGCCGGAAGCGTTCGACATATCCAGGAACGAACGTGTACGGTGCATCACCTGAGACCCGCTCGAACACGCTCCCGGTCTCGAAGAATTTCACCGTTCGGGCGCCGCGGTTGTGATTATAGGCCACCGCCTGCAGGAGCGACGGAAGGAGCGCCGGCCGGAGCGTTTCGAGCTCCGCACTGAGCGGATTCCGGACGGAGACGGCGGACGAGGAGAAGAGCGTTGCGGTCTTCGCATCCATCAGACTATTGGTGACCGATTCGTTGAACCCGTTCGCCTGCAGCCAGCCGGTGACGTCGGAGAGCCGGCGTTCGGCGGCGGAGGGTTCGGTGAACACCACCGAGCCGGATGTGCTGTCCGCGATATTGTTATACCCGTACATCCGTGCGACCTCTTCGATGAGGTCGATCTCCTGTTCGATGTCCGGGCGGAACGTCGGTGATGCGCAGATGACCGTTCCGGCGTCGACGTGGGTGACGCGGTGTCCGAGCGACGTGAGGATCCCGGAGACCGTCTCCATCGTCAGTTCCGTTCCGAGCATCGCGTTCACACGGGCGAGTCGGAGCGTGATCTCTTTCGGAGCGATCGGCGAGGGATACTCGTCGACGACGCCGGGTACGACACTCCCTCCGGAGAGCTCCGCGATGAGCTGCGCCGCGCGGCGGGACGCTTCGTCCACGGCGTTCGGGTCCACTCCCCGTTCGAACCGGTACGATGCGTCGGTGCTGATGCCGAGCCGCTTCGCGGTCCGGCGCACGGTCACCGGATCGAAGTATGCGCTCTCGAGGAGCACGGTGACGGTCTCCGGCGTGATCTCGGAGTTGAGTCCGCCCATGACGCCGGCGAGCGCGACGGACCGTTCGGCGTCGCAGATCATCAGTTCGTTCCCGGTCATCGCGTGCGTGCGTCCGTCGAGCGTCGTGAACGACTCCCCCGCTTCCGCGGAGCGGACCACGATGCGCCGTCCGGACAGACGGTCCATATCGAACGCATGGAGCGGCTGTCCGTACTCGAACATGACGAAGTTCGTGACATCGACGATGTTATTGATGGGACGAAGACCGGCCGCCGTGAGGAGGCGCTTCAGCCATTCGGGTGATTCTTTCACCGTCACGTCCTGGATGACGCGCGCCGTATACCGCGGACATGCCGCGGGGTTCTTCACCGTCACGGAGGTGAGCGATGCCGCGGTGTTTCCGCCGCCGTCCGTTCCCGCCACTTCCGGGCGCCGTACCGGAATCCGGTAGTAGGCGGAAAGGTCCCGCGCGACGCCGAGATGACTGAGACAGTCCGGACGGTTCGGCGTCACACCGAGCTCCATCACGACATCGTCCCGGCCGAAAAACTCCGCCAGCGGCATGCCGACCGTCGTCGCTTCGGGAAGCACCATGATCCCGCTCTTATCCTGTCCGATGCCCAGTTCCGATTCCGAACAGATCATGCCGTTCGATTCGACGCCGCGAATCTTCGCCACCGCCAGGGTGAACGGTTTCCCGGAGGGATCGTGCAGACTGGAGGGAACGACCGCTCCCGGTAACCCTACCGGTACTTTCTGACCGGCGGCCACGTTCGGCGCGCCGCAGACGATCTGCACCGGCTCACCATCCGGACGGAGCCGGACGGAGCAGACGGAGAGCCGGTCGGCGTTCGGGTGCTTCGATGTTTCGAGGACATGTCCGACGACGAATCCGCGCAGCGCCTCACCCAGACGCTCCATGGACTCCACTTCCAGACCGACGGAGGTCAACACCTCCGCGATTCGTTCGGGGGTATCCGTCACATCAAGATAGCGCCGCAACCAATTGAGACTTATACGCATAGCAGGAACATTAAAACTGATTTAGAAATCGAACGTCGTTCTCAAAAAAAGTCCTGATATCGTCCACGCCGTACCGGAGGAGCGAGATACGGTCGACTCCCATTCCGAAAGCGAAACCGCTGACCTGTTCCGGATCATGGCCGCTCTTCCGGAGAACGTTCGGATGCACCATACCGGCTCCCAGCACTTCAAGCCATCCGGTATGTTTGCAGATGCGGCACCCCTTCCCCGAGCACAGGAAGCAGGTGATGTCCATTTCAAGGCTCGGTTCCGTGAACGGGAAATAGCTCGGACGGAAGCGGTATTTGATACCGCTTCCGTAGAAACTCCGGGCGAAGGTGATCAGCGTTCCCTTCAGCTCCGCGAAGGTGACGTGCCGGTCGACGTACACACCGTCCACCTGATGGAAGAAGTAGTTGCTGCGCGCGCTGATGGCCTCGTTCCGGTAGACACGGCCCGGCATGATGACGCGGATGGGGGGCGTGCGCCGCTCGAGCAGGCGCACCTGGACGGGTGTGGTGTGCGTCCGGAGGACGACATCGTCCGCGATGAAGAAGGTGTCCTGCATGTCGCGGGCGGGGTGGTTCGGGGCGAAGTTGAGCGCTTCGAAATTGTGGTAGTCGTCCTCGATCTCGGGACCATACTCGATGCCGAAGCCCATCGAGACGAAGATGGCCTTCATCTGTTCGATGGTCTGCGTGATCGGATGGCGGGTTCCACGGCGGACCATCCGTCCCGGAAGGGTCCGGTCGATGGACGGACCGGCCGAACGTTTCTCCTGCGAGAACCTGGCCGTGAGCGATTCGACGGTCCCCTCCGCCAGCCGTTTCACCTGATTGATCGCCTGGCCGGCCGCCGGTTTCTGTTCCGCGGCCACGGTCCGGAGATCGTCGTACAGCGCGGCGATGAGACCTTTGCGGGAGAGGAATTCGAGCCGGAAGCGTTCGAGGTCGTCGGAGGAGGCGATGGAGCGAGCGGCGGATTCGATCCGGGAGCGGATCTCGGCGATCTTGTCGGTCATCATGGTCGGGCTGAGGGGAACAAAGGACTCCCGCCGGCGGAGGACGCCGGCGGGAGGACGGGTTTATGCCTTCACGAACGAGACGATCTGCGCGAACGCGTCCGGATTGTGAACGGCGAGCTCGGCCAGCACCTTGCGGTTGATGGTCACGGCCTTCTTGTTCAGTCCGGCGATGAGCGCGGAGTAGGTCATCCCGTGCAGGCGGGCCGCCGCGTTGATGCGCGCGATCCACAGCTGACGGTACGTTCTCTTCTTGGCTTTGCGGTCCCGATACGCGTACTGCATGCCTTTGTCGACATGGTGTTTCGCGATCGTCAGGACCTTGCTTCTCGCACCCCAGTAGCCTTTCGCCTGCGCGAGTATGCGCTTGCGGCGGCGATGGGAGGCAACCTTATTCTGCGAACGAGGCATGGTTGCTCTTCTCCTGTTATGGTGATTGATTCAGTGGATTAAAGGGTCACATCAACAGCATCTCTTTCACCTTGGCGGTGTCGGGCTTCGAGACGAGGGTCGACTTCCGCAGCTGGCGCTTCCGCTTCTTCACCTTGCTCGTCAGGATATGACGGCGGTTCATTTTGCGGCGTTTCACCTTTCCCGTGGCGGTCACGGTGAAGGTCTTCCGGGCGCCCCGGTGGGACTTCATTTTCGGCATACCGGCATCCTCATGATGGTTGTTCTTGTTTCTGTTTCTCGTTCTTGGCTTTGGCGACCTTGTCGGGCGCGAAGATCATCATCATGAACCGCCCTTCCATCTTGATGGGCTGGTCGATCTTCGAGATGCCCGTGAGCCGCTCGGACAGACGGGTGAGCAGTTCCACGCCCAGTTCCTTGTACGCCACTTCGCGCCCCTTGAACACCACCGTCGCCTTCACCTTGTCGCCGTCCTCCAGGAACTGGATCGCATGCTTCGCCTTGAAGTCGAAGTCGTGCGTGTCGGTGTTGGGGTGGAACCGCAGCTCCTTCAATTGCGACACATGCTGATGCTTCTTCTGCATCTTCTCCTTCTTCTGGATCTCGTACTTGAACTTCCCGAAATCCATGATCTTGCAGACCGGCGGTACTGCGTTCGGGACCACTTCAATGAGGTCCTTCCCCTTCTGGGCCGCCAGGGCATGTGCTTCTCGTGGGGTCATGACCCCGATCTGTCCGCCGCCATCTTCGATGACACGGACGAGATCTCCGCGGATTTCCTCGTTGAGACGAGGTCGCTTTTCCTTGATAGGTGTCTCTCCTACGCTGTGGGTGATTGAACGGTGTTCTCCGCCAGAAGTTTGGCGGTCAGAGCCTCGACGGACATGGTGCCGAGGTCCCCTTTCTTATGCTGCCGGACGGACACGGCTCCCGCCAGACGCTCTTTCTCGCCGACGATGAGCATGTACGGCTCCTTCTTCAGCTCGTGTTCACGGATCTTGAACCCAATTTTCTCATTTCTGGCGTCAAGGTCAACCCGCAATCCCGCTTTTTTCAATGTCTCCTGGACCCCCCGCGCGTATTCGGTCTGCGCGTCCGTGATGGGCAGAACGACCGCCTGCACCGGCGCAAGCCAGAGCGGGAACTCACCGGCGTAATGCTCGATGAGGATGGAGAGGAAGCGCTCCATCGATCCGAAGGGGGCGCGGTGGATGATGACCGGCCGGTGCTTCAGACCGTCCGGTCCCACATACTCAAGCTGGAAGCGTTCCGGCATCACGTAATCGACCTGCACAGTGCCGAGCTGCCATTGGCGGCCGAGCGCGTCGCGGACGATGAAATCGTACTTCGGGCCATAGAAGGCCGCTTCGCCGAGACCGATGAAGTAGTCGAGACCGATGGCATCGGCGACCTCTTTGATCTCGCGCTCCGCCTGGTCCCACATCTCCGGCGCGCCGGCGTACTTCTCCGGTTTCGCCGGATCGCGGAACGAGAGCCGCGTCTTGACCGGCATTCCGAACGTGGTGAAGACCAGCTGCGTCAGTTCGATGGCGTTCACCAGTTCGTCCTTGAGCTGGTCGTGCGTGCAGTAGATGTGCGCGTCGTCCTGCGTGAAACCGCGGACGCGCGACAGTCCGCTGAGCTCGCCGGACTGCTCATACCGGTAGACGGTACCGAACTCCGCCAGACGCACCGGCAGGTCGCGGTACGACCGGGGCTGACTGGAGTATATCTGATGGTGATGCGGGCAGTTCATCGGCTTGAGGATGTACTCCTCCTCCTCCACCTTGATGGGGGCGAACTGCGACTCCGCATAGTACGGGTAATGACCGCTGGTGCGGTACAGGTTCAGGTTGCCGATGTGCGGCGTGATCACCTCGGTGTATCCGCGCTGCAGCAGCTCCGCTTTGATGAACTCTTCGAGCTTCCGGCGGACGATGGTCCCCTTCGGCAGCCACACCGGCAGACCGCCGCCGATCTTCGGCGTGAGCATGAACAGCTCCAGCTCGGCGCCGAGCTTGCGGTGGTCGCGGCGCTTCGCCTCCTCCAAACGGAAGAGATGGTCGTCCAGCTCCTGCTTCGTCGGGAACGTGATGCCGTAGATGCGTTGCAGCATCTTGTTCTTCTCGCTGCCGCGCCAGTAGGCTCCGGCGATGCTGAGCAGCTTCACGAACTTGATGCGTCCCGTCGAGGGGATGTGCGGACCGTAGCAGAGGTCCGTGAAGTTCCCCTGGTGATACATGCTGATCTGCTCCCCTTTGAAATCCTGGAGCAGTTCAAGCTTGTAGGGATCCCCCTTCTTCGTGAAGTATTCCACCGCTTCGTCCCACGTCACTTCCCGGCGTTCGAACGGTGCGTCCCGCTTCGAGAACTCGGTCATCTTCTCTTCGAGCGTCTTCAGGTCATCGGCGGTGAGGGAATGCTCCCCCATGTCGATGTCGTAGTAGAAGCCGTTCTCGATCGGTGGTCCGATCCCGAACTTGGTGCCCGGAAAGACCGCCTCGATGGCCTCGGCCATGAGATGGGCGGAACTGTGCCAGTACGTCGACTTCCCTTCGGCGCTCTCCCATGTATGGACGACAAGGGAACAATCCGTCGTGATGGCACGGGAGAGGTCCCACACTTCGCCGTTCACCGAAACGGCGAGCGCGTTCTTCGCGAGTCCACGGCTGATCCCCTCGGCGATCTGCTGTCCGGTGATGCCGGAGGGGAACTGTTTCGCCGAACCGTCCGGAAACGTGACTGTGATGGTGCTGGACATTCGAATTCAATAAAAAAAAATCGGAGAACAAACGGCAATCTCCGATCGGAAGAAACCAAGATTTTGCTACGGTAATGTAGCAAAAATCGGCACAAGATGCAACGCTCAGAGATTGCGCAGGATGAAATCGGTCATCATGTTGTACAGATGCACACGGGTCTTTCCCCCGCCGATACCGTGGTTTTTATTGGGGTAAAACATCGTTTCGAACGGTTTGTTCTCCTTCTGCAATGCTGCCGCCAGTACGGCAGCGTTCTGGAAGTGGACGTTATCGTCTGATGTACCATGGACGAGCAGGAAACGCCCTTTCAAGGCTCCGGCATGCGTCACCGGCGCGCTCTCGGCGTATCCCTCCGGATTGTCCGACGGCGTACCCATATACCGTTCCGCATAGATGGTGTCGTAGAACTTCCAATGCGTCACCGGGGCGACGGCAATGGCGGCCCGGAAGTGGTCCGCCCCCACGAGGATGGTCTGGCTCGCCAAATATCCGCCATAACTCCATCCCCAGATGCCGATGCGGTCACGGTCGACGTACGGCAGCGTGCCGAGATACGTCGCTCCTTCGACCTGATCGTTCACTTCCCACTTCCCGAGGTTCCGGTGGGTCACTTTCTTGAACGCGGCGCCCCGCGCACCCGTTCCGCGGTTGTCGACCATGAAGACGATGTACCCTTTCTGCGTCAGCATGGCGTGCCACAGGTACGTCGCTCCCCCCCACTGGTCGCGCACCACCTGGGAACCGGGACCGCCGTACGTGTACACCATCACCGGATACCGCCGGGTGGAATCGAAGTCGGCAGGGGTCATCATACAGCCGTTCAGTGCCGTTCCGTCGCTTGTCCTGAACGACAGGAACCGCACCGCCGGGAGATCGTACTGTTTTAGGATCGGCATGTCGTTCGCCTCCATCATGTACAGCTCTTTCCCGTCCGGAGCCATCATTCGGACCTGCGTGGGGACCGAGGTGCTCGAATGGTACCCGATGAGGTTGTCGAACGTCGGCGAAGCGTTGAGCGAATGCGTGCCGGGCAGTTTCGAAAGACGGGCCTTCCGTTTTCCGTCGATGGACACCGTATACACATGCCGCTCCATCGGTGAGACCTCGGACGAGGTGAAGTAGAGCAGTCCCTTCTTCTCATCGATACCGTAGAACGCATCGACGTCCCATTGTCCCTTCGTGAGCTGCCGCACTGTTCCGCCGTCGGCCGACACATGGTAGAGGTGATTGTATCCGTCGCGTTCGGAAGTCCAGACGAAGCTTCCGTCCTTCAGGAACCGCAGGTCGTCGTGCACTTCGACCCATGCATCGGAACGTTCGGTGAGGAGCACGGAGGACGTTCCTTTCTCCGTGTCGAAGAGGAGCATCTCAAGGGTGTTCTGTGCTCGGTTCAGACGCTGGACCGTCAACCGGTCCTTCTGTCCGGTCCACGCGATGCGCGGGATGTAGATGTCCTCCTCCGCGCCGGTATCGAGCCAGTCGGTGCGTTTCGTGCCGAGATCATACACGCCGATCTTCACCGACGCGTTGCGGTCACCCGGCTTAGGATAGCGCATCGTGACCAGATTGAGGTGCGTGGAGTCCCACTCGGTCATGGTGTACGACGGCACCGCGGACTGGTCCAGGCGCCAGAACGCGACGGTCCGTCCGTCCGGCGACCATCGCCAGCCGTCCGCGATGCCGAACTCCTCCTCGTACACCCAGTCGAACCGGCCGTTGATGATGTCCGCCGAACCGTCGTACGTCACGCGCGTCAGGTTCGCCGATGCGATCTCATAGAGGTAGAGATCGTTCTCGCGCACGAAACCGATCATGGAACCGTCCGGTGAGAACTTCTGATTGTACTGCGGCACGGTCACGTCCGTCACGCGGGTGAAGGCTTTGGACATGACATCGTACACATAGAAGTTCCCGGCGGGCGTGAGTCGGGAGAGGTACTGCTTCCGCGGAGGGGCGGAGACGAACAGGATGCGTTTGCCGTCCGGCGACCATTGGTAGGAGGAGAACGAGAACGGAGGATCCTCCGGGAGCACTTTCAGGTCCGCTCCGGTCACCACGGTGCGCCGGGAACGGTCCTTGGCGTTGACGGCGATGATGGCGGTCGACTTCGACACCGAATCGAACTCCATCATCGAGTAGGAGCGTCCGTCCTTCATCCACTGGATGCCTCGGACGGAACGGCCCGAGAAGGTCATCCCTCCCCAGATGTCCTCCACCGTCAACTGTTTTCCGCCGGCACCGGCGATGGTGAACGCACATGCGATGGCAAGGAGCGGCCTGGTCAGGGACCTCATGAACACCTCTTGGATGATGGGGGAAGTTCGGGAGCGATGGAGGGCTGCACGTGTCGGGACACGGACGATTCGGGGTGGTTGGTGGACTCTAGTGGATTCGAACCACTGACCTCTACCGTGTCAAGGTAGCGCTCTAAACCAACTGAGCTAAGAGTCCGGCGCTGTTTCTGTAAGGCCGTTCAATATACGCATTTATCGCCTTCTCCACAACGGAAAAATGGGGGGCATCATGTCCGCAGGGTCCGCTCGAGCACCTCGCCGATCTCTTCGAAGCGGTACGGCTTGTTGAGCACGTCCACGATCCCCTCTTTCATCATGCGGGATTTGAACGTCCCGTCCGTGTACCCGGAGGAGATGATGACCTTGACCGCAGGGTTCAGTTTGCGCATCTCCGAGAACATCTCCACGCCGTTCATGGAAGGCATACCGAGGTCTGAGATGACCGCGTCGAGTTCGTTCATCCGGTCGCGGTAGATGGAGACCGCCTGCGCGCCGTCGCATGCGGTGACCACGCCGCAGCCGATCTCCTCCAGATACTCTTTCAGGATGGTGAGCAGCACCTCTTCGTCGTCCACCACGAGCACTTTCTTCCCGGCGAACGCCGCCGGTCCCTTCTCCGTGCTGTGGGACTCCTGTCCCTCCGTCACCGCCGGGAAATAGAGGGCGAACGTGGAGCCTCCGCCGACCTTCGAGATGACGTCGACGAAACCACGGTGACTGCGGACGATGCCGGCCACGATGGAGAGTCCGAGGCCGGTCCCTTTTCCGCGTTCCTTGGTGGTGAAGAAAGGATCAAAGATGCGGGCGAGCGTGGATTCGTCCATGCCGACACCGGTATCGGTGACGGTGAGCTGCACGTACTCGTCCGCCCCGGCATCGGGGAAACGTTCGCGGACGAGCGAACCGGGGACCACGCGGTCACCCAGCACGAGCGAGCCATGGTCACCCATGGCGTCCTTCGCGTTGATGCAGAGGTTCAGGATGACCTGATGCAGATGTCCGATGTCGCAGCTGATGCACCCTTGCCGGCCGTCGGTCTCGGTGCGGATGTCGACCGTCTTCGGGATGAAATGCTGCAGCATCGTCCGGAGTTCGTCGATGACCTTGAAGATGCGGACGGTCTGCAGCCGCAGTTCGGACGGATGCGAGAAGAGGAGCATCTGCCGGGAGATGGAGCTCCCTTTGTGCGCCACGTCGATGATGCTCTCGGCGTACCGCGCCGCCTTGTGTCCCTCGGGCAGGTTCTTTCGGAGCAGTTCGGCGTTCCCGAGGATCATGGCAAGGAGGTTGTTGAAGTCGTGCGCGATGCCGCCGGCCAGCGTGCCGAGGCTCTCCAGTTTCTGCGCCTGCACGAGCTGACGCTGGGCGTTCCGCTGTTCGGTGATGTCTTCGAAGATGCAGATGACGCTTTCCACCGCCCCGCCCGACGCGAGGAGCGGGCGCGTGATGATGCGGAGGGTGTACGGCCTTCCGTCGGACGATTGCCGGTACTCCCCTTCGTAGAATCCGTGCTTGCCGCCGAGGGCGTCGCCGATGACGCCGCCGATCTGGTCGTTCGTGAGCAGCTCCGCGAGACGCTGCGACCGGAGTTCGTCCGGCTGTTTGCCGAGCATGAGGCCCGCGATAGCGTTCGCATTGAGCACCGCACCGGCGGCATCGAGGTGCACGATGCCCATCGGCGCTTCATTGAACAGCAGGCGGTAGCGTTCCTCGCTCTGGAACAGCGCCTCCTCCGCCCGTTTCTGCAGCGACACGTCCCGCGACACTCCGACAAGGCCCAGCAGTTCCCCCTCGTGGTTCTTGAGCACGGACGCGGCGAGGAGACTGGTGAAGAACTCGCCGTTCTTCCGCCGGTTCCGGATCTCGCGCACGACGTTCCCTTCGCCGAGGGTCTTCAGGTGGACCCGGCGGCCCTCGTCGTCGTCCGCGTACAGCATGTTCACGTTCCGTCCGACCACTTCCTCCTTCGAATAGCCGAAGGTCCTCTGTGCGGATTCGTTGAACTCCACGATGTTCCGGTCCGTGTCCACTGTGATGATCATGTCCTGCGAGCAGTCGATGATGCTCCGCGCGTACTCCTCGGACCGCCGGAGCATTTCCACCGTCCGCCGGTGCCGTTCCACCTCGTCCCGCAGTCCGTCCTCGCTGCGTTTGATGCGCTCCAGCGCACGGACGCGCGAGATGAACTCCTGATTCTTCACCGGTAGGATGAGGTAACCGTCCGCGCCGGAATCGAGGCCGCGGGACTGGTCGAGACTGTCGATCTCGATGCTCGAGATGAGCAGCACCAGAGCGTTGCGGGTCCGTTCGTCCGCTTTGATGGTCCGGCAGATCTCGATCCCGTTGATGTCCGGGAGGACGACGTCGAGGATGACGATGTCGGGCACCTGTGCGCGCAGCGCGGCCATGCAATCGGTGCCGTTCGTCGCCTGCGTGACGCTGTAGCCGCTCTTGGTGAGGATGAGGGAATGGATCAACAACCGGTCGGGAGAATCGTCGACGACCAGCACGGTGGTTTTCGAGTCGCTCATATGACGTACCGTCCTATGGTGACGGTCAACAATCGCCGAGCCCCCCAGGGCCGTTGACCGCTTATGGATAACGATTTTGAATGACATTCGGTGTGTGCCGCATCACACCTTGCCGGGTCCCCTCCCGGACGTTCCGGCCGTTCCGTCAGGAGTTCGTCAGCGCCAGCTTCTTTTCCAGACGGGCGATCCGGTCCCGCAGCTGTTCGTTCTCCTTCTTCAGGAGACCGATGACGACCTCCTTCTTGGCGAGCTCTTTCTGCGCCGATTCGAGGGATACCAGGCGTGCGGTCTTCTGCGTCTGGGCACTGCGCGCCTGTGCCGTGGTTCGGACCGGCGCAAAATACCGGTTGTCCGTCTTCATGACGACGGGTTTTGTGGCACAGCCGGCGAGGAGCAGACCGGCGGCGGCGAACATGGCGATCTTTTTCATGACGTCCCTTTCAGGATGATGGTTGAAAATACACTCTCGTACGGTCTACAGGTCTCCGGCCGGCGTCTTCTTCTGCGACAGCAGCACGACGGCGACGCCGAGCACTCCGGCGGTGATGATCATCGGGATGACGGCACGGCTGACGCTCCCCTCCCCGCCCGAGACCGGCGGGACCGGCGGACGTTCCTTCGCCGGCGGGAGCGTGTTCGGCGGCAGCGGGTCGATGGCGCTGACGCGGAACGTGAAGGTGTACTCCTTGTCGACCTCCGCGATGCGCACCGGAAGAGTGAGCGTCACACGCGAACCGCGGTATCGCATGATGAGCGCGCGTCGCTTCGCCGAACCGAGGTCGTCGTTCGGGAAGAACGGCCGCTCGATCCATCGGCCCTCCTCCTGGTAGATGTTCTCCCTTGGAATCACCATATCACGGATGTACCCGAGCGGCGGAACCGTCACCGAGGAGGGAACGGCGGACGGCGGAGCGTACCAGGTGGCGGAATTCCGGATGGCGTACGTCCGGTTGTTCAGCGAGACCGACGCCTTCTCCCAATCCACCGCGACGGGAGCATCCGATACGTTCTGCAGTTGGAACCGGAGCGCCGACTCGTCGAGCTTGAACTGGACGATGAGGTGGTCGTCACGGTAGATGAGGTCCTTGCTCTTGACCGGAGCCGCCAGTTCATAGGTGTACCACATCCGTCCCGATACGGCATGACCGAGACCGGAACAGCCGGAGAAGAGCGCTCCCGCCATGAGGAGGGCAATGAGGTGAAACCGTTTATTTGACATAGATGAGCTTTCTGGCCGTTGAGAGATCTTTCGTCATCAATCGATACACATAGACACCGGTGGCGACATGCCTTCCTTCGTCATCCGTACCGTCCCAATCCACCGGATATGTGCCGGGATCGTGCTCGCGGGATACGAGGGTTCTCACCTTCTGTCCCAGCATATTGTACACCTGCAAGAGCGCCTTCACACGCTTTTCACCGTCCGGGATGTCGTACAGAATTCGCGTGGAACCGTTGAACGGATTCGGATAGTTCTGCCGCAGCGCGAACCGGAGCGGATACACTCCGGCGCCGGCGGTGGCGGTGGTGTAGGCCGGCTCCACCGAGATGTTACTGCCGACCGAGAAGAGGATCTGCACGGTATCGATGAGGGCGGCGTCCCGGATGCCCGATAAGCGGAACACCGGTCCGGTCCCGGCGTCAAGACCGGCGTTCTTCCGGTCGTACGCCACGAGACGGACCTCGTTCCCTGCGTTCTTCACGAAGACATCCATGTTCTTTCCTCGCGAGAACTGTAGGTTCACCAGTGCAGGCGTCTCGAGCGAGTCGGTGAGCCGCAGCCGCATCTCGATGCCGCGGACGTTGACGATGTTGTCCACGTTCAGACGAAGACCCATCTCCGTCGCTTCCAGTCGCGCTTCGGCCCCCGAGAAGAGCGCGGGAGCGGTGCGCCGGACCCGACGGACAGCGTATGCCGACGTCGGTACTCCGTCGCGGTCGCTCCGCTCGAGGAACGACGGCGGGATGGCGCGGCCGAGGATGACCTCCTTTAGCGCGTCGATGTCCGTCTGATCGACCCTGCCGTCCTTGTTCACGTCCGCTTTCACCGAATCGGACGGGGTCATCGTCGACGTCCCGAGGATGATATCGATGTAGGCCGTGATGTCGGCGATGTTCACCGCGATATCGCGGTTCACATCTCCGTAGAGCACGAACGCCGAAGCGTTGAAGGTGACCGGAGCCGCCCCTGGGACCTCCGCCGAAACGACGTACATTCCCTCTCGGTCGCCGAGCGTGAGGAAGACGGAGGCGACGCCCGCGGAATCGGTGGAGACCAACGTATCGGACAGCGCCTGACCTGCGGCACCCGCCGGAGCGGATGCGATCCGGAACGAGACCGGTGCGCCCGGAACCGCGTTCAATCCGATATCAGTGATGCGCAGGGTGAAGGCGGTGTCCAGCATCGCTCCAGTCGGCATGGTCTGTCCATCACCGACGATGCGAACCGCCGCAGCGGGCGCACCGGCGACGGCCAACACCGAGAAGCGGGTCTCGATGGCAGCGGTCTGTTCCGTCTCCGAACGTTTCTTTTTGACCGCATCCCCCCTCTTCATCATTGTCGCTGGGGACGGGAAGATGCGCGCCAGGACTTCATAGAGTCCGACCTTACTGCCGAGCGTGAAGAAGGAGCGCACTTCGCCTGTCGAATCGGTCACCGACACCGTATCCGAGAGCGCCATTCCGGCCGCACCCGAAGGCGACGAAAGGATGGAGAATTCGACGGTCGTCCCCGGTACCGCATTGTCGCCGATGTCGAGAACGTTCACAGTGAACGGCGTGTCGAGCACCGACAGAATGGTGCGGCTCTGCTGCGGCCGCGCCGATGCCAGCAGAGCGGCCGGTGCGCCGGGGGTCGCATTCGCTTCGACCTGGAGTTCCGGCAGACCGGTGCTGACCGCCGATACGATGTACCGGCCGGTCTTCGAACCGAACCGAAGCTTCGTCACGGCACGGCCCGAGGCGTCGGTCACCGCGATGGTATCGGTCACCGACTGTCCGGAGGCGAACGTGGGAGCGCTCGTGACGGAGAATCGGACAGTACGTCCGGCGATGCCGTTCCCGAGCGAATCGCGCACCGCAACCGCGATATCGTTCACAGTCGTGGTGAGGATCTGACCGCTCTGCGCCGAACCTCCCGACACGGCGAGCACGGATGGCGTGCCGGGTATCGCCGTCGAGGAAAAGAAGAGCGTTCCGGCGACCTTGGGCGACCGGGCACGTACCGTGTACGTGCCGGTCTTGGTCCCGAGCGTGAGGCGTGTCTGCGCCATACCGGTCAGGTCCACCGTGGTGTTCGTCACGCTCAACCGTTGTTCCACTGCACCGTCGGGCGCGGTGACGATGGCGAACTCCACCGAATCCCCTTCCGCCGCGTTGCCACCGATGTCCGACATCGACACGATGAAGGGCTGTGACAGTTCCGTTCCGACGACGCCGTTCTGTCCCGTGCCGGCGACGAGCTGGATGACGGCCGCCGGACCTCTGACCGCGTTCGCCTGGAAGAGTACCGGGGCGATTCCCGCCGCCGGACTCGTCGCGCTCACTTCATAGAGACCCGTCCTTGAACCGAGTGTGAGAGAGACCGATGCCAGGCCTGATGTATCGGCCGTGGCGGAAAGCGCAGAGAGCGACTGCCCTGTCGCATCGTCCGGCGCCGCCGTGATGGCGAACTGCACGATGGCGCTGTCCACCGGATGACCGGCGCGGTCACGCACTTCCACCCGCATCGGTGTACCCAAGATGTTGAAGACCGTATCGCTCTGTCCCCCTCCGCCCGACGCGAAGAGCTGTGCAGCGACGTTCCGTGCTGCCGTTATCGTGAACGTAACCGGTGTGAGCGCACCGGCGGCGGCCGTCACGATGTACGACCCCGGACGGTTCCCGAGCGTCGCCGTCACTTCGGCGCGGCCGGAAGAATCGGTCACGACGCTGTCCATGCTGACCGCATAGAGTGAGGCCGTTGAAGGAACGGAGGCGAATGCGAACCGAACCGGTGTGCTGTCGACCGCATTGCCCCCGATGTCTGTGAGCACGATGCGGAGCGGAGTGACGAGCGCAGCAAAGACCGTATCGTTGATGGACGTCGCGGTGAGCGCCGTGAGCGCTGTCGGGGCACCGTGTTTCGCTCTGGCCGTCAACGCGACCGGGTTCAGCGACGGAGATGTCACGGTGACGACATAGTCTCCCGTCTTGTCACCCAGCGTCAATTGAGTCCCGGCGCGGCCGAGCGAATCGGTCGTTGTGGATACTGTACTGAGCGATTGTCCGGAGGCGCCTGCCGGTACCGAGGTGAGCGCGAACGAAACGGGGACGTTCGCGACAGGATCGCCGAACGCATCGGTGACGACGATGGAGTACGCCGGCAGTGCCGTCAAGATCGGTGTGAGCGGCGGCGGGGCGCTCATCGTGGCGAGGTACGCGGGTATGCCTGCGGCAGTGAGCGGACCGAGCGGACGTGTCGTATCGGCCATCGCCCAGAGTCCGGCGAGCGGAACATTGCTGCGTCCGATGGTGCGGTTCAGCGCGTCCACGACCGCCGGCCGCCGCCGCCAGGAGGCGCCGTTGTCCTGCGAATGCCACAGTTCGAGGCTTGAGACCGAGTGGCCATCCAACTCCGCATCCGCGAACCGGAAGAGGACATTCCCCACTGCGGTGGTGTCCGTCGGTGTGATGCGGTAGAATCTCCGTACAGAACTGTTCCCGTTCCCCGCCTGCGTCGAATCGGAGGCCCGTACGACGCTCGTGATCCCCGGAGCATTGGAGCTCCAGCTGATGCCGGCTCCGATATTCCCGAAATTCGAGGACGTAGTACTCCCTTGCAGGTCGACCGTGCGCCGGACGGCTCCGAGCAGCACCCCCGCTTCGTTCAATGAATCGCCCAATGTGATGATATTGCCGTGCGGAACTCTCAGCGTGACGGGAGCGGCGATGGAAAGCACGCCCGTGACATCCGCATTCCCGCCGGAGAGCGTCTTGACGCCGCTGCCGGAGAGCCGCACATGCTGATACTGCCGCGCCGGCAGTGTCTGGTCCGTTCCGGTCAGTTCGAGCACTCCGCCCACCGCTGGTTGCGCGATGACGGTCTGCTTCTTCACCCGGATCGTACCGGTATTGTTCACCGTGCCGCTGATGACCAGGTCCTGCGCCGGCAACCGCACCGACAGGATGGACAACAGCGTCACAGCCGCCATGACCGTTCCCAGCCGCCGGCACGACGGAGGGGAACAGCGCCGATGGTACTGTTCTCTGTTCATATTGGTTCAGTCCAATGTCTCCGGATGGAATGCGCCGGTACCCGTGCGCTCTGCACCGGTCCCGCTCATCCGTCCGAAAACGATGAGGAACGTTCCACTGAACGATCATACAGCCCGCCCGCGGAGTCCCGTGTGTCCGGGACCCCGCAGAGCAGACCCATCATCATTCATTGTGGAGGAATGAATACCGCGGTGTCATTCCACACCCGTATGTGAGCGTTACGATCGCATTGCTAAAACCTCATTTTGGTTGTATCGTTCGTTCCGCGAACGCATCCGGCAGCGTCACTGAAACGCCGCGGCGTCCGCGGAGGAGACCGCTGAGCCCTTCCGCCGTCATGCGGTGTACGGACCGGACATGCCTTGTCCGTTCGGACCGTACCAACGGGAGGCCAGAACGCACCTCCCCTCACCCAAGCGGCGCAGCATCACCGGCGACAGCGTGCCGGTCCGGTTCAGCGATGTTCCTCTGACTTACAGACCGATCTCGATCACACCGGCGTTGTCCAGCGTACCGGCGACCGTCAGGTTCGACGTGCCGTTCAGGTTGAGCGTGGACGAACCCGCCGCGAGCTGCAGGGTGATGCCGGCCGGAACCGAAAGGTCGTTGTTGGTGCCGACCGTCGTCGCCGCTGCGATGCTCTTGATACCCGTACCGGTGAAGGTCAGGATGTTGTAATCGCCGCCGCCCGCGATGGTCTGCGTGATGGTACCGCTGTACTCGATGGTACCGGTCGTGAAGAGCTGACCGTTGGACGCTCCGGCGAACTTGATGGTGGAGGCGGTGTTGTCCCGCGTACCGTCGATGACGAGCGTGTTCAGACCCATATCGAGGGTGACAGCGTTGTCGCTGCCGCCGCCGTTGTCGAAGTTGCCGGCGATCTCGAGGTTGCCTGTCGCGGTCTTGGTGCTCGCCGCACCGGAGAGGGTCAGGTTGTTATACCCGGTCGCGCCGTTGAAGCTGGGAACGTTCTGGGTCGCACCGGTGAAGTCGAAGGTGTTGCCCGTGATGGTGTGCGTCGCCGAGGCTCCGGGCGTGAAGGTGCCCGCCACCGTCACCGTCCCGGCCGGCAGTGTCTTGGCGAAGCTGGAGAAGGTCAGGTTGCCGTAGCTGGCCGCCAGGACGTTCTGGACATCCGTGCCCTTGTTGTAGTTGACCGTACCGGTCGCCGCACTGGTGAGCGTGCCGCTGCTCGTGACCGCGCCGTTGAGCGTGAGCGTGCTGGTGTTTACCGCCAGCGTACCGGCGGTGATCGTGAATCCGTCTGCCACCGTCAGGTCAGCACCGAGCGTGACGACGTTCGAACGGTTCAGGATGAAATCGCTCAGCCCGCCCGTCACTTCGAACGAAGCGATATCGCCGCTGCCGTTCAGGGTCAGGTCGGAGGTGGCACCGCCGGTGACCGTGGCGCCGCCGCTGACGGAATACGTGCCGTTCACGGTCAGCAGGTTCGCACCGATGCTCAGGTCGCTGCTGCTGTTCGCCGTGAGAGCGCTCACCACCGTGATGCTGCCGCCGAGGCTCTTCGAACCGGCATTGGTGACCGTCAGTCCGTCATAGGTCGTCGTGAAGACGGATTGTGCTCCGCCATTGTAGATGACCACCGCGCCGCTGTTATCGAAGTCGTACGGAGTGCCCGCACCGCCGGTGTTCTGGATGGTGCCGCCGATGGTCAGGTCCTGGCTCGCGGCCACCGCGAACTGCGTGGCGCCGGCCGAGGTGATGTTCAGTGCCGTTGCGACCGAGGCGTCCACATTGAACGTCTTGGTGGAGACCGCCGTCGCGGTGAGGGTGGTGAAATTCAACGCACCGTTCCCGTTCGTGCCGATATCCTGGCCGGTGGTCCCTTTCAGTTCCACCGTACCGCCGATGGTCGTGGCACCGGCGACGCCGGTATTGTCGATGTTCCCCTTCACCCGGATGGTTCCGGAATTCGTGACGGTGCTGCCGTTGGAAATGACGAGATTGTTCTGACCGAACAAGGCGCCGGTCATGAGAACGAGAGCAAGGATGACGCCGATGCTCTTGCGGAGGAATGAGAGATGTGCCATGGTAACGCTCCTTTGGGAATGAATGAATGATGATGTGATGATGGTGATGCCGTCTTTCTTCTTGTCGGTATTCATGGTGCTGTCTCCAAACAATGATGTGATGATGTTGTTGATGATGACGGCAGATCAGTGGTCTGCCGGGACTGCCGTGCACTTCACGGGGGACCCCGTTCGTTCATCTGAGCCTCCTTTCTTGATTCATATCGTGTTCGTCCGTTCATAATCCTATATCGATCGTGCCACTATTGTCCAATGTTCCATTCAGGATGAGGTCGCCGGTATTGATCTGCACCGAACCGGTGACGTTCAAAGTGTTGTTGGTCCCGACGGTGAGGTCCGTCGCCACGGTCACCGCCCCCGAGACGGTCTTCGTCACGGCCGAACCGGCGGTGAGCGTGAGATAGCCGTACACCGGCGCGGCGGAGATGCTCTGCGGCTGGTCCGAATTGTAGACAACAACGGAGGCGGCGTCCAGCGCGATGTTGGCGGTGATGAAGTTCGTCGGGAAGAGCGTAGCCGTTCCCGCGGTGCCGAGGATGAGCGACGTGCCGGCGGCCATCGAGAACGTGCCGGAACCGTTGCCGGCGAGCTGATATCCGCCGTCGTCCAGCGTATTGTTGGCGGTGACGGTAAGGTCGTTGTTGACCGTGACGGCGCCGGTCATGGTCTTGGTGACCGCCGATGAGGAGGTCAGAGTCAGGTCGTGATAGGTGAACGACGGAATGGACTGCGCGGCCGAGCCGTTGAGGTCCACGTTCGACGTGCCGGCCGATGTGAGACCGCCCACGCTCGGCGTGAAGATGTTGCCGACACCGATGTTTCCGGACAAGGTCGTCACGCCGCTGCCGTTGCTCACCGTAAGGTCGTAGTATAGGAACGCAGGAACGGTTTGTCCGCCGGTCGCATTGTTGAAATCCACTGTGGATGTGCCGGCCGAGGTGAGCGCTCCGGCGCTCGGCGAGAACGTTCCTTTGACGCCGATGGAGCCGGTGAGCGTGGTAGTGTTACTCGTGTTGCTGATGGTAAGATTATGGTAGTTCAGCGGGATGACGGTCTGGCCGCCGGCAGCGTTCGCGTAGTCCACCGTCGAAGTCCCTGCAGTGAACGTACCGGAGTTCGTGAAGGCACCGGTGATCGTGTACGTGCCGTTCCCTTCGAGCGCACCGGCATTCGTGAGCGCCGCCGTTGAGAGCGTACCGTCATTGGTCAGAGTGCCACCGGCGTTCGTTTCCACCGCGCTGCTTGCTCCAAGAGAGATCACCGTTCCGGCGGTGTTCGTGATGGAGACGGTACCGTTCGTCGAGATCACCTGCGCCGTAAGGGATACGATCATCAACGGCGAAAGCGACAGAGCGCACCATAACCACCGGACGATGGTGTGACCTGCCGTGTTCCTCTTGGGCGATATGGAAGGTGCCTGACGCACTATGATTTCACTGTATCCTCTTTACCACCACATCAGGGTGCTTCCGGCTCTCGCCGTGATGGCGGAACTCGCTATCTCAGATGCGAACCGAACGATGACCGTACCGCTGGCTGATGGCCTAATGACCCCTTCAATGACCGCAACTCCGGATGTCGGATTCGTGCTTGCATTCGATGCCACCGGAACATTGTACGCGCTGAGATTGTTCGTCGTGACCGTCGTCGCCGTGAGCGTGTAGACAGACCTGTATGCAAGAAAAGTCGTTGCCGGTCCATTGATCGTCCACCTGGAGCCCGTCGTTGTGACGGCTGAAGAATAAAGGATTTGTGCACGGAAATTGTACGTCGTTCCAGCGGTCACATTAAAACTGAAGCCGGTGACATCCTGCAACGTGTTCGCCGTGGCATTATTGTTGACGACATCCGCACCAAGCGTCACGATGGTCACCCCCTTCGCCCACGCCGGTGCCCCCCCGGCGGTCGACGTCTGCATCACCTGACCGGCCGCTGTCGAAGCCGTTGTCGCTTGGACCGTTCCGGTCCCATTGCCGTACAATACACCGTTCGATGTCAGCGTCGTCGCCCCCGTCCCTCCCCGGTTCACTGCGATGGTGGCGGCGTTCCATGTGCCGGTGGTTATCGTACCGATGCTCGACAATGACGAGAGAGTCGTGACATCGCTGTTCACGAGCGTACCGGACGTCGGCAGCGTCAATGTCGTTGCACCGGTCGTCGTGAACATCAGAGAGTTGCCTGCCGTGGCAGCAGGCACTTCGAGCCACGTCGAACCGGTGTATAGGTTAAACCGGTTCGATGCCGTATTGTAGAACGAAAGACCCTGGACCGGCGTAGCAAGAACGGCGCTATTCCGCGGCCAGAGAAAACCCCTGTCCGTCGACTGCAATTCCAGGATGGCGGACGTATGGGGGATGATGGGTGATTCACTGATGCCGACCCCCTGTCCGAAGAGCGGAACAGTGAGGAGCATGGCGGAGGACAACATGCGAAGAACGGACTTCACGGTGTTCATGATGGATTCCTCAGCGCTGATGATTGGTGTGGAGAACCGGAAGGGATTGGAAGTGCCGTTGAGCGTGACCGAACGTGCGGATGCGGGTGAATTGATCGTCCTGTTCGGTCTCGGGATCGGCCGAGCCGCCGGTCATGTCCGATACACAGACGCTTCCGCCGTACCCGAGCACGCCGCGAACGAGATCGTGGAACTGCTGCCCTGCCTCGAACGAATCGAACCGGAGCGACACCACGACGAAGACATCCTCCGGCTTGCACTGCGCCACGAGGTCGTTCACATCGTTCTGCGTCAGCACCGTGCCGAGGTTGTAGACGCGGTATCCGGTATGCTCGAGCAATATCTCGACCGCCTTCAGTTCGATCTCGTTGAGCCGTTCGTTCGCCGTCAGGCAGTACAGCTCACCCATTCCCGCCGCCGTCCGCGGCAGCGTATCGGCGAAGAAGATGAGCGCGTGCAGCAGCGTGTTCTTGGCGAGCTGGTACTCCACCGTGCTGACGCTCTTCTCGCTTCTCCCTTTCTCGATCTCCTTGAGCACCGGCAGCAGGTACGAATCGAAGATCGACGCGACCGAATCACCGGCCGCATACCGGGCCACAAGCTGCTTTTCGATGAACCGGTGCTCGTTCCTGACGGCATGCTCGACGCTCGAGCGGACGATGTCGTTCGCGGTCAGTTCCGCATCGCGCCGGAAACGGACATCGAGCACCGCTTCCGCTACATCCTTCGGAACCGGCACCGAATAATGGAATTGTGCAATGAAATCGTGGACATCCGCCGCACGGAATTTGCGGTGCCCTCCAGGGGTCCGGATGCAGCGGAGCTTCCCTTCATCGGTCCATCGTTTGATCGAAGAGATCCCCACATGCATCATCGCGGAGAGTTCGGCGGTCGTGTACAGGAGTTCTACCATTGTAACCTCTATAAGGTTGGAATGGACGGTTTGGTCGATTTGGACTGTTCCAAGGTAATACATAATCACCCTCAAATGAAGTGATTTTCAACACATTAGAGAGGTCTAATGAGGGAATTTGGCAAAAAAAAAGGGGTGACAAAACTGTCACCCCTCTACGGACGGTAAAAATGCGTAGGTCTTATTTGCGGATTCTGCTGAACTCCACCCGTCTGTTCTTGGCTCTCCCCTCTTCGGTCTTATTCGTAGCGATAGGTCTGTCCGGACCGAAACCCTGTGCGAACAACCGGTCGGATTGGACCCCCTTCGAGATGAGGTATGCCCTCACCGCCTTGGCACGGTCGAGGGAGATCCTGCGGTTCGCGGCAGCGTTCCCGGTATTGTCCGTGTGGCCGTTGACCTGAATGCGGATATCGGGGTTCGCCTGGAGGGACGAAGCGATGTTATCGAGAACGACCTTGGCATCAGCCGTGAGGAGCGATTTCCCAGCCTCGAAGGTGATACCTTCCATCACGACCGACCGGGTAGATGTCTGATTCAGCGCTTCGACCAGTTTCACCGCTTCCGCCACCTTCTCTTCAATCCTGGTCCGCTTCTTCGGCCGGTCGATGACGTTGGTCTCCACCGCCACGGCGGGGACCCTCTTGCTGGCGTTCACGACGATGGCAAGGTCGTTGGAGCGGGTGACGGTCTCTTCATTGTGCACGTTCACCACGGACGCATAGACGGTCTTCCGGAAGACCGTATCCTTCACCGCGGCATTGAGCCGCGCCGTGAACGTGATCTCGTTCATCCCCTTCCGCACCAGCTCGGTGATGTCCACCTTTGCGATGCGCTGGAAGTCGATCTCCTCCTTCTTGACCAGCATCCGGGCCGAGAGTCCGGACGACCGAACCCGGACCGAGAGATGGCGGGACGGGAGGGGCATGCCGTTCAGGGTGAAGGAGCGCTCGTTGATGAAGAACTCCGTCTCGAGCGAATCGATGATCCGGACGGAACGGATCTCCTTCTTGGGATCGATATAGAGCGCGATACGGAACATGACCTCATCCCCCTCGCTGACGGTGACCGTGTCCCCCATCTGCGTGAGCGGCGACGGAGGCGTGACCGCCGTGAGCACTTCGGATGACTCGATGGCGTTCGTCTCGACGTCGCGGACGATGTTCTCGGTCACCATCGGTCTGCTTTCCACGAAGACGCTGTCGACCGTCATCACCTTCACGACCGTGGAGGTGAGGAGCGTGGTGTTGGGCTTCGGCATGGAAGCGATGTACGCCTTGTACCGCAGGGTTCCGCCGGAGACGAGCTGCGCCCGGCCGAGCTTCCATTGCACATTATTGTTATAGACCACCGGCGTCACTTTACGGCCGTTGTATGTCGCAGAACCAGGGACGATCTGGAACGCTGACGGAAGCACCTGATTGGCTTCGATGGTCTGCAGGTACCGCGCGCCGGAGAAGACGAACGAGACGATGATGTCCACCGTGTCGTTCCGTACGTCCTGCACGGTGTCGCGGTAGACGTACTTCGGCACGGCCTGCGCCACCGTGAGGAGCCGGTTCATCTTGCCGGCGGACTGCCGGACGGTGTCCGCGATGTTCCGGGCGATGAAGAAGTTCGCCTTCGCGATGCCGCTCTCGGTGAGACGGACGAACTGCGAACCGGGATCACCAGCGAACTTCGTGGAACCCGGCAGCAGCGACGACCGGCGCGGTAGCGTGCGTTCGTTCAACCGGATCACATGCTGTCCCGGCCGGACCTCCGGCAGCGAGTACTTGCCGTCGTTGCCGGTGGTGATCTTCGTGCCGTCCTCCATCCACAGTTCCACCCCTTTGATGCCGTCCTCGCCCGGTTCCTGGAAGGTGTTCCGGTTGTCGTCGTAGAAGACCTTGCCGATGATGAGACCTTTCTCCGTGAAGACGCCGGGACGGACCGTCACCTGCCATTGCGCTGCTGCCGAGAGGAGACGGAAACCGGCACCGGCGGTCGCCCCGGCATAGGCGGTGTTCATCCCCTGGCTCTCCATCGCGTCAGCGCCGACCGCCAACTGATAGACCAGCATGCCGCTCTTCCCCGCATCGAGCGAATCGGGAAGGTTCCAGGTCATCCCGTTCAGCGACGGGTTCATGACCGGCTCCGACGGACGGCCGTTGAACCGTGCCGACCCCTTCACATAGGTGAACGCATGCGGCATCAGGTCATAGACCGCCAGCGTATGGAAGAGGAGGGGACTCGTGTTGCTCACCTGCACCTGGTAGGTCACGACATCGCCGATCTCCGCCGACTTCTTGTTCGCGGTCTTCGTCACTTTCAGGTATCCCGCGATGGCGCTGTTCTCCACCATCGTGACGGAGGCGGAAAGGCTCGTCAGAATGGTCGCTCCCTGCATCACATGAGCGTTCGACCGGATCCTGGTCCCTGGCGGGAGAGTGAAATCCGTATAAAGCGTGAACGTGAGGGTGTCCCCCTCCCCCGGCGCCAGCGCGCCGACCGAGACGGTGATGATGCTGTCCGCGACCGCGACGCTGTCCGCCATCGACTTGGAGAGCGCGATGCGGCTCCCGCCGCCCGAGAAGAGCGAATCGACGATGACAAGGTTCTTGAGGCTGTCGGTGCCGGTGTTGACGAACCAGAGCCGTTTCGACAGACTGTCCCCGGCGATGATGGAATCGCGCTGGAAGACGTTCCCGAACGCGAGCGTGCCGAGCGACCGGACGGTGGTCACCGCGGTCGCGCCGAACGACGGCCGGACGGTCGAATTGAACCACGCCGTGGCGCGAAGCCGCGTGCTGTCCGGTATGTTCCCGGCGATCTTGAGGGCAAGACGCACCGAATCGCTCTGCAATGCGACGATGGAATCGGCAGCCCAGCGGACCACCCGCGACGACGAATCGTACGCCACGCTCTTGAACGCCCCCTGCTCAGCGCTGACGAACGACGTAAAGGGAGGCAGCGTGTCGGTGACCGTGACGTTGTAATGGTTGAGATTCCCGGAGGCCGTATAGCCGACGGTGTAGCGCACCGTGTCGCCCGCGGAGGCGGCGGACGGACCGGTGACCGAGAAGGTCACGGTCGAATCCTGCTCGATCTCGATGCTGAGATTGATGGTGAACGTGCCCGACACCGTGTCGGAGACGAAACTGTATCCCTTATAGCTGGGGAACTGCGTGCTGTCCACCGAGACGATGTACCGCGCCGGTCTCAGGTTCTCGAATTTGAATCGGCCGAGCGCGTCGGTCTGCTGTTCCTGCACTCGGGCGTAGACACCGGCAGGGAGATTCCGCTGACCGGCCCGCCGCGCCGTCCTGCCGCCCGCCGTAGAAACGGAATCGAGGAACACGGTGATACCTTCCGCGGGGACCGGAAGCCCCGACACTCGGTACTGGATGCGGCCGGAGATGGTGTTCGGGATCTGGATGGGCGGTTTGGGGAACTGCGTCGGATCGATGGCCGCGTTCGTGATGACCGTATCGCCGAACTTGTCGACGACAAAGATCTCCAGACGGTACGCGGAGACGTCCTTGTTCAACGGAACGAAGAACTTCCCGTCCGTTCCGGTGGTGTCGGCCCCGACGACGGCCGACGTCTGATTGTAGACCCGCGCGATGGCGCCGGCGAACGGAACACGGTCCAGACCGTTGACCACCGTACCGCCCACCGCACCGGGATAGATGAGCACCTCGGCGGAGTCGGTGACGGTGCCCGACGCGGCCGCGCCGCCCACGGCGGTCACCGCCGTGCGTATGATGTCGTTTGTGACGTTCTCCGGACGCAGGTAGAGCGACGCGGAGCCGTTCTGCAGCGTGACGGTCCGGGACTTCGCGCCGTTGCTGAACGAACCGCGTGCGGTGGTGAACTGCACCGGCACGCCGTCCGGCAGGGACTGGGCCAGCGAATCCTTCAATCGGACTGTGACGAGCGCACTGTCGAGCCCGAGCTGTCCGAAGATGTAGGGCGGAACCGCCGAGATCTGGATGCTCTTCGGCGCGACCGGAAGGATGGGCACGACGGAGGTCGCGGCAGCCGACGCGGCGATGTTCGAGGCGAACGCCGTCGCCGAATTACGCACCGTACCGGATGCCAGGTTCGGGGGGGTGGATTCGGTGAGCGTGATGACCGTCTGCTGGAATGCACCGAGCGTGCCGAGTTTCCACACGAGCACCTTTCCTCCCGCCCGGATGCTGTCCGGCACCGGTGAGGCGCTGACGTAGGAAGCGTCCGCTGACAGGGTGTCCATCACCGTGACACCGGCGGCCGCGAGGTTGCCGGAATTCCGGACGACGAGCTGGTGCACGATGGTGCGGCCGGAGCCGACAAAGGATGCGTTCGGAACGATGCTCAGATCGAGCCGCGGGAAGCTCGACACGACGAACGTTGTGAGCGCGTTCGTCGACGTGGAGAGCCACTCGATGTTTCCCTCCACCTGCAGCTGGGTGTTGGCGAGGAGGGTGCTGTCCACCACCACCTTCACCCCCACCGAATCGCTCTGTCCCGCCGCGATGTTCTTCACGCGCCACGTGACCGTGTTCCCGGAGACGGAACCGCCCGTCGAGCCGGGGACGAACGACAATCCCGCGGGAGGAAGAACACCGGTCACAACGGCGCTGTCCGCCGTCTGATTGCCGATGTTCGTATAGACGAGACGGACCTGGAGCGTCTCCTTCCCGAAGACCATGGTGTCGCGTGCGCCGAACGAGATGCTGAAGTTCGGAGCCGCCAGCACGGTGAACTGAACCGGATTGGAACGCGCCGTATCCTGCGGGAAGGAACGGTATTGGTACAGGCCGCGCGCCTGGTTCCGCACTTCGGTCCCGGGGGCGGTCTGCCCGGTCATTGCCGCAGGGAATACCGCACCGAGTACCGTGACGAAGACCAATGTCCGGAAGAGACCGGTACGGCATATCATCGTGCCGGTCCTCATTTGATCCTCACTTTGAATTCGACCGAACCGGAACCGCCGGCGCTGAGCGCGCCGACCGAAACGGCGATGACCGTGTTCGCATCGGGGTCCTCCGTCACGGACAACGCCCCCGTATTGTCATTCACACCGGTCCCGTTCACCTTCACGGAGTTCGGAATGTACTCGGTCGACGCCGGGGTCACGTCCGTGACCGTGAAGGCCGCGACCGATACGCTGCCGGTATTGCTGTACGCTATGGTGTAGGTGACGACGGCGCCGGCGGGCTGGCTTCCGGCCGGGAGCACGCTCTTTGATAGGACGACGACCGGCTCAACGATGGTGGTGAGAGCGTTCTGCACTGCCGATTTCGTGCCGTCGCCTGACGATACCGCCGTCACCGTGAGCGTATCCGTCAGCAAGTCAGCGTAGGAGCGGGGGACGATCGCCCTTGCGAAGAACCGGACGCTGTCACCCGCCGCGATGGAATCGGTGTCCGCTGCGCCCGCTCCGTTCGTGTTCGTCATCGCCGCATCGGCAGGGTCGAAGAGACCGTTCCCGTTCGAGTCGCGGTACAATCCCCAGCCGAGTGAGCGGGACGAAAGGGGCGTCAGTTCGATGACATCGCTGTAATTTCCGGTGTTCGTCAGTCGATACCGGTACACCGCGGTGTCTCCCGGCTCCTTCACCGCTGAGCTGTTCTCACGGACGAGGGAAACACCGTAGGACGGCGAGCCACCGACCGTGACCTGCACGGAATTGGAGGTGCGGACATAGGAATTGGAACCGACGGTGTATAAGACCGTCATCGCATTCGGTATGACCGTTCCGGAAGCGACCGATGCGTTCACGGTCGCCGTCAGCGTGATCGTCGCCGTGCCGGCCGAGGCAACGGTGCCGAGGGACCACACGAGCGGCGCGGAGCTCGACGTAAAACTCCCTTGCGAGGAACTACCGGAAACGAGCGTCAATCCGGCGGGAAGGATGTCATGGACCGTCACCCCCTGCGCAGGAAGTGAGCCGGCGTTGGACAGTGTGAACGTATAGATGATCGTGGAACCGGGCGACGGAAGCGGGTCGTCGACCGTGAGGCCGGAGAGAACGGAACGAAGGTCCGCCGAGCGGACCGTCGTGATGTACCGTCCCGTCGTATGTCTGGACGTATCGAACAACGAACGTGCCTGTAACGAGACCGTGTCCTTGAGGCCGTCCATCGCTTCCGTCCTCGGCACGAACAGCCGGACGATGAAGCGTTCGGCCGCATCCGCCGGCAGTGAGACTGTTTGAGAGACCGGTCCGGCCGTGATCTCCGCCGGCTGGAGGACGCCGTCTCCGTTCGCGTCGCGGTACACCGTCACGGTCCAGCCGTGCGACGACACCGCCGTGAGCGTTCCGGCGTCCGTACCGTTCCCCGAGTTCGTCACCGTCACCGGATATTCCACCGACGCGCTGTCGCTCGACGAGGAGCGGCCGTCATCGGACGGCGTAACGTTGAAGGCGCCGACCTGCCGCACCGTGAAGGAGACGAACGACGAAAAGACGGTGTCCGTCGCCGTACCGCCGGCGGTGGTATAGACTGCCCGCGAACGGGTCTGGATGACCGTACCGGCGGGCGTTCCAGCGGCGAACGCCGTCTCGGCCGCTCCGAGGAACAGGAACGGCAGTGCCGCGATGAAGGTCGATATCAGGGAACGGATGTGCACGGAGTCTCTGTCCCGATTAATGAATGGACGCGCGGTACCGGATGATGCCGACCGACGACAGGGCGTTGACGGTGCCGAGATTCACGGTGATGACCTTACGCCCCCCCGCCGTCGTGACGGTCACCTCATCGCTGTCCGCCGCATCGGTCTTCGCCACGGTGTTGATGGTGACGGAGTTCGCGACGTACGACATACTGTCCCCTTCCGTCTCGGTCACTACCACATTGTATGCCTTCCCGTGGCCGTTGTTCTGGAACGACACTTCGAAGTTCATCTCCTGTCCCGGAGGTTGGTCGCCTGACGGGGAGACGGTACGGCTGAGAGTGAGGGCGGCGATGTTCACCGTGGTGGTCAGGTTCGAGCTCTGGAACTTCGCATTGTCCGCCGCCGACTTCACGGTGACCGTGGTGAGGTCCTGCTCCTGGTCCGTCTCCGTGTTCGGCACGACGACGCGGGCGAGGATCTTCACGCTGTCGGTCGAGGCCACCGAATCCACGTCAACGCCGGTGTTGGAACCGGGAGAATCGGTGAGGGCGACATCGCCGCCGTCGTACACGCCGTTCCCGTTGACGTCACGGTAGAGCGTCCAGGGGAAGCCCTTGTCCGAGCTGAACGACAGTTCGAGCACGTCCTTCGAGTTCCCGGTGTTCTTCACCGTCAGCGCGTAGACGAGCGTATCGTCCGGTTCTTTCGACGCCGAGAGGTTCAGCGGAGAGATCTGCACACCGCGGACAACGCCCACCGCCGCGTACGGATTGTTGGTGGTGACGGTGAACGTGTTGCCGCCGACGGTGTAGTGCACATTGATGACGTTCGTCAGCGTTGTGCCGAGTGCGACCGCCGGTTTCACCTGCAGCGTGATGGAGACGGTCACACTTCCGCCCGGATTGATGGTCCCGACCGTCCACGTCGCAGGCACCGCGACGCCGTCGAAGGTCCCCTGGGTGGTCGTGGCGCTCACGAAGGAGAAGAGGCCGGTGTTGATGAGGTCCGTGAAGGTGACGCCGGTCGCTGCGACCGCACCGGTGTTCGTGAGCGTCATGGAGTACACGACGTTCTGCCCCGGCGACGGGTTAGACGGGGTCACGGTGAGCGCCGTTCCGATGGTCGGGAAGTTGACGGTGTTGACCGTCGTGACCATCGCCGCGGTGTTCGACTTGGTCGTATCGAAATGCGACTTTGCCGTGACCGTCGTCGTGTCCTTCTGTCCGTTGAGCGCGCCGGAGCGCGGGACGAAGATGCGGACCATCAGTTTGTACTCGGCGTCAGCGGCCAAGTTCGGTGTCTGCGTGACGGCGCCGCCGGAGAGCTCACCGGCATCGAGGATACCGTTCCCGTTGGCATCGAAGTAGTACGTCACGCTCCACCCCTTCGAGGAGACGGCGGAGAAGGTGAAGTAGTCCGAACCGTTGCCGGAGTTGGTCACCGTGACGGGATAGGCGACATAAACGCTGTCCGCGTTCGCGGTGGAGGCGTTGCTGGCGGGCGTCATGTTGACCGATGCGACCTGCGCCACCGTGAAACTGACGTAGTTCGAATAGACCGTATCGCTCTGGCCGCCTCCTGCCGTGGTGTACACCATACGGGAGCGGGTCTGAATGACGGTTCCGGCCGGTGTTCCGACCGCGTACGCGGTCTCCGCCGCGAGCAGTCCCAGCAGCATGACGACGGCGATGGATGATACTATGCGATTCATACGATCCCCTGAAGAGTCCTGTTGTGAAATGTTCTGTTTACTGTACGATCACTTTGAATTCGACGGTCCGCTCGTCCCCTGGCAGGATCGTGCCGTTGAGCTTCCAGGAGACCGACGTGACGGCGCCGACCTGCGGCGCAGCTGCCGGCTGCCGGTCGAGCGTGACCTGCGCATCGGCGCCGGCGGCGCTACCTTCGAGAAACCGCGTACCGGAGGAGATGGCGTTGGACACCACAACGTCCGCAACGGGACCTTTCCCGATATTGATGCAGTGTATGCGGTACGTGACGGTGTCGTTCGGTTCGGCCGTCTCACGGTCCGAAGTGTTCACGATGACGATATCGTTGGTGTTATCCGTTTCGAACTTCTTCACCAACGCGTCCGCTTCGGTGCGGGACGGTGCGGCGTCGAAGGAGGCCAGGAAGGCGTTCTTCTGTTCACCGGCCCCCTCCACCTTCACGGTCACGCTCAGCCGGCGGTTCGCGACGGAGATCTTTTCGACGGGCGAGAGCACCGAGCCGGAGAGACCGGCGCGGCCGTCCGCCGTGCTCATGACGAACCCCTTCTGCTTCGCGTCGACCTGTCCCGTGAAGGGAAGCGTCAGACGGAGAAATGCCGATGATGCGAGCGGACCGGTAATGCCGACCTTCAGGATGAGCTTCCCGGCGGCGGCGCCGTCGGTCATCGTCGAATGGATCTCCACCCGGCTCTTCCCCTGCGGCATTGTGACATCGTACGCCGCGACGGAACGGTTCTTCGTTCCGGCGACGGAGAGCGGAACCGGCTTCACGGTCGCGGTGGCCTTCCCGCCGAAGAGGTCGGCGACGGTCAACGCCTTGAGGGTCTTCCCTCCTTTGTCGAGGAACTCGATGATGGGCGTCGCTGCCGGCACACCTTTGAACGCGAACCCGTACATCTCACCGGCGGCCGTCCTGCCGGCGATGTATGCGCCGTCCTTCGCATCCGCAAGAGGGTTCGGCTGGAACAGGACGGTCTGTCCGCCGGCGGACATCGCCATACGGACCGGTGCGTTCTGCGCCGACACGAGGTGCAGCGAAACGAACACACTAAGGATGAACGTGAGAGTCTTCATGACCGCTCCGATTAATTGATGGTGACTTTGTATTTGAAGTTCCCCGATGCCGATCCCGGAACCGCTCCCCCCAGGATGGTCGACAGATTGATGGTGAGGGCCGACGGCCCGACCGAAACACCGGGCGAACCGTCCGCTGCCGGCGAACCGTTCACCGTAACGCTGTTCGCCACGTACGAGGTGTTCAACGGGACCGGCGCCATGACGATGAAGTTCGACGCCGGACCGTCGCCGTAGTTGTTGTACGCGACCGTATACTCTACTTCGTCCCCGGGGGACGGATGTGTCGCGTTGGCCGAGAGCGTGAGCATCACGTTCGTGATGCGGCGGCTCGACAGGCCGAACGAACCGACGTTCACGACGGAATCGAACTCGACCCAATTCTGCACCGTGCTGGAGCCGGTGGCTCCCAGACGTACCCACGTGCCGCTCGAGTCGCGCCACATCTTCAGCGGCGGAGCGGTCTCCGAGTTCGGAGCGCCGATCTCGGTGTCCTCATAGTGGAGCCTCAGAGCGTGCTTGTAGCCCGAACCGCCGGTCTGCGACAGAACGTAGTAACGATTAATGGGGTCCATCGTCGTGTTGACAATGGGAGTACTGTCCAGCACGGTCTGCACGGTGAACGAGGTCGGCAGCGTCCCTCCCGCAGCGAACGTCACCGTGGTGAAGGGCGATTCGAATGCGTACGCCGTCGCCGCGGCGAAGGTATGCGTGCGGGTCACGGTCCCATTGATGACGCCGTTCCCCGTCCGGGTGCCGGTGATGGTCATGACATTGGCGCCCGTGTTCATCGTCCCCTTCGTCATCGCCAGCGTTCCGGCCTGCATGCCGTTGGACAAGGTGACGGTCGTGATGCTGTCCGCTTTGTTGAGCGTCAGCGTCGCAAAGGTCGTGGCACCCGCCATGGCCGCTGCTGCAGAACCGCCCATGACGATGGTGGATGTACCAGCGGTGAATGTACCGTTATTTGTCCAATTTCCATAGACCGTATCGGTGGTCGATCCCGCGGCCAGCGTCGTCCCCGCACCGATCGTCACATCCCCCTTCATCGTGATGTTCCCGCCGATGGTCTTCGTACCGCCGGTGCCGGTCTGCAAGTGGTGGTAGGTCGTCGTCTTCACGCTCTGTGCGCCGGAGCCGTTGTAGACGACGGTGTTTCCGGACGCCGTCGCAGTGAGCGCTCCGGTGGACAGGAACGTACCGCCCGCCCGCACGAGCGAGCCGGCGGCATTGGCCCATGTCGAACCGGCATTGTCGCCGGTGATGGTACCGGCGACCGCCACCGAACCGAGATTCGTGAGCGTGTTCCCGGCACCGATGCGGACGGCCGCCAGCGTGTCGTTCGACGTGTTGACGAACTTGTTCCCGCCGTACACATAGAGCGTGGAACTGCCGGACGCTTTCCCTCCCGTACCGGTGAGCGTATCGGTCGTGGCGTCGTTCCACCGGATCTGTCCGGTGCCGCTCCACTTGCCGCTGAACGACATATTGCCGTACAGGTCTAGGGTGTATCCGGCGTCCGCCAGTTCGCCGCCGCTGTTCACGGCGAGGTGTTCGATGCGGCTGTTCGCCGTCAGGGTCACCACATGCGGCGAGACGATGAGCACCGAATCGCGCTTCTTCGGCACCTTGTTCAGGTCCCACGTCGCGTTCGCGGACCAGTTGCCGGTCGCAACGGAGGTGAAGCGCCGTGACATCCCCTTTCCGACCGCGAACGAACTGAACGACGTCCCGGTCATCCCGCGGAAACTCGTCGATGTCAGGGTTCCGGGGAGCAGTTCATCCCATACGCCGGTGTTGGAACGGATGGCGAACGCCATATCGTTATTGTCGGCGATGCCCGGGTTCTCACCGGCCAGCCATTGCACGGTGATGTTGTACGAATCAAAGACGATGCTGTCATTGCCGCCGGTCCAGTACCGGCTCACGGTCGAGTCGGGGTCGAGCGTCGAATTGACGAGGTCGGGATGGTCTCCGGCGAGCATCCCGACGGTGAGCCTTCCGCCGGTGGAGACCGTACCGAACGAGACCGTCACGGGCAGATATTCCGATGCCGACGCCGAACCGAGCTCGTACGTGAGCGAGTCCGCCGCGGGCGAGACACGTTTCCGGAGGAACCCGTTCACATGTCCGCTCGTGCGGCTGACCGTGCCGCCCATCCCGATGATGAGCGTATCGTTCGGCGCGGTGATGACCCCGCCGGTGAGCGTCAGCGTTCCGTTGACGGTGAGAGTCCCGGCGAGCGTCGCGCCATTGGACGCATTGTTCAGTTCCAGATTTCCGAAGGACCCGTTGCCGCCGAGCCGGTGCTGTGTCGTTCCGTCGAGCAGGATCCTGCCCGCACCGGTGCTGGTATGGACCCCGTCATTCGTGAGGCTGTCCTTCACGGTGATGGTGTTCGCGCCCCCCGCGAACGTGACCGACGGCGCGATCGTGAGGTTCCGGTTCACCGTGAAGGAACCGGCAGCCGATTTGGTGCCACCGCCGGAGAGGCGAAGCTCACGGTACGTCTGGACCGCCACCGTCTGCGTGCCGCCGGACGAGTCGTATCCGAAGAGACCGCCGAGCATCGATACGGTTCCGGTCACCGCCGGGAACGACGCCCGCGTGCTGAACTGGCCGCTGTACTGCGTCAGATCCCCGTTCACCGTGAGGGTCTTCCCCGCAAGGATGGTGAGACGGAGCGTATCATTGTGCAGAATGAGGTCTTTGCACACCGCCGCGATGTTGACCTCCACCGTATCGTCCGCGTCGAAGACCACCGTGTTGCCGGCGGTCGGCACGCTGTGCGAACTCCAGTTATAGTCGTCGCTCCAATTGTAGGTCCCGGCGCCCTGCGTCCAGTAGAAGATGGAGGC
Organism: Bacteroidota bacterium; assembly: GCA_008933835.1. GTDB lineage: Bacteria > Bacteroidota > Ignavibacteria > UBA10030 > UBA8401 > SpSt-333. The sequence continues at coordinate 108,400 of WBUG01000001.1, read as the reverse complement.
CGCTTCACCCACCGCGAAATCGCCGAACGCCGTGATACCGAGCGTGCGGGTGCTGGTGGACTGGCGTACGTTGACGGTGGACGGATACCAGGAAGGGGCGTTGTACCGTTTCACGAAGAAGTACGCCGTGTTCGCCCCACCGTCGATGTCACCCGAAACGAAGTTGAACGTGGCATCGTACGTCGTGAAGGTCAGTCCGGACCCGCTGAGGGTGTAGTACCGGTTCACGCTCTTCGTCTGGTCGAGACCGGACCATTTCAGGAGCGGATGGTCGCCCGTGGTCTGATATGCGGTGACGGTACCGGCGACGCTCACGGACTGGAACGTCATGTCAACTGGAGTGTAGGCCGCCGCATCACCGACTTCGAAGGTATAGTTCTGCGGCACGGGGCTCGCGCTGACGGTCTTGCGGATACGGCCATTGACGTGTCCGCCCGTCACCGGACGATACACGCCGGGCAGTGCCGAGCAGATGACCGTATTGGAACTGGCCGTGAGCACGCCGGAGGTCAGCACCAGGATGCTGTCGATGGTGATGTCCGCCGATGCGGTCGCACCGTTCACGTCATTCAGTTCCAGGATCCAATACCGGCCGTTCCCGCTGAGCGCATGAGCCGACGCTCCGGACGTGAGGACCGTCTTCCCGAGGTAATTGGTGCCGGTGATGAGCGACGTGTTGGCGATGTTCCCCTTCACGGTGAGCGTGTAGATGCTGTCACTGAGCGTGCCGTTCGAAACGCTCAGATTCCCGTTCACCGTCGTGTTTCCGGTGAGCTTCTTCCAATTGGTGCCGCTGACGGTGAGGTTATTGTAATACGCCCACGCGGCGAGGTTCTGCGGTGTGCTGCCGTTGTACTCGATGGTGTTCCCGGTGGTCGTGTGTCCGGTGGCAGAACCGGGGGTGAACGTCCCGGCGATGGAGACCGTTCCGGACGGGAGGATCTTGTTCAAATTGCTGAACGTCAGATTGCCGTACGGCATCGGCAACACTGCCTGTCCGTTCGATGCTCTATTATAGATGACCGTACCGGTCGCTCCGCTCGACAACGTACCGCTCGTGAGCGAGGCGACGTTCGTGATGGTGAGCGTGTTCGAACCGATGGCAAGGTTCCCATTGGTCAACTTCAACGAATCGGTGACGCTGACGCTGGTTGTCAGGGTCACTCCGCCGGCATTGTCGATCTCGAGCTTGTTGACGGTCGCCGGAAGTCCGTTGCCGGTCGCCTGCGCCGCTCCGCCGTTGTACACATAGTTCGCGGTCGTGGAGAAGGTCCTCGTCGTCGTTTGAACGTTCCCGGTCGCTCCGGCTGATGTGATTCCGGCTGTGTTCCCCAATCGCAAGGTAGAGCCGGCTGCCGCCGTGAACGATTGACCGCCCACGACGCCGGTCCCGAGATCGGCAATGGCATTGCTGAAGACGACAAAATTGATGTTGTTGGAGATCGTCGCACCGTCGGTATAGCTCTGGACCGCGGTCCCTTGAAGGGCGATGACCCCGCTTCCGGTGCTCGTCTCGGTCACCGTTCCGCCGGCAAGGACGAGGTCCCCCTTGATCGTGAGGGAATCGGTCACGCCTGCCGCCGCCAGGTCCAACGTGCCACCATGCACATACAGTCCTCCGGCCGTTCGAAGATAGATCGCACCATTATCGGACAATTGGAGCGTACCCGCGACAAGACTGTCGTTCCCGGCGACGTTGACGACGGCAGTTCCACCGCCATCCTTGATGCGCAGATATCCGCTTTCTACGATGAGGCTGCCGCCGATATTCGTCGTCCCGGTTTGTGTGTTGTACAGGGCAAGAACATTGTTGTTCGGACTGGCGATCCGGAGATTACCGGCCACATTCGTCAACAGGCCATTGAAGACCACCGAAGCCGACATGCTGCTCGGTGCCCATGTGAAATTGCCGAACGTCTGAATCAGCGTGTTCCGGAAAGTGTTATTGTCGCCGCCGGTCGTACCACGGATCTCGCAGGTGGACGACGCAGCCCAGGTCGCGGTCGGCACGGTCGTTTGGTCCGCATTGGTCATCGCATGCTGATACACGCTCCCCGCGTTGAACTTCAAACGGGCCGCCGTCCAACCGGAGAACGTGTTCGCCTGCCACCGGAGAGTTCCATTCACGACCAAAGCATTGTTGACGGTGTTGAGGGTCAGGTTTCCGCCATTGATGGTGACCTGTCCTCCGGACTCGATGACGGTCTGGTCGATGGTCACCGCGGCCGTCACGGTCACGGTATGACCGTTCCGGATGGTGATGAGTCCGTCGTTGAAGTCCGGCGTACCCTGACCGATGGTCGGTGTCGCCCACGTCACACCATTGAACCGCTCCCACGTCGCGAGCACGTTCCAATTGCCGGTCGCGGCGGACCGGTACGCACCGCTGGTGACCTGGATACCGACGACATACACCCCGAGGGAATCGACGCCGGTCGCCTGGTTGGTCGTCGTCGTCCGTGTACCGGCGGTCGTAGAATCCCATCGGATACCGTTGTAGAGGTTCATCCGGTACGTCGTCTCATTGCCGGTGGCGTCGAGGTCGTCCGGATTCCGGAACCGTGCAGTGATGGAATACCCGGTTCCGATGGTGTAGGCGAATCCGTCGGAAGGGATGCTCCTCCAGTACCGGTTCACATTCGCCGTCTGGTCGATGTACGAAGAAGAAACGTCCGGATGGTCCTCGTTGACCGTCGTGACGGCCAGATTCCCCGCCGACGTCATATCCGTAAAGGTGAACGTCACCGGCGTGGAATCCGCCACGGCAGCATCCCCGACCTCATAGGTCACTGTGATGCCGTCGGTGTTCGGAACGTACTTCTTCAGCCAGCCGAAGACATGTCCCGCCGTCTTGACGACGGAGCCGCCGGAAGCGATGTACAGCGTGTCGGAGTTGGTCGTGATGACGCCGTTCGTGAACGTAAGGGTCCCGTTCACCGTCTTATCGCCGACGATGACGGCGCCGGAGGCGTTATTGACGGTCAGGTTCTGGAACGTTCCTGTGCCGCTGATGGTCTGCGACGATGAACCGTTCAGCACGAGCGAACCGGTCCCGGAATGCGAACCGTTGTGGACGATGTTCCCCATCACCCGCAGCGTGACGCCGTTGTTGACGAGCGCCGCATTGGTGTTGATGGTGAGCGAGCCGAGCACCGTGTCCGCTCCGGACTGCACCGTCTTCGTGCTGTTGTTCGTCAGGGTAAGATCGTTGTACTGGAACGATGCGATGCTCTGCGGTCCCGTGCCGTTGTATTCGATGGTGTTCCCGGTGACCGTATGACCGCTCGCATTTCCGGGATTAAAGGCGCCCGCGATCCCGATGACCGCCGCCGGCAGGTCCTTCAGGAAGTTTGAAAAGTTGAGATCACCGTAGTTCGCCTCGAGCACCGTCTGAGAGTTCGCACTGCGGTTATAGGAAACGGTTCCGGACGCGGAGGATGTGAGCGTACCGCCTCCCGTGACAGTACCGTTGAGCGTGAGGGAGGATGTGCCGACCGCAAGAGTGCCGGATGTCAACTGAAACGCATCGGAAACGGTGACAGGATTCACCAGGCTCACGGTGCCCGACGTCTTCACGATGGACCACCGGTAGAACGTTTCGCCCAATGCGCGGGAGACGTTCTGCGCGCCGGTCCCATTGAACGTCACCGTGCCTGTACCCGGCGTGAACGTTTGGTTGCTGTTCGACCAGTTCCCCGCGACCGCGATGTCACGGCCGTTGGCGTTCAAGGTACCCAGCGTGATCGAGACATCGTTGAGGACCGTGAGATTGTTCGTGACCAGCAATGCGGTGGCGTTTCCGCTGTTGACGACGAAATTGTAGACCGGGATGGCGGTGTTCACGGACATCGTCTGTCCGGACGGTGTCGAGCCGTCGCCGATCTGCACGGTACCGCCCGTGACGCTGTAGTTGCTGTATCCGGTGTTGACGAAGCCGAGGTCGTTCCCGCCGCCGCCCCCTTCCCGCCGGACGACGATGGTACCGCCGCTCATGGTGAAGCGGGAACCGGCGACCGACATCGTGAACGGCGACGAGGTGGTGGACGTGCTGCCGGTCCCCCCCACGATGAGCGTACCGCCGGACATGGTGAAATCGGTGATGTCGAACGCCGAGAACGGTTCGAACCGTCCCGCCACGGTCGTGGTGCCGCCGGAGAACTCGAAGATACCGCCGCGCGAGATGAGGTTGTTATCGGCGGCGCTGCCGATGTTGACCGTGCCGGCCTGCACCTTGAACTCGCCGAGCACCGTGGTGCTCCCGCCCGTCGTGTTCAGGACCGCCGAGGCGTGGTTCACTCGGATACCGCCGGAGAGGGGGACGCTGACGGAGGTCGTGAACGGCGTGACGGTGGCGCCGGTGGCGAGATTGAACGTTCCATTGGTGATGGTCAGGAATCCGGTCGCGTACGCTCTGAAGTTCGTGGCGAAGACGTCCAGCACGTTCGTGCGGGAACTCCCCATGTTCAGGGTGATGGTGTGGAACATCGTCGAGTCGCCGTTGCCGCTGATGGTCTGCGTGCCGCTCTTGTTGAACGTCACGGCGCAGCGGCTGTCGGCGTCCGTCGCCATGACGAACCGGCCGGCGTTCAGGATGTTCCCCGACGTCGTGATGGAGTGGGACGACGTGTTCGAGTTGGCGTTCACGCGGAAGATGCCTCCCGCCTTCACGTCGATGTTGCCGATGACGGTGATGGTGCGCGGAGTGGCATTATCGCCGATGAGCAGGGTTCCGCTCGTCCCCTGGCCGACCGTGATGCTGTTCACCGTCACCAGGGAGTCGATGGTGACCACATGCCCGTCGGCGATGGTGGCGTTGTCCGAAATGCCCGGGACGGTGTTGGTGGACCAGATGTTCTTGTTCTTCCAGGAGCCCGAGGCGATCGTGACCGGCGACCCGGGGGCCGCCGTGGCCTGGTTCCCGGAGAGCGCGGAACTCAGACGTCCTTCATTGACCGCGTACACACGGTAATAGTACGTGGTGCCGGCCAGGAGTCCTGTGACCGCATACGACGTGGCGTTGGCAGCGGTCTGGGTGATGAAGTTGTACGTTGCACCGCCGTCATCGGAGCGGTAGATGACGAAACCGACCTCGTTCGCGGAGGCATCGGTCCAGTTCAGGGTCATGCCGGTCTGCGAGACCGCGGTGAAGGTCAGCGTGGTCGGAGCCGTCATGGCCGGCGGAGCGATGGTGATCTTGGAGTTCGACGCCGGTGCCGTCCCGAGGTTGTGCGCGGCGTCGGCTTCGTTTCCGAACGCGTTCGCATTGCTGAACGTGGTGCTGTTCGGTGTCTGCTGCAGGAAGAGCTGCGCCGCCGTCGGAGAAGCGCTGATGGTCCCCGAGTTCATGCCGGCCGTGTATCCTTTCGCCACCTGGTACACCTGATTGGCGAAGACGAACCCGTTCAGGTTCATCGCTCCGTACACGAACTCGATCTGTCCGGTCGATTCGTACAGCTTCACCTGGAACGTGAAGTCCGGGTCTCCCCCGCCCCCGTTCACCCACGGCTCCATGCGGTACCACTCCACGGTCAGCACACGGTTCCCGACCGTTCCGGAGACTTCGTAATGGATGCTTTCGCCGAGCGGATCGACCACACCGTACGTCGTCAGATCGTAATAGAACGGGGCGATGGCGAGCGTGGTGTTCTCCGACGTGTTGTCCTCGCTCATGTCGTCGTCGTACGGTCCGTACGCATGCACCAGCGGACCGCCGTCGTCCGTTGAGGGGGAAAGGTCCATGAACCCGTTCGTGGAGACGGAGAACTGCGTGTACCGCACGCCGTTGTACCAGAAATCGAAACCGATGTCGACCGGATAGCTCCGGTTATCGTCCTCGTTGTAGTTCCCGTCCGTGCTGTTCCGCCAGGACGGGAACGAGTTCCCGGTGGAATTGATGCCGATGTACGAGATGCCGGTGGTGCGGCTCACGGAGTAATTGGCGAGCGTCTGGGCCCGAAGCAGCGACGGCAGAACGACGGTCAGGACCGTCATTGCGGCGATGGCCGTTCTCCGTACGATATGATGGCGTGTGCTCTTCATGGGTTCGTTCGGTCGCTGTTCATCACTTGTTGAAATACTCCAGCACCTTTTCGGTGAACTTCATCCGGAAGGTGACGTACGGGCCGGCGGACCAGTACTCGCGGCCGACCAGGTCGCGGTCCTCGGTGCCGACGAAGTTGTAGCCGACCCCGACATGGACGTTCTGGAACGCCACGTACCCGAGCTCGGCGCTGTACCCGCTCCGCGCACTGCCGGAACCTGCCTGCCCCTCGATGCGGCTGGAGAGGACGCGGAATTCGGCCGCGACATCGAAATTGTTCCAGCGCAGGTCGTACTCGGCGCGGACCAGGTAAAAATCGGCCACCGTGGCGGCGGTCAGTCCGTACGCCTCTTCCGACGACATCTTCAGGGCGTACTTCGTGCCGATCTCAAGACCGATGACCGGCTCGATGAACGTATGCAGCGACACGATGTCCGTATTGTAGGACGACTGCGGCTGCACCATGCCGTTGTACTCCACCTTCTTCTCGTACTTGCCGATGGCGTTCAGCCAGTCGACGTCCACCGGACGGTACGCCAGGCCGAGAGCGTTGTGCAACTTCTTCATCGTCCCGTTCGCAAGACCCGTTCCGATCTGTTCCGGCGACAGCGTGCCGTCGGCGAAGGTCGCCGCGGTGCTCTGCGGCACTTCGCGGGCCTCATCATAATACGTGAATTTGTCGATTAATGTAAAGTCGTTCGCGATGCGCAGGTCCCCGCCGAAGGTGAACGAACGGCGCAGCGCCTGGCGGTTCTTTCCGATCTCACCCTTCACCGAAGCCTTATAGGCGGCCTTCGGAAGGTACTCGAGTCCGAGCGACACCGCGTCGTTGTCCGGCGTCTGCGCCTCGACGATGTTCCGGTCGAGCGCCCGGGTCCGCTCCACCAGCACGTTCGAAGTGAGCTCGTCGGTCAGCTTCAGGGTGTTCTTCAGACCGATGCTGTACTGGTTCCTCTGACCGCTGATGGCGTTGCCGATCTGATACCGGCCCATCGCCGTCGTCCCATAGCCCAGCTCGGTGTTGACGCCGAAGACGGAAGAGCTGCCGCCGTTGCCGTAGAACTTCTGGTTGTAGGAGAGCAGCACGGGATTGAAGACCCGGTACTCGGCGCCGATGGTCGCGGAGGAGGGCTTCACCTGCTCGCCCGCGGAGGAGCTGAAACTGTGTTCGTACTCGGTGATGATGTTCAGGCGGTCGGCCGGGCGCAGCGTGCCGCGGAGCGCCACGAGGGTGGAACGCTTCGCCGCCGTGTCCAATGCGCTCTCGTACGACACGTTCTCCACGCGGGCACCGATGGTGGCGACGCTGCCGAAGGAACGGTCAGCGGTCCCCTTCACCGACGTGATCTCGGCGGTCGTGCCGTTGACCGGCTGCAGCTGATGGTAGAACTCGGCGGCGAGCTTCGTATCGGCGATGCCGTCGTACGAACCGCCGACGCCGTACTTGGTGGAACCCGACTCGCCCGACAGTCCGCCCGCGCCCATCGTCTGGTTCATGAAGCCCGATTCGACCTTCCGGACGTAGGAGGTCAGCAGCAGACGCTCCACCGGTTCGCCGGACAGGTCCACCTTCCAGGCGTTGCCGCCGGCGTTCAGGTCGTCGTAACCGCGGGCGAACTCAGCGCCGAGGCCGAATCGCGTCGACGGAGCGTATTTGGCATGCCCGCCGAGGAGCGTGAAGTCGTTGTTGGACTTGTCCAGAACCGCCGTACCGCCGATGCGCAGACCCGAGACGATCTCCTTCTCGCCCTGGGCGCCGAGCACGTACGAGTAGTCCGCCACATTGGAAGAGACCGCCTCGTAGGTGACGATGATGAAGACCGGGTTGCCGTCGCTGTCGACGCTCGGAACCGGCTGCTTGAAGAAGAGGGTCCCCTGTTCATAATCGATCTCATAGTCGCTGAAGCGGGACTTCTCCGCGCGGGAGAGGATGATCTGGCTGTGCCGCTTGTCGCGCACTTCGATGCGGACCTTCTCCGTTCCCGTCACCACGTCGCTGCGGCCGAGGAAGTAGTATCCGGAGATGCCCTGTCCGCGGATCTCGTCCACCGACACCTTGCGGTCCGTCAACGTGACGAAGACATCGGCGTTCTCCGTGGCCCCTTCGTAATGCGCCTTCGCGCCGTTGAAGGTGCGGTCGTACCGCGCCAGTTCGTTGAGGTTCATCGAGGTGTTGAAGTCGCCGAACAGCGCATAGGAACGGTTCCGTTCGAGCTTCACGAAGAACGGATTGTTCGTCTGCGCGGTGTAGTCCACCGAGCTGTTGTCGCCGTAGATGCCGTAGAGAACGTCGGGATCGACCTCCTGGAACAGCCGGTCGCGGCGGCGGGTGTTGTCGAACGAGGCGGTGAGGAGGTAATCGCCCCAGACCGTACCGCGGCCGTAGAGGGCCAGGCGGCCGTCGCTGTGGAAACCGTCCTCGAGCAGCGATCGGCTCTTCAGCTGTGACAGGTCGCCGGAGGTCGAAAGGTAGCGCCCGCTCACATCGGCCGAACCGACGAGCATCAGGGGCTCGATGGGGGTGTTGAACTGGGTGTGGAAGCGCCGTTCGACGCCGGAGGCCGTCACTTTCACGGAATAGGAACCGGCGTTCTTCGGTGCAACGACCGGAACCGCCACGGTACCGCCTGCAAGACGGGCCTGAACGCCCGGCGTGGCGGGATCGAGGTCCTTCATGCCGAGCGAGAGGCTGTCCGCTTCCACGGTGAGGAAGTATCCGTCCTCGATGCGTACGCCCCACTTGTCCAGCAGCTGCACGTTCGCGGTGAGCTGCGACCGGCCGTCGGCACGAAGGTCCTTCTCCGGCAGTTCGAACGCGATGGAATCCGGCACGTCATAAATGTGGATGCGGCGGACCGTGCTCACGAGCCGGCCGCCGGGCATCTTCATGACCACGGTGAAGGTGACCGGACCGCGCGGGACCGTGACGCCGATGAACTCGAACACACCGTCGGAACGGACCGAACCGGAATCGACCGCCGTGCCGTTGACGAGCAGCTTCACGGGGACGTTGGTCGGTCCGGTGCCGGCGACGAACTGGCTGGTGAAGTGGGATTTCGCCCCCTCCTTCGGCTCATTGATGATCGCCTGCGCGTCGACCGTCGTCGCGAGCAGCAGCATCCATCCGAGGAGCGCCAGACCGTATTTGTTGATGGTGTTCAAAGTGTCGTGTCTATAATAGAGGGCTGACCGGGTATCACTCCCGGCCAGTCCTGAGTGACGGTCAGTTCACCGTGCACTTGTAGCGGAGGACCTTGGTCACGCCCGCGTTGATGCTGAAGGTGCTGTTCGTCTTCACCGCCGAACCGTCGAAGTAGGCGTCGTCGCCGTCGTTCGCGTTCGATTGGTTCACCGCGTCGATCCGGATGCCCTGACCGGCGGCATACGCGTTCGCCAGGAACGTCATGTTGGCCGGGATGAGGTTCGAGATCTGCACGCTGGTGATGTTGGTGGTGCCGGTGTTTTGCAGCGTGAGGGCGAAGGTCACCGTGTCTTCCGGAGCCGGATTCGTGGTGGTGCCGATGCCTGCGACGCTTTCCGCCGCCAGGGTGATGTTGAACGAGGCCGCGACGACGTAGGTCACGATGGTGTGCTCATAGTCGGAGACGACCGCGCCGGTGTACAGCGTGCCGGCCGCGTCGGAGGCGACGGCGAGCTTGCGCTTGATGGAGTCCTGCGCCACCGCGGTGCCGGGGACCGTCAGACGGACGTAGATCTGGATGGTGGAACCGGCCGCAACAGAAGCCGTGCTTCCGGTCAGGTCCGTTCCGTACGAGCTCTCGGCCACCAGGTGGTTCACGACCACGTTACCGCCGTTGTCGGTGTCGGTGATGGTGAAGGTCGCGCTGGTGTTCCCCATGTTCTTCAGGGTCAGGATGTACTCGGTGGTCTCGTTCGCCGCCGTGCTGTCGTTCGCCGGGGTCACGGACCACATGCCGCCCTTCGACGCCGCCACGGTGGTCGCGCCGGTGAAGATGGTTCCCGACGTGGAAGCGGTGGTGGTGAGCTGGGTCTGCGGACTGCTGTAGGTCAGCACCGAGAAGTCGCCGGCCTGACTATTAATAGAGGAACCCGAGGCCGGACCAGTGCCGCTGTTCAGGGACTGGTCGATCCGGATCGGCAGCGTGAAGCTGATGGAGGCATCAGCCGGTTCGAGGTACGACGTGTCGACCAGCATCGTGATGACTCCACCCGAGTACGTGTACGACACATAACCGGAGGGGCTCAGTGTGAAGGCGCCCGACGCACCGCCCGTGAACTCGAAGTTCGAGGGGACTGTATACTGGATCTGAACCACCGAGGAATCCGAGGCACCGAGATCATAGCTGTACGGGGTCGCCGTACCGGTGTTGTCCAGCGTGACGGTGAAGTCGAACGGCGCGCCCGGGATGAGGGGCGACGGAGCCGTTCCGCTCACCTGGTAGCTGATGACCGGCTTCACGATGGTGGAGGTGAGCGTGTAGCTGAACGATGCGGCCGGGTTGACCACCACGGTGTTCGTGCTGTCTCCGGAAGCGTTGGTGAAGGTGACGGTGATGCCGTTCGCCGTGCCGTTCGCGATGGTGCCGACGACCGCCTTGATGAAGTAGTACTTCGACCCATCGATGACGAGCGAGTCGGTCGTCACGACCGTCGTCTCGCCGGACTGGTGGATACCGTCCTGGTTGTCATCTTGGATGAGGGACAACGTGTAGCCCGCCACCGAGTTGAACGACATGGTGTACTTCGTCAGCCGGTTGGAGCTGTTCTGGAAGTTGATGGCATGGTAGTACGTGACGTTGTCGTAGGTGTTCGTCGAGCCGGAGGCCGGGGAGAACGCGCCCGCCACCTTGTGCCCCACGTACATCGTCACGGTGTTGGAGGTCTTGTTCTTCAGGTTCACGCCGTCCATGTAGGACACGGTGGCGGAGTTCGTGATGGCGGTACCGGCGGTGGTACCCGCGGCGACGCCGTACTGCACGGAGGAGATCAGGAGGGCGATGATCATCATCGCTCCCAATCGCGAGAACATCGTCGTGTTCTTCATTGTTGTTGCTCCTTTGTGTGTGAGGTGAATGGTTCGTTGTGTGTTACAAACTTGGACGTCCGGTGCGAGCGACGTTACGGCGGTTTCGGTTCCATGCTGCTGTCTCCTTTGTGTTGTGTGTTCGTTGTCATCGTTGCTTGATAGTTTCACTGATTGTCGTACTGTCTCACTTCTTCGGCGCTCTCGTGGTATCGGACGAGCGCGAACTCCTGGAACGACGGGCAGATGCGGATCCCGACGAAGTTCTCGCGGACCGCCTCCGCTTCGAACGCCTTACCGCCCACCACCAGCCGCGTCATCGTATCCTTCGTCGCATGCAGCACCTTCTCCACTTCCGCCACGAACTTCTCCGTGTCCGCCGGTGCGCAGGAATACAGACAGACGGCGAAGGGCTTCGTGCGGAACACCAGATGATTCACCGCATCGGCGCTGACGCCGGTACCGAGGTTGAGCACCGTGAACCCGTCGATCTCGAACAGCGTCACGAGCGCCTTGCTCTCCACATCGTTCCGCTCCTGCTCGAGCGACGCACAGACGATGACGCGGTTGTTCTTCGCGGAACGCTGCACGCTGTCCTGCAGCTGCACCACGGCGGACGAGAGCGCGTTGTGCGCCAGCTGGTACTCCGTGAACGAGATCTTGTTGGACGCGTGCATGTCGTTGATCTTCTTCAGCGAGGGACGCAGGATGTGATCGAACGCGGCGGCGACGGACATGCCGGCGCGGTACGTTTCGATGAAGAGTGTGAGGATCTCGTCCTTCTTCCCTTTGATGGCGGCGTTGAAGCAGACCGAACTCAGCACGCTGAACTCTTTGTTCTGCACGATGCGCTTGATGATGACCTCATCGCTCGCGAGCTGCGGAAGTACCTGCAGCGTGGACACGCCGTAGTTGAAGCTCGACATGAAACTGTACACGTCGTCCGCACGGAACTTCCGGTGACCTCCCGGAGTCCGGAAGCACTTCAACTTCCCTTCATCGGTCCAACGCTTCACGGTCGACTTGTCGACCTGCAGCATGTTGGCGACTTCATTTGTGTTGAAGAGAACTTCTCCCATGACGTCTTCCTTTCTTCCATCTAAACCGAATGAGCGGTTTTCCCTTTTGCTTGTTCAAAGTTACGATTTATTGGCATTTCTATGCAAAGGATTAGTTATTAGAACGTTTTAAGAACTTAATTAAAGAAATCTTAAGAAGTAGAAACACGTTAATAATTCTCAAACATAGGTTACTTTGTAATAATAATCCTTGATGCCACCATGATGTGACACGGTTAACACACCATTTGAAAAATGTGAAAAATAATTAAAGTTGAGATATCGCTTACATCAATAATATCATGGGTTACACTATTTTGAGATCGCCGTTTTCAGTATTAGTTGTATCCAAACTAATATGATCAACGCTAGCGTAGTCCTCACATGTCCTTATGTCCGAAAAAGGTTAACTTCTTCATACACATCGAAAATCAATGGTTAGATTTATTAAAAAATGAACAATACCTTCCAATTATTCACAAAATCAACCATTCTGAAGAGTGTTCAAAAAAGATACCTTTGACATCATTCATTTTTTACCTACTTTCTGGAATGAAATCACAAAAAATCATCATTTTGGCTACGGTTTTTGTCGATGTCCTGGGATTCGGTATTGTGATTCCGATCCTCCCTTTCTATCTTAATGAATTCGGCGCCTCCCCTTCTGTAATCACCATCCTTTTTTCGATCTATTCTTTTTGCGCATTTTTAAGCAGTCCGATTCTCGGGTCACTATCTGACCGAATCGGTAGAAAACCTGTCATTTTATTAAGTATTTTTTCTACTTCGGCAGGATGGTTCGTGTTCGCCAGTGCCGCTTCCATCCCAATGCTGTTTTTAGGACGAATCATCGATGGATTGGCTGCCGGAAATTTCTCGACTGCTCAGAGCTTTCTCGTCGACATTTCTCACGATGAGAAGGACCGGATTAAAAACCTTGGTTTAATCGGTGCAACGTTCGGAATTGGATTCATTCTTGGTCCTCTTTTTGGCGGGATTTTGAGCACAGTTACGCATGCATTTCCGTTCTATGTAGCCGGGAGCATGGCACTGCTTAATGGTATTTCGGCACTTTTTCTATTAAAGGAATCAAATTTTCATAGAAATACCGGTGCGATGCGATTCAACCCATTTTTGCCGATCATTCGAGCCATCAACCTCCCGCAGCTACGTTCCCTTTTTTTGATCTGGTTTTTGTTCGCCCTTTCGTTCGTCACTATCCAGACAGTGTTCGCCCTTTTCACGCAAAATGTCTTCGGATTTGGTTCGTTTTCGACAAGTCTACTCTTCACGATCATGGGGTTGACGATTCTCGTGAATCAGGTCTACCTTCTCAATAAAGTATGGATGCACCGGTTCACCGCGAATGAAGTGGAACGCATTATGCTCGTTTTCACCGTCACCGGAACTCTGATCGCTGCTTCGGGGCACGTGGTACTTTTTCTCCTGGCGCTCCCCTTGCTGGGCACGAGTCAGGCCATCCTCCGTGTCGTAACGACGAACAAAGCGGTGAACGCCGTTCCTCGGGAGTTGAAGGGGGAGATCATCGGCACGAACGTCTCTATAATGACCGTGGCGATGGTGCTCGGACCGCTCGTGGCCGGCCGCTTGTTCGAAGTCGCCCCATCGCTGCCCTTCCTTCTTTCCGCTTTGTTCGCTTCCATCGCGCTCATCATGAGCATCCGATGGCATCGCAACTGAGCGGACAGCGTCATCCATGTCCGGGGCTCTCCCAACTACGGAATAAAGAGTGTGTGAAAGGGCTTTTCAGGAAAAGGGAAGAAATTCGCTCGGTCTCTTGGAAATCCGCATCCACTTTCATAAATTGAGCCACTATCGTTGAGTCACCGGCCCCGACCATTTCGGGGCTTTTTATTACGGTGACCGCCCATCATCCACCGTCATCACAGAAAGGACACGCCGGAACGTATGGAACTCTTTTTGATCCTTGCCATCTCCATCTTCGGACTGCTCTTCGCGCTCTATCTTATCCGTGACGTGATGCGCCGCGACACCGGCACACCTGCCATGCGGGAGATCTCGGACGCCATCAAGGCGGGAGCGGAAGCCTTCCTGAGCCGTCAGAACAAGACGATCATCTATCTTTCCATCGCATTGGCCGCCCTCATCTATATCCTCTACGCGTTCGTCCGCACCCCGAACGAGCACGATCCGGCGACCCCGTCCATGCTCGCGCTGTGGACCACCGTATCGTTCGTGCTCGGTGCGCTCTGCTCCGTCGCGGCCGGTTACATGGGCATGTGGACCTCCATCCGCACCAACATCCGCACCGCCGCCGCGGCGACGGTGGGAATGAACGGCGCGCTGCAGACGGCACTTCGCGGCGGAGCGGTCTCGGGCTTCTTCGTCGTGGCGATGAGCCTGCTCGGCGTCGCCGGTCTCTTCGCCATCGTGGACTGGATGGGCATCGTCCCCGATCCCGCGAAGATCCCCCTGCTCATCGTCGGCTACGGTTTCGGCGCATCGTTCGTCGCGCTGTTCGCGCAGCTCGGCGGCGGCATCTATACGAAGGCGGCCGATGTGGGCGCCGACCTGGTGGGGAAAGTGGAAGCGGGGATCCCCGAGGACGATCCGCGCAATCCCGCGGTGATCGCGGACCTGGTGGGCGATAACGTGGGCGACTGCGCCGGCCGCGGCGCTGACCTCTTCGAATCCACCGCCGCCGAGAACATCGGCGCCATGATCCTCGCCGCCGGACTCTACAGCGCCAACGCGGCGACGTTCGAGTCCGCCGGACTGCCGCTCATCGGCGTGCTGCTCTTCCCGCTCGTCGCCCGCGCCTTCGGCATCATCGCGTCGGTCATCGGCATCATGATGGTGAAGACGGACGACAAAGAGGACCCGATGAACGCCCTCAACCGCGGGTTCTACATCACCGCAGCGCTGGCGATGGTCGGATTCTTCATCGCGTCGCGCTGGCTGCTCGGTGAACAGTACTACTTCAACTTCTTCATCGCCGGAGTCATCGGTGTTCTCACCTCGCTCGCGTTCGTCTTCCTGACGCAGTACTACACCGAGTACAAGTACCGCCCGGTACAGTCCATCGCCGAACAGTCCAAGACCGGCCCGGCGACGAACATCATCGCGGGCATCGCGGTCGGCATGGAGTCCACCGGATATCCGGTGCTCGTCATCTCCGCCGCGCTCATCTCGGCGTACTTCCTCGGCGAATCGTCCGGCCTGCAGCATGCGGGACTGTTCGGCACTGCCGTGGCCACCATGGGTATGCTCGGCACCGCTGCGTACATCCTGGCAATGGACACCTTCGGTCCCATCACGGACAACGCCGGCGGCATCGTCGAGATGTCGCACCAGCCTGAAGAGATCCGCCGGAAGACCGACCGTCTGGACGCCGTCGGCAACACCACCAAGGCGCTCACAAAGGGCTACGCTGTCGGTTCCGCCGCTTTGGCCGCATTCCTGCTCTTCTCGGCCTACTTCGACGAAGTGCGGAACTACGGTTTCAACCTGACCCACATCGACCTGTCCAAACCAGCGGTGTTCGTCGGCTCGCTGCTCGGCGCGATGCTCGTGTTCCTCTTCTCCTCCCTCGCCATCAAGGCGGTGGGACGCGCCGCGTACGCGGTCATCAACAACGTCCGGGAGCAGTTCAAGAACAACCCCGGGATCATGCTGGGGACCTCGAAGCCCGACTACGGCCAGTGCGTCGACATCGTGACGCGGGCGGCGCTGCGCGAAATGGTGCTGCCGGGCCTGCTCGTGGTGCTCATGCCCATCGTGGTCGGCATCCTCTTCAAGTGGCTCTACATCGCCACCGGCAGCCCTGCGCATGGCGCGAGCGGCGCCGAGGTGGTCGGCGGCCTGTTGATGGTCGGTACCATCACCGGGATCCTGGTGGCGCTCTTCCTCAACAACGGCGGCGGCGCGTGGGACAATGCGAAGAAGTATGTGGAGGTGGAGAGCAAGAAGGGGACCGAATGGCACAAGGCCACCGTGGTGGGAGACACCGTCGGCGATCCGTTCAAGGACACCGCCGGCCCGTCGCTGCACGTGCTCATCAAGCTGCTGTCCACCATCACGCTGGTGATGGCGCCGCTTTTCATCTGAGCCGTATTTTTTCTTTTGGGAGAATCGATTTTTTCCGTATATTGATGTGTGCTTTGGAACGGTCCCGCTAGCGATAGCGGGACCGTCAAGTTTCAATCGGAAAAGAGAATTCTTCGAACGTATCACCCAGAAAAACTCGGTCGCTACGTTTTGATTCCGTCGAAAGATTTTCGGATCCCGATGAACATCATCGGGATCCTGAAAATTTCACAAACTTAGCTTTTAGGAAAACTCAGGCGCTAAGTTTGAAATCCGTCGAAAGATTTTCGGATCCCGATGAACATCATCGGGATCCTGAAAATTTCACAAACTTAGCTTTTAGGAAAACTCAGGCGCTAAGTTTGGAAATTTTCGGACAGGTAGCTCAGTTGGTAGAGCAACGGCCTGAAAAGCCGTGTGTCGCCAGTTCGATTCTGGCCCTGTCCACCACCAAAGCCCCGGAACGATCCGGGGTTTTGCATTTTCAACGCTTATCCTCGTCCCGGCGCCGGGGCGATTCCGTCATTGCAATCCTGGAAAGTAAAAAAGCCCGGCATCACCGGGCTTTTCGCTTTCATACCACGACCGTATCCTCATCGATAGAGAGCGTGCTGATGGATATATGCTTCGACCGATTGCGGAACGAGATACCGTATGGACTCCCCCTGATGTACCCGCCGCCGTATCTCTGAAGAGGATACGTCGATGCCTGGAACATCCACGAATTGCACGTTCTCCGTTCCGAGCACCTCGTTCACCCGCTTCGGATACAATGGCCGGTTCATGACGACCAATGCCGCCGACCGAAGCAGTTCTTTGGGCTCCTTCCATAGGTGAAAGGTGAGAAAATTGTCCATGCCAATGATGAGGAAGAGGTGGTCTTCCGGCCGCTCATGGCGCAGCGAACGGACCGTCTCGATGGTGTACGACGGCTCCGGCCGCTGAATCTCGATGTCGGAAACGGCGAACCGAGGGTTTTCCGCCGCCGCCAGGCGCGTCATGGCGAGACGGTGCTCCGCCGTCCGTTCCTCCCCTTCCTGCTTGTGCGGAGAGATGAACGACGGGATGAACAGGATGGAATCGAGTCCCAGCGCATCACCGACCCGTTCGGCGGTGATGAGGTGACCGACATGCGGCGGATTGAACGTGCCGCCGAAGATGCCGAGGTTCATGTTCGCCTCCCGAACGATCTCAGAACGAGATGTTTCATGATGCGCGCTCCCTGGTATGCGTACGCCGACAGCGGCGCCAGACCGTGACGGATGGAGATGTCGCGGCATTCACGGAACGCCTTGAACCGCTGTGCATCCGACACTCCTCCCGCCCCCATGATGACGATGATCTCGGGCGAATACACGCCGTGAATGGAGCGGGCTTCCAGTCGAAGCAGCCAATCATAATCCATGGCGACCTTCCAGACGGTATCGAATCCGCCGACCTCTCCGAACAGTGAACGAGGGACCATCATGGTCGGATGATTGACGCGTGTCATCACATACCGAAGGCGCCGGCGGTAGTGCGGGTCTCCCGCCACCCGTTCGACCGTCCCGTCGGGGTGCTCTTTCAGTACATCGCCGAACACGAAACCGGCATCGGGCCGTTTCCGGAACAGTTCGACGGAGCGTTCCACCTTGTCCGGTGCGAGCGCGTCGTCCGCGTTGATGAACTGGATGTACTCTCCCTTCGCTGCTGCCACACCCTTGTTGAACGCGTCACTGATGCCACAATCCGGACCGGAAATGACGCGGGTTTTCGGCGGTGCGTACTGCCGTACGATGTCGAGCGTTCCGTCGGTCGAACCGCCATCCACCACGATGTATTCGACCGGGGCATAGGTCTGCTGAGCGACCGACACCACGGTGCGGCGGATGGTGTCCGCCGCATTGAAGCAGACCGTGATGACCGAGACCAGCGGCGCGGCGTTCATCGTTCCCTCCCCGTGAACGCTCGATATGCGGAAGCGGAAAGTACATTGTACTGCCCTTTCAGCCGGCGTTTCACCATGGTGCTCCACCCTTCCCACCCCGCCGGTTCTTCCCTGCGTCCGTACCAATCCTCTCCAGGCTTCAGTCCGCTGAGCCGTTCCACGGCCGATTCCAGCTTCTGCAGATACCGTCGATACAGTACACGGAGGACGGGACCGTCGAGTCGATAATCCCCGAGGTCCACCCGGCCGGAACGGTAGAAACGCAGATAATGGAAATGATAAAAGACAAGATCGAACTCCGTACCGCTGCGACGTTCCCTTCCCCGGATGCGCTCTCCCTCCTCCGAGAACGAATACTGCTGCACGTTCCAGGGTGCGACCCCTCCTCCGAGGTGCCGCAGCTCATGGACGCCGGGGAACCGGACGGTCCAGTCATCGAGATATTTCTGATCACCGAACTTCCCATCCTCTTCCCGGGCGTAGCACCATTCCAGGCATCGTTCGTTCCACCATCGGAGCGCGGTCAATCCTTCCGGCGTGTTGCGGAAGGAATTGAACTGGACACAGTAGCGTCCGCTGAGCCGCGTCAGGTCGTACCGAGGCGTGTAGCGGTGCGGGGAAAGAAGGACCGACGACGGACCGAGTTCACGCAGCAACGGTGCCGGATCGGAAAAGAAGAACAGGTCGGCGTCGATATAGGTGCAATGGTCCGCGCCGTACCGTTCGAGCACATGCAGTACGATGGCGGGGGTCGCGGTCCAGCAGTACTCCGCTGCCGTTCGGGTCGGTTTGACAGCGAGCAGTCCGGCGTTCTCGAACTCCCGCTGCCGAACCACGATGAGCCTCGGGAGGTCCATCCGCTCCAGGATCTCCGCGGTGAGGTCATCGAACGCGAAGACGAAGAGCCGGGCGGTGTCGTTCACCCGCAACAGCGATTCGTGCATCGCCAGACCGCGGGCGAGGTAGTTCCTGTCGAACAATGTGCAGAAGGTCAGCATGCGGTCGCTCCGGCGTAGACGGCGAGGTACTTCTCCATCCATGCATCGAGGTCCCAGGCATCCGCCGCGGCACGGGCGCCTTCGGACAGGCGCTTCAGCCGGCGGGAGTCCGACAGACAGCGAAGAACGGCCGCAGCGACCTCCTCCGCCTTGTCGCCGGTAAGAAGACCGGTCTCTCCGTCTCGGACCGCTTCGTCCAGACCGCGTGTACGGACCGCCACCGCGGGGACACCGAGCGCCGCCGCTTCCATCACGGCGAGCGGAGAGCCTTCACGTTTCGACGTCATGAGGAGCAGCGCGCTCTGTGCGATGAACGGCAGCGGATTCGCGACGAGGCCGGCGGCATGCACGCGTCCGGGGAAATCATCCGACAGCGAACGGAAACCCGGAACGGCGGGTGTTATGCCGACGAACACAAAGCGCGGTTCCGTCGACTCTCGCAGCACCGTCGCGGCGGCCCGGAAGGCGAGCGGATGGTTCTTCACGGGATCGTCACGGCCGACCATGATGACCGTCGGGTATCGCTCCATCTCGTGAAGAATGTCCGCAGCACCGCTGTCCGGAACCAGAGCACGGCGACGAACCTCGCCGGCGTCGACGATGTTCCGGATGACCGTGACCTTCGGCTGTGACCCGGGATTGGTCCGGAGAATGACCTCCCTCTCGCTCTCCGATACGGCGATGACGGCGTCCGTCCTTTGCAGGAATCGCTCTTCAGCGATGCGGAAAACGGTGCTGTGCGGCCAATGTTCCGGCAGGTGGAAACCGTGGTGGGAATGGACTCGCCGGGCGGCGGTGACGCCGGCCGGGAGCGTACGGAGGTAGAGACCGGCTCCGCGGCCGTGCGTGTGGATGATGTCCGGCGCGATACGGCTGACAGTGCCGCGGATGGTGACAGCGCTCCGGAAAGCGAGCGTATTGAGCGGGAAGGTGACGACCGATGCGCCGGTCTCCCGGAAGGTATCCACATATACCCCGCCCTCTGGCAGCATCACCGTGTTGCGAACGTCCGGACGCCGGCGCTGGAGATGGCGAACGAGCTGGTACGGGACCGCTTGTCCGCCGCCATGCACGCTGTGCGTCAACGCATGAAGGATGTGCATGGGCGCATCGCTCAGAGAGTCTTCATGATGGTTCCGAGGTCCTTGTCACCGCGACCGGAGAGGTTGACGACGATGACCGACGAAGGTGGCAGGCCGGAAGCGAGGGTGCGCGCGAAATGGACGGCATGAGCCGATTCGAGCGCCGGGATGATCCCCTCATGGCGGGAGAGTTCCTTCACCGCTTCGAGCGCCTGGTCGTCCGTCACAGAAACATACGTGACGTACCCTTCATCCTTCAGGTAGCAATGTTCGGGTCCGACGCCGGGGTAATCGAGTCCCGCCGAAATGGAGTGCGCGATCCCGATCTGTCCGTCGGCGTCCTGCAGCAGGTACTGCATGGAACCGTGCAGCACGCCGGGTGAGCCTTTGGCGAGCGCCGCGGCATGACGGTCCGTGTCGATGCCGTGTCCGGCCGCCTCCACGCCGTAGAGCCGTACCGCGGTCGTATCATTGAGGAACGGATGGAAGATGCCCATTGCATTGCTCCCGCCGCCGACACAGGCGACGACGGCGTCCGGGAGGCGTCCCTCGGCCTCCATGATCTGCCGGCGCGTCTCCTCGCCGATGACCGATTGGAAGTCGCGCACCATCATCGGATACGGATGCATTCCCACGACGGAACCGATGATATAGAACGTATCGGAGACGTTCGTGACCCAGTCGCGGATGGCCTCGCTCGTCGCATCCTTGAGCGTGCGGCTGCCGGAGGAGACCGGACGCACTTCGGCGCCGAGGAGTTTCATCCGGTAGACGTTCGGGGCCTGCCGTTCGATGTCTTCTTCTCCCATATACACGACGCACTGCAGTCCGAAGAGCGCGCAGACGGTGGCGGTGGCCACGCCGTGCTGACCGGCGCCCGTCTCGGCGATGATGCGCCTCTTCCCCATCCGCCGGGCGATGAGCACCTGTCCGATGGTGTTGTTGATCTTGTGCGCGCCGGTGTGGCACAGGTCCTCCCGCTTCAAATAGATGCGGGCGCCGCCGGCGCGTTCGGTGAGCCGTTCGGCGAAATAGAGCGGCGTCTCGCGTCCGACGAAGTGACGGAGGTAATACCGGAACTCACGCTGGAACTCCGGGTCGTCCTTCAGCTTGTGATACCATCCGGCGAGCTCTTCGGATGCGGGAAGAAGAGTCTCTGGAATATAGCGCCCTCCGTACACACCGAAATGTCCCCGGGCATCCGGGACATCGGGATACGGACGGTGTGCGGGAGTAGTCATGTGGTCTGCCGGATGAATGCCGCGCGGGCGGCGGTGATGAAACGGGCCATCGCGTTGTGGTCTTTGACGCCGGGAGCGGATTCGACGCCGCTGCTGACGTCCACGCCCCACGGCTGGGCGGTATCGACCGCCTCCGCGACGTTGTCGGGGGTCAGACCGCCGGCGACGATGATGCGTCCGAACTCGTTCGCTTCGCGTGCGAGGAGCCAGTCGAACGTCCGGCCGGTGCCGCCGTATTCCTGCTCCGAATATGCGTCCAGCAGGAACGCGGGGCAGTGATAGTCGTCGAAGTCGATGCTGCGGTGCGCATCGTCGATGCGGAACGCTTTGAACGCGTTCTGGAACCGGCCGACGTACTCCGGCGTTTCGTCGCCGTGGAACTGGCAGTAGGTGAGCTTCACTGCAGCGGCGATGGCCTTCGCCGACTCCAGCGGTTCGTTCACGAACACTCCGACGACGGCAGCACGGCCTCGCACCGCATCGGCGATCTCGCGCGCCCGTTCCGGCGCGACGTACCGTTTGCTGCCGGTGAAGAAATTGATGCCGATGGCGGTCGCTCCGGCGTCGACGGCGGCGACAGCGTCCGCAGGGTTCGTGATGCCGCAGACCTTGATGAGGTAGGGCGTCTTCATCTCACCGGCGTCCTCCAAGCAGCTCCTTCAGCGCCTTCGTCCGGTCGGTCTGCGCCATCAGGTGCTCCCCCACAAGGACAGCGTCGAATCCCGCCTGCGCGAGCTGCTCCACGGTATGGAAGTTCCGGATGCCGCTCTCGCTCACCGCGATGCGGTCGTTGGGGATGAACCGCTTCAGTTTGAGCGAAACGGAGATGTCCGTGACGAAGGTGGTGAGGTCGCGGTTATTGACGCCGATGATGACCGCGCCGGCATCGAGCGCACGGTCGATCTCCTCCTTGGTATGACATTCCACCAGCACGGCCAGTGAAAGGTCGGCGGCGGCGGCGAGGTACGCCCGCAGCTGCGCGTCCGACAGCGCGGCGACGATGAGCAGGATGGCGTCCGCACCGATGACGCGCGATTCGAAGACCTGGTACTCGTCGACGATGAAGTCCTTGCGCAGCACCGGCAGCCGGGAATGCTGGCGAGCGAGCGCCACATACTCCGGCCGGCCCTTGAAGTACCGTTCGTCCGTGAGGACGGAGAGCGCGGCGGCCCCTCCCGCGGCGTACTCCCGCGCGATGCGTTCGGGGGAGAAATCCTTCGTGATGGTCCCTTTGGACGGAGAGGCCTTCTTGATCTCGGCGATGCATGCGGGGACCGGACCCTCGCGGCCCCGTAGAGCCGCTCCGAAATCGGCCGTTTCGGGCATCGTGCCGACCCGTTCAATGAGGGTCTCGAACGGCACAGCGGTCTTCCGTTCCTCCACTTCGCGGCGGGTGTTCTCCAGGATGCCGGAAAGTACGTTATGCATGGTCCTTCTCCGGAACGGCGGTCCCGAACTTGATGCGGAGGGAGCGGATGCGCCGTTCGTTCTTCTTCGCCACGATGAACGTGACGTTCTTGTACCGTATCTCTTCGTGCAGTTCGGGGAGCCTCCCCGCCAGCGTGTGCAGGAAGCCGCTGATGGTGTCGTAATCGGCGTGTTCCGGCACATCGGTACGGAAGCGCGCGTTGAAATCGTGGATGGTGATGCCGCCGTTGACGAAGACGCTACCGTCGTCGTGCGTCACCACGTCCGAGCTCTCCTCGTCGTACTCGTCCCGGATCTCGCCGACGATCTCTTCGACGATGTCTTCGATGGTGATGATGCCTTCGGTACCGCCGAACTCATCGATGACGATCGCCATATGCTGGCGGTTCTTCTGCAGTTCGCGGAGGAGCACGCTGATCTTCTTCGATTCCGGCACCATGTACGGCGGACGCAGGATGTCCTGCAGCAGGATGAGGTCGCGGTGTTCCAGTACGCCGAGCAGGTCCTTGGTGTAGATGATGCCGACGATGCGGTCGATGGTGTCGCGGTACACCGGGACGCGGGTGTACCCCTGGTCGATGAGCATCTGGATCATCCGGTCGCGCGGCGTGGCGATGTCCACCGCGAACACGTCGGTGCGCGGCACCATGATCTCCTTCACCGTGGTGTCGGTGAACTCGAAGATGGACTTGATGAGCTCATGCTCCGTCCGGTCGATGGCGCCGCTCCGCTCCCCTTCCTCAAGGATCTGGGTGATCTCCTCTTCCGAGACCGCCTTGGAGCGTGACCTGCCGGTCAGCCGTTCGAGCAGGGAGCGGAACCATCCGCCGTTTCCGTCGTGCAGCGTCATCAGCGTCCCGCCTCATCGATGCGTCGGAGGACCTCGACGGGCAACGGACCCCGTCCGGCCGATGCCGCGTTCATGGCGAGATGCTCCGTGCTCTTGGTGCCGGCGATGACGGTGGAGACCCGATCGTCCGACAGCACGAACCGAAGCGCGAGTTCGGTGACCGTCATTCCCGCGTCCGCAGCGATGCCGCGCAGCCGTTCGAGTTCGGCGCGTTCACCGGCGTCCGTGACATCAATGAGTTTCGCCGAGAGCTTGCCGCGGGCGACAGCGTCTTTGACGATGATCCCCACACCCGCTGCGCGGGCGGCTTCGAAGGTCTCACGGGCGAACAGCGAATTCATCGCGTTGTAGCTGACCTGCACGGCGTCAAAGGCACCGGACGAGACCGCTTCCAGCGCCGCTGCCGGATCCTCCGTGCTCAATCCCAGAAAACGCGTCTTCCCCTCCCGCTTCGCCTCCTGCATCGCCGCAAGCGTTTCCCCCTTCCGGACGACCTCCAGCGAGGCGCTGTGGATCTGCAGCAGGTCCACGTAGTCGGTCTGGAGCTGCCGGAGGCTGTTCTCGATGAACCGCTTCGTCTCGTGAAAGGAGTAGTCATAGACGGAGCGTTCGCCGTCGAACCATTCGCCGCACTTCGTGCCGATGAGCACCTCTCCGCGGACTCCTTTGAACGCTTTGCCGAGGATTCGCTCGCTGTCCTGATACGCGGGCGCCGTATCGAAGAAGTTGATGCCGTGGTCGATCGCCGCGCGCAGGACGCGGACAGCGGAGGCTTCATCGGGCCGGGTGAAGTCCTCCCGGTCCTGCCGCCAATAGGGCCAGTGACGGCCAATCTCCAGCGCGCCGAAACCGAGTTCAGAGACCTGGAGTCCGGTCCTGCCGAGTGTGCGTCGTTTCATTGTCGTGTGAAGTCGATGAGTTCGTTCAGTTTACGCCGTGCCGCTCCGGTGTCCACCGCATCGGCGGCGAGCCGTACACCGTCCGCGATGGACGATGCGCGCCCGGCGACGTACAGCGCCGCTCCGGCGTTCAGAAGGGCGATGTCGCGGTGCGCCCCTTTGCGTCCCTCCAGCACCCCCCGGATGATGCGGGCGTTCTCTTCGGCATCGCCGCCCATGATGTCCTTCAGTTCCGCCACCGGAATGCCGACGAAGACCGGGTCGAACGTGTGCGATTCGATGTGTCCGTCGCGGATCTCTGTCACTTTGGTCTCGCCCGCGGTGGAGATCTCGTCCATGCCGCCGCTCCCGTGTACGATGAGCGCTTTTTCCGTCCCGAGGTCGAGCAGCACCTGCGCCATCACGTCCGTCAGCGTCGCGCGATAGACGCCGAGCAGCTGCCGCCGAGCACCGGCCGGATTGGTGAGCGGTCCGAGGATGTTGAAGATGGTCCGGATGCCGAGCTCTTTTCTGACCGGAGCCGCGTACTTCATCGCTCCGTGCATCATCGGCGCGAACAGGAAGGCGATGCCGACCTGCTGCAAACACCGCTCGACCCCCTCCTTCGGCAGTTCAATATTGACGCCGAGCGCCTTCAGTACGTCGGCGGAACCGCTCCGGCTGGAGACCGCGCGGTTGCCGTGCTTGGCCACCGCCGCACCGGCAGCAGCGGCGATGAGGGCTGCCGTGGTGGAGATGTTGTACGTACCAAGTCCGTCACCGCCTGTTCCGCACGTATCGATAAGGTCCGGCCGGTCCGACGCGATCTTCACCGCCATCTCGCGCATCGCCTGCGCCGCACCGGCGATCTCGGGAACGGTCTCCCCTTTGATGCGCAGTGCGGTGAGGAACGCCGCAATGACCGCTTCGGAGGCGGTCCCGGACATGATCTCCATGAAGCAGGTGTACGATGCATGCTTCGTCAGGTTCTGCCGGTCGATGAGTTCGTGCAGCGCTTCGCGTATCATGAAAGAATTTACCGTAAAGTGGTCTGAGATTCAATAAAACACACGTTCAAGGAAGAGTCCCTGCGGCGGTGCCGCGGGACCCGCCGCGCTCCGGTCTTTCGCCGCCACGATCTCCGGGAAGGCCGATGCCGCCAGATGTCCCCGGCCGATGTCCACCATCGTTCCGACCAACGCCCGTACCATTCCGTGGAGGAACCGGTTCGCGCGGATGATGAAGACGGTCTTTCCCTCCAGCGCGGTCCATTCCGCCGCCAGCACCTCGCACCGGTGGTGGTCCACCTCCGCCTCGGCCTTGCAGAAGGAGGTGAAATCGTGAATGCCGAGGATGGTACGGGAAATGCCGTTCATCATATCGATGTCCAATGCGAACCGGCATTCCCAGCCGAACCGCCGCTCGAGCGCAGACGGCAGGGTGAGGATGACGTACCGGTACTCCCGCGCCGTTGCGCTGTACCGGGCGGAGAACGATTCCGGCACCTCGGTGACCGCGCGGACGGCGATATCGTCCGGCAGAACGCCGTTCAATGCGCGGAAGAGTTCGCGGTCCGTCATCACCGAGGGTGTCATCGTGTTCGCGACCTGTCCGCGGGCATGCACGCCGGAGTCGGTCCGGCCGGCGCCGATGACGTCACTCGGGTGTCTGGTGACGCGCACGAGCGCCTCCTCCAGCTCCTGCTGCACACTGCGGCCGTTGCGCTGTCGCTGCCAGCCGACGAAACCGGTGCCGTCGTATTCGATATCGAGCCTGATGTTCCTCATAATGAAAAAGCCCCGAACCGGTCGGGGCTTCGTCCTAGAACGTCCGGACCACGCTCACCGTGATGCCGTCCGGCCTCTCCCCGATCCGTGTGACGGACGACTCGAGCCGCCAGGCGCCGGCCCCATCGGTCAGACCGTCGTTGTGCTGCTTCGCCAGCCGTACGGCGTTCACGGCGCTGATGAGGTGGTTCACCACCACCGCGCCGATGACGAACTTTGATGTGTTGAAGACCGTCTCGCCCGCCACGCGCATGCTGCGGTACTCCCGCCGCTTCACGTCCGAATCCCATCTCCACCGATATCCCGCATCGGGGTCATAGAGCAGTTCCGGCGTACGGTCGGTCAGCTTTTTGGCGTTGTACTCCTCTGTGTCCATGAAGTTGCCGAGGTCCACGAAGTACTGGTCGTCCTTCCCCGCGAGCGATGCTCCGGCGTGGATGACGGCGAAGGAACGCGCGTCGTCGCGTATCCACGAACCGTACCGCTGGAGAGAGTAATACGAGAGCCATAAGGTCCCTTCGGCGATGAGCGAATAGCGGCCGATGTCGAACCGGCCGGCGTACCATTCCCCCATGCCCGGGACAAGGAGCGAATAGAACGCGGCCGTCGCCGGTGATCGGCGTCCGGTCTCTGGAACGAGCTCCTGGGCCACCGGGAGCGGCGGTGCCGGGACCGGAGATGACAGTTCCGAACGGAGACGGTCGAGCGTGTTCTGCGCCGCGCCGGTGGTGACTGCGACAATAAGGATGAGAGCGGAACGGATGAGCGTCATAGAGTACCTCCGAATGTATGGTGAACGCCGTCGCAAGGTTCCTGTGTTCACCTGTTCATTCGTTTCGTCCGTTCACCACGGGAATGTCGGCAAGGATCGGAGCGCCGCCGGTCCGCAACGCCACGATCTCCCCTTCACAGGCGTCGCCGTTGAACGGACCGATGCGGACCTCCGCCACGGCGTTCTCCAGCGAGGGATGGTACGGCACTTCCACACGCACATAATTGTCGGTGTATCCGGACAGCCGATTGTTCTCGATGGTCCCCTCGATGAGCACGGGACGCACAGAGCCCGCCTGCGTCCGGCCGAACTCCGAGCGTTTCATCTGTCCCAGCACGCGCAGCCTGTCGCTGTGCGAGAAACGCACCCGCGGTTCGATGCGACCGGGAAAGACGATGGAGGGGGTGTTCGGGCGTTCGGAGTACGTGAACACGTGCAGGTAGCTCACCGGCAGCGCGTGGATGAACTCGAAGTTCCGTTCGAACACGTCCTCCGTTTCACCGGGGAAACCGACGATGACGTCCGCGCCGATGCCCGCATCGGGGTCCGCCTTGCGGATGGACCCGATCAGGTCCCGGTACTGTTCGGCGGTGTACCGCCGGCGCATCGAGCGGAGCATGCCGTCCGTCCCGTTCTGCAGCGGTATGTGGAAATGCCGGCACACTTTTCGGGAGGAGAGCCAGTACGAGAGGAGATCGTCCGTGAGCAGGTTCGGTTCGATGGAACTGACGCGGATGCGTTCGATCCCCTCCACCCCTTCCAGCTCCTGCAGCAGCGCCCGCAGCGTCGTGCCTTCCTTTTTGCCGTAATCCCCGACGTTGACGCCGGTCAGTACCACTTCACGATAGCCCATCGCGGCGATGCTGCGCGCCTGCTCCACGGTGGCGGCGACCGACTGGCTGCGGCTTCCGCCCCGGGCGAGCGGGATGGTGCAGAAGGCGCAGTTGAAATCGCAGCCGTCCTGCACCTTGAGGTACGCGCGGGTGCGGTCGTCCGCCCCCGCCGAATAGGCCGGACCGAAATCGGTCGCATCGTCGATGCGCCCCACATGGATGCGCGGCACGTCGAACTTCCGGAAGTCGCCGGCATAATCGAAGAGCCGGAACTTCTCGCTGGCCCCCAGGACGAGGTCCACCCCGTCGATGGAGGAGATGGTCTCCGGCGCGAGCTGCGCGTAGCAGCCGACGACGGCGATGAAGGCGCCGGGAGAGGTGCGGAGGGCGCGACGGACGATCTGGCGCGCCTCGCGGTCCGCCCGGTCCGTGACCGAGCAGGTGTTCACCACGCACACGTCGGCCGGTTCCGCGAACGGAACGACATCGAAGCCGCGGTCACGGAACCGGCGTTCCATGCCCGCCGTTTCGGCGTAGTTCAGTTTGCATCCCAGTGTGTAGAACGAGGCTCTCATGCGTGCGGTGTGCGTAAAAAAAAGACGGTGCGGCCCGCCGCGGGGGCGGACCGCACCGGAGTGCGTCAACGCGTCATTTCCTCGACTCTTCGTCGATGGCGCGCTTCTCATCGGCGGTCAGGGCGATCGGAAGGGCGTCCTTGAGCGTGATGGGAGGCAGCTTGTGCTTCGCCACGTACTCGTCGATGACCTTCTGTTCCTTGCCGCGGAGATGTTCGACCACGGAGAGCACGATCTTCTTGCTCTCGCCGTCGAACTCGATGACGGTCATCGGAAGCGCATCGCCGACCTGGAACGCTTCGGCGAGGTTCTTGATGGGCGTCTGCGACAGCTGCGAGAGCGGCACGAAGCCGTCAACGCCCGCCGGCAGTTCCACGATGACCCCCTTCTCGATGATGCGAACGATCTTCCCTTCGATGTCCGTCCCGACGCGGTACGCGCTCGAGAAGGTGTCCCACGGGTTGTCGTTCAGCTGCTTGTGACCGAGCGAGATGCGGCGCTGTTCCACGTCGATGCCGAGGATGATGACCTCGATCTGCTCGCCCTTCTTCACCACTTCCCCGGGGTGGCGGATCTTCTTCGTCCACGACAGATCGGAGATGTGGATGAGGCCGTCGATGCCCTGCTCGAGTTCGACGAAGACGCCGAAGTTGGTCAGGTTGCGCACCGAGCCCTTATGCCGCGAGCCGATGGGATACTTCGCCAGGATGGTGTTCCACGGATCGGGCTCGAGCTGCTTCATGCCGAGGGAGATCTTCTTGCCCGACACGTCGAGCGAGAGGATGACCGCTTCGATGACCTGACCCATCGAGACCATCTGCGACGGATGCTTCACGTGCTGCGTCCAGCTCATCTCGGAGATGTGGATGAGGCCTTCGATGCCCTTCTCGATCTCGATGAACGCGCCGTAGTCGGTGAGCGACACCACGCGGCCCGACACCTTCGTGCCGACCGGATAGCGTTCGTCGATCTTCTCCCACGGATGCGGCATCAGCTGCTTCATGCCGAGCGAGATGCGGCGCTTCTCCTGGTCGAAGTCGAGCACGACGACGTTCACCGTCTGGTCGAGCTTCACCACTTCGGACGGATGCTGGATGCGGCCCCACGACAGGTCGGTGATGTGCACCAGACCGTCGACGCCGCCGAGGTCGATGAAGACGCCGAAGTCGGCGATGGCCTTCACGATGCCCTCGAGGATCTGTCCCTTCTCCAGGCCGGCGAGGATGCCCTTGCGCTGGTCCGCCAGCTCCTCTTCGACGAGGATCTTATGGCTGACGACGATGTTCTCGGAAGGATGGTTGACCTTCACGACGCGAAAATCCATGTCCCGGCCGATGAGGGCGTCGAAGTCGCGCACGGGGCGCACGTCGATCTGCGAGCCGGGGAGGAACGCGTCGATGCCGAGCACGTCCACCACCAGCCCCCCCTTGATGCGGCGGATGATCTTTCCCTGGATGACCTCGCCGGTCTCGAACGAACGGGTGACCTTCTCCCACACGCGCATGAAATCGGCGCGCTTGCGGGACAGGACCATCTGTCCGTCCTTGTCCTCGATGCTTTCGAGGAACACTTCCACTTCGTCCCCGACCTTCAGTTCCTTGATGTTCGGGAACTCGTTGACGGGAACGGTGCCTTCGGACTTGAAGCCGATATCGAGCGAGATATCGTTCTGTCCGATGAAGACGATGCGGCCTTTCACGATCTCGCCCTGGGTGATCTTCCCCAGAGTTCCTTCGTACATCTCCATCATCTGTTTCATTTCCTCATCGGTGTACAGCTTCTCGTCGATGAGTACATCCTTCTCTTGTGCCATGAGAGCCTTTCGCGCCCCTTGCGGGGTTCTGCCGCCGTCATCCCGGTCTCCCCGGACGGTCATCGGATCCGGTTCGCCCTGTGACGTCGGCGATATCGTTTGGTGATTGGGTTCGTGATTGCGGATGACCTGTGAAACGTTCCTGCCGGGCGTTCCGCTCGCCCGGACACATTCAATGATACCGCTCTTCGACCGCCTTCCGGACCCGCTCCATCAGCCATTGCGGGGTCGACGTGGCGCCGCTGACGCCGACGGTGGCCGCTCCGGTGAACCACTCGTCCTTCAGTTCGGATTCGTCCTCGATGAAATGGGTCCGCGGATTCTCGGAGCGCGCGATCTCGTACAACACCTTGCCGTTCGAGCTCATGCGGCCCGCCACGAAGAGGACCACGTCGTTGCTCCGCGCGAACTCGCGCAGTTTCTTTTCGCGGCCGGAGACCTGTCCGCAAATGGTGTCCTTCGCGTGGAAATCGACCGCCATCTCCTCGAACGTGCCGACCTCGAACTCCGCACGGATGCGCGCCCGGATGGCGTCGCGGATGGCGTAGAAGGTCTCCTTGTCCATCGTCGTCTGGGAGAAGAGGACGGTGTTCCGCGTGAAGTCCAGCGCGTCCAGCTCCTCCACCGATTTGACGACCACGGCGGTACCGTTCGTGTGGCCGACGAGGCCGATGACCTCGGCATGGTCCTTCTTACCGAAGATGACGATCTGGTATTTCCGGTCGTAGAACTTCCGGATGCGCTCCTGCACCTTCGTCACCACCGGACAGGTGGCGTCGATGACGGTGATGCCGAGCTCCTTCATCTTCCGGAAGGTCTCCGGCGGCTCCCCATGCGCGCGGATGAGCACTTTGGCGTCCTTCACGGTGGCGAGGTCGCCGTGCCGGATGGTGCGCAGTCCCTTCTCCTCCAGCCGTCCGATCTCGACCGGGTTATGGATGATCTCGCCCAGCGAATAGAGTTTTCCCGTATCGCCGAGCTCCTGTTCGGCGATGTCCACCGTGCGGACCACGCCCCAGCAGAATCCCGAATGACCGTCGACCGTGACCTTCATGCTTCCGTCTTCCCGTCCTTGGAGCGAGCGATGCGCTCCTCCGCTTTCCGCACGATGAACTCCACCTGCTGCTCGATGGTCATGTCCGTCGTGTCCACCTCCACCGCATCATCGGCCCGGCGCAGCGGACTCAGCGCCCTCTGCGAATCGATGCGGTCCCGTTCGATGATGTCCGCTTCGAGCGATTCGAGCGGCACATCGAGCCCTTTCTCTTTCAGTTCCATCCCCCGGCGCCTCGCCCGCTCGCGGGGTTCGGCCTTCATGAAGACCTTCAGTTCCGCTTGAGGGAAGACCACCGTACCGATGTCGCGGCCTTCCAGCACGATGCCCCCCTCCCGTCCCATCGCCCGCTGTTCCTTCACCATCAGTGCGCGCACATCGGCGATGGTGCTGACCGGACTGACGATGCCGGTCACTTCGGGCAGCCGGATCTCATCGGTCACCGCCGCGCCGTCCAGCTCCACACGGACCTTCTGTGAACCGGGTTCAGCCGGCACAAGGCGGACGGTCGTCGTGCGGGCGAGCCGTGCGACAGCTTCCCTGTCGTCCGGATGTATCCCGCTCCGCAGGACCTTCAACGCCATCGCCCGGTACATCGCTCCGGTGTCGATATGAAGGTACTGCAACCGCTGCGCGACCAGCCTCGCTGTCGTGCTCTTCCCCGAAGCAGCAGGACCGTCGATGGCGATGATAATTTTCTTCAAAACTCGGATAATTTCGCTTAAATTGAACTATAAGATAACCAAATTGTCCCTTTTTTCAAAAGAGAATCTCCCGACCGATGCGTAAATTGAGCCACGATGAAATCGCTGAAAACCGTAAGAAACCGGAACAAATCAGCGATGCGATCCGCCATCCCCTCTATGCCCTCATCGACAATGTCCGCAGTCTCTACAACGTCGGCTCCATCTTCCGCAGTTCGGACGGCGCGCTTGTCCGGAAACTGCTGTTGACCGGATACACCCCTGCCCCGCCGCGGCGGGAGATCGACAAGACGGCTCTGGGAGCGACGTTGACCGTTCCGTGGCAGCATTATCAGGACCCGATGGATGCGGTGCGCGAGCTCCGCGCCTCCGGCGTGCGGCTGTGTGCGGTGGAACTGACGGATGCCGGACGGCCGCACTATGAACTGCAACCGGCGGACTTTCCGCTCTGCTTCGCCTTCGGGAACGAGCTCACCGGCGTCTCAAAGGACGTGATGGCGGCGGCGGACATGGCGGTGGAGATACCGATGTACGGCCACAAGCAGTCTCTCAACGTCGCGGTGGCGTATGGCGTGGTGATGTACGACGCGGTGCGGATCCTTCGGCAGGGGATGCGAGCGTGAAGTAGTCGGTCTTTTCGAGCGTATGGATGCGGATGACCCCCGCCCGCACGAGCGTGGTGAGGATGCGCGATGCCCTCCGCTCGGACACGTTGACGGCGGAAGCGAACTCCTTCACCGTGATGCGGTCGTGCGTCTCAAGGTATGCGAACAGACGCTTCTCGTTCTCGCCGATGGAGACGGTCAATCCCCTCTCCGCCCGTTCGTCCCGCAGCACCTTCACCACCTCGCGGCTCGCGATGACGGTGGTATCCTTCACACGGATGTACGCACGGTCCTCCTCCCCATCGTTGACGACGAAGTGCGGCTTCTCCCCGCTCTCCTCCACCGACACCACGATGATGTCCCGGTGATGGTACGGTACGTACTCGACGCTGATGGGGACAGGGGGATCGCAGTGATGGTCGGCCGCGTGACGGAGCAGGTCCGCTTCGGTCTTCTCGCTGTCCACACCCACGAGGGACCCGTCGTCGTCCACGCCGAAGAGGATGATGCCCCCGCCGGTGTTGGCGAACGCGGAGAGGGTCCGGGCGATCTTCTCCGGCGACGATACCTTCCGCTTGAACTCCAGTTCGAAACCTTCCCCCTCCTCCACGAGGTTCACCACATCGCGCAGACGCATCAATACCCCCGGGCCGACATCCGTTCCAGGATGACGGAGGTGCGGCGAAGGACGTAGCGCGACGCGGCATCGGGCCGGTGACGGCGCGGACTCGGGATGACCGCGGCCATCCGCGCCGCCTCTTCGCGCGTGAGGTTCGCGGCGGACTTGCCGAAGTACCGCTTCGCGGCCGCTTCGGCGCCGAAGACGCCGTCCCCCCATTCGATGAGATTGAGGTACAGTTCCAGGATACGCCGTTTGGACAGGGTGCGCTCCATCCGGAGCGTGATGACGAGCTCCTTGAACTTGCGCACCGGGTCCTTGGAGGTGGAGAGGAAGAGGTTCTTGGCGAGCTGCTGCGAGATGGTGGAGCCGCCGCGCGCCGCCTTCCCTTTCGCGAGGTTCTTCCTGATGGACTCTTCCAGTTCGTACCAGTCCACTCCCTCGTGTTCGTAGAACGTACCGTCCTCCGAAACGATGACCGCGTTGACGAGATGCCGCGATATGCGCGAAAGCGGGACCCACTGCTGCGCGATGGCGAACGGTTTGCCGGCCTCCTCCGCCTCTTCGATGCGCTGCTCCATCATCGCGGTCCGTTTCGGATTCTGTTTCCGGAGCGACTGCAGGCTGTTGTTCGGAAGGAAGAGGTACTGCAGGAAGAGGAGCGACGCCAGCGCGATGCCGGCGGCGGCCACACGGTGTCGGTTCGCCCACGTCCGTCCGTCGCGGAACCGCTGCACGATGACGGCCTTCAGTTCATCCATGGCGGGAGGAACGGTCCAGATACCCCTGCAGCAGGATGGCGGAGGCCATCTCGTCCACGCGCCCCTTGTCGCGGCGCTGTTTCCGGGTGGTGCCCATGGTGCGGAGGGTCTGATGGGCGATGACGGAGGTGAAGCGCTCGTCGACGAGCACGCATTCGGCCTGTGTGCGGGCACGGAGCGCGTCGGCGAAGCGGACGGCGGCGACGGACGATTCGCTCTCGCGGCCGCTGAGGTGGAGCGGATTGCCGATGACGACGGTGCCGACACCGTGTTCGCCGATGAGGCGGACGAGCTCGTCGAGGAGCCGGCCGTCGTTGGGGAGCGTGGTGAGGCCCTGCGCGATGATGCGGAGCGGATCGCTGAGGGAAACGCCGACGCGCACAGCGCCGTAGTCGATGCCCATCGCCCGGGAGAGGGGTTCACTCATCGAAGCGCTCCACTTTGGAGACGTTCCGCACCCGGCGCAGCCGTTCGATGATGCCGTTCAGGTGTTCGATGTTCCGGACGTACACGACGAACTGTCCGTCGAACATCGTGTCCTTGGTGCTGATGTTCACGCTCCGGATGTTGGTGTTGTCATAGTTCGAGATGGCGTCCGTGACCTCGGTGAGAAGACCTTTGCGGTCCTCCCCCGAGATGCGGATGCCGGCGATGTAGTCGCTGGAGGTGGCGTCCGGCCATTCGACGTGGACGATGCGCTCCTCACCATTGTTGAGCATGGACTGCATGTTCCGGCACGAACGGCGGTGGATCTTGATGCCTTCGCCGGTGGTGACGTAACCGATGATGTCGTCCCCCGGGATGGGGTTGCAGCACTTCGCGTAGTTGTAGAGCAGGTCACCCTTGGTGCCGAAGATGGAGATGCCGCTCGTGATGCTGCGGGCGGTGTCGACGAACTTGTTGAAGAGGGAGCCGGTCTCCTCCGGCCGCTGTTCCGGGAGCGCGCTCTTGCCGGCGTCCATGATCTCGGCGATGACGATGTCCACGTCGATCTGCTCCATCTGGATGGCGAGGAAGAACGCCGTGAGGTTGTCGAACCGCCTGGTATGGACGAACTTCGTGAGCTCGTCGTCGTTGATGTGCAGCTTCGCCTTGCGCGCCTTCTTCTCCCACACCTCCCGCCCCTGCTCCGCCAGCCGGCGTTCCTCCTCCTTGAAGTAGCGGCGGATGTGCGCCTTCGCCTTGTGGGTGATGGCGAACTTGTCCCAGTCCCGGTTCGGCTTCTGTTTCTTGGAGGTGATGATCTCCACCTGGTCGCCGCTGCGGAGGATGGTGTTGAGCGGGACGATGCGGCCGTTCACCTTGGCGCCGATGGTGTGGAACCCGACGTCCGAATGGATCTCGAAGGCGAAGTCGATCGCCGTGGCGTTCTTCGGAAGGATCTTCAGGTCCCCCTTCGGCGTGAAGACGTAGATCTCGTCCTGGTACAGGTTCAGTTTGAAGCTCTCGATGAGCTCCTTCGGCGAGACGTCCTCCCCCTGCTTCTGGTCGAACATCTCGCGCACCCAGTTGATCCAGTTCTCGAGTTCGCGGTCCAGCGGCGCCTGCGAGCCGTTCTCTTTATAGTACCAGTGCGCGGCCACGCCGCGTTCGGCGATCTCGTGCATCTGCCGGGTGCGTATCTGCACCTCCACCATCTTCCCCTCCGGACCCACCACGGTGGTGTGGAGGGACTGGTAGCCGTTCTTCTTCGGGATGGAGATGTAGTTCTTGAACCGCTCCGGGATGGGCTTGTAGATCTCGGAGACGATGCCGTACACGGTGAAGCAGGCGTTGTTCTCCTCGGTGTCGAGGATGACGCGCACGGCGAACATATCGTAGATCTCGTCGAACGGCTTGTTGCGCTTCATCATCTTGTTGTAGATGCTGTAGAAGTGTTTCGGCCGTCCTTCGATGGTGAACTGCAGCCCCTCCTGCCGGAGGCGGTTCTCGATGGGGACGATGAACTTGCGGATATAATGCTCCCGCTCGCGCCGTTTGGCGTTGAGCGAATGGGAGATCTCTTCATACTCGCTGCGGTGGAGGTGCTTGAACGCGAGGTCCTCCAGCTCCCACTTGATCTTCGCCAGACCGAAGCGGTGGGCGAACGGCGCGTAGATGTCGAGCGTCTCCTTGGCGATGCGCTGCTGTTTCTCGGCGGGAAGGTACTCGAGGGTCCGCATGTTGTGGAGGCGGTCGGCGAACTTCACGATCATCACGCGGATGTCGTTCACCATGGAGAGGAGGAGCTTCCGGTAGTTCTCCGCCTGGGTGATCTCGTGGCTCTCGAAGATGTTGCTGATCTTGGTCGCGCCGTCCACGATCTCGGCGATGGTGTCGCCGAACTCCCGCCGGATGCCGTCGATCTCGATCTCGGTGTCCTCCACCACATCGTGGAGCAGCGCCGAGGCGACGGTGACGTCGTCCAGCGCGATCTCCTTCGCCACCACCATCGCCACCTCGAACGGATGGCCGAAGTACGGTTCGCCGGAACTGCGGAGGTCGTGCTTGTGCGCCTCCACGCTCATTTCGAACGCGCGGATGATGAGGTCGTCGTTGACCTTCCGGAGGTTCTTGTGGCACACCGCCAGGAGGTCGTCGAGCTTCTTCTTGTACTTCGCCTGCAGCATTATCGTTCGTCCATGTCGGAGAGGAGCCGTTCGGCCGCCGAGACCTTCGCCCGGAGGTCGCCCCGCGTGCGGCCGATGTACGGCCGCAGATCGAGCACGGCCCGGCATTCGCGCCGCGCTGTGCCGCGGTCGCCGAGGGAGAAGGCGTACTGCGCCATCTTCAGCCGGCACATCGCCTCGGTGTACCGGTTGACGACCGGCGCCCGGAGCGCGCTGTCCAGCAGGCGGCGGACGACGGCGTCGAGCTCGCGGCGGCGGCCCCAGCGTTCATAGACCGTCACCATGTTCCAGAGGAAGGAGCGGTTGTCCGGATACTGCGCGAGCATCGCCA
The DNA here is from genome assembly GCA_008933835.1 of Bacteroidota bacterium. Lineage (GTDB taxonomy): Bacteria > Bacteroidota > Ignavibacteria > UBA10030 > UBA8401 > SpSt-333. The sequence continues at coordinate 71,362 of WBUG01000001.1, read as the reverse complement.
GACCGTACGACTCCGCATCGGCGTACCGTTCCTCGTCGATGAGCACCAGCATCAGGTTGTGCGAGGCGAGGTGCCGCTCGTACGGATGGGAGAGCGTCTGCTTGATGAACGAGATCCCCTCTTCCGTCCGGTCGGTCACGAACGGGATCCAGGCCAGTTTGCTGCGCCAGTAGTAGTAGGCGCCGAGGATGTTCCGCGCCTGCGTGTACGACGGGTCCGCCTCAAGACAACGCTCGAGGAGTCCGCCGGCGCTCACGCCGTAATAGAATCCGGTCGGGAGATTCCCCCCTTCGGACGCGGTGAAGGAGCGGAACGCATCGGACGCCCCCTGGTAGTAGAGACCGGCGGCCTCCCCCCCCTCCTGCTCCGCCATCCGTTCGCCGAGCTCCGCCGCGGCGGAGAGGAGCGAATCGTACCGCCGCTCGTTGAACGTGTCGCCGTAATCGGTGGTGCGCGCCTGCATCATGCCGGCCAGGTAGAGGTACCCGGAAGGGTGCGCGGGCCACTCCCGGATCATGGAACGGAAGACGGTTTCGGCAGAATCGTACCGCTGTTCCAGCGTGAGGCGGATGCCGGTGACGAGGAGCCCGTGCTGGCGCTGGTCCGGAAGCAACTGCCCGGATGCCGTCGAGACGAACAGGACGGCGGCGATGACCAGCGATCTCACCGGTTCACTCCGTTCCGAAGACGCGGTCGCCGGCGTCACCCAGTCCGGGCAGGATGTAGCCGCGACGGTTCAGTCCGCGGTCCACCGACGCGCAGTAGATGGGAACGTCCGGATGGTTCTTCTCCACGATCTTGATGCCGGCGGGCGAGGCGACCAGACACACGAAGCGGATGTTCTTCGCCCCTTTCGTCTTCAGGAAGGTGAGCGCCGCTTTGCCGCTGCCGCCGGTGGCGAGCATCGGATCGATGAGGAGGACGAGGCTCTTGGCGAGCGTCTTGGGGAACTTGGAGTAGTAGTCCACCGGCTCGAGCGTCTCCTCGTCCCGGTACAGTCCGACGTGACCTACGCGCGCTTCGGGAAGCACGTTCATGAAGCCTTCCACCATCCCGAGACCGGCGCGGAGCACCGGAACGATGACGATGTCGTTCTTGAGCCGCAGGCCCTTGGTCCGTTCGAGCGGCGTCTCGAGCTGATAGGTCGTGACGGCGAAATCGTGGGTGACGACGAAGGCCATCATACCGGCGACGCGGGAGAGCACGGTGCGGAAGAGCTGGTTGGGCGTGTTCCGGTCCCGGAGGATGGCGAGGTCGCGCTGTACGAGCGGGTGGTCGATGACGGTCACATTGCCCATAGGTCCTCGCGGATGGTGTTCATTTTCGTTTGCGTTTGAAGACGAGCGTCAGGGGAACGCCGTCGAACCCGAAGTGCTCGCGGATGCGGTTCTCGAGGTAGCGTTTGTACACTTCCGTGACGAGCTGCGGTTCGTTGGCGAAGAAGGCGAAGACCGGCGGCGCGGACTTCACCTGGGTGACGTAGTTGAGCCGGATGTCCTTGCCGGTCTTGGTGGAGGGCGGGTACCGCTGGATGTCCGCCAGCAGCCGTTCGTTCACGGAACTGGTCGGGATGCGCATGCCGCGGTTGGCGTGCACCTTCTTCGCCAGGTCGAGCAATTTGAAGATGCGCTGCTTCGATTTGGCGGAGATGAAGATGACGGGAATGTACCCGTAGGTGCGGAGCTTCGTACGGAGGGTCTCCTCGTACAGCTTGGCGGTCGTCGGGTCCTTCTCCACCGCGTCCCATTTGTTCACCGCCACGACGATGCCGATGTTCTTCTCCACGGCGGTCTGTACGATGCGCAGGTCCTGCTTCTCCAGCGGTTCGCTGGCGTCGAGCATCACCACCGCGAGGTTGCAGCGGTCGATGGCCTTCATGGTGCGGATGGTGGAATAGAAATCGACGTTCTCGCGGATGCGGCTCTTGCGCATGAGGCCGGCGGTGTCGACGAGGAGGATGTCCTCGCCGAAGTGCCGGATGACGGAGTCGATGGGGTCCCGCGTGGTGCCGGCGACGGGAGTGACGATGGCGCGCTCTTCGCCGAGCAGCGCGTTGACGAGGGAGGACTTTCCGACGTTCGGTTTGCCGATGACGGCGATACGCAGCTGCTGGTCGTCCGGCCCGTCCCCCTCCTGCAGCGCGAAGTCAGCGGTGAGGTCATCGAGGAAATCGCCGATCTTCCGTCCGCCGAGCGCGCCGATGGTGTACGGGTCGCCGAGACCGAGCCGGTGGAACACCGCGCCGGTGTGTTCGTCCTTCGCCGCGTCGACCTTGTTCACCACCAGCAGCACCTTCTTGTTCGCCTTGCGGAGGATGAGAGCGATCTCCCGGTCGATGGGGGTCAGTCCTTCCCGTCCGTCGGCGACGAAGAGGACCTTGTCCGCCTCGTTGATGGCGATGTGCGACTGTTCGCGGATGGCCTTCTCGAACACTTCGTCCGAATCGGGGACGAACCCGCCGGTGTCGATGAGCATGAACCGCTTCCCTGTCCACTCCGCCGTACCGTAATGACGGTCGCGGGTGACCCCGGGCTCATCGTGAACGATGGCGGTCTGGGCACCGATGATGCGGTTGAACAGCGTTGATTTACCGACGTTGGGCCGTCCGACGATGGCCACTAAGGGAACAGGCATGCGGGCACTCTCTTTCTCCTTCAAAATAAAGAATTTACGGGAGAAAAAAAATCCCGCTGGACGGGAAAGAGGATCGTTACCGGAGGAACTCCCGGACGAAGGAGGCCATCTGTTCGAACTCGATGAGGAACGCATCGTGGCCGTACGGGGAGGCGATCTCGCGGTATTCGGCCGAGAGAAGGGCTTCGGCGATGGAGCGCTGCTCGTGGGCGGGATACAGGATGTCCGAATCGATGCCGATGCAGAGGGCGGGATGACGGACCGAGGCAAGCACGTCCGGGAGCGCTCCCCGGCCGTACGCGACGTCGTGCAGGTCCATCGCACGGGTGATGTACAGGTAGGTGTTCGCGTCGAACCGGTCCACCAGTTTCTTCCCCTGATGCCGGAGGTAGCTTTCCACCTGAAAGATGTTCTCCGGATCGAACCGGTCACCGTTCTCCTGCCGCTTCGCGCGTCCGAAACGGCCGGCGAACTCCCGTTCGCTCCGGTACGACATCATCGCCACCTGCCGAGCGAGGGAGAGACCGCGGCGCGGCTGGCCGTGTCCATGGTACTCCCCTCCGCGCCAATCGGGATCGTTCATGATCGCCTGGCGGCCGATATCGTTCAGTCCGACGCTCCAGGCGGAATGCTGCGCTGACGTCGCGATGGGGATGAGGGATGCGACCGAGTCCGGGAACATCACTCCCCATTCGAGCACCTGCATTCCGCCGAGCGAACCGCCGATGACCGTGCGGAGCTGACGCACCCCCAGCTGGTCGATGAGACGCTTCTGCACGGTCACCATGTCGCGCACGGTCATCTGCGGAAAGGTCATCCCGTACGGCCGTCCTGTCGACGGGTCGATGGAGAGCGGACCGGTGGTCCCGTAGCAGCTTCCGAGGAAGTTGGAACAGATGACGAAGAAGCGTTCCGTATCGAGCGGCTTGCCGGGGCCGATGAACGAATCCCACCAGCCGCCCGGCGTCGATTCGCCGGGATGAAGCCCCGCGGCATGTGCGCTGCCGGTCAAGGCATGGCACACCAGTACAGCGTTCGTTCCGGACGCGTCGAGCGTTCCGTACGTCTCGTAGGCGACCGTGACGTTCGGGAGCGTCGCTCCGGACTCCATGGTGAACGGGTCGTCCGGCGTGTAGAGGTCCTGGTATCGTGTTTCGACGATCATAGCATCGTTCATGGAAGATGACGTGCGGACGGGGGAAATGGTCCCCGTCCGCGGCCGTCAAGGTTCGGTGATCAGTGTGCGACGGAAGGGACGGCGTTCCGGACAGAACGGAGCGCTTCATCGAAGTCTTCGATGATGTCTTCGATGTGCTCGATGCCGACCGAGACCCGCACCAGGTCCGGCGTGACGCCGGACGAGCGCTGGTCCTCCGCACTCAGCTGTTCGTGCGTGGTGGAGGCCGGATGGATCACGAGCGTCTTCGCATCCCCGACGTTCGCGAGAAGGCTCGAGAGACGCACGTTGTTCACGAAGCTCTTCCCCGCCGCGGCGCCGCCCTTGATGCCGAACGTAAGGATGGAACCGAAGTGTCCGGCCCGGAGGTACCTCTTGGCGAGCGCGTGCGAGGGATGCTCCTTCAATCCGGGATACGACACCCATTCCACCTGCGGATGCTTCTGCAGCCACTCCGCGAGCACGGCCGCGTTCCGGTTGTGCCGCTCGACGCGCAGGGAGAGCGTTTCGAGACCCTGCAGCAGCAGGAACGAGTTGAACGGCGAGAGGGCCGGTCCCAGGTCCCGCAGACCTTCCACCCGCGCGCGGATGATGAAGGCGATGTTGCCGAACGGACCGGGCGCGCCGAACACGTCCCAGAACTTGAGACCGTGGTAACCCGGGCTCGGTTCCGTGAAGAGCGGGAAGCGTCCGTTCGCCCAGTTGAACTTCCCCGAGTCGACGATGACGCCGCCGATGCTCGTGCCGTGTCCGCCGATCCATTTGGTGGCGGAATGCGTGATGATGTCCGCTCCGTGCTCGAACGGCCGGACGAGGTATCCTCCGGCGCCGAAGGTGTTGTCCACGATGAGCGGCACGCCGCGGTCATGCGCCGCCTTCGCCACCGCTTCGAAGTCCGGGATGTTGAGCCGCGGGTTGCCGATGGATTCGATGTACACCGCCTTGGTCCGGTCGTCGATGGCGTTCGCGAACTCCTCCGGCGAGTCCCCTTCCACGAACTTCACGTTGATGCCGAGTCGCGGGAAGGTGACCTTGAACTGGTTGTACGTCCCGCCGTAGAGGTTGCTGGTCGAGACGATGTTGTCTCCCGCCTGCGCGATGGTGCTCACGGCGAGGAACTGCGCCGCCTGGCCGGAGGCGGTGGCGAGCGCCGCGGCGCCACCCTCCAGTGCGGCGATGCGCTTCTCGAACACGTCCGTGGTCGGGTTCATGATGCGGGTGTAGATGTTGCCGAACTCCTTCAGTCCGAACAGATTGGCGGCATGCTCCGCGTCGTTGAACGTGTACGACGTGGTCTGGTAAATGGGGACCGCGCGGGAGTTCGTGGCGGGATCCGGCTGCTGTCCGGCGTGCAGCTGCAGCGTTTCGAAACGGTAATGACGGCTCTTTCCATTGGCTGACATGGTGTTCACCTTCCAAAGATCGATGGATGGACGGCCGGCGGACTCTCCGCCCGGCGTACAGGAGGGGATGTCAGCGTCGACAGAGGAAGTTCCCGTCGAAGTATGGAGAGAGGTGCTCCATGACGGGCCGGCAGGCGTAGAAAAGGTGGAGAGAGATGATGGTGTTCATCGGGTTTCGGGTGCGAAGACCGGTGCACCGTCCGGAGCGATGGAAACGAAAAGACCCCTTTCCGTGGATGAACAGAAAGGGGTCGTGTGCGGTCCTTTGTTCATCTTCACCCGTGGGGGTTTCTGAATGGAGCACCTGACATTCCGATCGCCATCGGAACCGGTTGCTGTGGAGTCGTCGGGTCAGTCCCTCGTCCACTCTTGATGAAATGCTCGTTTGAAAGAACTATCTGTAATATACACAATTCTACGGCGATGTCAAGCGGGAAGCCGCCCATAATGCGCATCGCAGGAAAAAAAAGCGCCTCCGGCTGAACGCTCGGGAGGCGCATATTGTGACGCGGACGGACGGGCCGTCTCAATAGCTCTCTTCGTCGAAGACCACCTTCCCTTTGAACACCCGGTAGATGAAGATGGTGTACGCGAGGACGATGGGAACGCCGATGAGCGCGATGATGAGCATCGCGTTGAGGGTGTACGGCGACGAGGAGGAGTTATACACAGTGAGGCTGTATGCGAGGTCCAGACTGGACGGGACCAGGCGCGGGAAAAGGCTCACCGCGCTGAGGCCGAGCAGCGACGCGATGACCGCCGACGACGCCGTGAACGACCATCCCCCACGGCCGGCTTTGATGCCCACCGGAAGGTACGCCATGGAGCCGAGCAGCAGAACGAGGAAGAGCCAGATGAGCGGGTTCCCGAGCGAGTCTTCCAGCAGGTACGGCGCCGCGAAATAGGTCGCCATGGTGGCGGCCAGGAAGAGGACGATGACCGCGACCCACGCTCCGGTGGCGGTGCGGGTCATCCGTTCGTGCTGCGCGCCGTCGCACTTCATCATCATGTACACCGCTCCGTGCATCACGAAGAGCGACACGCCGAGCAGACCGACGAGGACGGAGTACGGATCGAGCAGACCGAAGAAGGTGCCGGTGTACGTCCCGTCCGCCGTCAGCGGAACGCCGCTGAGGATGTTGCCGAACGCGACCGAGAGGAGCAGCGCGATGAGGAAGCTCGATACGCCGAAGGCGGCGTCCCACGCCCGTTTCGCCCCCGGGGTCTCGGACTTGCTGCGGAACTCGAACGACACCGCGCGGAAGATGAGCGCGGCCAGCAGCAGCATGAGCGCCATGTAGAAGCCGCTGAAGACCGTGGCGTACACGACCGGGAACGCGGCGAAGAGCGCGCCGCCACCCGTCAGCAGCCACACTTCGTTGCCGTCCCACACCGGACCGATGGCGTTGAAGTTCTTCCGGCGCTCCGTCTCGTCCTTCGCGAAGAGATGGAGCATACCGACGCCGAGGTCGAAGCCGTCGAGCACGGCATAACCGACGATGAGGACGGCGACGAGCACGAACCAGATGGCATTAAGATCGATCATACGGCCTCCTTCAGATGCAGCGGTTCCGGACCGCGGCGAAGCTGTTTCATGATGAAGTGAACGAGCAGCGTGAACAGCAACACGTCAATGAGCGCGAACAGGATGATGGAGAAGAGGATCTCCCCTGCCCCCACGACGACGGACGCCGCATCGGCGGTGCGCATCAGTTTATAGACGATCCACGGCTGCCGTCCCACCTCCGCCGCCACCCACCCGAACTGACAGGCGGCCACCGGCAGCGGGATGGACCAGAAGAGGAGTTTGAGGAAGCGAGGACTGTTCCACAGCGTCCCGCGCCAGCGCAGGAACACCGCGACGGCCATCACTAGGATGAAGTACATCCCCAGCGCCACCATGTTGTGGTACGAAACGAAGGTGAGCCACAGGGGCGGCACCTCGTCCGCCGGGAACTCATTGATGCCCTTGATGGTCGCGTTGACGTCGCCGAACGCGAGCCAGCTCAGCAGACCGGGGATCTCCACCTTCGCCTTCAGTTCCGGCGGACGGTCCGTGGGAAGCGCGAAGAGGGCGACCGGCGCGCCGGACTGCGACGTGTACAGCCCCTGAATGGCGGCGAACTTCTCCGGCTGCGTCTGCGCCACCTGGCGGCCGTGTTCGTGGCCGAACGGAAAGACTTCCAGCAGCGAAACGGCGAGACCGGTCACGATGCCGATCGTGAGCGCCTTCTTGGCGGTCTCGGTCTGGATCCCCTTCACGATGAGGTAGGCCGCCGTACCGGCGACGAGGAAGGAACCCGCGATGAGCGCGGCATCGACGGTGTGGAAGAAACGGACCATGGTCGAGGGATTGAAGACCGCAGCCCAGAAGTCCGTGAGCTCCGCCCGGCCGTTACGCAGCGTGAACCCCGCCGGCGTCTGCTGCCACGAATTGGCGACGAGGATCCAGAAGGCGGAGATGGTGGAACCGACCGCGACCATCAGAATGGAGAACCAGTGCACGCCGGCCGAGACGCGGTTGCGGCCGAGCAGGTACAGTCCGAGGAAGGTCGACTCGAGGAAAAAGGCGAAGAGCCCTTCGGCCGCGAGCGGAGCGCCGAAGATATCGCCGACGAACTTGGAATATTCGGCCCAGTTGGTGCCGAACTGGAACTCCATCACGATGCCCGTCGCCACGCCCACGGCGAAAATGATGCCGAGGATCCTGCCGTAAAACTTGCCGATGACGGTGTAGACGGGATTCTTCGTCCTCCATCCCAGTCCCTCGATGATGACCAGCAGCCATGCCAGTCCGATGGAGAGCGGCGGAAAGATGAAGTGGAATCCCACCGTCATGGCGAACTGGATCCTGGCCAAGAGCAATGCATCCATAGATGTTCTCCTTTATGCGGTGTGGTGCAGTTTATTGTACGCAGTTTGCGCTGCGAGGTGCCGAATGGATTTCTTCGCAAGGAACGACTTCAGATGTTCCTGCGCTTCCACCCAGACGGAATGGACCGCGCACCAGGGGGTGCGGTGGCAGAAGGTCTCCGAGAACGTGCAGCGGTTCAGGAAGATGTCGCCGTCGACCGCCATGATGATGTCCAGGAGCGATATGGAATCCGCCGGACGTGCCAGCGCAATACCGCCCCGGTTCCCTTTCTTCGAGAGAAGGATCCCCTGCTTCGTCAGCAGCGGAACGATCTTCCGGAGATACTTTTCCGGAATTCCGTACAGCTGGGCGATGGCGCGGATGTTGAAGATGGCCCCCGGTTCGGCGGTTCCCATCGCCATGAGCATCCGGACGGCGTATTCGATCATCAATGTCATCGTCATTCCATTTCCCTCTCAATCATAAGAACCGACGACATCATTACAATCTTAATGCCAAATGTGACTCCTTTTGTCACATTTGAAACGGCATCATTTCAGCGGTTTTTCGAATATTCGATCCGCAAAACCGATAAGCGGATAATTCTGTCTTTTCAATATTAAATACGATAAAAGAGGGTTTTATCGATTGCGACAGAGGTGGTCTCATCGATTGAACGGTCACATCCAGAGATTCCGATCGAGACTGCGGTACTGGATCGCTTCGCTAAGGTGCTCGGTCCGGATATGCTCCGTACCGGCGAGGTCAGCGATGGTCCGCGACACTTTCAGGATGCGGTCGTACGCCCGAGCGGAGAGCCCGAGCTTCGTCATCGCCATCTTGAGCAGCTCCTCCCCCGCCGCATCGATGCGGCAGAACTCGCGGATGTCGCGGGACTGCATCGCCGCGTTGGAGTAGAGATGCTTCTGCCGTTCCGAGAAGCGCCGCAGCTGCACGTCGCGCGCTGTGACGACCCGCTCCCGTATGGCCGCGGACGCTTCGCCCGGCCGCTTCTGCGCCAGTTCCGCCACCTTCACCGCCGGGACTTCGACATGGATGTCGATGCGGTCCAGCAGCGGACCGGAGATCTTCCCCATGTACTTCTGGATCTGCAGCGGCGTGCAGGTGCATTCCGCTCCCGGATTGCCGTGGTTGCCGCAGGGACAGGGGTTCATCGCGCAGACGAGCATGAAACTCGCGGGAAAGTCGACCGACATCCTCGAACGGCTGATGGTGACGCGTCCATCCTCGAGAGGCTGGCGCATCACTTCCAGCACATTGCGGGCGAACTCCGGCAGTTCATCGAGGAAGAGAACGCCGAAATGTGCGAGCGAGATCTCGCCGGGACGGGGAATGGTGCCGCCCCCCACCAGTGCGCTGTCCGAGATGGTATGGTGCGGGGAACGGAACGGCCGGTGCACGACGAGGGCGGAACCCGGGGGAAGCGTACCGGAGACGGAGTGGATCTTGGTCGTTTCGATGCTCTCTTCGAACGTCAGCGGCGGTAGGATGCCCGGCAGCCGCCGCGCGAGCATCGTCTTCCCGGAACCGGGAGGACCGATCATGATGATGTTATGCCCTCCTGCCGCGGCCACTTCGAGCGCGCGCTTCACGTTCTCCTGCCCCTTCACTTCGGAGAAGTCCGCCGCTGTGCGGTGGTCCGCCGCGAACACTTCGCGCATGTTCATGCGGAGCGGACGGAGCCCGCTCCGTCCGTCGAGCAGCTCCACCGCCTCCGTGAGGGTCGAGACGCCGTACACGTCGATCCCCTCCACCATCGCCGCTTCGCGGGCGTTCTGTTCCGGCAGGATGAGCCCCTTCACCTTCTTCTTCCGGAGCTCCACCGCGATGGGGAGCGCGCCGTGCACCGGACGCAGCGTACCGTCCAGCGCCAGCTCTCCGAGCATCACATGGTCCGCGAAAAGGTCGGACCCCACCTGTCCGCTCGACGCGAGCATGCCGACGGCGAGCGGGAGGTCGTACGACGACCCCTCCTTCTTGATGTCCGCGGGAGCCATGTTGATGGTGACCCGCTTGTTGGGGTAGAGATAGCCGGCGTTCTTGAGGGCCGAGGCGACCCGTTCACGGCTCTCCTTCACCGCGTTGTCCGGCAGGCCGACGAGGAAGAAGTTGGGAACGGTGTTCTCGATGTTCGTCTCGATCTCGACGAGGTACGCGTTGATGCCGAAGACCGCTGCGGAGCGGACCGTGGTGAGCATGGATGGGACTCGATTCCGGGCGCGGTGATGGGTGCGGTGAACGGGCGGGGCGCGGGACGGTTCCGCTTCCGGGGGGAAGCGGAACGGTGTCAGAATATAGAGAGCCGAGAGTTCAGTGTCAACGTGCGGGGACGGAGGCGATGGCAGTACGGAGGATGTCCGCGCTGGCATGCAGCAGCGCACGTTCGTCGTCGTTCATGGAGAGACCGACCGAGTCGAGCACGCCGGCCCCGCCCACCAGGCGAGGGTACGAAAGCGCGACGCCGTACTCCTCCACCGTCTCGCTGACGGTGAGGATGGCCCGCTGGTCGCGCAGGATGCGTTCGGTGATGTGCGCCAGAACGGCGCCGATACCGTAGTACGTGGCCCCCTTTCCGCCGATGATATGGTACGCGGCGCGGCGGACGTTCTCGGTGATGGACGCCTGCAGGTCCGGCGTCCATGGAATGGAGCGGGCGGCGCAGAAGTCCGCCACCGGCATCCCGGCGACGGTGGCGCTGCTCCAGACGATCACTTCGCTGTCGCCGTGCTCCCCGACGACGTAGCCGTGCACGTGATGCGGGTCCACTCCGACATGACCCGCCACGAGCGCGCGGAAGCGCACCGTGTCCAGCGTGGTGCCGGAACCGAGCACCTGTCCCTTCCGGCCCCCCGCGAGCCGTTCCGCGATGGTCGTCAGGATGTCCACCGGATTGGTCGCCACGAGGATGACCGCCTCCGGCGCCGCTTCGACGATGCGCGGAACCACGGCGCTGAAGACCGCCACGTTGCGTCCGATGAGGTCCAGCCGCGTCTCGCCGGGACGCTGATTGACGCCGGCGGTGATGACGACGACGGACGCGCCGGCGAGGTCGGCGTACTCCCCCGCCCGGACGATGACGGGATGGGAGACCGGCGTGGCGTGCTGCAGGTCGCTCGCTTCGGCTTCGGCCTTCGCGCGGTTCACGTCCACCAGCACCAGTTCCCGGCAGGAATTCCGCAGCACCATGGCGTATCCGGCCGCCGCACCGACGAATCCCGCTCCCACGATCCCGACCTTCATCGTTCGTTCCTTTCAAAAATAAAAATGCGCTGACATGTCAGCGCATCGTGATACGTGTATGACGACGGCTCAGCGGTGGGCCCGCAGGAAATCGAGCCGCGGTTTCATCTCTTCGACCGACTTCAGCAGTTTGTCCTTGCCGAAGACCGATTCCTGCTGGCTGGAGAACGCCAGTTCGTACTCGTTGCTCATGATGATGGCCTCTTCCGGGCAGACCTCTTCGCAGAATCCGCAGAAGATGCAACGCGTCATGTTGATCTCGAACTTCTCCGGGAAGCGTTCCTTGTCCAGCGGCGTCTCGGCCGCCTGCACTTCGATGGCGAGGGCCGGGCAGACGCGGCTGCAGAGTCCGCATGCCACGCAGCGCTCGGTCCCGTTCTCGTGGACGAGGACGGGACGTCCCCGGAACGACGACGGGGGCGTGAATCGCTCTTCGGGATAATTGACGGTGACGCGCGGCTTGAACATCTCGCCGATGGTCACGGTCATCCCCTTCAGGATCTCGGGGAAATAGAGGCGCTGCCAGAAGGTGAGGTCCTTCCGGCGCACTTCTTCGCTCTTCTTCAGGTACGTATCGTTGCTCATGCCGAATGGATTGGGTTATAGAAGGAGAACAAGGCCGGTGACCAGAATGTTCACGAGCGACAGCGGGATCATCACCTTCCATCCCAGGTTCATCAGCTGGTCATAGCGGAACCGCGGGATGGTCCACCGCACGATGATGTAGAACAGCAGCACGGCGCCCACCTTCGTCATGAACGCGCCGACCTGCGCCAGGCTCGTCATGAGCGGCGAGAGTCCAAGATGTTCGATGTACGGCGCCTGCCATCCGCCGAGGAAGAGGGTCGCGATGACGGCGGAGGAGGTGATCATGTTCGCGTACTCGGCCAGGAAGAAGAGGCCGAACTTCATCCCGGAGTACTCCGTGTGGTACCCGGCCACCAGTTCCGGCTCCGCTTCGGGAAGGTCGAACGGCAGACGGTTGGTCTCGGCGAACGAGGCGGCGACGAAGATGATGAAAGCGACCGGCTGGAGGAACATGTTCCAGTTCGGCAGGAAGCCGAGCAGGTATCCTCCCTGCGCGCGCACGATGTCGTCCAGCTGCAGCGAATTGGAGATGAGCAGCACACTGATGATGGAGAGCCCCATCGAAAGCTCGTAACTGACCATCTGCGCCGAGGCGCGCAGGCCGCCGAGGAGCGAATATTTGTTGTTGGAGGACCATCCGCTCAGGGTGAGACCGTAGACGCCGAGCGACGTGAGGGCGAGGATGTACAGGATGCCGACATTGACATCCGCGATCATCAAGTTGAACGTGTACTCTTCGCCGCCGAACGGGATGGTGATGGTATCGCCGAACGGCACCACGGCAAACGTGGAGAGGGCCACCGACAGCGAAATGACCGGTGCGAGCGTGTGGACGAAATTGTTCGCCGCCGACGGGACCACATCCTCCTTCAGGAAGAGCTTCACGATGTCCGCCACCGGCTGGAAGAGGCCCCACGGTCCGACCCGGTTCGGTCCTTTCCGGTTCTGGATGAACGCGCTCACCTTGCGCTCGGCGAGCACGAGGTAGGCGACGGTGGTCAGGATGATGATGAGCACCAGCCCGATCTTGACGAGCGCTTCGATGGCGATGGCGATTGGTGTCGGTTCCATAGGACTTTCTTACGCGGTGACGGGAGCCGTGTGCAGGGGCGTCCCCTTCGTTCCGACCTTCAGGTAGGAGAGCGAGCGGAACGGTTCCAGTTTATGCGACATCTCTCCGAAGACCTCGTCCGCCGACGAGAACTTGTATTTGGTCCCCATCGCGCCGGCGAGTCCGGCGACGATCTTCCAGGAGGGACGCGCATCACGCCGCGGGCCTTTCCCCCACTTGTCGTTGTGCGCCGCGAACTTGTCCCAGCGGCTCATGGCGAAATCGTCCATGGTGCGGTCCTGCTCCAGGGTGGCGACGGCGGGACGGATGCGCTGCACGCGGTGCCGGAAGTTGGTCCAGGTGCCGCTCTTCTCCGCGAACGCGGAGGCGGCGAAGACGACGTCCGCCAGCTCGGTGGTGGCGTTGTGATTGGTGGCGTGCACGGCGAAGAACTCAAGCTTCTCCAGCGCTTCTCGGACCCCCGGGATGGCGGCGATATCGTCCTCCAGGCAGTACAGCGCCTTGATCTTCCCTTCCTTCACGGCGGCGATGATCTGGTCGAAGGAGAGACCGCTGTCGCCCGGCTTCACGCCGGCCGCTTCGGCCCCGGCGGCGTTCGGCGTCTTGTCCGCCCGGATGAGCACCGCGTCGTCCTGTCCGTGCTGGTGGCGGGCGAAGTCGATGTTGCGTGTGCCGATGACCTCGCGCGCGAACCGTGCCATCAGGTAATTGTCCTCGTTCGTAGCGAAGGCCGAACCGAGCACGGCGACCTGCGAGGCGTTGAAGGACCGGAGTTCCGAGGCCACTTTGGCGAACGCTTCGTCCCAACCAACCGGCGCGAGCGTCCCCTCCTTGCGCACTTTGGGGGCTTTGATGCGGTCCTCCGCATTGACGTGCTTGAACGTCTCGACGCGGCCGTGGTCACACATCCAGACGCTGTTCACGTCGTCGTTCTTCCGGGGAGTGAGCCGGAGGATCTCGTTGTTCCGGACGCCGATCTCGATGTTGCAGCCGCGGGCGCAGCCGGAGCAGACCGAATCGGTGAAGGACATCTCCCACACGCGGGAACGGAAGCGGAAGTCCTTGTTGGTGAGCGCGCCGACCGGGCAGATGTCCACCACGTTCATCGAGTAGGGATTGTCCAGTTCCTTGCCGGGGAAGGTGGTGAGCTGGACGCGGTCGCCGCGCTGGACGAACTGCAGCTGGTGCTCCCCCGCCACCTCGTCGCAGAAGCGGACGCAGCGCGAGCACATGATGCAGCGCTCGGCGTCGAGCATCACCCGCGGACCGACCTCCACCCGCTTCGGTTTGTGCACCTTGTCCTCGACGAACCGGCTGAAGCCCTGGCTGTACTTGTACGCGTAGTCCTGCAGCTTGCACTCGCCCGCTTCGTCGCAGATGGGACAGTCGAGCGGGTGATTGATGAGGATGAACTCCATCACCGCTTCGCGGGCGTTGATGACCCGCTCGTTCTTCGTGTTCACCACCATGCCGTCCGTCACCTGCGTCATGCACGCGATGGCGAGCTTCGGCATCTTCTCGACCTCGACCAGACAGATACGGCAGTTCCCGGCGGGTGACAGTTTCTCGTGCCAGCAGAAGTGCGGGATGCTGATGCCGTGCGCCCGCGCGGCCTCGATGATGGTCTTCGACCCGTCGACCTGGTACGGCTGTCCGTCGATGGTGATGGTTACGTTAGGCATGGTCCGCTGCGAAAATGGTGTCGGGATTCAAAAAAGACTGTATCCAACTGAAGAAATGTATGGAAAAAAGTCCATGATTAAAAGCGGAAAAGCGTTCCCGCCGCGGTTCCCTCCCCTGTACACGACGCGTCCCCGGCGCCGTGAGGCGCCGGGGACGGCGGCGGAGATGCGTAACGTCAGCGGAGGATGGTGTCGACCGGCGTGTGCTTCATATGGAACGCGTCGGCGACTCCCTTGTAGGTGATGAGTCCGTCCACCATGTTGAGTCCGAGCTTCAGCTCGTTGTTGGTGACGACCGCCTTCTCCCATCCCTTGTTGGCCAGTTCCACGGCGTACGGCAGCGTGGCGTTGGTCAGGGCGATGGTCGACGTGAACGGAACGGCGCCCGGCATGTTGGCGACGCAGTAGTGGATGACGTTGTCCACGACGTAGGTCGGATTCTCATGCGTGGTCGGCTTGCAGGTCTCGATGCAGCCTCCCTGGTCCACCGCAACGTCCACGATGACCGAGCCCGGCTTCATGGTCTTGAGCATCTCCTTGCGGATGAGCTTCGGGGCCTTGGCGCCGGGGATGAGCACCGCCCCGATGACGAGGTCCGCGGTGGTGATGACCTTGCGGATGTTGTACGGGTTGCTCATCATCGTGACGACGTTCTTCGGCATGATGTCGTCCAGCTGACGCAGCCGGTAGAGGTTGTTGTCCATGATGATGACCTTGGCGCCGAAGCCGGCCGCGATCTTGGCCGCGTTCGTGCCGACGATGCCGCCGCCGATGACCACCACGGTGGCCGGCTCCACGCCCGGCACGCCGCCGAGAAGGATGCCGCGTCCGCCCATGGTCCGCTCAAGGTACTTCGCCCCCTCCTGCGGCGCCATGCGTCCGGCCACTTCGCTCATCGGGATGAGCAGCGGCAGCGAACCGTCGTTCTTCTGGACGGTCTCGTACGCGATGCAGACCGCCTGCGACTTCATCATGGCGATGGTGAGCTCTTTGCTCGCGGCGAAGTGGAAGTAGGTGAAGACGATCTGGTCCCGGCGGATGAGATGGTACTCCGGCTTGATGGGCTCTTTCACCTTGATGATCATGTCCGCCTTGTGGTAGACCTCTTTGGCCGACTTCGCGATCTTCGCGCCCGCCTCGATGTACGCGGCGTCCTCGAATCCGCTCCCCACGCCCGCCTTCGTCTCCACGATGACCGTGTGTCCGAACTGACGCAGCGTCTCGACGCCGACCGGCACGAGTCCGACACGGTTCTCGTTCGTCTTGATCTCTTTGGGTACTCCGATAATCATAGTATCATCTCGCTGATTGTGGTATTGGAAGGCGTACCGGCCGCGCGGCCGTTCCGCCGGTATGTATCGTTATGATGGCTGTTCTTCGGGTGTCACCACCACGGTGGTGAAGTTCTTGGTATCGAACAGACGCCGCGCCGTGCGGATGACGTCGTCCGCGGTGACCGCGTCGATGTTCCGCACGATGGTGTCCAGCGGCCGGTATTCGCCGAAATAGAGTTCGCCGTTGCCGAGCCGCATCATCCGGTTGGAGGTGCTCTCCAGGCTCATCAGCATGCTCCCCTTCAGCTGCGCCTTGGCGCGGGAGAGTTCGCGGGGGGGGATGCGCGTCTTCTTCACCTTCTCCAGTTCGCGGTAGCCGAGTTCGAGCGCGTCGCCCACCGTCGCTTTGTCCGTTCCGGCGTAGATGCCGAACGCGCCGGTCTCGTTGGTGAGCGAGAGGAACGAATAGACGGAATACGCCAGTCCGTGCTTCTCGCGGATCTGCTGGAAGAGCCGGGAGCTCATCCCGTCCCCCAGCACGGCGTTGAGCACGAGTCCGGGATACCGCAGCGAGTCGTGCACGTCGAACGCGAGCGTGCCGGTGAGAAGGTGCGCCTGCTGGATCGGTTTCGGATACTCGCGTCCCGACCGTTTCTGTTTCGGCACACGGAAGGAACCCTTACGGTCCCCCCGTTTCGGTTTGGCGGTGAGATACTTGGCAGCGAGACGGACGATACGGTCGTGCTTCACGTTGCCGGCGACGGTGAGCACCATGTTGCCGCTCACGTAGAACCGTTCGGTGTACGCGAAAAGGTCATCCTGCGTGAAGCGGCGGATGTTCCCGGCGGTACCGATGATGGGACGGGCGAACGGATGGGTTCCGAAGAGGTGTTCGTCGAAGTACTCGTGCACGAGGTCGTCCGGATCGTCCTCGGAGCGCTTGATCTCCTCCAGCACCACCGTCCGTTCCTTCTCGATCTCCTTCTTCGGAAAGAGCGAATGCTGCACCATGTCCGCCAGGACGTCCACCGCGTTCTCCACATGCTCGTCCAGCACCCGCGCGTAGTAGCAGGTGTGCTCCTTGGTGGTGAAGGCGTTCATGTATCCGCCGACCGACTCCAGACTCTGGGCGATGTCGAGGTACGAACGCTTCTTCGTCCCCTTGAACATCATATGCTCGATGAAGTGCGAGATGCCGTTGTTCTCGGCGGTCTCGTTGCGGGAGCCGGTGTCGATCCAGATGCCGACGGACGCGGAGCGGACGGAGGGGATCTCTTCAGTGATGACACGGATGCCGTTGTCGAGCGTCGTCTTCTGATACGTTGTGGCGGCAGCGGCAGGTTTCGGTGCGATGTGGTTCCGCAGGGTCATCACTCGAAGTGGTTGATGAGGAGTTTGTTCAGCGAGAAGATAGATGAAATTCGGTAAAGTAAAAAGGGAAATCAGAGGCGCACACCGCGCCGCCGGAAGGGAGAAAAGCCCGAATTCATGTGTTTTTCACCGAATTGAGCAGCGCTTCGATCTTCACCACCACCATATCGATGCCCACGGTGTTCTCGCTTCCGCGGGGGAGGATGACGTCCGCGTAGCGCTTGCTCGGTTCGACGAACTCGAGGTGCATCGGTTTCACGGTGGAGACGTACTGGTTCATCACCGAATCGATGGAGCGGCCCCGCTCCACGATGTCGCGCTTAAGACGGCGAAGCAGCCGTTCGTCCGCGTCGGTGTCGATGAAGATCTTGATGTCGAACAGGTCTCGCAGTTCCGCCGCCGCGAAGATGAGGATCCCCTCCACGATGATGATCCCTTTCGGCTCCAGACGGCGGGTCTCCTTCATCCGGGAGTGCGTGGCGAAATTATAGAGCGGCTGCTCGACGGCGCGGTAGCTCCGGAGTTCCTTGATGTGACGGACGAGCAGGGATGTTTCGAGGGAATCAGGATGGTCGAAGTTGATCTGGTCTCCGGTCATCCCGCCGTAACTGGAGATGTCCCGGTAGTACGAATCGTGCTGGATGACGACGACGTTGTCGGTCTGATGAAGCCGTTCGAGAACCTTGGTGGTGACGGAGGTCTTGCCGGAACCGGTCCCTCCGGCGATGCCGATGACGAGTTGACGCATGGTGAGTCCTTGTTGGTCCGATGAATATAGAGGAAGAGCGCCGCAGAAGCAAGATTGAACGGGACGGAATGTTTCGCTATTTTGGGACACTTCTATGGAACATCTGCTTCTACCGGCGGTCCTTCTTCTCCTGGCGGCGTACGCGTCGCTGGTGTTCGTGCTGTACCGCGGCGCGCGGCCGGTCACCGGCACCGCACCGGTGCGCGGAACCGGCATCTCCGTCATCATCGCCGCACGGAACGAAGCGGAACGGCTTCCCCGCCTCCTCACCTCCCTGGGCGCCCTCACCTATCCGCGCGAACGGTTCGAGGTCATCGTGGTGGACGACCGCTCGGAGGACGACACCGCGGAGAGGGCGGAACGGTTCCGCACAGAGATCCCCTCCCTGCAGATCATCCGTCTCCGGACGAACGAGAGCGGCATGCCGCACAAGAAGAACGCGCTCCGGCACGGCATCGCCGCGGCGGCACATCCCCTGCTCGTCTTTACGGACGCGGACTGCACCGTACCCCCCGGCTGGCTCGATTCGCTGGCAGCCGCGTTCGACAGCGGTGCGGACGTCGTCGCAGGATATTCACCGAACGGTGAGGGCGCGCCGCCGCTCCTCGCTTCCTATCTGCACCACGAAGAGATGATGAACTCGGTGATCGCCGCCGGAGCGGCGGGGAACGGAACGGCGTTCATGTGCACGGGACGGAACTTCGCTTACCGCCGCAGCGTGTACGATGCGGCCGGAGGGTTCGACGCCGTCACACAGAGCATCAGCGGGGACGACGACCTGTTCCTTCAGCACCTCCGGGCGAACGTCACACAGCGCATCGTGTACTGGACCGCGCCGGAGTCGTTCGTCGAGACCGAACCGCCCCGTTCCCTTTCGTCCTTCATCGGTCAGCGGGTCCGGCATATTTCGGCGAGCAAGCACTATCCGTTCGCGGTGAACGCGGCGTTCGCCGCCGGACACCTTCATCTCTTGTTCACCCTGCTGCTCCTCTTCGTTCAGCCGCTGTACGGGATCGTCTCCCTGCTCGGCCGCATCAATGCGGACGCGGCGCTGGCCGTGCGCGGCGAGGCGCTGTTCGGACGGCGTTCCGGCATCGTCGAGTTCTTCCGGAACGAGCTCCTCTCCTTCGCGTACGTGCTCTTCATCGGTCCAGCCGGACTGCTCGCCCGGTTCTCGTGGAAAGGAACATCCTCACGGTGAAAGGACTGCTGCGGTCACCCTCATTCTCGTTCCTGCTGCGGACGCTCGTCGCCGCCGGTCTGCTGTACGGACTTTCGCTGTACATCGATGCCGCGGCGGTCGTCGCTTCGCTCCGTACGGCGGACCCTTCCCTTCTCGCCGCTGGTTTCCTTTTGGTCGCGGCGAACACGGGAGTCCACTTCCTCCGATGGCGGTATCTGCTTCGCCTCGTCTCCCCCGACGTCAGCAACGCCGAAGTGCTGACCTCCCTCCTCGTCGGTTTCACCGCCGGCTTCTTCACCCCCGCACAGGTGGGAGAGTTCGCCGGCCGTATCGCAAGCAGTCCGGGCGTCCGCCGGAGCCGCATCGTCGGCATGACGCTCATCGACAAGGCGTACCTGCTCGCGGCGACGGTGCTCACGGGCGTTCCGTCGCTCGCCCTCTTCGTCTCCCTCTTCTATCCAGGGCAATGGAACAGCGCGTATTCGGCCGGCATCATCCTCTTCGCGACCGCGGTGGTCGCTCTCGCATCGTTCCCCGAACGGAGCATCGGGCTCCTGCGTCGGCTGCCGGAGCGGGTCCGCTCACACCGCTTCTTTTCGATCTTCGGCGTCATGGAGGACGGATTCCGTGACCTCCACGGCCGCGTTACGTTCCTCTATTCACTGGCGCTCTACGCCGTCATCGCACTGCAGTTCGCCCTCTTCATCAACGCGTTCGAGCCGGTGGCGGCGGACGTATCGGTCATCGGTTCGTTCTCCGTCTACTTCGTGAAGGCGGTCATCCTGCCGGTCTCCATCGGCGATCTGGGGGTCCGCGAGAGCGCGTCGGTCTTCTTCTTCGCAAAGTACGGCGTCTCCGCCGCGGCCGCCTTCAACGCCTCGCTCTGCATGTTCCTCGCGAACATCCTGTTGCCGAGCGCCGCCGGAGCGCTGCTCGTGCTCCGGCTGAGGGGACGATGACAGAATCGCCCTTCACATACCTCGCTCCGCTGCTCCTGCTCCTCGGCGGGATCTACGTTCACCGCATCCTCTATTTCTACGCGGGACTCACCCGTCTCGAGGCCGGTCGTTCCGACGCAACGCCGGAGATCACCGTGGTCGTGCCGGCTCGCAATGAGGAGGAAACCATCGTCCGCTGCCTCGCTTCGCTCGACGCTCAGGAATACCCGAATGAGCGCATCACGGTCATCGTCGTGGACGACGGTTCCACCGACCGCACCGCGGCCGCAGCGAAAGCCTTCGCGGAACGCGCCTCCGTCCGCATCATCGTCGTCCCGGTGGATTCCTACACCGACACCGCTTCGCCGAAGGTCCGCGCACTGATGCACGGCATCCAGCGATCCTCCGCGCCGGTCATCGCGACGACCGACGCGGACTGCATGGTGCCGCGCGGCTGGCTGCGCTCCATCGCGTCCGCCTTCGACGGTACCGTCGGCGTCGTCACCGGTGTGACGCTCTTCGGCCGCGATCCCCGGCTCTCTCCCCTCTTCGCCGGAGTACAGCTGCTCGACTTCCTTTCTTACACCTCCATCGCGGCGGGTGCCGTCGGACGCGGAAGGGTGCTGGTGGCCAACGGCAGCAACATGGCGTTCCTCCGCAGCGCGTTCGACGCTGCGGGAGGGTTCGAGCGGCTCCGGCACATCAACACCGGGGACGACTCGCTGCTCGCGCAGTCCATCGTTCGGGACGGACGCTGGTCCGCGCGCTTCCTCTACGGCGCCGACGCGACGGTGGAGACCGCGCCGGCCGCGACGTTCCGGCAGATGCTGCACCAGCGGTTCCGTTGGGTGGGACAGACCGCGTACTACCCGCCGTACATGATGTTCTTCATGATCAGCACGTTCATCCTCTATATTCTCCTGTTCGTCTCCGTGCCGATGACGTTCCTCCATTGGAGCACGGTCCCATGGCTCACCGCCGCCGCGAAGTTCGGCGTCGACTTCCTGATGATGCGGCGGCTCACCGCGCTCATCGGCGTCCCGCAGGCGATGCGGTACTTCGCCGCGACGGCGCTCGTGCACATCCCGTTCGTCCTCGTCTCCACCGTCGGGGGATACTTCCTGTCGTTCGAATGGAAGGAACGGACGATGACGAAGGAGGCGGCGCGATGATCACGCACACCGGCACGCTTCACCGCCTCCTCTTCCCCTCCCTGCTCTGGCGGATGCCCGGACGGAAGGTGTTCCTCACGTTCGACGACGGACCGCATCCCTCCGCCACGCCCGCGGTGCTCGATGCGCTGCAGCGGCACGGTGTCCGGGGGACCTTCTTCCTGACCGGCCGGAACATCCCGGGGAACGAGGAACTGGTGCGGCGCATCGTCCGCGAAGGGCACGCTATCGGCATCCATGCGTTCAACCATTCCCGCCTGCTCGCGTTCTCTCGCGCGCGCACGAGAGAGGAGATCCTCCGCACCGCCGAGCTGATCCGCGGCATCACCGGTACGGCGCCGCGGACGTTCCGTCCGCCGTTCGGGTTCTTCTCATGGAACACCATCGCCGCCGCGAAGGAGCTCGGTATGCTGCTGGTGATGTGGAGCTGCCTCACCGGCGACTTCCGGAACCGCGACCCCCGCGTCTCCGCCGCGGCCGCGCTCTCGCGGCTCGGCCGCGGTTCCATCCTCGTCTTCCATGACAACGACCTGACGGCGGCGCGCATCGGCGAAGTGCTGGACCTCACCATTCCCGGCATCGCGGCGAAGGGATTCGAATGCGGGGTCATCCGATGAGCCGTTCGAAACGCATCCTGGTGGCACCGCTGGATTGGGGACTCGGACACGCGACCCGCTGCATCCCCGTCATCACGGAACTGCTCGAACGGGGAGCCGAGGTCATCATCGCGGCGGACAAGCGGCCGCTCAATCTGCTCCGGCGCGAGTTCCCGTCGCTCCAAGCGGTCACCTTCCCCGGGTACGACATCGAGTACCCGGTGAACGAGAGCATGCTCCGCTCCATGCTCCGTCAGCTGCCGTCGCTGTATCAGGCGTTCCGGCGGGAACATCGGTACCTCGAAACGCTCGTACGCCTGCACCGCATCGATGCGGTCATTTCCGACAACCGGTTCGGGGCGTACTCCCGGCATGCACGCTCAGTGTACCTCGTCCATCAATTGAACATCCTCCTCCCGCCGCACATCGCGTTCGGACAAGCGCTCGTCTCCTCGGTGAACCGGCGCATCTGCGAACGCTACGATGAAGTGTGGATTCCGGACCACCGGGAGGAACCGTCGCTCGGCGGTCCCCTCTCGCACTCTCGCCGGCTGCCGCGCAACGCGCACTACATCGGACCGTTGTCCCGGCTGCAGCGGACGGAACGCGCGAAGGAGATCGACGTGCTGGCGGTGCTCTCCGGACCGGAACCGCAGCGGACCCTGCTGGAGGAACGGCTCGCGGAGCAGATGAAACGGACCGGCCTGCAATGCGTCATCGTCCGGGGGAAACCGGAGCAGAACGTGACGATGCGTCTGGCACCGAACGTGCTGATGGTGAACAGCATGAACGCCGCCGAACTCTCCGCGGCCATCGCCTCGGCGCGCATGGTCGTCTCGCGGCCCGGATACAGTACGGTGATGGACCTGTCGCACACCGGCGCCCGCGCCATCTTCATCCCCACGCCGCAGCAGACCGAACAGGAGCACCTTGCCCGTTCCCTGCGCGGACAGAACGTCGCGTACTCCGAAGAACAGAACGACTTCGACCTGGTCCGGGCACTGGCCGCGTCCGAATCCTTCACCGGCTTCACACCGCGCGACCATGACCGGGCGGCGCTGCGCGCCCACATCGACGCACTCCTGAAGGTCTGACCCATGATGCTGCTTCCCGTCCTTGCCTACGCCGAAGTGCACTACCGCTTCAAGTACTTCGTGAGCCTCCTCCGGATGAACGAACCGGAGGTGCTTGCGGACGCTCCGCACCGGCTCGATCCCGGAGCGCCGCTCCCGGTGATGGTGCTCATCAAGGACGCCGACCGGTATCCCGTGGAGATCGAACAGATGACGTTCACGCTCCGGCAAGGCGGCACGGAACTGCACACGGAATCGTTCGTCCCGCCCTCCCCCATCCCCGTCCGCTCGCACTGGTGGTGGCACATCCACTCGCTTCGTTTCGACGGAGCGCTGGCGGAGCGCTTCGGCATGTTCGACCTTGACGTGACGGTCACGCTGCTGCGCGGCGGACAACGGCGTGCGGTCCGGAACAACAACCTCCGCACCACCACCAAGCGTCCGCTCCGTGTGTACCGTTCCCGAACGCCGCTCCCCTCCCTGCCCGGATGGATCACCGGTGACGTGCACACCCATTCCACGTACACCGAGGACCAGGTGGAGTTCGGCTCCCCCATCGCCGCAGCGGCGGAGCTCTCCGCCGCGATGGGACTCTCCTTCTTCTGCGCCACGGACCATTCGTACGATCTTGACGACCGCGTGGACGATTATCTTCAGAACGATCCGGCGATACCGAAGTGGCACGCGTTCCAGCGCGAGGTGGACGAGGTGAACCGGCGCTCGAAGGACGTCACGGTGGTCCGGGGCGAGGAGGTCTCGTGCGAGAACGGCGCGGGGCGGTCGGTGCATTTCCTCCTCCTCGGCACGCGGAAGTTCTTCCACGGCTCCGGCGACGGTGCGGAGCAATGGTTCCGTTTCGACTGCGAGCACACCATCGCCTCGGTGATCGCCGGGATGGAACCCGGCACGGCCGCCTACGCCGCGCATCCGACCGAAGAGGCGCCGTTCCTGCAGCGGCTGCTGCTCGGCCGCGGGGAATGGTCCGCCGACGACATGGCGGTTCCCGGTCTGCACGGCATCCAGATCCTCAACGGGGAACGGAACCGCCCGTTCCGGAACGGACTTGCGGTGTGGCGCCGGTTCCTTCTCGAAGGACGCCGGACGTTCATCGCGGCCGGCAACGACGCCCACGGGAACTTCAACCGGTTCATCCAGGTCTTCATACCGTTCGTGTACATCGCCGAACGCCCGCACCAGCTCTTCGGTCGGATGCGGACGCTGGTCCGTTCCCTCAACACGGAACGGAACATCGTCGACGCGCTCGCCTCGGGACGCTCCGTCATCACCTCCGGTCCCGCACTCGGCATCGAGGTCGAGACGGAGACGCACGGACTCGGCCGCATCGGCGACACCGTCCGCGCTCGCAGCATCGTGGTGAAGACCGTGGCGCGTTCGACGGCGGAGTTCGGCCGCTTCACGTCGCTGCGCATCGTCCTCGGCACGGTGGGGGGAACGGAACGCGTCCTGTCCGAACAGCGGTCGTTCACCGATCCGTTCTCCGTGCACACCGTCGGCGAGCGGGTTTCTCTCGACGCCTTTTCCTATATTAGAGCGGAAGCCGAGACGACGGACGGCGAAGGGACCGACCGCGACGGCTTCTGTCACACCAACCCAATCTGGATCACACCGGAATGAACCGCATCATCGCCTTGCTGTTCCTCATCTCCGCCGCCGTTCCGGCGCAGGAGAGCGGACTCGGTCTGTACGACGGTCCCCTCGTCTTCCGGCCGCTCGTCGCCAACACCTTCGAACCGAGGGTGGGACTCATCTGGCACGCGAACGACAACCGGCTGCGGCTCGATATCGGCAACTCCATCGACCTGCTGCAGTACCGGTTCGACGGCGGCGCACCGCCGCTGACCTTCGGCGCGGACTTCTTCACCTACACCCTGCTCCGCGGGGAGAAGAACTTCCACTTCCCCGTCGACGCGGTGGACTATCTGTTCGGTCTGAACGCGTCGTACCGGGACACGACCGCGGCCGGCATCCTCTCCGCCCGGCTCCGTCTCAGCCACATCAGCGCCCACTTCGTGGACGGCCATTTCGACAATACCGCCTCGCAGTGGAAGGACGGACTGAGCCCCCGCATCTACAGCCGCGAGTTCTTCGACCTCACCGTCGCGATCGAACCGGCGGATCGGTACCGGATCCATGTCGGCGCGCTCTACCTCTGGCATACGGACCCGACCTCCATTCCGGCGTTCGGTGTCTCGCTCGGCGGCGACGCTCACGCCTCCGTCACGCCGTGGCTGCACCCGTTCGCCGCGTACCAGTTCAGCGCGGCGGGACTGCGCCCCCGTCATGAAGCGCAGGCGGGGGTGAAATTCGGCACCTGGAACGGCCGCGGGACAGAACTTTTCCTCATCCACCACACCGGCAACAGCATCCATGGCGAATACTACGACCGCCGGGAGGAGTACTCCGGCTTCGGCATGAACATCGGATTCTGACGTGACCATCAAGACCATCCTCATCAACGGCGGGCTCTTCGCCGCCACGTTCTTCACCACGACGGTGGCGGGCGTCGCCTGGCTCAATCTGGACCCGTTCGACCTGTACAATTTCGCTGCGGGACTCCCGTATTCATTGTCGCTCCTCTTCATCCTCACGTGCCATGAGTTCGGCCATTACTTCGCCGCGCGGTACCACGGCGTGAACGCGACGCTCCCCTACTACATCCCCTCGCCGTTCATTCCCGGTTTCCTCAGCTTCGGAACGTTCGGCGCGGTCATCCGCACCACGACGCCCGTCCCGGACAAGCGCGCCATGTTCGACATCGGAGCCGCGGGTCCGCTCGCCGGATTCGCCGCAACCCTGCTCGTGCTCTTCTACGGTTTCACCCATCTGCCGGGACGCGATTTCATCACCGCCATCCATCCCGACTACTTCACCGCCCCCCAGCCCGTCGACGGCGCGCTGACGTTCGGACGGACGCTGCTGTACGACTTCCTCTCCCTCACGCTGGCCGATCCGATGAACGATTTCGTTCCTCCCATGAGCGAGATGTACCACTACCCCTACCTCATCACCGGCTGGTTCGGACTGCTCGTCACCGCGATGAACCTGCTGCCGGTGGGACAGCTCGACGGCGGTCACATCGCGTACGCCATGTTCGGCGAACGGCACCGGCACATCGCCCGCGGTGCGTTCGTCCTCATCCTGACATTAGGAGTGCTCGGCTGGCTGCCGGAAGCGGGGATCGAGACGTCCGTCGGCTGGTTCGGATGGTTCTTTTGGGCGGTGATTCTGTTCTTCATCATCAAGCTCCACCATCCGCCGGTGGAGGACGAGACGCCGCTGGACCCGAACCGGATGCTCACCGGATGGATCACCTTCGGCATCCTCGCGGTCAGTTTCGCGCCGACGCCGTTCGGCTTCGGTCTTTGAACTTGACAGTCCGGCGATTTTTCGCTATCATGCACATCATTCACCAACGAAGCGCTCTGCCATAGGAACGTTCGATACCGACGCATCACCGCTGTATGTCCGTTCACAATGATTCTATGGCAACGCGCTTTACCCTGAACCGAGGATAAAGCCTCGGTTTTTTTATTCATGACCATCCGACTGCTCATACCGCTCTCCGTGCTGCTGTTGATGTCGTGCGACATCGATTCGCGCGTGACGGTCGATCCCCGCCCGTCCCCCCCCGTGCTCACGTCGGTCTCGCTCGCTCCGTCGCTCATCAACACCGCAGGCTTTCCCGCGTCCGCAGCCGTGGACACTTCCGTGTCCCTCTTCGTCTCGATCGGTCTCCCCACGCCGCGCGGTACGTCGGTACACTATGAGCTCATCGACGTTGACGGCGCCACGGTCACCGCCGGTTCGTTCCGAAACGACGGTGTCGCTCCGGACGCGGCGGCGAACGACAGTACGTTCACGGCGCGCGCCCGTTTCTCCATCCCCGCAGGGACGGTCGGACGGTACACCCTCGCCGTCACCTGCAGCGGCGGCGACGGTTCGCCCGGCGCGACGGCTCTGGCACCGCTCCGCATCGTCAACACCGCCAACAATCCCCCCGCGGTGACGGCGCTCTCGCTGCAGGACACGGTGGCGGTCCCCTCCGGCGACGTTCCCAACCTCGTGCGCGTGTCACTGACTGCGACGGACTCTCAAGGGGCGGGCGACATCACGTCGGTCCTCCTCCGCTCCGTCCGGCCGGACGGTTCCGTGGCGGGGGTCTTCCCGCTCTATGACGACGGCAGCGCCCTCCCGACACCGACCTTCGGCACCGTCAGCGGGGACAGCATCGCGGCGGACGGACGGTACACGCTGACCATCCCCATTTTCAACACCACGCAGAAGAACACCTACAGGGATTTCCTGTTCTTTGCGGTCGACCGTTCCGGCGCCGTCTCGGACACGCTCAGGAAACGGATCCACATCCAATGATGCGCACCCTCCTCATCCTGCTCCTGGCCGTTCTGACGGCCGCGGTCGGACAGCCGCGGCTGCCCAAAGGGTATCTTCTCTCCGCTTCGGGAACGGACGCCGCACCGTTGAGCAACAGCGTCATCGACATCGTGGTCGCGGGCGACACGCTCTGGCTCGGCACGGGCAAGGGACTCTCCCGCTCCATCGACGGCGGCGCAACGTGGAAGAACTACTACAACACTCCCGAGTTCGGCACGGAGGACATTTCGGCCATCGCGGTGCGGGGACGGAACATCTGGGTCGCGACCGCACATACGGTGGAACGGGACGGATCCTCGCTGCCGGAAGGGAGCGGATTGCGGCACTCCTCCGACGGCGGCGAAACATGGCGCAGCATGCCGCAGCCGGTGGACCTCCGGAACGTCGACACGCTCTATTTCAATGACAAGAGCTTCATCCGTGCGCTCGGTATCACGACCGCGATCAACAACGTCACGTACGACATCGCGCTGACGAATGACGCCGTCTGGATCACCTCGTTCGCCGGAATGGTGCGGAAGAGCACCGACAGCGGCGCGACGTGGGAGCGGGTCATCATCCCGCCGGACAACCTCAACTCCATCTCGCCGGACGATTCGCTCGTCTTCGACCTCTCCCCCTCCGGCGGCGCACTGCAGCTGCAGAACAACCTCAACCACCGCGCCTTCTCGGTGCTGGCCGAGAACGACACCACGGTCTGGATCGGCACCGCAGGAGGTATAAACAAGAGCACCGACGGCGGAAGGTCCTGGGTGCGTTTCACCAAACAGAACCAGGCGAAACCGATCTCCGGCAACTTCGTCGTCGCGCTCGCGAAGCATCCCACCACCGCCGGCACGCTCATCTGGGCGGCGACGGTGAACGCCACGGACAACACCGAAGTGCGCGGGGTCAGCATGACGCGCGACGGCGGCGCCACCTGGGAACGATCGCTCCTCGGACAGTTCGCGCACAACTTCGGCTTCAACGGCGGCATCGTCTATGTTCCGACGGACGACGGCATCTTCCGCTCCGCCGACCTCGGCGAAACGTGGCTCAAGGCCGGGACCATCTATGACGCCGCCACGCACCGGCGGTACACGCAGAAGAAGTTCTACTCGGCGGCGGCGCTCGACGGCACCGCGTGGTTCGGCGGAATCGACGGCGTGGTGAGCACGCACGACAACGGGAACGATTTCGGCGCCGCCTGGTCCGTGCTGCATCCCGCACAGCCGCTCCCGGTCCCTTCCGCCACCTATGCCTATCCCAATCCGTTCGCTCCGGACGACGAACAGGTGCGGATCCATTACTCCATCGGCAGCGCGCCGTCGGCCGTGGTGACCCTCCGCATCTTCGATTTCGCCATGCACCTCGTCCGAACGGTCGTCCACAATGCCATCCGCAGCGGCGGACCGGAGTTCGACGAACTGTGGGACGGACGCGACGACCGGGGCGACATCGCCTCCAACGGCGTCTATTTCTACCAGGTCACCGTGAACGACAGCGAACCTCGCTGGGGGAAGATCCTTGTCATCCAATAAACTCCATCTTCTCCTGCTGCTCGCCGCCGTCTGTTCTGCGTCGGCGCAGACCGCCGGCACGCCGGGCGCGTTCATGCGCATGGGGTTCGGGGGACGAGGCATGGGCATGGGCAACGCCATGACCGCCGTGCGCACGGGAGACCTCAACGGCTTCTACAACCCCTCGGTGCTGCTCTACCAGCGTCAGCGTGTCGCTTCGCTCTCCTACACCGCCCTGTCGCTCGACCGCTCGCACAATGCGCTCTACGTCACCCTTCCGCTGGACACGAATGCGGTCGTCTCCCTTGCCGGACTGAACGCCGGGGTCTCGGACATCGACGGCCGGGACATCGACGGATTCCCCACAGAGCAGTATTCGACCTCCGAGAACATGGCGTCGCTCTCCTTCGCCCTGCGCATCCGCTCACTGGTCATCGGACTCTCCGCCAAGATCTTCCATCATTCGCTCTTCGAAGACGTGACCAGCACCACGCTCGGCATCGATGCGGGCATCACCTACGCCCTCGGCGAGGAATGGACCGTCGCGGCGGCGTTCCGTGACATCAATTCCAAGTACAAATGGGAGACATCGAAGATCTACGGCACGGCGGGCAACTCCACCACGCAGGACTTCCCGTTCCGAAAGATCGTCGCGCTCTCCTATACGCTACCGGACCGGCGCGGCGTCGCTGCCGCCGAGTACGAACGGACCGTCGGCGGTCAGCAGATCGTCCGGTTCGGCGCCGAGTATACGCTGCACGAAGCGGTGACGGTACGCGCCGGCCTGGACGGGTGGGACCTGGACGACGCATCGCAGGCGCATCCTTCGTTCGGCATCACACTGCGTCCGGACTTCGCCGAAACCTGGCGGCCGTCATTGACCTATGCGTACGTCGTCGAACCGTACGGCCTCTTCGCCGCCCATGTCATCACCCTGACCGTGAACCCGTGATGAAACATCTGCTGATCATCCTGCTCATCGCCGCGCCGCTCTCCGCCCAGTCGGTCTCCACCGGAATGTCGTTCCTGAAGATCGGCACCTCCGCACGCGCCCTCGGCATGGGTGAAGCGTTCACGGCGGTCTCCGGCGACCTCGCGGCCTCCTACTACAACCCCGCGGGCCTCGCCGCCGCCCGCGACGAAGTCCAGCTCATGCACCGCGCCTGGTTCGCCGGCACCACCGCCAATCATCTCGCCGCATCGGCCGCCGCCGGCGGCGTGCGGTTCGGCGTCTCGCTCCAGTCCGTGTCGGTGGACGACATCGAACTGCGGACGATGCCCGGCGAAGCGGCCGGGACGTTCAGCGCCCGGAACATCGCCATCGGCGGCTCGGCCGCGCTCCGCCTTACGGACGACCTATGGGCGGGAATGAGCGCCCGGTTCCTCTTCGAGAAGATCTTCACGGACGAAGCACAGGGGTACGGACTGGACGCCGGACTCCTCTACCGGTTGAACGGCTCGCTTACGGCCGGGGTCAGCCTGCAGAACATCGGTTCCATGAGCGACCTGCGCGACCAGCCCAGCGCGCTTCCGGCCGCGCTCCGCTTCGGCGCCTCCTGGCGGTCGACCGCGGGGAGCTCGTTCGCGCTCACCGGAGCGTTCGACGTCGCGAAGACCTTCGACGACGATGCGACGCATCTGAACTTCGGCGCGGAAGCGGAGTATGACGGCATGGTCGCATTGCGCGGAGGGTACCAGACGGGATATGAATCCCGCTCGTTGACGGGCGGCATCGGTCTCCGGTATGCCGGCCTCGCGGTGGACTATGCGTTCGTCCCGTTCACCGGCGCGCTGCAGTCGACCCACACCGTGTCGCTCTCGTTCCTCCTCTGACGGAGAGACCGGTGCCGGCACGACCGCACATACTGTTCACCGCCACCTTCTCCACCCCGTTCATCCGCACCGATGCGGAGTTCCTCGCATCCCGGTATCCCGTCACCACCGTCATCCGTTCCGGTTTCACGGCATTGCTTCACTACGCGATCCTCCTTCCGCGCTGCGACATCACCTTCACATGGTTCGCTTCGACGTACTCGGCCCTGCTCGTGCTCGGCGCGCGGCTGCTGCGGAAGAAGAGCGTCATCGTCCTCGGCGGTGTCGACGTCGCCCAGATGCCCCAGTGGAAGTACGGTATCTGGAACAGTGCGTGGCGCGCCCGGCTCGTGCGCTACGCCCTCCGACGGGCGGACGCCGTGCTGGCGGTCGCTCCGGCACTGAAAGAGGACGCCATCCGTCTGGCCCGATATGACGGCGGCAACATCGAGGTGGTACCGACCGGATTCGATCCCGGCGCCTGGACGCCCGGACCGGAGAAGGAACGGCTGGTGCTGACCGTAGCGAAGTGTTCTGAAGTGAACCGCGGTATGGTGAAAGGACTCGATTTCCTCGCCGAGATCGCCGCCGCTGCACCGGACATCCGTTTCGTCCTGGTGGGGGTCTCGGAGAGGCTGCGGGGCTCCTTCACATTCCCGCCGAACGTTCAGGTCCTTGATGCCGTCCCGCATGAAGCGCTGAAAGAGCGGTACTGCCGGGCGAAAGTGTACCTGCAGCCGTCGCGCCGCGAAGGACTGCCGAACGCTCTCTGTGAAGCGATGCTCTGCGGCTGCACGCCGGTCGCGACCGAGACCGGCGGCGTACCGGAAGCGGTCGGCAGCACCGGCGCCGTCATCCCCTTCGGCAATACGAAACGCGCGGTCACCGCGCTCCGTGCCGCGCTGGACGCTCCGGTTTCGGATGCGGGACGGGACCGCATCATGGAGCTCTACCCCCATCAACGCCGTCAGGACGCGTTGACGGACCTAATCGGACGGCTGAACCGATGAACACCCCGGTCCGCATCCACGCCGCCCTCCTCCGGCACGACGCCGCATGGATCACGCTGCTGCAGCAGACCGGCGTTCCGTGGAGCGTCCCGGACAGTGATACAGCGCTCGATCCAATGGAGTTCAGCGTCATCATCGCGAACGGGACGGTACGGTCCGCCGACCTGACAGCGTACATGCACGGCGGAGGCGCGGTCCTGTACACGACCGCTTCGGGCATCGCCATCGACCAGCGTTGCAACCGCCGACTCGCGGTCCATGCCCTCTTCCCCGGTTCCGTTCCGAACGCACGCTTCCATTCTGTCCTCGACCTGCATCAGCGCGTGATGCTCTTCGACGAAGGGACGCCGGCAACGGTCGACCCGATCGGTCGGGGATACGCCGGATATCTGGGCATCGATGTCACGGCGCTGTTCGCGGACCGCTCCATCGTTCGCCGCGACTTCCTCGCGGATGGCGAACGGCTTCCGAACGAACGGGTCGCCCGCGCCACGAAGGAACCGGTCCGGCGCATCGTCCACTCCCTGCTCGAGGAGCTCCATCACCGGCGCGGCGTGCCGTTCCTGCACGCGTGGTATTTTCCCGGCGGGGCGCGTTCCCTTTTCACTTTCCGCGTCGACTCCGACCGGGGAACGAAGGAACAGGTGGAGGAGATCCGCACTCTCTCCGACCGGTACGGTGTCCCGGCGACCTGGTTCCTGGATGTGAAAAGTCATGAACCCTGGCTCCGTCATTTCTCGGAGTTCGGACGGCAGGAGACCGCCGTTCATTGTTATGAGCATGAGATCTTTCCCGGCGCCGCACGGAACGCCGCGAACTTTGCACGGGCCGCCAAAGCGATGCGGCAGGCAGGAATGTCTCCTGCCGGCGTCACCGCCCCTACCGGCGAATGGAACGAGAACATCGGCAGAGCCGTCGAACAGTGCGGCTTCACGTACTCATCGGAGTTCGGGTACGACTATGACGCCCTACCGTCCTATCCGCTCATCTCCGGCGCTCCTTCGGCGGTGCTGCAGCTCCCCATCCACCCCGTCTGCATCGGTTCCATGCTCCGGGCCCGAATGGACGATGATGCGATGTTCCGTTACTACCTCGGGGTCATCGACCGGAAGGTGGCGGCGGCGGAACCGGTCTGTCTCTACCATCATCCCACGCACCGGCATAACGGCGTGATTGAACGTGTTTTTTCCTATATTCAATCGCTCGGACTTCCGATGCTCTCCTACCGCGATTACGCCGGCTGGTGGAAAGCGCGGCTTGGATCCATTCCGGAGTACCGCTGGGACGGAGCGAACGTACTCCGCACCGGGCCGGCGGACGAGCAGCATCACGTCCGGATCTCGTTCCCGGACGGCACCGAATCGGTGGTACCGGCGAGCGAATCCATCGACACCCGAGTTCTCACCCGCAATCCGGTGCGCACACCGGCGATGGCATCGGGAGCAGAACGGACGCGTCAATTCTCCCTGCGGCGTCACCTGCAGGACATTCTCGACTGGTGGATCAAGGCAACGGCATGAGGATCACATTCGCCTGTTATGAATCGCTCTCCATCATCCACGGCGGACCGCGCGTGCAGATGCTGCGGACGAAAGCGGAGCTGGAGGCGCTCGGTACCGACGTCCGGCTTCTGAATCCATGGGAACCGCTCCGTGCCGATGAGACCGGGCCCGTCCATCTCTTCTCCGCGAACCTCGGCACGTTCCATCTTGCGAGCGTCTTCCATCAGTACCGCATCCCGTTCGTCACCTCCTCCATCTTCTTCACCCGGCACTCTCCCCTCGTCATCCGCGCGACGCTGGCGGTGAACGCGGCGGCGAAACGGTTCCGCACCGGCATCTGGACGAACTACGAGTTCACGCGGCAGATCTGCGACTGGTCCCGCATCGTGTCGCCGAACACCGACGCGGAGGCGCGGCTCATCGCCGACGGCATGGGCATCCCCCGTTCACGCATCGAGACGGTCCCGAACGGCGTCGATGAGCGTTTCCGGCACGGCGATCCGGCACTGTTCCGGAAGACGTACGGCATGGAGCGGTACATCCTTTCCGTCGGCCACATCGGTCCGGAACGCAAGAACGCCCTGAACCTCATCCGGGCGCTGAAGCGGATCGATCATCCCGCCGTCATCATCGGACAGGTGACCGATTCCGCGTACGCCCGGCGCTGTCTCGACGAAGCGAAGGAGGCGAAGCACATCCTCATCATCCCCGGCCTGGCGAACGATTCGGAGATGCTCGCCTCGGCGTATGCCGGCGCCTCCGTCTTCGCGCTCCCCTCCCTCTTCGAAACGCCCGGCATCGCGGCGCTGGAGGCGGGACTGGCCGGGGCGAACATCGTCATCACGCCGCACGGCGGAACGAAGGAGTATTTCCTCGATATGGCGGAGTACGTGGAACCGGGGGACCCCGAGGGGATCCGGCGGGGGATCGAGAAGGCGCTCGAACGCGGAAGAGGCACCGCTCTGCAGCAGCACATCGGGAGGGAGTATCTCTGGAACCGGGTGGCCGAGAAGACGCTGGCGATGTACCGGAAGGCGTTCGAATGAGCCGCCGGCGCATCCTCATCATCCGGCCGGACCGCATCGGCGACGTCATCCTGACGACGCCGCTCATCCGAGAAGTGAAACGGACGTTTCCCGACAGTCATCTCGGGGTGATGGTCGGTCCCTCCTCGGAACCGCTGCTCCGGCACAATCCGCACGTCGATTCCATCATCGTGGACGATCCGTCGGGCGCCGATGCGGGATGGCCCGGTTTCTGGAGGCAGGTGGGTCGGCTCCGTTCGGAGCGGTACACGGTCGGACTGATGCCTTTGCCGCGGGAACGGCACGCGTGGATGATGTTCTGGGCGGGCATCGGAACACGCATCGGCGTCGGCGGCAAGCTCTACCAGCTCCTCACCGGCACGAAGAGCGTCAGCCGCCGGAAGTACATCCCGCTCCGGCATGAAGCGGACTATGTGATGGACCTCGGACGCCGCATCGGCGTCGTCACTAAGAACCTCCATCCGGAGCTCTTCCTCACCGACGCGGAGCGCGCGGAAGCCCGGCGATGGCTCGAAGAACGGGGCATCGATCTGTCGAAGCCGCTCATCGGACTGAATCCCGTCAGCAAGAACTCCGCACCCAATTGGCCGATCACACGGTACCGTGAACTGGCCGAACGTCTTGCCGCACGGTATCAGCTCTATATCAATACCGGGATGCCGGGCGGCACCGAAGCCGCCTCCCTCGAGGGCATCAACGGCACCGTGCTCCTTGATGCGCCGCCGCTGCGTCGGCTCCTCGCCGTCACGTCATGCTTCTCCCTCCTCATCACACCGAGCACCGGCACTCTGCACATCGCCGCCGCGCTCGACGTGCCGACCGTGGCGCTCTTCTGCCCCCTGACCGCCTGTTCCCCCGCACTCTGGGGCCCGCTCGGCCGGAACGCCGACGTCATCCTCCCGGTCCCTTCGTACTGTCAGAACGAATGCCCGGGCGACCCGAAAGTGTGCCCGCTGGACGGTACATCGCTGGAGACCGTTCTCTCCTCCGTGGACCGGAGCCTCGCCCGCGGCTGAGGAACGAATCCTTCCGCCCGTTCGTTGCATCCTACAGGAACATCACACCACCAACCGAAGGAGACCATGAAACAGATCGTGCTGTTCGTTTTGGCGCTCATGCTCGTGCAACCCGCTGCGGCGCAGGGCAAGACCGGATCCGGGAAAGGGATCGAATGGAAATCGTTCAATGCGGGGATGAAAGAGGCGAAACAGAGCGGGAAGAAGGTGCTCATCGACGTGTACACCGACTGGTGCGGCTGGTGCAAGAAGATGGACGCCGGAACGTATTCGGACAAAGCGGTGCAGGAGTATCTGCGGAAGAACTACGTGCTCATCAAACTGAATCCGGAGAAGGACCCGCCGGTGAGCTACGACGGACAGCAGGTCTCCGCCGCGGAGTTCTCACAGGGGATGGGGGTGAACGGATACCCTGCCACGCTCTTCCTGAAGAGCTCCGGCGAACCCATCACGCTCCTGCCGGGGTACTCCGAAGCGCCGATGTTCCTGCACGTCATCACGTTCATCGGGGAGAACCACTACGAAAAGAAGAAGTTCGACCAGTACCTCGCGGAGAAGGGGGTGAAGCGGTAGGTTTCGGCGGAACGCCCGGGGCCGCATCGGCCCCGGAGCGGTCCGTTCCTCCCGTCAGAACACCTTCGCCCGTATCGCCGCCAGCCGCTTCACCTCTCCCGCGATCCTCTCCAGATCGATCATCGAAATGCACTCCAGTCCGTACGGACAGCTCCGTTTCCAGCACGGTGCGCAGTGCAGTCCCTCGGGCACGAGCATCATGCCGCGGTCGTACAGGTCGATCTCGCTCCAGCAGCTCAGGCCGAACCATGCGATGACGTGTTTCTTCAGGCCGATGGCGACATGCATGCCGAACGAATCGCCGGTGATGACGACGTCACAGACCGCTTCGTAGCAGATGCCGCGACGGACCCCTTCGGTCGTCGGTGTGCTCACCACCTTCTCCCCCACCCGCCGCACGATCTCGGCGTTCCGTTCCGTGTCCTCCGGACCGCCGACGAGCACCAGCCGGACCCCTTCCGTGCCCGACAGCCGTTCGATGAGCTCCACGTGCTGGTCGATGGTCATCTTCTTGTTCGGATAGAGGTACGAACATCCGGTGTTGAATCCGACGATGAGCTCGCCGCCGTCGAGGCGCTGGTCCCGCTTGTAGGCTTCGACGTACCGCTGCTCTTCGTCCGAAAGCTGCAGCACATATTCGTCCCTCCGGAACTCCAGCTTCAGCGCCTCCTGCAGGATCTCCGTCCCGTACTTCCGGTTCTTCCGGAACTTCAACTCGTCGTCCAGCCCGAGGATGTAACTGTACTCCGCTTCTCGGTTCAGCGGAACGATCTTCCCGTTCCCGTCCAGGCCGAAGCCGAGCTTTTCGGCGGCGCGGATGGTGTTCCCGAACGCGCAGGAGCGTTTCGTCTTGTCGGTCTGGTAGAGGATGTCGAACTCCATCTGCTGGAGGATGAGCCAGCTCTCCGGTTCCCACACGTACACCGCGTCAAGATACGGATTGTTGTCCAGCAGCCGGTACGCGTTCTTGAGGGTGATCCAGGTGATGTGGCTGTCAGGGTACTTCCGCTTGATGGCCGGGAGCATCGCGGTGGTCTGCACCACCGCCCCCATCGCGTCCAGGTTGACGATGAGGATCCGTTTTCCGATGGGCCGGTGCTCGACGCATTCGCGGTAGCAGGCGGTGCCGGGGAAGCAAGGTTTGTAGCCGGTGAACCGCTTGCACTCGGGGACCGTGAACGGGCGCGCCGCGGTCCGGCGTTTCGTTGCCGCCGTTCGCCTGCCGTCCGCCTTCCGTTTCTTCGTCGTGCTCTTCGCCATGGAACCTTCTCTCATTGATGCGTCATTCGTTCGAACGCCGAGAACACCCGTTCCGGCGTGAGGTCCGTCATACAGGGATGACCGATGGGACAGTCCAGGAGGTTGCATTCGAGACAGTCGACCTCTTCGTTTCGAACCCAGGCATTGCCCGGACCGAAGGGTCCCTGGAGTCTCGGATTCGTCGGGCCGTAGATGCCGAGCGACGGAACGCCCAGTGCGGCGGCCATATGCATCGGACCGGCGTCATTGCTGATGAAATACGAGCACCGTGCGATGAAGGCACCCATCTCCTTCACCGTGGTCCGGGGGAGGATGTGCGCGCCGCTCCCCGACCGCTCGTTCACCGTCGTCACATCCTCCAGTTCTCCGGGACCCCAGAACAGCAGCACGGAGGCTCCGCGGCGGTCGCGGAGGAGGCGCGTCAGTTCCGCGAAATGCTCCAGCCGCCACCGTTTGGCGCTCCATCCTCCGCTCGGATTGACGCCGATGAGCTCCCTCCCGTCCAATCCCTGCGCCGTGAGCCACTCCGCTGCCGCCGCGACGGCCCCATCGACAAGGGGAAAGGACGGCCGGACCGAGGCGACGGGGATGCCGAGAGCCCGGATGACGTCCAGGTTGAACTCGACGTTGTGGACCTCGCTCCCCCGCGGCGTCACAAGGTGATTGTACGCGTACGCCCTTCCGCGGAACGGAAAACCCGCCCGGTGCCGTGCACCGCTCAGCCGCGTGACGAGCGCCGTCCTGGGATTCCCGAACAGGTCGATCACCAGATCGTACCGGGCGGCCCGCACTTTCCGGACGAGTTCCATTCCGGACTCCCGCTTCCGGTCGAACGCGATGACCGAACGGATGTTCGGCAGTCCTTCGACCGCCGGAGCGGCGAATCGTTCGCACAGATAATCGATGCGGATGCCTGGATAGGCCGCTGCCAGATTGTCGATGACCGGCGTGGAGAGGACGACGTCACCGATGCCGCGCAACTTGATGATGAGCGCACGTTCCGCCCGCGGTATGATGAGTTCGGTGGTCACTGCAGCGATGTGGGTCGAAAAATACCAAAACTCCGCCTGAATTCAAAAAATGGCGCCGGGAATTGTGCGCGGGAAACTTGACTCACTTTCAACATTTGGCTATTTTACGATACACCTCTTCCCGGTCCACTTTCCACCCACTACACAAGGAGCACCATGATGAAACTAACCCGTACAGTCTTGTTCCTCTCGCTGCTGGTCACGGCGTTCGCCTGGTCCCAGACGCACGTCGGTGCGAAGTTCGTCCCGAAAAAGACGACGACGAACCCCGACAGTGCGTACTTCGGCGATATCGGTATCCGTGGTGCATGGGTCGCGCCGGACCTGGATAAGGACGGCAAACCCGAGATCCTTGTGACCGACTATACCAAGACGGGCCGCATCCATGCGTTCGAAGCGGTGGGCAACGACACCGTGGAATGGATCTGGTCTTCTCCCCGCCTCGACCAGGTGGCCGGTCTTCCGAACGGCGCCGGCGGCGGTTCCACCCCCCGCACCATCCGCACCGGCGACATGGACGGCGACGGTAAAGGTGAGATCATCACTTCCCGCGGCGGCGTCGGCGGCGGCATCCTCATCTTCGAGTGGGACGGCGTCACCGGGAGCAACAAGTTCGGCACCCTCCCGTCGGCCTTCATCCCGGCGAACGTTCCCTACGGCTCGAACCTCGGTCCGCTCGCCGGCACCCCCAACGAAGGCGGTCTGCAGCTGACCATCGAGCATTTCGAGGTGGAGGACGTGGACGGCGACGGAAAGCAGGAACTGCTCCTTCCCAAGAACCTGAGCGGCACGGTGAACGACGACTTCGTCATCATCTCGGCCTCCGGTGAGTGGGATTACGAGAATCAGGGCTTCGCGGCCTTCCAGATCGAAGGAACGACGGGACGGGTCGCCAGCACGAAGTTCGGCGGCGCCTCCCCTTACGCCATCCATCCTGCGGACCTGAACGGCGACGGCAAGAAAGAGCTCGTCTGCCACATGTGGAATTTCGCGGCGACCTGGATCATGAAGGTGACCGCGGCGGACACCTACACCATCCCGGACACCACGGGAACGACCACCAACGGAAACCAGTTCTTCTATCCCAATCCGGCGACGGACCATGTGGCGCTCTTCGGCGGCATCGTGGGCGACCTGGACAAGGACGGAACGGATGAGGTCTATCTGCCGCTCTACACCGACGGCGCTCCGACCTCCGGTTCCGTGTTCGTTGTCGACTACGCCAAGAACGAGGTCATTACGACGATCGACTCCGCGCACGTCGTGAACGTCGGTCCCGCGACCTCGCAGAACGCGTCGGGCGTCGGTATCTCCAGCTTCACCGGTGTCATCGCCGATCTGGACCGCAACGGCAAACAGGAGGTCCTCGTCGGTTCCTCCTATCCCTCCAACGTCGTGGCGCTCGAGTACAACGGCACCGGTTCCACCAAGGACCCGGCCAGCTACGTCCGTAAAGTGCTCTACAAAGGACAGGATCCGGTCGTGTACAACGTCTCCAAGCGCGATTCCCTCATCTACCGCGATTCGCTCGGCGTGAAGGATTCCGTGAAGTTCGCACTGAAGGATTCGGCGCTCGTCAACGGCGAGGGATTCGTCTCCAAGATGACCAAGCCGGTCGACATCGACGGAGACGGCAAGATCGAAGTGGTCCTGCCGTACCAGGCGATCACGGAGAATCTGACCTCCGCGACCTTCCAGCGGAAGCTGTACTGGAACTCCTTCAAGTACGCCGGCACCGATTCCGCCAAGTGGGTGCTGGATTCGACGAAGACCATCACCGATTCGACGAAGACCACCCCCAATCCCGCTACGTGGGCGTTCCGAACGCTCGAAGCCGACGTGGCCGGTTCGGTCAACGAATCGAAGTATACGTTCATCACGCCGGACGACTACGTGCTGAACCAGAACTTCCCGAACCCGTTCAACCCCTCCACCACCGTCTCGTTCACCCTCCCGCTAACCAAGAAGGTCACGGTGAAGGTGTATGACATGCTCGGGAAAGAGGTCCGGACGCTGCTCAGCAACGAAGAGCTCGCCAAGGGGTCCCACTCCGTGGTGTGGAACGGCCGCGACAACCGCGGACGTCAGGTCGCCAGCGGTTCGTACATCTTCCGTATGAACGCCGGCAACGTCGAGAAGATCATCAAGATGATGATGGTGAAGTAAGTTCCATCACGCTTTCAGCATCACAGACCCCGGGAGGAAGACTCCCGGGGTTTTTTATTCTCCGGCCGCAGCACCGCGTCGTTCCGGACGCCCCGCCGATCCTGCCTCTTCTCCCCCCTCTCATGCGGAACCGAAGGAGCGCTTGCCCCGGCGACAGCACCGCATCGGTTCCCTCCGACAGACCGGACGATACCGGTGAGCACGGCAGTACAGTCCATCCGTCCCGTTCGATGCCGGTGTTCCGTCCACCACACGCCCGCCTGTCCGCATCCATGGTGCAGTGCGCCGTCGCGTCAGGGGACCGAAGACCGTCATCAGAGCCGGAGGAAGATGTGACCGTTGTTCGTACTCCGCAGAGCAGATCTCTGGAGAACGATAACGATGAGTGCATGCGCTCTACGCCCATGTGTTCCTTTCTGCCGGTTCGGCCATGTGCGATACCACAGAGCGATCTCGGCAGGTGCTCTCCCGTAGCACATACCGGAAAGCGGGATCGTTCCTCCCGTTCACTGTCATCCATTCTCCCGCACCATCCATCCAACACACTGCCGCCGTAGTTCCTTTGACATTTCCCCCTCCGTTCTGCAGGGAGATGTACCATTCACCGGACCGGTCGGTGCCATTCGCCGCGGCGCTGCCCGGACCGCGGAGCCCGCCGTGAGCAGGCATGGGGTTTAAAACAATGATCCCCGGCATCGCAGTACGATGCCGGGGACGTTTCGGAAATGCCCGGTGCCGACGCCCGGGCCGGGATCAGAATGTCACGCCGACGGAGACGAACTGAACGTTCTCCAGGCGTCCGAAGTTCGCAAAAGCGTAGTCCACTTTGATCCCGGTGACGTTGTTGAGGGCGAAGTTGACGCCGCCGCCCCATGTGAATCCCTCCTCCGAATCATCGTAGAAGATCGCCTTGCGGCCGAAGCGACCGAAGAACATCTCGTCGAAAGCCACCTCGATTCCGGCGTTCATGTACTCCATATTGTCGTTCGGATGCGTCGCGTCCAGCGCAACGGTCGCCCGGAGCTGATCGGCGCGGAAGATGTCCATCGACACGCCGATCTTGAACGTGAGCGGGATGTCGAACGATTCCGTTCTGTAGATGGACTCGATGTTCTGCGGACCGGAGCCGAGTTCACCGTCCGGGAAGCTGTTGAACGAGATGTCGTGACCGTCCAGACGCATCTTGGTGCCGAAGTTGGTGATGCTGGCGCCGATCTTCAGGTCGTTGAACGAGGTGGTGTAGATGGTCCCGATATCGAACGCGATCCCCTGGGACGACATGTTCCAGATGGATTCGCGAACGTATTTGGCGGTGAAGCCGATGGAGAAGCGGTCCGTGAGCGACCGCGCATACGAAAGACCCATGGCGAAGGTGGAGTAGGACCAGCGCCGGCCGTCGCCGTCCGGATTCTGTTCGGTGCGCACCAGCTCTTCCGGGGAGCGGAGCGACACGACCGACACGCCGATGGTCCCGAGTCCTTCGAGGGTCAGCGCGGCAGCGGCATAGTCATGGGTGATGTCCGCCAGCCATTCGGCGTGGTTGAAAGTCGCTTCGCCGGGGGTCCGCAGACGGGCCAGGGCGCCGGGATTCCAATAGATGGAGTAGACATCCCCTTCGAGCGACGCGCCGGCGCTCCCCATGGCGATGGTGCGGGCGCCCGCGGGGATCTTCAGGAACTGCGCGACGGTGGTGCCGACCTTGGTCGTCTTCCGGCTCGGCTGTGCGCCGAGCGTCTGGAGACCGGCGGCGAGCACGATGAGCAGTAGATAGGTGAACGGTTTCTTCATCGGGAGTTCTCCGTGCAATGAATTATTTGATCACGCCAAGTCGGCCGATCTTCGTCGCGCCGGTCGGGGTTTCGACATGGTAGATGTACAGGCCGTATCCGACCCGGGCGCTCTCCATGGAGAGGAGGTCCCAGTTCAGATAGTTGGCGTTATCGTTCTTGTGCAGCGTGCGCACCAGCTCGCCGGTCACCGTGTAGATGCGGATGGTGCACTCCCGGGGCAGGTTGCGGAACTGCACCGCCCGTTCGCCGCGGAGGTCCTGACGGAACGACGGCTGTTCGAACGCGCTGGCCACCACGTACGGGTTCGGCACCACGATGACGTTCTTCAGCGCCGCATCGGCCGCCGCAGCATCGTAGGCGATCGGCGTCGTGGTGAGACGGAACGCATCGTTCCCCGTGTACGGCTTCTTCATCTTCGCCGTGAAGGTCGTCCCCGCCGTGATGGTGGGGTTCGAGAAGGAGAAGGACTTCCTCAGGGTGATGCCCATCATGGAGTTGTTCGCCACGGTCCGGTACGGCGGCGGCGTCAGGATGACGATCTCCTCGCCGATGTCCCATCGGCCGGCCTTGCCGGTCGTCGCCCCGTCGCGGATGAGCGCCTGCAGCGGGATGGTGTCGGTCGCGTTCACGATCTTGAACGGTGTCCGGACCGTCTTCGTGTTCGGGTTGTTCGTGCCGAAGCTGTCCGCCGGCGCGATGTAGTTGCCCGACGCGTTCGTGTCGGCGGTGGACTGCACGAAGTCGATTCGGATGTCGAGCGGAGCGTACCGCACCGCTCCCAGCGTGGGATTGGCGACCGAATACGACAGTCCGTTCGGACGCGCCGGCAGGAAGAAGCTGTTCGCCGAATCGATGGCGAGCGGGTCGTTGGTAATGTAGAGCCGCACACCGTCGAAGACCGGATTGGCGTCACCCTGCGCGAAGACGGTGCTGGCGATGACCGGATAGTACAGGTACGACGCCGTGTACGTCCTCGTCTTTAGGAGCACCCCGGCGGACAGCGCCCGCAGACGGCCGCCCGCGGAATCGACGAGGATGAGCGAATCGGCGATGCGCGCGGCGAGCGTATCGGGGCCGTTGAAGACCCGGACGGTCGCCGGAACGATGTTCCGGTTCGCGAGGCTCACGAAGAGGTTCTCGTTGCCCGTGAACTGCTCCACCACCGGCACCTCGCGCAGCACGCTGTAGGCGAGGGTCTTCACGCTGTTCACGAGCACGGTGTCGAAGTCGATGCGGACCTGGTTCTTCACGAGACGTTCCTCGTTCAGCACCTTCACCGTCATCTTCCCGGTGCCGGAGCCGGCGGTCTGCGTGAGCGTCATCCCCTTCTGGATCTCATGGATGGGACTGACGATGCCCGCCGCCTTGTCGTTCGGGGTCGCGGCGACGGTGTTGATGTCGTACTTGAAGAGCTGCGTCGTGGGATCGCGCTGGATGACCGCCTGCGATTCGGACGGAGGCAGCTGGAGACTGTCGTCGCCGTGGTCGAACGACACCACCGCGTAGTAGTATGTGACGCCGTTCGTGACGGTCGAATCGACGTACTCATGCCGCAGACCGCTCTGGTCGCTCGGTTCGCCCATGTAGTACTTGATGAAGCGGCCGCGGTACTCCACGGGATGGAACCCGCCGAGGTATTTATCCTGCTCCGCCTGTGACCAAGGCCGGTGCCACTGCGCCGATTTACGGGCCTTCTCGTCGTAGAGAGCCTTTCCGAGGAAGGGATACCCGTTCCCGTCCGTGATGGTGAAGACGTCCTTGAACGTATAATCCTGGCTGCGGTAGATCTTGTACCCTTCGAAGTCCTGCTTGCCGGTGAACGGATCGCGGGCGCCCTCGGCGTTGGTGTCCCAGTACAGCGTCACCCGTCCGTCGCCCGCCACGGCGGTCACCTTCGGCTTCGGCGGCGGCTGCGCGAAGCGGTAGCTCGCTTCCAGCACCAGCTGCGCCGTTTCGGAGTTCAACAGCAGGTCCTTCAGGTCCGAACCCATCAGCAGAGCGATGGAGAAACGTTCGCGGTGCCCCGGTTCCATCGGGAACGGTCCGCTGCCGTACAGGAAGATGTAGTCGCCGAGGTTCGCCGGATCGATGGGATAGAGCAGCGCCAAGGCGGCCGTGTCCATCTCCGATGAGATGGACGAATACATCAGGTTGTCGTTCTTCGGGCGGTTGTTGCCGCCGAACACGAGGGACCAGAAACTGCGGAGACCGATCTGGTCCGATTCATTGACATCGCGGAAACCGAAGTTCGGCTCCGAACCGGCCCACCCGTAACCAGGGACCTGCATCGTATCGAGAGGTTCACCGGCGTCGTAGAGTCCGTTGCCGTTCTGGTCCGAGTAGAACGCCTGCGACGGGAAACCGTCCCCTTCCCCGTAATCGCCGGTCCCGCCGATGCCGTCGATGCCGACATCGTCGTTCTCCTTGTTCCAGTCGCCGTCCTCGTCCCCCGACCACCGCGGTTTCGGTG
Organism: Bacteroidota bacterium; assembly: GCA_008933835.1. Lineage (GTDB taxonomy): Bacteria > Bacteroidota > Ignavibacteria > UBA10030 > UBA8401 > SpSt-333. The sequence goes on along the minus strand of WBUG01000001.1, from coordinate 26,748 downwards.
CACCGTAGAGGGCGATGTACTTGGCGGTGTCGCTGATGCCGGTGGAGAGCGCCAGGGTGATGCCGTCGATGAAAGCGCCCTTCACGTTGAACGGACCTTCATCCGTGATGCCGTCGTCGTCGTTGTCCAGACCGTCGCCGCTGTTGTTGGGGCTTTCCAGGAACTTGTATCCGAAGTATCCCGGCTGGATCGTGGGGATGTCGGCGCCGCCGTTCGGATCCCAGCTGTACACCATGTTCCGCGCCCGCTGCGTCACCGTCTTCCCGTCGATGTCGAGCAGCTGGTCGAACTGCGGCAGTCCGATTGCCTTGCCGGGGATGAACGAGGCGGCGTCATCGCCGAAGTTGTTCGGTCCGCCGATGTGCGGATCGCCGAACATGCCGAAGAACATCTTGTCCACCTTCTTCGCCCGCTGGTCCATCGCCGCCGTGTAGACGAGGAAGATGATGTCCTCCGCGAGCGGATTGGCGAACTGCATGGTGCGCACTTCCAGATCGAGCCCGAGACCGCCATGCGCCGGAATGGAGGCGATGGGAAGGTAGTCGAACTCTTTGTCGGTCGAATCATCGACGACGTAGTACACTTCCTCGTCCGGTACGGTCGCGTTGCCGCCGAGGAACGACGGATAGATGTACTCGCCGATGATCGAATTGTACCACGATTCCGGCCAGGAGGACGGGCGGATGCGAAGGTCCGAGGTGCGTGCGCCCCAGCTCGCCACATCGTTCTGTCCCGGAGCGGAGTACCCGGGCACCGGCAGCCATCCCCACTTGGTGACGCCGTCGGGGGCGAAATCGCCGTCCGCCGTGCTGCGGTTGGCGCCGCCGAATCCGTCGATGACGATGCTCACGGAATCGCCCGGCACGGTGGAGCGGGGAACCCGCGCGCCGGCGAGCGGTCCGAACTCGTAGCCGTACCCCAGACCGTTCCATACGAGATCGAGCACGTTGCCCGTGACGCCCGGATTGCTGATGGCACCGGTATTATAGATGATGGAACGGATCTTGTTCCCCTGGATGATGAGACTTTTGACCTCGGATTGAAGCCCCGTGGCCTTCATCAGGCGGAACTGGTCGTCCCTCCAGCGCTTGAACTCGCGGAGCTGGGCGGCGTTGAGGTACTTCACATCGACCGTGCGGAAGTCGATCTTCTCCTGCGCAGTGGCGACGGTGAGAAAGAGCAGGAAGGCGAGGATGCCGTTTTTCATGCGACGAAGTCCTTTGTTCATGACATTCACGTTCAGAAGAGCACCGACAGACCGAACCGGATGAGCCGCGGACGGCTCAGGTTCTGCGGGTTCTTGAAATAGTCGTCCACGGCGGAGACGGGAATGAGCCCGACATCGCCGCGGCTGATGCGGTTCCGGAGTTCCTGGAACTGGGTCGGATTGGCGACCTGGTCCGCATTATAGATGGCCTTGCCGCTGTTGGAGTACACGGCGATCTCGTTCTCGGTGTTGAACAGATTGTCCACCAGCACGAACACCGAGTACCGCAGTCCGCCGGCGAGGAAGTACTTCTCCACCTTCAGGTCCACGGACCATTGGAACGGCTTGGTGGAACTGTTCTGGATGAACTGCGACAGCTGCGTCGTGAGACTGGTCGGGATGCTCGCGGTGTACGGAGAACCGGTCTGCATCCGGACGGTGCTGCTCACCGTGTAGTCGTCCGGTTCGGAGAGCGTGAGCGTGGTGTTGAGCGTATGCGTGCGGTCGAAGTCCAGCGGCACGAGGAAGGTCTCGGTGGACTTGTTCGAGAGCTCGCTGTAGAAGAAGTCCTCCAGCGGTTCGGTGCGGTTGCCTTCCGCCACCGCGAACGTATAGTCGATGGACGACGAGAAGATGCTCCCCGGCGCACGGCGCTGGAACATCGACACCGTGATGCCGCGCGAGTTGGCGTAGTCGAGGTTCGTCAGGATGCGGTACTCGATGTCCCCCTTCCCCGCCTTGATGATCTGCGAGAAGAGGTAGTCGCGGACGTCCTTATAGAAGCCGACGATCTCCAACCGGAGGTCCGGCGTGAGCCCCTGCTGCAACCCGAGCTCGTACTGGACGCTCTTCTGCGGCCGGACGTTGGCGTTGCCGAAGGTCGGCCGGGTACCCGCCGCGCGGAAGTTGGGATTGGTGTAGAGCGACGAGAGGTTGCCGAGCTGATAGAAGTGGCCGTACGAGAACCGGATGACACCCTGGTCCGTGATGGGATACGCCATGCTGATGCGCGGACTGATGGTATGCTGTTTCTCGGCCGACTTGAGCCCCTTCGTCACGTAGACGATGCCGAGATCGGAATACTCCTGGCTCAGTTCCGGATTGTAGTTCGCGCTGGGATCGAAGTACTCGTACCGAAGACCGGCGTTGAGGATGAAGGACTTCTCGAGCTCGATCTTGTCCTGCACATACACGGACACTTGCGTCGGGGTGCGGTTGTAGGAGGTGTATCCGGCGTCCACGCCCGGGATACGGGCCGCATACTGCACGCTGTCGTCGTACAGGTCCTGGAAGTCGTCCAGCACCTGGCCGTTCTTGAGGTTGTAGAACTGGAGCGCATACCCTTCGTACTTCACCGTGTGCATCCGGAGTTCGGCGCCGAACTTCACTTCATGGATGTCGTACATCTGCGCCTGCATGTCGAACTTCGCACCCATGGACTCGGTGCTGCGGAAGACGCGCGTGAGAGAGGTGCCGCCGGTGAGGAAGCTCGTGTTCGGCAGCGTCGTCTGGTAGAACCCCGGCAGGTAGCGCGGATCGTTGATGTCCTCGTACGTGTAGGTCTTGTCCTCCGTCCGGCTCAGGGAGGCCTTCACCGTATAGAACGCCGCGTTGCTCAGCGTGTGCGTCCAGTCCAACGCCTGCACCAGGCCGTTGCTGTAGTTCGTCGGCCGGCCGTCGGGGTTGTACCGGTAGGAATAGTACAGGGCGTCCTTGCTCTCCGCTTGATCGTACACCGCCTCGTACTTCAGTTTCATGGTCGACGTGAGCCTGAACGAGACGTTCCCCTGGATGTTGAACGATTCACTGGTGTTGAGCGGCACCAGCGCGCTGTCACCGGTGGGACGGCCGAGCGGATCGAAGGTGGGACGCAGGTAGCCGTCCGAGAGACGGTATCCCATCGACCGGTTCAACGGATTGAAGTAGTACGGTGCGCTGTTGGAGCCGAGCCGAGGGTCGTTCCCGTAGAGCGGGAACCCGGCATTGTTCGGATCGTTCGCGACGGCGCCGCTCGAATCGAGCAGCACGATCCGTTTCGTGAACTCGTCGCGCGTCACGTAGAAATCGGTCGGATTGTAGATGCGGTTGCCGTAGAGGTACCCGTTGCTCCGGTCGAACACGCCGGAGACATAGAAGGAGAGGTTGTCCAAGAGGAGCGGGCCGCCGAGCGTGACCTCGCCCCGCGCGTTGTTGAACGGCTGATAGGCATTGAGGTGCGGGAACACATCCTGATTCGTCGTGTAGTAGTCGCCGGTGAGGGCCCGGAGGCTGCCGGAGAACTTCTGTCCCCCCTCCTTGGTCACGTAGTTCACGACGCCGGAGAGCGCGTTGCCGTACTCGGCGCTGAACGTTCCGGTGGAGACGGTCACTTCCTGCACCGCGTTCGTCGCCACGCCGACCGAGCTGTAGTTGTCGTACGGGTTGTTCACCGAGATGCCGTTGAGCGTGAAGGCGATCTCGTTGGACCGTCCGCCGCGGATGTGGAGCAGACCGTCGTCCGACGTCACCACGCCCGCCTGCAGGCCGATGACCTCGCTGATGGTCGTCACCGGAAGCGTCTGGAAGCTTTCGGACGAGACCGCCACGACCGGATTCGTCTGGTCCTGACGGATGAGCGGATTCCGCTCCCCTTCCACCACCACCTCGCCGAGCTCCACCGATGATTCACGCATCTGGATGTTGAGCGTGGTGGTGTAGTCCACGTTCACGCCGACGTTGTTCACGCGGGTGGACTGGTAACCGACGTACGACACGGAGACGGAATAGGTGCCGGGCGGGACGTTGACGATGACGTAATTGCCGTCGAAGTCCGCCGCCGCTCCGAGCGACGTACCGACGACCGTCACGATGGCGGACGGAATTCCTTCCCTCGTCTTGGCATCGGTCACTTTGCCGGCGATCTTTCCGGTGGTGCCGGCGAAGGTGGACGAGGTGAGGAGGGACAGGAGTGCGAGGAACAGAACAACACCGCGGTGTACCATAGAACCGGTCCGTTCAAAAGTGAAGGAAAGGATTGAAAAATCTAATGAATATAGACAAAGGTCGGTGCCGTGTCAAGGAGTCCGTACGTCAGAACCGGATGCTGAACGTGAAATAGTGCACTTCCTTCAGTCGTCCGAAATCCTGATAGGCATAATCCACCAGCAGTTCGAGCGGTTCGGAGAAGACGTACTGCAGACCGCCGCCCAGCGTCAGCCCCTGCTCCCCGCCCCGTTCGAAGGCCGATTTCCAGCCGCCGCGCAGCGAAATGATGTTGCCGAAATTGTATTCGAGGCCCGAGTTCACGTACTCGGTGTTGTCGTTGGGATGCACCGCATCCACCGCCACGGTGATGCGGTTGTTCTCCATCCGCAGCACGTCCGTGGCGATGCCTGCGCGGAAGATGAGCGGCAGATCGTAACTGTCCAGCTCGTACTCGGCGTTCACGATGTTCTTCCCGCCGGCGCCGGTCTTCACCAGCACCAGGTTGTCGCGCCCTTCGAGCCGCATTTTCGGACCGAAGTTGGACATGCTCGCACCGATGCGGAGTCCGTTGAGCACCGGGGCGATGTAGAGCGTACCGACGTCGATGCCGACGCTCTGTGCGGACATGTTCCACACATGCTCGCGGATGTACTTCACGTTGAATCCGATGGAGAACTTGTCCGTGAGGTTCCGTGAGTACAGCAGCCCGAACATCGTGCCGCCGGCGGTGAAGCGTTCGCCGGTCCCTTCGGGCATCGCGGTGGTGGTGACGAACATGTCCCCCACGCCCATCGTGGAGAAGCTCACGCCGACGGTGCCGATGCCGTCCAGCACCACCGTCGCGGCGGCGAAGTCGTAACGGGTGTCGAGGATCCAGTCCACATGGTTGAACGCGGCCTCGCCGGCGGTCGCGAAACCGAGGCCGGCGGGGTTCCAGTAGATGCCGGAGATGTCGTTGGAGACGGCGGTATAGGCGGCCCCCATGCCGAGGGCGCGGGCGCCCATGCCGATCTTGAGGAACGACGCGGCGGTGGTCCCTGTTTTGGTCATCACCGCCGCCTGCGCCGCGCCGGTCTGGCGGAACGCGAGCAACAGCAGCAGTGTGAGGACGAAGCGGATGTTCATAGAACCGTTCATACGCAGGCCTTCGCGTTTATTTGATCAGAGCGAATTTGACGATCTTCTCGCCGACGCCCGGCGCGTCGATGTGGGCGAAGTACACGCCGTACGCCACGCCGAGGTTGTCGCGGTTCAGCAGGTCCCAGTACTCCCGCCCGTTGTCCACGTTCGAGCTATGGTGCAGTTCGCGCACGAGTTCGCCCGAGAGCGTGAAGATGCGGATGGTGCACAGTGCCGGCAGATGCTCGAAGTAGATGCGGCGGCTCCCCCGGGTGGTGCCGGGCAGACGGTCCGTCGGTTCGATGTCGTTCACCGCCACGTACGGGTTCGGTACGACGCGGATGCGGTCCAGCTGCCGTGAAGCGAGTTCCGGACTGAAGCGCCCGGCCGCCGTGGTGAAGGTGAACTTGTCGGACGAGTTGAACGGCTGCCGTGTAAGGAATTGGAACACTTCGCCCCCCGCCACGTACGATGAGTCCTTCAGGGTGAACGTCACCTGGAACATGGTGTTGTTCGAGACGGTGCGGTACGGCGGCGGTGTGCGGAAGACGATGGCCTCGCCGTATTCCCACTTGTTGTTCACCCGGTTCTCGCGTACGATGGCCTCGATCGGAATGGCGGCCCGGACCGGATCGTTGGTGTTGTTCACGACCTTGAACGGCGTCTGGATGCGTTTCTGCACCGAGGTGTTGAGCATCGTGTCCCCCGGGAAGAGATAGGCACCGGAGGCGTTGGTGTCCAGCCGGTTGAACTGGATCTGGATGTCCAGCGGTGCCACCTTCTCGACGCCGATGCTGGGCTTGTTCACGACGAAGCCGATCTTCTTCTGGTCGATGATGAAGCGGCTCCGGAGGGAGTCCATGGAGAGGGGTTCGTTGCGGACGAAGAGCTTCATTCCGTCGAACACCGGATTCGCCTCTTCCATGTTCAGGTACGTGCTGGCGGGCTGCGGATAGCGCCGGTAGGTGATGGTGAACGGTCCTTCCAGCGACGACATCGCACCGGTGGCGGTCTTCCGGAACAGACCGCGCAGCGTGTCCACCACGAAGTCGGTCTCCTTGATGTACACCTGTCCGGTGGCGGTGTTCACCACGGTGAGCACGGAATCGTCGGAGAGATGCGTCACCCCCATTTTGACGAAGTTCGTGTCGATGAGCGTCGTGGTGTAGGTCTCCGGCGTCAGTTTCAGGATGAAGTAGTTCAGCTGCGCCGCGGTCGTCGAGCCGGTCTTGAGCGAATCGCGGAACTCGAGCCGGTAGGACGCCTGGTCCTTCACCGCCAGGTCGTCGATGATGCTGATGCCGACGAAGCCGGTGCCGGTGCCGGACTCCCGCGACAGTCTGTTCGGCCCCGTGCCGGTCAGCGTCGCGTCGATGTATCCGCTCACCCGCGGACCGGGGACCACCTGTACGGTGTTATGGTCGAAGATGAGCTGCGACGTGATGGGGTCGATGTTGATGCGCTTGGTGGTCTCGGTCGGCGGCACCTTCAGCGAATCGCCGTGGTCGTACGCCACGACGGCGTAGTAGTACGTCTGCCCGTTGATGACGTTGTTGGAGTCGACGTACATGTGCACGAGACCCGTGTTGTCGCCGAGGTAGTACTTCACGCCGCGGTCCGCGTACGCCACCGGCGAATACCCCTTCCAGTAGTCCTCGATCACGGCGTCCCACTTGCCGTTCAGGTTCACGTCGACGTACGGTTCGCCGCCGTCGTACTTCTTGTTGTTGTTGATGTCGGTCCACGGTTCGGGCCGCTTCGCGATGTCGAACTTCGCCTCCACGCCGATGCTGTTCGTGAGCGGCGCATAGAGGATAGGAGTCCCCTTCCCGTCCGTGACGGTGTTGATGTCGGAAAACTGCGGATCGGTGCTCCGGTAGATGACGTATCCCTCGAAGTCCTCGCCGGCGATGGGATCGACGCTGCTCTCGGCGACGTTGTCCCAGTACAGCGTCACCTTCTTGTCCCCCGGCACCGCCACCACGGTCGGTTTGTCCGGCGGCCGGTAGAACTGGTAGTTCTGGTTGTAGATGAGCTGCACCGTCTGCGCGGTGGTGAGCAGGTCGTTCAGGTCCACACCCATCAGCAGCGCGATGGAGAAGCGCTTGATGGAACCGTCGGTCCCGCGCTTGTTCAGGCGGATGCGGCCGGAGCCGTACTGGAAGATGACGTCGCTGAAGTTCGGGATGGAATTGTCCACGAAGCCTGAATCGAGCAGATACCACGTCGCTTCGTCATCGCGCAGGAGCCGCTCCGTCCAGCGCCAGCTCCGGAACGAGGTCAGTCCGATCTGGTCCGATTCGTCGAGGTCGGTCAGTTCGAAGTTCGGTTCGCCGGGGCGCAGTTCGTCCACTGTGCCGTCCGCCCGCTTCACTCCCGGCGTCGGGATGCCGTCGTTCTCGCCGAAGTCGCCGGTCTCGGGAACGCCGTCGATGCCGACGTCGTCCGACGCCGCACGCCAGTCGCCGTCGTCGTCCAGACCGTTGGTCTGGCTTTCGTCGGACAGGTTGTCGCCGTCATTGTCCTTCCCGTCGTTCGGATTTCCCGGGCTCTCGAGGAACTTGCACGCCGTGTAGTGCGTCCGGAGGCCGAGCTCTCCCTTGAAGTCGTTGTCCCACAGATAGACGATGTTGCGGGAGTAGAGCGGAATGGGTGTGGTGGTGCCGCGGATGACCGTGTCCAGCGGCGAGATGAAGAACCCGAGGTCGTCCTGATTCTCCGGCGAGCCGCCACCGACGTCGATATCGCCGTACATGCCGAAGTACACGTCGGACAGGTCGCGCGTACTGTAGTTCTGCGCGGTGTAGACGAAGAAGATGGTGTTCTGCGCGAGCGCGTTGCTCCATTGCAGCGCGCGACCTTCCATCTTCACGCCGAGGCCGCGGATCGGTTTATTGAGCGTCGCATCGATGGTATCGGTACCGAACGGGAAATAGGCGAACTCATCGTTCTCACGGTCGTCCATCCCCCACAATACTTCGAGGTCGGCATTGGGAACATCCTGCCGCAGGTATCCGGGCCACACGTACTGTCCCTTGGAGGGATTGTACCACTGCCGCGGCCAGCTGTCCGGTTTTCCGTCCCGCGGACTGAGGTCCAACGCGCCGCTGGAGGCCATCACCGGCGACGCCGGATCGGCGTAGTCCGGAAGCGGCTGCCACGCATAGAGGATGGTGTTGTTGGAGGGATTGAAATCACGCGCGTACGTGTCGTTGATGGCGTCCGACGAGATGTGGATGACCTTGCCGGAGGTGTCGGTCACTTCCGCCGCGACGATGGGACCGAACTGATAGATGTCGCCGAGTCCGCGCCAGACCATGTTATTGACATGCCGGACCAGTCCGTCGCCGGGCGAGATGCCGCCGTAGTTATAGATGTTGCCGACGATGAGGTTGCCGTTCATGAGGAAGTACTTCCGGTCCGCCTGCGAACCGCTCTTCCACAACGGTGCGCTTCCGGATTCCTTCGCGCGAGCGAGAAGCCGGGAGGGATGCTTCGGCTGGAGAGCGGAGGCGCGCTGGATGGCGGAGGCGGTGCGTTCGCGTTCGGCCTGCTGTTCCGGATACCACTGGGCCCGGGCGGCGACGGTGAGGAGGGCCAGGGCGACGATGAGCTTTTTCATAGTGGGCATCGAATGGAGGATGATGGCGACCGGTTCAGAATCCGACGCTGACACCCACCATCACATGACGGGGTGCCGAATAGAGGGTCGGATTGTTGATGTACTCATAGATGCTGTGGACGCCCGGCGTGCCGAGCTCGAACTGCTGCTGCGTCCCCTTCCCTTCGCCGCGGTTCGGCGCCAGCGTGTAGGTGGACGTCCCGGTGTCGTCGTACACCACGATCTCGTTGAGCGCGTCGAACAGGTTGAAGACCTTCAGGAAGAGCGTGACCGAGAGCGAGGCCAGCGACAGTTCCTTCTGCGCCATCAGGTCCACCGTGGTGGTGAGCGGTTTCCGGCCGGTGTTCCGCTTCAGCACCACTTGGTTCTCTCCGACGTACGGCGTGTACGGCTGTCCGGTCCCCACCTTGCCGATGACACTGACGTTCCAGTCGTTGGACTCTCCCAGGGAGAGCGTGCCGTTCAGCGTGTGCGGCTGGTCCCAGTCCAGGAAGACGACCGTCTTCTCGCTTTCGCGTCCCGACTGCGTGTCGAGGAAGAACGCGTCCGCGCTCACGTCGTTCCCTTCGGCCACCTGGTAGGTGTAGTCCACCGTGAAGGCGAGCAGGTCGCCGGGTGAGCGCCGTTTGGTGAGCGAGAAGGTGAGTCCCTTCACGTTGCCGTAATCCTTGTTCACGAAGACGTTGATGGTGGTGTCGCCGCTGACACGGATGGTCTGCTGCGCGAAGAGGTCGCGGATGTCCTTATAGAACCCGGTGATATTGAAGGCCAGATTGTCCGAGACCTGCTGCTGCAGACCGAACTCGTACGTGACGGTCTTCTGGGGCTGCAGGTCCGGGTTGCCGAACGTGGAGCCCGTGGAGCCGGGCGAGAACTTGAAGTCGGGGTTCTGGTAGAGCCGCTGGAGCTGCGGCATCTGGAAGAAGTGACCGTACGAGAAGTGGATGATGCCGCGGTCCGTGATGGGGTACGAGATGCCGAGGCGCGGACTGACGGTCTGTTTCGCCTCCACGGTCCGCTTGCTCCCCTGCGGGTACTTGATGTCCGACGGCGTCGGGGTGTTCGCGTCGAAGTAATCGTACCGGAGACCGAGGTTCATCACGATGCTCTCGAACTCCATCTTGGTCTGCGCGAAGGCGGAGAACTGTTTCGGAAAGCGGGCGTAGCTGTTGTACCGTGAATCGAGCGTGTTCGGCAGCGTCGGTGCGAGGAAATTGACGGTGTCGCGCAGGACGGAGTAGCTGAGCAGCCGCATCTGCGGGAACTTCGCTTCGGCGCCGATCTTCACCTCCTGCTGCCGTGAGAGCTGCGACACACCGTCGAACTTCACGGTGTAGGTCTCGGCGGAGCGTTCGTACTGTCCGTTCTGCGTCCCGCCATAATAGAAGGACCACGAGGTCGGCACGCGCAGGTACTCCTCCGGCTGGTAGTGTTCGGGCAGCAGGTCCTTATGACGGTACTGTTCGTAGATGTTCCGCGCGTACGACGCCTTCAGGCGGAACGACGTGGTCGGTGTGACGACATCGGAGAACTCGAGGGAGTGCAGGACGTCGTTCTCATAGTTGTTATAGGTTCCGTCGGGATTGTAGCGGAACGCGTGGCTGTAGTTCCGGTAGCGCGCCTGATTGAAGACGAAGTCGTAGCCGAGCTTCATCGTGCCGGTGAGGCGGAGGCTGACGCGGTTGGTGACCGTCAGGGACTTCGACTCGTCCATCGCGACGAACGCACTGTCGCCGGTGCTGCGGACGTTCCAGGTGCCGCTCGTGGCGAACACGGAGAAGTCCGAGACGTTGTGTTCGCGCTTACCGTAGAGGTATCCTTCGTCCGTATTGTAGCGGGCCGAGGTGAAGAAGGTGAGACGGTCATCGGTGAACGGCACCGGTCCGCCCAGGGTCCCCTCGACGATGGTGTTGCTGAGGTTGAGGTCATCGATGTTGAGGAAGATGTCCTTGTGGGCGCTGAGCCGGTCCCCGGCGTAGACGGTCAGTTGCGCGGTGTAGTGCTCTCCCCCCTCCTTCAGTCCCGCTTCCACCACGCCGCTGAGCGCGTTGCCGTACTCGGCGTTGAAGGTCCCCTGCACCACCGAGAGCTCCTGAATGGCGTTGGTGGCGATGCTGAAACTGTTCCCGTTCGTGAACGGGTTGTTGACCGACAGTCCGTTCACCTGGTAGGCCACCTCGTCCGAGCGGCCGCCGCGGAAGTGGAGCGCGCCGTCGGCACCCTGGATGATGCCCGCCTGCGTGGTGAGGATGGCGGTGATGCTCTCCACCGGCAGGGCCCGGATCTGGTTCGCGTCGACGTTGGTCTGCGACGAGGTGAGGTCGCGGCGCACGAGCGGCTTCTCCGCCACCACCACCACGGCTTCGAGGTCCACCGATTCCGAGGAGAGAACGCCGTCGATGGTCGTGGTCAGGTCCACATTGACGGTGACGTTCTGCACCAGCTTCTTCCGGAAACCGACCGCGGAGAACGACACGGCGTACGTGCCGGGGGTCAGATTGCTGATGACATAGTTCCCTTCGATGTCCGTCGCGGCTCCGATGGTCTTCCCGACGATGAGCACGCTGGCGCCCACCACCGGTTCACCGGTCTTCTCGTCGGAGACACGGCCGGCGATCTTGCCGGTGGTGCCGGCGAGGAGGATATGGGATGCGAACAGGAGGAGAAGGCAGAGTGGTCGGGACAGGGCGGTAACAACTCTCATACGTTAACCCGGATGATGGTTGAGATGCACGGGGACGCGGCGTCCCGGAGTTGGCCAATCGCTGCAGAAGACGAGACCATTGAATATACCGAGAGTGCGAAAGTATGTCAAGGTTTATTGCGGAAACGCGAGGCGGGGGACGGCGCAGGGATTAGAAGATGAGCAGACGGCTTGATTCTCTCCAAGAAATTTAAGTTATTCCACGCAGTGCCTTTCGCCGAACACTCACCCTCACATCCATCACTTTTCTTGGGAGGTCCCATGAACAGAACCATTACATTCGTGTCGTGTGTGTTGCTCTGCGCTTCGCTCGCATCCGGCCAATGGCGGATCACGACGGGCGTACACGACGATACGCCGAACGGGACCGGACATCAGACCCCTAGCATCGGCGTCGTGAGCAATACGATGATGGTGGCGCTGGTCAATCGTCCTGTCGGCATCGTGCAGTCCGCTCCCTTCGACGATGTGAACCTCGTGAAGGACAGCTCGGCCGCCACCTATCTGGTCGGCTACAGCAACTGGGGCATCGAGACCGGACGGCTCGGCGCCTATCCGTACGGCTCGGCGGGAACGCTCGGACTCTTCTCGAAGTGGTTCTCCGGATTCGATGAAGTGTTCCTCTACCGTGCGAACAAGATCGTCGTCACGCCCGACAGTCTCATCTACGTCGCCAACAACGATCCCGAACACAACATCCTCGTCTTCCGCGTCACGAAGGACACCATCGAGACGACCGACTACCGCATGAAGACCGGCGACGTGGACATCCAGGGGCTCGCGGTGGACGACAACGGCTACGTGTACGTCTCGGCCGTGAAGGGCTCCGACGCGAACACCGCGGAGATCAAGGTCTTCAAAGGCATCAAGGCCGCCGGGAACACCTGGGCGACCACGCATGATGACGCACCGGTCTCCACCGTGAACCTGCCGACCGGCGTGTACCGCGGCATCGCCGTGAACGGCGGCGGGTCGTGGCTCTTCGTGTCGGACATGGTCACCAACAGCGTGAAACGCTACTCCGGTTCTCCCACGACAGGCTACCAAATCTCCCCCAGTTTCTCGTTCTCCCTCACCGACGCCGACACCGTACCCGGAACCAACTTTGACACGCTGAGCACGACCACGTGGAACACCGGCCATCCGCTCGGCATGGGTTACATGAACGGCAACAATCTGCTCTTCGTCGCCTCGGCCCGCTGGCTCGGCAACTCCATCCGCGGACGAAACAACAGCAGCTGCTACACCTATTCCAAGGTCTTCATCCTGAACCCGAACACCGGCGCGCGCGTCGACTCCATCGACGTGGCGAAATACTACTTCGACAGCACCGGTTCCTACACCTCGCAGTCGTTCCTCCCGGAGAAGTTCGTCTCCGGTTATGCGAGCGTGTATGACATCGCCTTCGACGCGAACAAGGACCTCTACATCCAGTCGATGTACAGCTGGACGGTCGAGAAGTGGTCCTTCAACGGCACCTTGCCGACCTTCCCGGTCCTCTCAGTCCGCCGGACGGACGATGCGGCGCCGGCCGGATTCTCGCTCGCGCAGAACTTCCCGAACCCGTTCAATCCCTCCACGACCGTCACGTTCACCGTTCCCGCGACAGCGGCGGTCTCCGTGACGGTGTACGACATCCTCGGGAAAGAGGTGGCGACGCTGGTGAACGGCGAATTGGAGGCCGGAACGTACACCGCCGGATTCAACGCGCGGGACCTCGCCTCCGGACTCTATTTCTATACGCTCCGCAGCGGTTCCTTCTCGACGACCAGGAAGATGATGCTGATGAAGTGACCCTGCCTCCGATTCAGAACAAGAACGCCCGGCCGATGGCCGGGCGTTCTTGTTTGGCGGGATGGAAAGCTGGTTCACATGTAATGCTTGGTCGCGGGCCAAACGAAACGGAGCGGCACCCGCGGTCCGCGGCAGATATAGATGGGAAGTTCCGCTTCGTACGGCATCGCCAACGGGGCTCGATGCACCGCCGCCAGCGTCACCTCGCTGAACGTATCACGGTAGTCGTCCTCCTTCCCTCCCACCGCGATGAGGACGCGAATGCTGTCGCTGATGCGCTCGCGGCTCCACAGCCAATAGCTGTTGTGTCCGCTCATCGCCGGAGGCAGCGAGCGGCCGCGTCCGAAGAAATCGATGGCGGCCGCCTCGCCGTAGTTCTGCGTGTAGACGGCGCTGTGCTGGCGCTCCTCTTCCGGCAACTGCGTGTACACCTCCGCCACCCTCTCCGCCAGTTCCTTCCATCCGTGACGGTCCGCGAAATGCTGCGGCAGGGCGCCCATGCGGTGACCTTCCGTGCTCGGCACCGGCGCGCCGATGGTGCGCATATATCCCGGCAGCGATCCGGCGGGAACGATGTCCAGTGCGAGCGGGAGCAGCGCCGCGCCGGTCACCGCCAGCAGCACCGCATACGCGCCGGTGAGGCGGGGACGCTTCTGCGTCGCCCGTTCCAGCCAGACGGCACCGGCGGCGAAGAGCGGCGGAGCGGCCGGATTGAAATACTCCGCCTTCGAATGCACGTTCGCAAGGAGGATGACCAGTACGGTCGCCACGGCATAGCCGATGACCTTCCGTTCAGCGCTCACGGAGCGGAACAGGAAGATGGCTCCGGCGGTCCACACCGGCACGGCGAGCGGATGCCAGAGCGTGAGCAGGCCGAGGAGGAACGTCACCGGATTCTGCGATGCGTACTTGTGGGACGATGCATTGCGGGCGAATTCGAGGTGCGCCCAGTCGTTCTGGACATTCCAGATAATGTACGGCAGGAAGAGCAGAAGGGCGAGCGCAGCGGCGCTCCACGGCCATGGTGTGCGGAGCCAGCGGCGCAGCGGCGTGAGGGCGGTCCCCGCCGCGATACCGACAGCCAGCCACCCCATGCTGATCTTGTTCATCATGCCGAGGCCGAGCACCGCTCCGGTGACGAGCCACCAGTACGGCCGGTCCGTCTCCGTCAGGCGCAGCACGGCGAAGAAGACCGCCGACCAGAGCAGGATATCGAACGCGTTCATCGAATAGATGCCGTTGATGCCGGTGATGCCCGGCGCCGCAGCGATGCCGAGCGCCGCCACCGTGCGCGCCCGCTGACCGCCGCCGAACGAACCGGCGAAGGACGCAGTGAAGAGGACGGTGAGAGCATGCGCGAGTCCGGGCAGAAAGCGGAGGACGAACAGGGAATCCCCCGCGACGGCGCGCACGAGCCACAGAAGGGCGATGGAGAGAGGCGGATGGTCGACGTACCCCCATCCGATATGCTCGGAACAGGCGATGTAATAGAGCTCGTCCCGGAAGTATCCGTACGTGGTGTACGCGCCGTTGACGGCGTGGAGAAGAAGGACCGCCGCGGCGATGACGAGCGCACCGCGATTCCGCTTCAGGGTCCCTTCATCCTCCGTTGACGGCATCGTTCCGTTCCGTCAATAGAAGTAGTAGTGAATGGACATCTGCGGCAGCGGGAGGATGGTGCCGTCCGAGAAGTAGGTGAACATCCCCTCCAGCGAGATATGGACGGCGTCCTGCATCAGGAACTCACCGCCGAGTCCCAGTCCGGCCCGGAACGGTGCGGTATAGTTGTTCGATGTCGTCCCGTTGTAATTGTAGCTCGTTGCCGCCGCGAAGAAGAAGCGCGCCGCCCCGCTCCGCGTCAGGTCCTGCTGGAACTCGGCACCGAACGAATAGAAGGTGTCGGTGGACTTCGGTTTGAAGACACCGATCACCCCCTGCACCGACGATTTGCTCGCCATGTGGTACCGGTAGCTGATGCCGGCGCCGCTCGCGAACCCGAGCGAGAAACCGAGTCCGTGGACGGACTGACCGAACGCCTCCCCTTTGGCGCTGGAGACGGCGACCTGCGCATCGGCGGGAGGGACGGCGGCGGACAGGAGCAGAAGGAACGCGAGCGAACGGAAACGCATGGGAACTCCTCAGAGTGTAGTGGTCATTCGGTCCGGAGCCAGCGGAGGATCTCTTTCAGGTCCGGCCGCTTTCCGGTGATAAGGATGCCGACGCGGAACACCTTCGCCGCGGTCCACATCAGACCGGCGATGGTCGCGGTCAGCAGCACCAGCGAAAGGACGATCTCCCACAGGTCCGGCACCCGCACCGAGAGGCGGAGGGCCATCATCGTGGGAGTGAGCAGCGGGACCTGTGATAGGACCTTCACCAGCACGGAATCGGGGTTCATCATCACGGGCACCGCCAGCGCGATGGGCGTCACGAGCAGCAACGTGACGTACCCCGTCATCTGCTGCGCCTCCTGTTCGGTCGAGACCGTGGCGCCGAACGTGATGAAGATGGCGACGTACATCAGATACCCCATCACGAAGTACGTGAGGAGGAGCGCCATGTTGTCCAGCGTGATGAACGGCGTCGCCATCGACACGTTGACCGTCACCAGAATGAGGAGCCAGAAGGCGATGGTCGTGAGTCCGAGCAGCGAGAGGCCGAGGATCTTCCCCGACATCAGCTCTTTGGACGAACAGGACGAGACGAGCACCTCGATGATGCGGTTCGATTTCTCCTCCACCAGCGAACGGATGAGCATCTGTCCGGTGGACATCACCAGGAACATCAGCATCATGATGAAGATGTACCCCGAGAAGAAGGTCTCCAGGAACCCCGATTCGGTCTCCTCTCCTCCCTTCGACACTTTGATGGTCCGGATGTCGATGTCCGTGATGAGCCGCCGGATGGTCTTGGGATCGTACCCGGCGGAGGTGAGCCGCCGCTCGACGATGATGTCCTCCAGCGTCCGTGAGAACCGTTCCTGGTCCCGGACGTTCCCCACGTTCTCCGCGCGGTACTCCACCTTGCCGCTGTCCATGACGTTGAGCGGGATGATGAAGTACCCTTCGAGCTCGCCCGACGACAATCGCGCCGTGGCGATCACCTTCAGATGCTCGCGTTCCATCGATTCTCCGGCGATCTCCGACAGCCGGTAGGTCGGCGCACCGGACGGAAGCCGGTACTTCTCCTCGAGACGCGCGTTCACCGCCGTGGTGAGCATGCGGGTCTCGTCGATGACCCCGATGGCCTTGGTGGTCTCTTTTTCGCTCTTGGACAGCAGGCCCGGCAGCACCATGAAAACCGCCATGATGGCGGGGGTCATGAACAGACCGATGATGAACGCCTTGGTGCGCACCTTCTCCACGAACTCCCATCGGGCGACGGCGAACGTCTTATTCATGGCCCACCTCCGGCGTCCGTTGACGCAATTGTCTCAATTTGACGAACGAGGAACCCGCCGCCGCGATGCCGACCACCGTCAGCGCCCACAGGTCCTTCCCCCCGAACGACAGCACGCCGCCGACGAGCGCGATGAGGATGCCGGCGACGATGCCGAGCTGGTGCTTCCGTTCGCCCGGCGCCGCAGTCCGCACGACGGTCGCCGCGGCCGTTTCCGTCTCCCGTTTCTCCGCCTGTTCCACGGTCTCCCCCACGACGTTCAGGAAGATGCTATTGAGCGACGGTTCGACGAATTCGAACTTCCGCACGTCGAGCCGCGGTGCGATGGCCGGAAGGATCTCTCCTGCCGATGTTCCGGCGCGCATCGACAGCTCCGCATAGTTCTCGTACACGGTCGCCTTCTCGACGAAGGGAAGCGACGGAAGGAACGAACCGTCCCCTTCGTACGCCAGATGCACCGCGTTCATGCCGAACCGCTGCTTCACCTGTTTGACGGTCCCTTCGAGCACGATGCGCCCCTTGTTGATGAGACAGATCTCGTCGCACAGCTTCTCGGCCGCATCCATCTGATGGGTCGAGAAGATGACCGCCTTCCCTTTCGCCTTCAGTTCCTTGAAGATGTCCTTCATCACGATCTGGTTCACGGGATCGAGACCGGAGAACGGCTCGTCCAGCACCACCAGGTCCGGATCATGCAGGATGGCGGTGATGAACTGCACCTTCTGCTGGTTCCCTTTGGACAGTTCCTCCACTTTCCGGCGCGCATACGAGGTGAGACCGAACCGCTCGAGCCATTCCATGCCGCGGCGCTTCGCCTCCGGTGCCGGCAGTCCGCGGAGCGCGGCGAAGTAGGCGACGGTGTCCAGCAGGCCGTTCTTCCGGTACAATCCCCGCTCCTCCGGCAGGAAGCCGATGCGGTTCCGGACGGCGTCGGAGAACGGGGCGCCGTCGTACGTGATGGTACCGGCGTCCGGCGAGGTGATGTTGAGCAGCATGCGGATGGTGGTGCTCTTCCCCGCGCCGTTCGGTCCGATGAGGCCGAAGATACCCCCGCGTTTCACCGAGAGCGAGATGTCGTCCACCGCGAGGACGGTGGAGTACTGTTTCCGCAGATGTTCCGCTGTGAGCATGAGCGATGTCCCTTCGTGGTCGTCCGGTACCCGGCTCTCCTTCAACGGACGCCGCGGCCGGAGGTTGCGCCGTTCAGCGCCAGCTGTCGAGAATGGAGACGTTCTTGGCGGTCTTGAGCGTCCCGACGAGCGCCCCAACGTCATCGAGGCCGTTCCTCTCGGCGAACGCGCGGAGCCCGTCCGCCACCGTGATGCCGGTCGCCGCATGGATGAAATTGGCGGTGCCGACCTGCACCATCGACGCGCCGACGATGAGGAACTCGGCCGCGTCCTCCCACCCGGTGATGCCGCCGATGCCGATGACGGGGATCTTCACCGCGTTCACCGTCTCGTACACTTTGGCCAGCGCCACCGGTTTCACGGCGGGACCGGAGAGTCCGCCGGTGGTGGTGGCGATCCTCGGCGTGCGGGTGTGGATGTTCACCGCCATGCCGATGAGCGTGTTCATCACGGAGACCGCGTCGGCCCCCTCCGCTTCGCACGCCCGGGCGAACTCCGACACGTGCGTCACGTTCGGCGTCAGTTTGATGATGAGGGGACGTTCGGTCCGTTTGCGCAGTTCGGCGGTGATGCGGCCGACCAGCCGGACGTCCGTGCCGAAGTTGAGCCCCCCCTCCTTCACATTGGGGCAGGAGACGTTGATCTCATATCCGAGCACCCCCTGCTCGGCGTCGAGCAGTGAGAGCACGGCGGCGTACTCCTCGATGCTGCTCGCGGCGATGTTGGCGATGACGGCGGCGCCGCGGGACCGGAGCACCGGCAGCCGTTCGGCGATGAACCGGTGCACGCCGATGTTGGCGAGGCCGATGGAGTTGAGCATGCCGCTCGGCGTCTCGCAGATGCGGGGGTTCGGATTGCCGTCGCGAGCTTTGAGCGAGAGCGACTTGGTGAACACCGCGCCGAGACGCGAGACGTCCGCCAGGTCCTGCACATCATCGCCGTATCCGAACGTCCCGGAGGCGACGCCGACCCGGTTCCGGAACGTGACTCCGCGGAGCGAGAATGATTCGTTCATCGCAGCACCACCTGTTCCGTGTCGAAGATGGTCCCCTCTTTGCAGACGAGCGCGTACTTCGACGGACCGTCCTTCCGCTCGACGTTGCATCCCTGGCAGAGTCCGACGCCGCATGCCATGTCGGTCTCGAGCGAGGCGTAGCACGCGGAGCCTTCGGACCGTGCATGGTCAGCGAGCGCTTTCATCATCCGCGTCGGTCCGCAGGTGAAGTACCGGACCTTCCCGAAACGGCCGTCCGCGGTCTCGTTCCGGATGAGGTCCACCACCGTGCCGTGGAAACCGAGCGATCCGTCGTCCGTGGCGATGTGCGGCTCGTGCAGCCCTTCCGTCACGATGAGCCCGCTGTTCCGTCCGCCGACGTACGTGACGAACGGACGGTTCGCCGGAAAGCTCCGGGTCAGGAACGGGAACGGCGCAACTCCGATGCCCCCCGCCACGAACACCGCGGTGTCGTACTCGCCGGGTTCGAACGCCAGAAAGTCGTTCCCGCACGGTCCGACCACGTCCAGCGTCTCCCCCGGTCTCTTCGCCGCGAGCGCGCGGGTGCCGGTGCCGATCACGGTGAACACGACGGAAAGGCGTTCCCCGTCGGCCGCGAAGATGCTGAACGGTCTCCGCAGGAGCGGATAATGGTCGTCCACACGGATGTTCACGAACTGTCCCGGCCGGGCGTCCCGCGCGATGTGCGGTGCCGCCATCGTCAGTTCATGGACCTCCGCCGTCAGCCGGCGGAGGGAGATGATCGGTACGATGTTCTGCGTCATGGTTCTTTCGGCGGTGCGGCGGCAGAATCGGCCGGTGCCGACACCGGCTTCACCGCGTTCGTCCGCGCCGCTTTCTCCTCTTCTTCGAGTCGTTGCCGTTCGAGTTCCTGCGCCTTCCGCTCCTCGTCGATCCGCTTCGCTTCGGCGTCCACCGCCGCCACCTTCGGCCGTGCCTCGGCCGCATACGGAGTGGCGGGATATTGAGCCAGCAGCCGACGGTACACGGCAACGGCGCTGTCGCTCTTCGTGAGCCGGTGTTCGTACAGCCATCCGCTCATGTACATCGCTTTCGGCCGTACCGGCGACAACGGGTGGGACCGTTCGATGTCGCGCAGGACGGACAACGCTTCCGTCACCTGCCCGAGTTCCGCTCGGACCTCGGCCGATGCATAGAGCTCTTCGGCGGGATCCCTCTCCTGCTGAAGGAGCGGCAGCCCGAGGCTCTTCCGCGCTTCCTGAGCGTACGGAGAAGCGGGATACCGTTCGATGATCACGCGGTACAGGGAATCGCGGACCTCCTGCGGACGAGGCAGAATGGAACGGTAGATCTCGGCAATGGAATAGAGCGCCCGCGGCGCGAGCTCGCTCTCCGGTCCCGTGGCGACGACCATTGAGAACCAGTGCACCGCAGAGTCCGGGATCGGCATTTCGAGGAAGAACAATCCCCCCAGTTCGAACTTCGTCCGCAGCACGGAACGCCGGAGGGAATCGGTCAGCACGGTGTGCGCGGCCAGCCGCGCCGCTTCGCGCTTGATGAACGTCGAATCCACCGCCGATGTGTCCGGTTTCATTTCGCCCTTCCGTCCCGGCGAGGCCGCCTTCTTCGGAGCGGGAGGACGGACCACGGCGGAATCCTTCGACGTCAGCGAGTCACGGTACGACGCAGCGGCGGAATCGCCGGCGGCCTTCTGCCGTGCGGTGAACAGAATCAGCGAATCGTACCGGGCAAGGTCCCGCGTCAGTCCGAAGTACTTGACGAAGACCTCGTGCTTCGCCGCCGCTTCGGCGGTAACGGCCGAAGCGGGGAACTCCGTCTTGGCACGCCCGTAGTAATTCCGCGCCGAATCGTAGTTCACTTCCGTGGTCTCGAAATACCGTGCGAGCGCGAAGTACGAGCGTGCGGCGGCGTCGCTTCGTGCGAATGCGGTGTCGACGTATACGTACTTCTGGACCGCTTCCGCTCTCTCCCCCTTCTGCATCAGGATGTTGGCGACCTCCAGATGGAGACGGCCGAAGAACTCACGGTTCTTCATGTCGTCCAGCATGTCGTTCAGGCGGTCCAACGCCGCATCGTACTGTCCCATCCGGGCGACGACGAGCGCGGAGGAGAGCTCGGCATTGAACTGGAGCGTATATCCGGGGCCGTACCGCTGAACGTCGTCGTACGCGTAGCGTGCATCGGAGAATTCGCCGCGCAGTTCGAGACACCGTCCGATCTGGTACTGCGCCTCCGGAGCGATGTCATCGTCGTCCGTCGTTTCGAGCGTTCGCCGGAAGTACCGGAGGGCGCGTTCGTAGTCGGCGGAGGAAAAGTAGGAACGGGCGAGCTCGTACGCGGCGCGACCGGCGATGTCGTCGTCCACCGGGAGCGCTTTGGATTCGAGCTGCAGCAGCAGCTCGACAGCGGCGTCGGTCTTCTTCATTCGCAGCAGACTCCGTCCCCGCCAGAAGGTCCCTTCCAGCGCCTCGTCGCTGCCGGGGTACTGCGCCGCGAGCTCCAGGAACTTCCGTTCCGCACGGACATCATCGCCGATATAATAGTACGCCTTGCCGATCATCAGCAGTGCGTCGGGCACCCACTTCGACCGGGGATAGAACGAAAGGAGCTTCGAGTTCTTCTCGATGGAGGTGGTGAACTTGGTCCGTGCGGCGGCCGGCACCGAGAACGGACGGCTTTGGTCCGCCTGCTCGCGGTATTCCCGTTCCGCCCGGAGATACTCGCTTTCCGCCTCGGAAAAGAGCCGCTCCGCATTGTAGAACGTATTGAAATAGGAGACGGTGTTCGTGTACCGCTGGGCGACGAACGACGCCGCAGGGTCATAGACGAAGCAACCGTGAAAGAGGAAGACCGACAGGAGGAGGACCGGAAGAACTCGCTTCTTTTTCATATCGCTCTCCAAGTATACTCAAAGGTTCACTGCAATTCAACGTTAAACTTCCCCCCGTCCCGCGTGTCAAAACGCCATCGACCCCGAGCCTTCACCATCCACACACAAGGAGACACCATGTTCCGGACACTGCTCATCCTCTTCGCCGCCGCGGTCACCGCCGCCGCCGGCACACCGCCGGACGCCCCCGCCCGCCAGCGCCTGATGAAGGAGCTCAAGCTCACCGGCGCCCAGCAGGAACAGTTCGAGAAGATCTCGTACGACACCCAGAAGAAGCAGATCGAACTGCGCGCCAAGACCGAAACGGCCCGGCTCGACCTTCGCCGGCTGATGGACGCCGAGACCATCGACCGTGCGGCGGTGGAGAAGAAGTTCACCGAGATCGCCGGTCTGCAGACCGCGATGAAGATGAACCATCTGAACGCCTGGAGCGAGAAGAACAAAGTGCTCACACCCGACCAGCAGAAGGTCTGGAAGAAGGCGCTCAAGCGGACCATGGACATGCGTCATGCTGCGGGTCGCGCCATGAAGATGCGCATGCGAGGATCCGGCATGCGGCAGCCGGCACGCATCGAGCGCGAGATCATCAAGCGCGAAGAACGCTGACGGACGTCGGTGTTCGATTCGGAAAAGGGCGGGCGACCGCCCTTTTTCATTGGTAGCGAAGGAGGAAGGTCAGCGCGGTCTGATGGAGGGACGGATGTCGATCTCGCTGACGTTGATGCGGTCCGGCATGGAGAGCGCGAACGACACCGTCTCGGCGACATCGGAGGGCTGAATGATGGTCGGATCGTTCCGTTCCTTGTCGGCGAAACCGGTGTTCACCGACCCGGGGCAGAGCGTGATGACACGGATGTTGCGGTCGCGGACCTCGAGCATGAGCGAGCGTGAGAATCCGATGATACCCCATTTGGAGGCGGAGTAGACCGCACCGCCGGCGAACGAGTTCTTCCCCGCCAGCGACGCGATGGTGACGATATCACCGCGCCGCTGTGCGGACATCACCGGGATGACCGAACGGCAGCAGAGGAAGACCGCTTTCATGTTCACGTTCATCATCCGGTCGTACTCACCGGTCGCGGTCTCGGCGACGGTGCGGAACACGCCGACGCCGGCGTTGTTGATCAGAGCATCGAACCGGCCGAAGCGGGCGGTCACCGCATCGGTCATGGCGGCGACCGAATCCTCGGAGGTCACGTCGGTCGGGACCGGCAGCGCCGTCCCCCCGAACGCCGTGATCTCCTCCGCCAGGTCCGAGAGCGCCGCCGCATCACGGGAGGCGAGCGCCACGCTCCATCCCTCCCTCGCCAGGTGCAGCGCCACCGCACGCCCGATGCCCCGGCTCGCGCCGGTCACTGCCGCGACCATGCCCTTGCGGTCCCCGCTCACAGGTCACCCTCCACCGGACGAAGGACGATCTCATCCGTCGTCATCCGCTGCGGCTGACAGTAGACCGACACGACGGCGTCCGCGACATCCTCCGGCTGCATCATCTTCTGATGGTACTTCTTTCGGGCGGAACGGCTCCACATATCTGTCTCGACGGCTCCGGGAAGCACATCCACCACCCGGACTCCTTTCTTGCGTACCTCATGCCGCAGACAGCGCGACATCGCGAGCGCTCCCGCTTTCGCGGCCGAATAGACCGACGAATTGTAGAACGTGTCGCGCGCGGCGACCGAATGGATGTTGATGATGTGCCCCTTTCGGCGTTTGAGCATGGAGGTGAGCACCGCTTTGGTGCAGAGGAAATATCCGCGGAGGTTGGTGTCGACGATGGCGTCGAAGTCCTTGAGCGTGCTCTTCTCGAACGTTTCGAAGACGGTGACGCCGGCGTTGTTCACCAGCACGTCGACCTCACCCGCTTTCTTGACGATGTTGGCGTGGGCTCCACGGACGCTCGTCTCGGAGGTGACGTCGCAGACGATGGGAAGCGCGAAGCCCCCCTGGTCGATGATGCGGCCCGCATTGATCTCGAGCTGCTGACGGCTGCGGCCGCTGAGCACCACCCGGCAGCCGATGGCAGCGAAGGCGTTGGCGGCCGCCAGACCGATGCCGCGGGTGGCGCCGGTCACCCAGACGACCGGGATGACGTTCTTTTCGAGTTCTATCACGACAGTTTTCCGGTGATCAACGTGAGGAATTCCGTTCGGGTCTTGATGTTGTTCTGGAACACGCCGAGCATCGCGCTCGTTGTGGCGAGGGAATGCTGCTTCTCGACCCCGCGCATCATCATGCACATGTGCTTCCCTTCACAGACGACCGCGACCCCCTCCGGTTCGAGCACTTCGTAGAGCGTGTCCGCGATCTGTCGGGTCATCCGTTCCTGCACCTGCAGGCGGCGCGCGAACATGTCCACGATGCGCGGGATCTTGCTGAGCCCCACGATCTTCCGGTTGGGGATGTACGCCACATGGATCTTCCCGTAGAACGGAAGCATATGGTGCTCGCACATGCTGAAGTAGTCGATGTCCTTCACGATCACCATCTCGTTCGTGTTCTCGGTGAAGATGGCGTCGTTCAGCAGCGTGCGGACGTTCTCGCGGTACCCCTTGGTGAGGAACTGCAGCGACCGGGCGACGCGGTGCGGCGTCTTGAGCAGTCCTTCCCGCCGCGGGTTCTCCCCGATGAGCTTCAGTTGTTCCGCGACCAGCGCTTCCAGCCGGGCGGTGGTGCGGTCGGTGCGTTTCTTCGGCGCCACGCTCACTCTCCTTTGTATTCGACGAAATTGTTCTCGGTCTCGAAGATGCGGACGGAATGGAGGGTCCCCGCGGGGATGTGCGGGGCGAGCTGCCGCCACGCGGCGACGGCGATGTTCTCCGTCGTCGGATTGACGCCGCGCAGGAACGGGACGTCGACGTTGAGGTTGCGGTGGTCCACGAATGCCAGGAATCGTTCCTGGAGCACCTGTTTGACGCGCTTCAGGTCAACGACGAAACCCGTCGCGGGATCCGGCGGGCCGGCGACGGTCACCTCGATGGTGTAGTTATGCCCGTGTCCGTTCGGATTGGAGCAGCCGCCGAAGATCTCGGCATTGCGCTCGTCGGAGAACGACGGATCGAAGAGGCGGTGCGATGCGCTGAAGTGCGCGCGGCGCGTCACGTACACGGTACCGTTCATGCCGACAGCGCCTTGAGCACTTCGTCCGCGTGCCCCTCCACCTTCACCTTCTCGAACACCGCGGCAACCTTCCCTTTCGGATCGATGATGAACGTCGTCCGTACCACACCCATGTACTTGCGGCCGTACATGCTCTTCTCCTGCCATACGCCGTACTTCTGCAGCACTTCCTTTCCTTCGTCCGCCAGCAGCGGGAAGTTCAGGTCGTACTTGTCGGAGAACTTTCGATGGGACGCCTCTCCGTCCGGACTGACGCCGAGCACCGCCGCCCCCTTCCGTTTGATGGCGGCCAGGGAGTCGCGGAAGGAACACGCCTCTTTCGTGCAGCCGGACGTATCGTCCTTCGGATAGAAATAGAGCACGACGGACTTCCCGCGAAAGTCCTTCAGTGTGTATCGTTTCCCGTCGTGCGCGGTGAGGGTGAAATCCGGTGCGGCGGTGCCGGGCGCTGGAATGGCCATGGTGTTCTCTCCCGTTACGCGACGGCCTTCTTCACCTCTTCGTACGGAGGCTCCACACCCGGGTTCTCCGAGATCCATGTGTACGTCACCGTTCCGGCGGCGTCCACCACGAAGACCGCACGGTTGGCGGCGGTGAGACCGACGAGACCGGCGAAGTTGTTCACCAAGCCGCAATACTGTGCGGAGACATAGCGAGTGTAATCGCTCAGCAGCGGGAAGGTGACGCCGTTCTTCTCGGCGAACGCCTTGTTGGAGAAGGGGGAATCGACGCTGATGCCGATGACCTGGGCGTTGAGGGAATTGAAGTCCGCCATCGCATCGCGGAACGTGCAAAGCTCCTTCTCGCATACACCGGTGAAGGCGCCCGGATAGAACACCAGTACGGTCTTTTTGCCGGCGAAATCGGAAAGGGAGGTCTGCTTCTTTCCGGTGTCCGGAAGTGTGAAGTTCGGGGCTTTCTGTCCAACGGTGACGGGCATGCGGTGCTCCTGATTGTGTGGGTGATGGGAAGACGATTGTTGAACGCTGCGGGAACGGAGTGTGTTCCATACGCTCCGTCGTCGAAGGTAAATTATGGAAATCGTTTCCGAGAGTCAAACGGGGAGCCGTACGGAAAAATTCCGTACATTGGGATGTCATTCTGGAGGGACCATGGTCATCGATACCCGCACCGAACTCACCATCCAGCCCGGTTCGGTCGTCAGCCGAACCGTCGTGAAGAACGGCGGAGGGACCGTCACGCTCTTCGCGTTCGATCAGGGACAATCGCTCAGCGAACACACCGCACCCTTCGACGCGCTCTTCCATTGTCTGGAGGGCGGTTTCACGGTCACTGTCGGCGGCACTCCGCACATCCTCACCGGCGGTGCCATGGTGCTCATGCCGGGCGGCGTTCCGCACGCCGTGAATGCCGACCGTCCGTCGAAATGCCTGCTCGTGATGCTCCGGAACGCGAACTGAGCAGATTTCATTTTGTAGAAACGGGAGAAATCGGTATATTTGTAGGTCGGTTCCACTCTGGAGAGGTGCAAGAGTGGTTGAATTGGCCACCCTGGAAAGGTGGTATACCCGCAAGGGTATCGTGGGTTCGAATCCCACCCTCTCCGCAATCCGGAACCGGCACCGAGATCATTCTCACGGAGAGGTGGCGTGAGTGGTTGAAACCACCAGTCTCGAAAACTGGTATACCCGCAAGGGTATCGAGGGTTCGAATCCCTCCCTCTCCGCTCCACTGCGTTCCGCACAGAACGCGGAACTTCGTGGAGCCGGCTCCATCGTCCTTACATTCGGGACGGAAAGTTGTGAATCGGCTCACGAGTCTTTATAGAAAGGGTTCCTTTT